>CATLIG010000014.1 GCA_949948985.1 uncultured Clostridia bacterium | reverse complement strand
GGTATTTTATGAAGTTTATTGAATGCGAAAATGTTTGCTTTTGTTATTCAAAAGAAGATATAAGTAATAACAAAGATAATTGTATAGATGATAATTATTTATATGACAAGCATTTTGCGGTTGATAATATTGATTTTGAGGTTGCTGAAGGTGAGTTTATTTCAATTTTGGGACACAATGGTTCAGGAAAGTCCACACTAGCTAAAATTTTAAACGCTTTATTTAAACCAACTTCTGGAGAGGTAAATATAAATGGATTAAATTCGTTGGATGATAAAAATATATGGGATATAAGAAAAAATGTCGGTATGGTTTTTCAAAATCCGGATAATCAAATTGTAGCTACGGTTGTTGAGGAAGACGTTGCTTTTGGTATTGAGAATATAGGAGTAGAGAGCGATAAAATTGCGATAAGAGTAAAAAATGCTCTTACCGCAGTTGATATGAAGGAATATGCCAAAACAGCTCCTCATTTGCTTTCAGGCGGGCAGAAACAGAGGGTCGCGATTGCCGGAATTATAGCAATGAAACCTAAATGTATTATTTTTGACGAGGCTACGGCTATGCTTGACCCTGTGGGAAGAAAAAAAATAATGGACATTATTTTAACCCTTAATAAAAAAGAAAGGATTACCATTATATTGATTACCCATTTTATGGAAGAAGCTCTTTTTGCTGATAAAATTTTTGTTATGGAAAAGGGAAAAATTATTTTAAAAGGAAGTCCAAAAGAAATTTTCTCAAACTCTGAAAAAATAAAGAATCTTGGTCTTGATTTGCCTGTTGGAGCGGATATAGGATATAGATTGAGAAAATATGGTTTTGATGTGGATAAAAATATTATTTATGATTATGAATTTGTAGATTATATTATTAACAATATAAATAGAGATAAACTTACGGATTTGAGTTATAACAAAACTAAAAAGCATAAAGTTTTTAACAATAAAATAATTGAAATAAAAAATATGTCCTATGTATACAATAAAAATTCCGTTTTCGAAAGAAAGGCTCTTAAAAATATAAACGCTGATATTTTTAAAGGAGAAGTAGTGTCTTTGATAGGTAAGACAGGTTCAGGAAAAAGCACTTTTGTACAAACTTTAAACGGACTTATTAAACCTACGAGCGGTGAAATTTTTTTTAACGGAAAAAATATATGGGAAAAAGGTTTTAATATTAGAAATATAAGAAAACAAGTAGGTATTGTTTTCCAATATCCTGAGCATCAGCTTTTTGATGAAACAGTTTTTAAAGATGCTATGTTTGGTCCTGTTAATATGGGTTTTTCTGAAGAAGAGGCAAAACTAAAAGTTATTAAAGCTTTTAAAATAGTAGGAATAGGCGAGGAATTGTTTGAAAAATCGCCTTTTGAACTTTCGGGAGGGCAAAAAAGAAGAGCGGCTATTGCCGGAGTTATCGCTATGGAGCCTGATGTAATTATTCTTGACGAGCCTACCGCAGGTCTTGACCCAAAGGGACGTGATGAAATTCTTTATCACATAAAAGATATGCGGGATAAATTTGATATGACAGTTATTATGATTTCTCATAGTATGGAAGAAGTCTGCGAAATTTCGGACAGGATTATTGTTATGAACAATGGCGAGATTTTAACTCAGGGCAGATGTCAGGAAGTTTTCTCAGAAAATATTATTTCTGAAAAAACAGGAATATTTCCACCTGCTGTAAATTCTGTTTTTAAAAGAATTATTGAAAGAGGAATTTCGGTTCCTGACAATATTTATACTGTTTCTGACGCGGTTGATTTCTTTAAAGAAAGGCTGTGACTTTTTTGAAAATTACTATCGGTCAATATTATCCTTCAGAATCAATTATTCACAGAACTGACCCTCGTATGAAAATTTTATTTTTGTTTCTTTTTATTTTTGGATTGTTTTTTTCTGAGAATTTTTTTGGATATATGATTTCAGCTATTCTTCTTGGAATTGTGATAAAATTGAGTACAGTTCCGTTTATATTTATTTTAAAAGGGTTAAAAGGATTTTTATTTATTATTTTATTTACTGTTATTATTAATATGTTTTTTATTGAAAGCGGTCGGGTAATTTTTGAGTTTTATTTTTTTAAGCTTACTTCTGATGGGGTATGGCTTTCTTTACAGATGATTTGCAGACTTGGTTTTTTAACTGCCGCATCGTCTCTTCTTACTTTTACAACGTCTCCTATTCAGCTTACTCACGCTATTGAGAGAATTTTAAAACCTTTTTCAAAAATAGGTGTTCCGGCTCATGATATTGCTATGATGATGACTATAGCCATAAGGTTTATACCTACTTTAATTGAAGAGGTTGAAAAAATAAAAAAAGCTCAGATGGCAAGAGGAGCTAATTTTGCTGAAAAAGGAATAAGAAAAAAAGCAAACGCTTTTATTCCTATACTTGTGCCTTTATTTGTGTCGGCTTTCAGACGTGCCGATGAACTTGCTATGGCTATGGAAGCAAGATGTTACAGAGGAGATATTAATAGAACGTCTCTTAATATTCTTAAATTTAAAAAAATTGATTATTTTGCTTTGTTTTTTGGAATTCTTTTTATTGCGGTTATTTGTTTTACAAACAGTGATTTTTTTATGAAATTTATATTGGAGGATATTTTTTGATGAATATACTTTTAACTATTTCTTATGACGGAACAAATTATTTTGGATGGCAAAGGCAAAAAAATCAAATAACTGTTCAGCAGAGATTGGAAGAAGCTCTTTCAATGCTTATGAAAAAAGATATTGAGGTAAGGGGAGCTAGCAGAACCGATACAGGAGTTCATGCTCTTGGTCAGGCGGCTTTATTAAAAACAGAAACATCTATTCCTATTGAAAAAGTTCCTTATGCTATAAATTCTTTTTTGCCTGATGATATTACTGTGACAAACGCAAGGTTTGTAAATGATGATTTTCATCCACAATATAGCGTTTTAAAAAAAACTTATCAATATAAAATACTGAATTCGGAATTTAAAAATCCAAAATTAAGGAATTACTCTGAATTTATAAGACAGCCTCTTGATATTGAGAAAATTAAAGAGGCGTGTAAATATTTTATTGGAACTCACGATTTTAATGCTTTCTGCGCATCTGGAAGTACGGCCAAAACGACAGTAAGGACAATTTTTGATTTGTCTGTTTTTAAAAATGACGATATTATAGATATTGAGGTTACAGGAAACGGTTTTTTATATAATATGGTTAGAATTATTGCC
Source organism: uncultured Clostridia bacterium (assembly GCA_949948985.1). Classification (GTDB taxonomy): domain Bacteria; phylum Bacillota; class Clostridia; order Lachnospirales; family CAG-274; genus MGBC114079. Next base: position 48,747 of record CATLIG010000014.1, on the reverse strand, counting down.
GGTACTTTGATTTATGTGGGAATAGGAAGATTTGAACCAATATTTATTAATGAGATTATTGAGTCAAAAGACCGTACTCTTGCCGGAAAAACGGCAGGTCCATACGGTCTTACGCTTATGAAAATATATTACAAGGAGTAGTTTATGCTTACGGAAAATTATTTACAGGACTATTTAAAAGAAATTTTGCCAATGTGTGGGGGAATTTTAGGCGACATTCAAAAGGAGTCTTATAAAGATAATGTACCTATTATACCTAATGATGTTGTAAGGCTTTTAAGTTTTATATTGTCTGTAAAAAGACCTGAAAGGATACTTGAAATAGGAGCTGCTGTTGGCTTTTCATCTGCTCTTATGAGCAAATATCTTGTCTATGGCGGAAAAATTACTACTATTGATAGATTTGATATTATGATTAGGCATTTTAAAGAAAATGTAAGAAAGATGAGCCTTGAAGATAAGATTGAGCTTATTGAAGGTGACGCTTGTGATATTTTGCCAAAGCTTAATGACAAGTTTGATGTTATTTTTCTTGATGCGGCTAAAGGTCAGTATATTCAAATGCTTCCTCATTGTCTTAGGCTTCTTGAAACAGGTGGTATTTTGATTGTTGACGATGTTTTGCAGGAAGGAAGAATAGCTAAAAAAAGAGAGGACGTACCAAGACGGCAGAGGACTATTCATACTCGTATGAGGAATTTTCTTTGGGAAATTACACATAACGATGCTTTGGAAACCGCTGTATTGACTATTGGTGATGGAGTTGCCTTATGTCATAAGATAAAAGATATATAATGAGGTGTGCTGTTGTACACTATCAAAGGATATCTCCTATATGCACTAATTTAATAATAAGATCTTGGACGCTGACCGGATTTATATTCTTTTTTGAAAAAATCGGGGAAAAACTTTAAATTTAAAAATATAAAAAATCGGCAAAACAATGTTTCCTATAGGGTATTGGACAGTGTCCGGTGGATTAATTTAGTGCATATTGTGTAACTTCTGTGGTTTTAAAATAGGGCTTTTATGAAATACATAATTGGAGGATTTTTTTCTATGGATAAAAAAATTGAACTTCTTGCTCCGGCAGGAGATTTGGAAAAACTTAAAATTGCTGTTTTATATGGAGCGGATGCTGTATATCTTGGAGGCACAAGTTTTGGATTAAGAGCTAAGGCTAAAAATTTTGATGAAAATGAAATGAGAGAAGGTATATTATTCGCACATAAACATAATGTAAAAGTTTATGTCACTTGTAATATTTTTGCGCATAATTCTGATTTTCAGGGTATGGAAGAATATTTTAAATTTTTAAGAGAAATAAAAGCCGATGCTATACTTGTTGCTGACCCAGGAGTTTTTTCCGTAGCCAAAGAAGTTGTTCCTGATATGGATATTCACATAAGTACACAAGCAAACAACACAAATTATAAAACGGCTCTTTTTTGGAAAAAACTTGGAGCGTCAAGGATTGTTATGGCAAGAGAGTTGTCTCTTGATGAAATTAAAGATATATCTCTAAATATACCTAATGATTTGGAAATTGAGGCTTTTGTACACGGAGCTATGTGTATTTCCTATTCGGGAAGATGTCTTTTAAGCAATTATTTGAGCGGAAGGGACGCTAATAAAGGTGCTTGTTCTCACCCTTGCAGGTGGAAATATGCTCTTGTTGAACAGACAAGACCGGGTGAGTATATGCCTATTGCTGAAGATGATAAGAGAGGAACTTATATTTTTAATTCAAAAGATTTATGTATGATTGAGCATATTCCTGAGCTTATTGATTCGGGTATTACAAGCCTTAAAATAGAGGGAAGAATAAAAACGTCTTTTTATGTGGGAACTATTGTACGTGCATACAGAGAGGCGATTGATGACTATATAAGAGATTCTAGGATTTATTATAGCAAAAAGGAATATTATCTTGAGGAAGTTAAAAAGGCAAGCTATAGAGGTTTTACAACAGGATTTTATTATGGAAAGCCTAATCAGAATGAACAGATTTATACAACAAGTTCTTATATACGAAATTATGATTTTATAGGTATGGTTATTGATTATGATGAGAAAAGTGGTTTCGCTGTTATTGAGCAGAGAAATAAATTTGTTGTGGGTGATAAAATTGAGTTTTTGAGAGCTAAAGGAGAAACATTCTCAATTATTATTGATGAAATGTATGATACTGACGGAAATTCTATTTCTGAAGCCCCACACCCTCAGCAGATTATAAAATTAAAAGTTGGAAAAAAGGTTAGTGCTTTTGATATGATGAGAAAATAAATTATCAAAGTTTTAAAAGGTTATCGTAAAAATGTGCTTTTATATACTTAACATAATCAAATATATATATTCAATAAATTTGCAGAAAAACTATAAATTTGTATTAATTTTTTAAGATATGGTCGATATATATAATGAGAGCAATTATGCTTAAATCAAAAAGTATATTTTAATTTATTAGGAGGGATAAATATGTCAAAAATTAATACAGATTACAGCTATTTACTTGAATTGATGTTTGGTATGAAAAATAGCAAATCAAGCGGCAAAGGGATAGTAAATTCTTTTAAAGTATCTGATATATCAAGCAGTTCAGTTCAGACCCAACTGAGAGCGGCAGGAATTGATACAAATAGTAAGCAGTATAAAGCTGTTATCAGCGAAATGATGAAAACAGCGGGAGAAACCGGTGCAATGTTTACGAATGTGCAGGCAATTAAAAATTTAATGAGCGGATACAACAGTGATGGGGAGTATACTGCCGGAGGTCGTATTGTACCGGGAATGTTGGTAAATGGCATACCTGAATCAGAACGTCACCAGATTATAAGCATTTCAGAGGACGCAAGACAAAAAATGTTTGAAAATTGCAAAAGAGAATTTATTGCTGAGTATGGTGTGGCAAACGGAGATACAACAAAAAGGTCAGATGTATATCGTGCGTTTCAGCTTAGTATTAAAAAAGAGGATAGGTTAAAAGGCACTTGGACTTTACAGCAGTATGAAACGGCTTATAATCAAGCGTTTTATGACGCTGTAAAAGCTACCGACCCTAATTGGGAGATTGGTAAACCTTTTAACAGAAGTGTTTTAGACAGTGTAACAAGGGAAGCTGTCGATAACGCACTTGTAAAACAGGGAAACAGACTTGTTCTTCCAAGAAAATCTTTTGATACAAGTATATAATTCAATTTATAATTGGTGTTGGTGCTTTTGATATAATCAATCAACTTTAAAATGAGAAAAAGGAGGCGAGCTAAAAATTATTTTTGCAAGGCGGCGAAGGGAGAGCATAGCCGACTGCCTACGCTGACCGACGGCAACATGGTAAAAAGGATTTTTAGCCGCCAAACTTACTTATTTTTAAGTTGATTGACTATATATGGTTTTTAGGAAAGGTGATAAAAAATGTCAATAAATATTAACAATAATTTAAATCAAATTAGTACAGAAAGCAATATATTTAATGGTGCAAATAAGGCAAATACAAAAAAAACAGCGCAAAAAAATGTATCATCTAACTCAGGCAGTCAGACAATAGTTACAATTTCTAAGGAAAGTCGTGAAAGTTATAGAAAGCAAGTTCAAGAAATCGGTACACAGAAGATGACTTATGAAGATGTTATAAAAACACGCAGCTCAATAAAAGAAGCTTCAAAGTCTATTCAAGTAGACTACAATTATCAATTAGCTAAAGAAGCAGGTATTTTAAAAGAACAGCGTGAAAACGGTAGCGCATACAGTGTTTCAAACAAAGCTGAGGATTATGTAAAGGCTTATGCAAATCTGTATGACCAAATTGTTAAAGGTTATAAAGATGGTACAATAGAGCGTTATGTTGAAGATAAAAATTCAGAAACAGGGTACAGAAAATTAACTATGGAAGAAGAATTAAACAAATTGGACGAAGCATACCAGAAAGCGTCAGAACTGGCGGATATTTTTGCGGAAAATGCTAAAAAAGCGGCTCCGGCTTTCAGAGATATGGCAGAGAAAATGTCAAAAATAAATTCGTCTATTGCAAATTCTTATAAAAAGCAGGCACAAACAGATGATATTCCCAATAATATTGGTCAAAAAATGATAACTGTCGCTCAAAAATGGAAAGACGTCTATAATATTTCTGGTTCTAAAACGAGTAGTATGGAAAGTATTGTGTCAATAATAAAAAATACATTGTATATCAGCAAAAGGTCATAAAAATATATATGGCTGAAGATTAAAATATTATTAAAGACAGCATTATTTTATATTTAAAAAAATAATGCTGTCTTTAATAATATTTGTTAAAACTATTTAAAAACATTACAGAATATAATGAAAAAATTAAAAAAGATTATTAAAATGCTTTATATAATTTGGAACATCTTGGTAGCATACACTTCAAAAAGTATAGAGGTTCAGCAAGCCTGTACTATAAACAAAAAATCCTTGACATTTAATATTACAAAAAGTATAATGGCTTATAGATGCAAGGGAGGGATTACCTATGGGTAAAATGATGTATCTAAAATCAGATGTAATTAAAGAACGAATAGTAACAATAAAAATGTATGACGAGGAGTATAACAAACAAAGGGAATATTCCCAAAAACATCAACAAATTATAATAGAAACAATTAAAGATGGAGTAAACTTATTAGACCTGTTTTAAACCACTGTAGTACTGGTTGACAAATCTTTTTCAGCCTGCCGTTGTCTGATTTTCTTGAAGTATTTGGAAAGTTTCTGTGAAAATCAAACTTTGATTGATGAAAAAGTTTTTTGTCAATCGATATCACAATGGTTTTAAGTAGGTCTATTATCTTTTTAAGTTTAAAGTTATTGGATTTAAGAAATTTCTTGTATAAAAAATATTTTTCATAGAGCTTTGTATTATCTGCAAAATGAAAGGAATGAAATATAAATTAATATGATTAAAAACAAATCTCAATATATATACAGGCTAAAAAAAATACTTATAATTTTATTTTGGATATTAATGTGGCAAATTATATATACTATTGTAAATAAAGATATATTTATAGCCTCTCCTTTAGATGTATTTAAAAGGTTTTTTGAGCTTATAAAGTATTCTGATTTTTATAGAGCAATATTTTTTTCATTTGCGAGAATTTTCTGCGGTTTTATTTTTGCTTTGATAATAGGTGTTTCATTTGCGGCGTTATCATCATTTAATAAATCTATATATACATTTTTTTCACCTTTAGTAACTATAATAAAATCTGTTCCCGCGGCATCAATAATAATGCTTGTATTTATATGGTTAAAATCGGATTTTATACCAACGTTTATAGCATTTCTTTTAGTTATGCCAATATTCTACATAAATATATATAAAGGAATATTTCAGACTGATAAAAAACTTATTGAAATGTCAGAAATTTTTAGGTTTTCAAAATTTAAAAAAATAAAATATATATATATTCCGTCAATAATGCCATATTTTGTTACAGCATTTTCGACAGGATTAGGACTTGCTTGGAAGTCTGGTATAACAGCTGAAATTTTGTGTTCACCTATATATTCTATAGGATTAAATATAAAAGATGCTAAAATTTATTTGGAAACAACGGACCTTTTTTTATGGACAATTTTAATTATAATAATAAATTTGATTTTTGAAAAATTGTCAATAAAAATTATTCAAATGATTTTTCCATATATTTCAGATAAAATAAAAAAGGAGAATAGTTTTGAAACTGATTAATATAAGCAAAAATTTTGAAAATTTTGAAGTAATAAAAAATTTTTCTCTTGAAATAAAAGAAAATAAAATAACTTGTTTATTTGGGAAATCCGGATGCGGAAAAACAACTCTTATAAATATAATTTGTGGAATTATAAAAGAATATGATGGAAAACTTATTTTGCCGTCAAAAAAAATATCTGTAGTATTTCAAGAATCACGTTTGCTGCCATGGTTTAATGTAAAAAAAAATATAAGTATGATTTCAAACAATTACAATTATTTTCTTGATGCCGTAGAACTTTATAATTTCAAAAACTATTATCCCGGAAGTTTAAGCGGAGGAATGAAGCAAAGGCTTAATATAGCTCGAGCGTTAAGTATTGATTATGATATTATTATAATGGATGAACCATTCAAAGGAATAGATTTAAATTTAAAAATAAAAATAATGAATTTTATAAAAAAAGAAACAAAAAATAAAACTGTAATTTTTACTACTCATGACAAGGATGAAGCGTCTTTTCTTTCTGATGAAATAATTTACCTTGATGGTCCTCCTTTAAAAACTTGTTGTAGTCAAACGACCTAAAAATTGTCAAAACGAGGACTGCTGAAAATAATTTGCACAAAGCAGAGAGAAAGCGTATAACAGTAGTCATATGATAATTTACATTTGTAAGTGTTGTAAATTATCCATCTATTAACAACTTATCAGCTTCTTTTGTTCGTATTCCTTTTGCCAAAGTAGTTTCAGCAAGACAAATTAACTCATATACCAATTCGTCCTGAAGATTAGCTGTTTCCGGTTGCTTACCACATGCATCTGCTTTTATGCAGCCCTTGTTTCCTGCTGTTTGCTGACATTGAAAACAAAACATATCAGTCATAAACAATACCTCCAAATAATATGAATTTACTGATTAATTCAGGTAGATTCTTATTGTGTTTTAAGATATCAGTCTGAATCCATTTTATTAAATTATGTGTATATTTTTAATAGTCAATCAGTAATATAAATATATTACATTATAAAACATTATTTTATTCAAATATTGTTTTATGATATCTATATTAAATAGTAATATTTTTAGTTATAATAGACCTCCTCGGGAACTAGCAAATTGACAGATAAGTGCAGATTTTGCTGATAGGCGAAATTAAATTTTCTATGTTTCCGATGAGGTCTATTATGTTTATTCACTTAATTTAAATTTATTAACTAATTTATGCAGGCAAGATGATTGATGAGATAACTCTTCGCTTACATTAACACTTTCTTGTACAGCACGAGTATTTGATTTGACAACTTCTGAAATCAAGTCAACATTTTTTGTTATTTCATCTAAAATTTTCTTTTGATTTTGAGAGGCTTTACTTATCTTATTAACTGAACTTGATATTTCTTTTGCGCCATCAACGACTGTCATAAGTGCTGTAGCGGTATTATCTGCTATATCAGTACCATTTCTTACTGTATCCAGTGAATTTGCGATTAACTCTGTTGTTTGTTTAACAGCAGCTCCACTTTTTGCTGCTAATTCCCGAATTTCATCAGCAACTACCGAAAAACCTTTTCCTGCTTCCCCAGCTCTTGCGGCTTCAATAGATGCGTTAAAAGATAATAAGTTTGTTTGAGAAGCAATATCATCAATAGTTTTAATAATTTTTTCAATTTCAGCTGATGAGTTTCGAATACCTGCCATAGCTTCAATAAGTTTACTCATTTCCTCATTACTTTTTTCTATTTTTTCACCTACGTCAATAACTTTAGAATTTACTTTTTGAGCATCATCAGCGTTTTTTGCAGCATCTCTAAATAAATTATCAATAGCTTCGGCAAGTTCATCAATAGCTGATGTTTGCTCCAATGCTCCTTTTGAAAGAATTTGGGCTCCTGACGAAACGCTTACGGAACCGGATGTAACATCATTTGCCGAAAGAATTATCTGATTAAGTGTAGCGTTTAAAGAACTTGCTATTTTTTCAATAGAAGTTTTAATAGGTATAAAATCACCTATATACTCCTGATCAATTTTAATATCCATATTATTTTCTGCCATTTTTGAAAGTTGATTTGAAATATCATTTACATAATTATCCATAGTAATACTTATGCTGTTAAGTACTTTTGCTAAGTATCCAAGTTCATCATTAGAGCTGACGTTAACGTTAATTTTAAGATTTCCTTTTTCCAACTTATGAGCGCCAATAATAATATTTTTAATAGGAGATAATGATTTTTTAATAATATAGTAAATGATAGACAGCAAAAAAATTCCAAACAATATTACAACCAGCATCAATTTAAAAGTATCATTAAAAATTGCGTTATAAAATTCGGATTTATCAATAGCAAGATATAATGTCCAAAAATTTCCACTTGACAATTTTAATGGAACAGTAACAGAAATACCATCTTTCATAGTAGCAAAGTTGGTAATATCACTATTAATAATAAAACGGCTGTTTATGTATGTACTTTCTGACATTGATTTTATTTTTTCGGAATCAGTTGCTATATTTTCATATCCATTCTCTGAAGCGATTTTTCCAACTAAGGAAGAATTGCCTGAATCCAAAAGAATGGTTTTATCTTCAGAAAGAGCAACCATATGAGTAGATGAATATCCTGTACTGGCATATTGCTGTGTCTGCATATCAGATAAAGCAACGTCACAACCTGCGACACCGAAAAATTCACCTTCTGTGTCGTATATAGGGGCAATAACGCTAATCATCATAATATCTTTGCCTTTTAAATTATATACATATGGTTCGTATACATATATTTTACCGGTAGATTTTATTTGTTTCCAATAATCTTTTTCAAAATTATCGAAAGCGTCTTCATGTTTTTCAAATTCTATTTCTGTTCCGCTATCATCAAAATACGCGATTGCTTCATAGGCTATATCTTTTTTATGTACACTATATGGCTGACCATTTGCATTCGCAATTTTATTAGGCTCGAAATAAGCAAATACAGTTGTAAAATTTTTATTACTTAAAATAATACCGGATAAAGCGTTATCAATGGCCTTTCTTTGTTCAGCGGGGGGCAATGCTGAAATATTTTTTAGTGAATTTGCGAATCCCATAGCTTGATTACATGAGTTTTCAATATTGTTTTCAATTAAAAATGCGTTTTCATAAGCTACTGATATTAAATTGTTGTTTGTAATTTCACTTAAAGAGTTCATTGAAATAAAACCTGCTATAGTCACTATGAGTAAAAACATTATTGTGATTATAACCACAAGCTTGGAAATAATTTTTTTACTAATACTGCGATAAGATGCAGATATGGCGTTTTTAGTTTTCATAAAAAGTATCCTCCAATTAACATATAATATCAATTATAAGCAATATCAATAAATTATTGTAGCAAAAAATATTATTTTATTAATTTGCTTATTTTAATTTTGTTTACTAGACTTTTTTCGAAACTACAATAATTATGGCAATTTAATAATTAAGAAAAAAATAGTTTATTAAAAATTTTATAGAAAAATGTTTTATTTTTTAAAGGTGAGTAAGAAATATTAAATAAACTAATTTTTATAATTTTGCCAAAATGGATGTAAAATTTAGAAAGAAGTTTATTACCATAATAATTAATATTTTAATATTATTATTGCAAAAAGTCAATTATTAATATAATTATTTCCTATTAAAAAATATTATAACTCTTTAAAAAGTTTTAATATATACTTCAGCTATTATATCTTTTATATTTATAGTCAATCAACTTGAAAATGAGAAAAAGGAGGCGAGCAAAAAATTATTTTTGCAAGGCGGCGGAGTGAGAGCATAGCCGACTGCTTATGCTGACCGTCGGCAACACGGCAAAAAGGATTTTTAGCCGCCGAACTTACTTATTTTTAAGTTGATTGACTATAATTGTTATTTTATACCATATTTCATTAATTCAGAAGTTGATAATTCAGGTTTAAAAATTAGTTATATCATAATCTGTATTGTTTGTATACCATAAACTTATTTTTCTGTTTACGTTAGTAATGCTTGGTTCTATGTGCAAATCAATATATTCAGTTATTATGAAATAAATAAATTTATATTTTATTATTGTATATAATATTTATTAAATTTTTCTAATTATCAGTTAATCAATTTATTCTTTTTTTAAAATTATCAGTATGATATTATAAATACAGTTATAGTAATACAAAAATATTGAAAAAAATGCCGGTTACTATTATATTGTTTTGCTATAATACATTTTAATGGAATGCTAATTTATAGTAATTTATAAAATTTTTAGTGTGAAACAATAAAAGAATTCATTTATATGTCATATTTATTAAAATTTGCTTTTTCATTATTTTATGCTTTGCGACAATTAAAAATAAAATTAAAGTTTTATTTTTTTAAATTAAAATTTTGAAAAAGTTTTTTATAAAATTATTTTAATTATTAAATTGGCGTTTCATTATAGTCAATCAATTTGAAAATGAGAAAAAAGGAGGCGAGCAAAAAATTATTTTTGCAAGGCGGCGGAGTGAGAGCATAGCTGACTGCCTATGACGACTGACGGCAACGCAGCAAAAAGGATTTTTAGCCGCCGAACTTACTTATTTTTAAGTTGATTGACTATAAGCAGTACTGTTTTATTATTGTAAATTAAAAACTTTATTATTTAAGAAAGAGGGTCTTTATTATGAAGAAAAAAGTAGTACTTATTTTATTATCAACGGTATTGGCTGGAACAGCGTTATTTGAAACATTATCTGTTTTTGCTGAAAATAGTAATTCTTTAAAAGTAGCTGATTCATTTAAAAAAGTTCAAAAAAATGAAATAAAAATAGGAAAAATTACAGCTATAGAAGACAATGTAATTACAGTAGCGCTTGCGGAAAAGCCGGAAATAAACAGGGAAGAAAGAATACAGTCACAGGAAAATGAGTCTGTTGAAAAAGAAGAAAAAATAAAACCGCAAATAAAATTAACAGGAGAAACAATAAGTGTTACGTTAGATGATACAATAAAAATAAGAACTGATTTATCAGATGAAGGTGATATATCATCATTATCAGTTGATACAATGGTAAGTCTGATTTATGATGAAAATGAAAAATTAATTGAAATTTCAACAGGAATGTTTGGAAGACACAGAGGACATTCAGGAGATTTTGAAAGAAAATTTGATAATGATAATTGCAAAATAGGAAAAATTACAGCTATAGAAGACAATGCGATTACAGTAGCGCTTGCGGAAAAGCCGGAAATGAACAGGGAAGAAAGAATACAGCCGCAGGAAAATGAGTCTGAAAAAGAAGAAAAAATAAAGCCACAAATAAAATTAACGGGAGAAACAATAAGTGTTACGTTAGATGATACAATAAAAATAAAAACTAATTCATCAGATGAAAATGATATATCATCATTATCAGTTGATACAATAGTAAGTCTGATTTATGATGAAAATGAAAAATTAATTGAAATTTCAACAGGAATGTTTGGAAGACACAGAGGACATTCAGGAGATTTTGAAAGAAAATTTGATGATGATAATTGTAAAATAGGAAAAATTACAGCTATAGAAGGCAATGCGATTACGGTAGCGCTTGCGGAAAAGCCGGAAATGAATAGGGAAGAAAGGATAAAACCACAGGAAAATGAGTCTGTTGAAAAAGAAGAAAAAATAAAGCCGCAAATAAAATTAACAGGAGAAACAATAAGTATTACATTAGATGATACAATAAAAATAAAAACCGATTCATCAGATGAAGATAATATATCATTATTGTCAGTTGATACAATAGTAAATTTGATTTATGATGAAAACGAAAAACTGGTTGAAATTTTTTTAAAACACCTAAAATGAGTAAATTTTAGAAGTATGGAGCTAAGAAAATCCAAGAAAAAATAATTAAAAAACTTTTAATTTAAAGAATAGGAGAAATTTAACTTATAAAACTCCGCCAAATATTCATATAATTGATATCTGGCGGAGTTTATATTCTATTTTTATAAAAGAAAATTTGTTATAATATTGGATTTTTTGCTTTTTCAAATTCTTCAATAATTTCTTTTGACGGAGCTTTAGTCAAAAGGCTTACAAGAACGATAGCAACACAGGCAACAATAAAAGCTGGAAGGAGTTCATATATATTCCATATATCACCCATAGGTCTTACAAGATATTTCCATATAAAAATGACTACTCCTCCACAGACCATACCGGAAAGAGCACCCCATATATTAGTGCGTTTCCAAAAGAGAGCAAATAGTATAACAGGACCGAAAGCAGCACCAAAGCCTGCCCAAGCAAAAGAAACAATACCAAATATTGAACTTTCGGGATTCCACGCAAGTATTATCGCTATTATTGAAATAATGACAAGAGTAGCACGTGCGATAATCATTGACATATTATGTGAATTTTTTATTTTGAATAAATTACCAATAATATTTTCAGAAACTGCTGAAGAAGCGGCTAAGAGCTGAGAATCCGCTGTAGACATTGTCGACGCAAAAATTCCCGCAATGATAATTCCGGCAATAAAAGCGAAAAGTATACCGTTATTTCCCAAAAGATTTGAAATTTGGATTATAATAGTTTCGGGATCGCTAAAGCTCTGTAAAGTACCGTTTTTAACCATACCAAAACCTATTATACCGATTAAAACGGCTACAGCCAAAGAAATAACAACCCATATACTTGCGATTCGTCTTGATGTTTTTAGCTTTTCACTGTTTTCAATAGCCATAAATCTTAAAAGTATGTGAGGCATACCAAAATATCCAAGTCCCCATGCAAGTGTTGAAATTATCATTATAAAACTGTACTGGTTTGATGTACCGGATTCTGCTATATAGCTTTCAGTCAGGCTTAAATATCCGGGTAAATCTTTTGTGTTTTCAATAACGGAGTCAATTCCTCCCGCGTTTATAATTCCAAATACAAATACAATAATAAGGGCTATTGACATAACAATACTTTGTATAAAATCTGTAGTACTTGCAGCAAGAAATCCTCCTACAGTTGTATAAAATATAATTACAATAGCGCTTATAATCATAGCGGTATGATATTCTATTTCAAAAAGAGTACCGAATAATTTACCGCAAGCAGCAAATCCTGAAGCTGTATAAGGGATAAAAAATATAATAATTACAATAGCTGCAATAATTGAGAGTATTCTTTTATCATCTTTAAAACGGTCTGAAAAAAAATCAGGAATAGTAATAGAATTTGTAAGTTGAGAATAATTTCTCAGGCGTTTTGCGACTATAAGCCAATTTATGTAAGTTCCGATCGCAAGACCGATAGCTGTCCATGACGCTTCGGAAAGACCTGAAATAAAAGCTACTCCAGGAACGCCCATAAGTAAATAGCTGCTCATATCAGACGCTTCCGCACTCATAGCTGTTACGATGGGACCGAGTTTTCTTCCTCCAAGATAAAAGTCACTTACAGTATTGTTGCTTTTTGAAAATTTGATACCTATGACAAGTACGATAAGCAGATATGCTATAATGGAAATTGCCATATAAATAGTTTGTTCATTCATTTTTTTATCTCCTTCTATAAAAAATAATTAAAAAAATACTATTTTTTTATAGAACTGTTTGGTAACCTAAACGGCAACGATTGATGAGAGATTTTTTTGGATGCTTGAAAAGTCTTTCAAAAAAATCAGGGAAAGTATAGCGTAAAAAGGTCTATCAAGCAGTGCTACAAGAGGTTATTGAACAGGTCTAATATATGAAAATTAGGTACATTTATATAATTTTATCATAAAATTCAATGTTAGACAAGGTAAATTATAAATTTTTAAGATTTTTCTATTATAACTGTCCAATAATCTAATTAGTAGTAATTGATAAGAGATTTTTTTTGTAATATGAAGCTTGATTTTTATGGTAATTTTCTAAGTCTTTTAAACAAATAAGGAATAGTTCCTAATATATAAGTTCTCTTTTAATTGTTTTAAATACCATTAAATCACTTCATAAAAATATCAGTATCCGAATATCTCCGTCGCGTTTTTCATTTTTTTGATTACTTCCACGCCAAAAGGACAATTTTTCTCACAATATCCACATTCAATACATTCACCGGCATGATGTTCAAGAAGTCTGTAATGGTCGGAAATTGTTTCTAAAACTTCACCTTGAGCAATTGATAAATTAACATATTTATTAACATCGGCTACATTTATTCCTACAGAACAAGGAGCACAGTGACCGCAGTACATACAGTTTCCAAAAAATTTAAATTTTTCCATTTTAGATAGAACAAGAGAGTAATCTTTTTCTTCTTTTGAAGAGTTATAGTACAAAGCTAATTTTTCTATTTCATTAATTGAGTGACAACCTGCCATAACTGATACGACTCCTGGTCTTGTAAGGCAATATTCAATACATTGATACTCATTAAAGGCAACACCAAAAGGAGAAAGGTTAGCGTTTAACATATCCCCTCCGCCAAAAGCTTTCATAACATCAATAGAAACATTGTTTCTTTCGCAAAGCTCATATAATTCCATTCTTTCAGGATTTATATTTACAAGACCGTTTTTATAATTTTCGGGATTCCAGAGTTCATCAACGTTTTCATTTGGAGGTTGCATATCATATGCGGGATTTACAGAAAACATAAGCACATCAATATAGCCTGTTTCAACAGCATTTTTAGCGACAACAGGATTATGAGAGCTTAATCCTATAGCTCGTATTATGCCTTTTTCTTTAAGCTTAATACAATATTTAATAATTTCACCGTTAAAAACGTTATTAAAATCGTCAACGCTATCTACATAGTGTATCATACCTATATCAATATAATCTGTATTGAGCCTTTTAAGTTGGTCTTCAAAAGCGAATTTGGTTTTTTCAGGGTTTCTTGTTCTTAAATACTGTCCTTTTTCCCATGATGAGCCGATATGACCTTGTAAAATAATTTTATCTCTTTTATTTTTAATTGAATAACCCATATTATCTCTAAATTCAGGATTTGAAGTGTACATATCAATAAAATTAACACCAAGTTCCATAGCTCTGTCAAGCATATTTTTATACTCTTCCTTGGTTTTTCCAATAAAACCCTCACAGCCTAAAGAAATTTCACTTACCTTTAAGTTATCGCAACGTCTTAATTCTCTGTATTTCATAAATTACCTCCTGTTAATTGCAGTTTATTAAACAAAGATTAATTTTTATAGTAATACTTGAAAAGTATTTCAAAAAAATCAAGTAAAGTATGATAGAAAAATCTCTTTCAAAATATCATTTCTATGGTTTATAGTGAAACAATAAAAGAATGAACGATGATATTTAATAAAAGGAGTATATCAAGGAATCCTTTTATTGTTTTGCACTAAAAATTTTTCGAATTGCTATAGAACAGGTTAATATATTGAAAAGCGTATACTAAGATTATGTTACTAGTCTTTTTATAAATATATTGTTTAGCTAATATTATATTAGCTAAACATTTCTTCTAATATTTTAAATAAAACATTAACATCAATGGGTTTTGGTATATGACCGTTCATTCCGCTGTTTAAAGCTTCTTGCCTGTCTTCCTCAAAGGCATTAGCGGTCATTGCTAAAATTGGTATTGACGCAAGCTCTTTATTTTCAAGATTACGAATTGCTTTAGTTGCTTCATATCCATTCATTACAGGCATCTGAATATCCATAAGTATTAGTTGATAATATCCTGGTTCGGAATTTTTCAGCATATCTATTGCAATTTGTCCATTTTCCGCGATTTCAGTTGTAAATCCGGCATCACCTAAAATGGTTGCGGCAATTTCCTGATTAAGATCAACATCTTCTGCCAATAAAATACGACCTGTACGAAGTTTTACAGGATTTTTATTAGGGATTTTATCAACGTCTTTTTCTTTATGTATAATTGAATTTAAACAATTTTGTAATTCTGATAAAAATAATGGTTTACTGCAAAATGCTGTAACGCCGGCTTCCTTTGCTTCATTTTCGATATTAAACCAGTCGTATGCTGTTAAAACAACAATAGGTACATTTTTGCCTATTTCTTTACGAATTCTGCGAGTGACCTCAATACCATTTATGTCAGGTAACAACCAGTCAATAATATATACAAGATAGTTGTCATCACGCATAAGGGCTTGATGAGTACGCAATACCGCTTCTTTTCCTGATAATGTCCATTCCGCACGCATTCCAAGTTGCTGAAGCATATAAGACACACTGTCACAGGTATTAAAGTCATCATCTACGACTAACGCACGGCAATTTTTAAGTTCAGGAATGATTTGAGGTTTTTTCGCTTTAGAATGAAGTTTAAATGTAAATGAAACGGTAAATTCAGTACCAACACCTTGTTCACTGTTTACTTTGATAGAGCCATTCATCATATCCACAATATTTTTTGTGATTGCCATTCCAAGACCGGTTCCTTGGATTCCGCTTATAGTAGAGTTTCGTTCTCTTTCAAACGGCTCAAAAATGTGTGATACAAATTCTTTACTCATACCAATACCTGTATCTTTAATAAAAAACTCATAATTAGCATAGCCTTTAGGAGCGCCTGATTTTTCAGTAATCCTCATGCTGACGATGCCTCCGGCGGCAGTATATTTTATAGCGTTGCTGAGTAAATTTAAGAGCACTTGGTTTAAACGAAGTTTATCACAATAAATTTCCTCATCAAAAACATCAACAGTGTCGACATAAAATTCAAGCTGTTTTGCGTGAATATCCGTTTGTAATATATTATGAAGTCCATGAAGTATATCCGGTATACTGCATAATTTTTCCTCTAATTTAATTCGTCCGCTTTCAATACGGCTCATATCCAAAATATCATTAATCAAGCTTAATAAATGGTTTCCTGATGTTATAATTTTATTAAGGTATTCTTCCACCTGTTCTTTAGAGTCGATATGGTTTATTGCTAAAGATGTAAATCCGACAATAGCGTTCATTGGAGTACGTATGTCGTGTGACATATTGGAAAGAAATGTACTTTTTGCTTTGCTTGCTCTTTTTGCTTGTAAAAGAGCATTTTCCAATAAGCTCTTTTTTTCCATTTCATGTTTGGTTTCTTCGTCCACACTATGAAAACCGATAACAACACTTTGAGAGTCATCCCATGTTCCGGTGCGTACGGCTTTCAGTTGGAAGTATTTGATTTCATTATTTATAAAAGTACGGTAATTTACAGTATATATCAATTTTTCTGACAGTTCTTTTTTTAACTTATCCAAAGAAAAAGACTGCTGTAACATTTCTTGGTCGTCCTCATATACAAACTTTTGGATATATAATTCTATACTTTCTGTAAATGATATTTCAGACGTTTTTTTGTTAAAAATAGAGTCAAGTATATAATTTTCAACGTTTCTGAGAATAGTTCCCTTACCGTAATTAAGGTCGAAAAAGCAAACAAGATTGTAATCTATGCATAATGCCTGTATCAATTCCATCTGATGTCTTTTATTCTTTTTTTCTTGAAGTTTTTGGTCAGTACAATCTAAAAGAAAACGCTGATAAAAAAGTTCACCATTTTCTTTTAATAATTTGATATTTCCCATAATATGGAGTATATCACCATTTTTATGTTGTATACGATACTCAACACTGATACTGTCTCCCTCATTTTTGAGTTTTTCCATATGATTTTTAAGTTTTGCTTTGTCTTCTTCAACAACAGATGCCGCAACCATATTAAATCCGGTTGATATTAATTCATTTTCTGATTCATATCCTAAAATTTTAAGTGCCGCTTTGTTTACGCTTAAAATACGTGTTCCATCAAGTGAATGGCATAATAAACCGCAATCTATAGATGTAAAAATTGTTTCTAAAGTATGATTTTTTTTAATAATTTCTTTTTTATAAGCGTGTTCCTGAGTAATGTCAATAGCTACACCGACTGTTCCCATTACATCTCCGTCAGGGTTAAACAATGGGGATTTATAGGTTGTAAGTATCTTTGTACTGTCTCCGGCTTTGACAGTTTCCTCAGATACACAGGTTTTTTTATTTTCCATAACTTCATTATCTGATTTCATACAAGCGGGATCATCATAATCAATATCCCAGATATAAGCGTGTTTGCGTCCTTCAACTTGTTGTTTGGTTTTATTGACCGTTTTACAAAAACTGTCGTTTACTTTTTTATGTACTCCGTTTTTATCTTTATACCATATAAGGTTAGGTGTACTATTGATAGTAGTTTCAAGGTAATGATTAGTTTGCCAGAAATCTTTAGTCATTTTATAGGTTTGTTGCCATCTTAAAAAA
Organism: uncultured Clostridia bacterium; assembly: GCA_949948985.1. Lineage (GTDB taxonomy): Bacteria > Bacillota > Clostridia > Lachnospirales > CAG-274 > MGBC114079. Next base: position 30,788 of record CATLIG010000014.1, on the reverse strand, counting down.
CGAAATTGTATTTCATTATCTGACATAGGTATTATCCATATATCTTTAACTTTTGATAAATAATCTGTTAAAAATATTATTTGGCTTTTATCAGCAATCAGAATAAGTTCAGTTTCGCTGACATTGTTTAATAATGTATTTAGCGAAAATTGTTTTAGGTCTATACTTTCTAAATTAGCTATAATTACATTTGTTTTAGAGAGTGATATCCTATCAAATTGGTTATTTTCAGAAAATTCATGAGAAAAATGCTCAAGTGCATTCATTTTCTTTATAATTTCAAACACTCTGCAATGCTTACCTGTTAAACAGAAGTGAATTTGGCAATGATACATATTTATTTACCTCCTATGCTTCGTGAATTATTTGCATTATGATTGAGATTATTATTTTATTATTTTGTCTTAAAAAATTTGAATATTGCCATAGAAACTCAAATTAATTGCTTTATCATTTATATATTGCTAAAAACAATTAATTAGCGCTCTGAGATTTAGTTAAACATAAAATAATTATTGTAAAAATTATAAATAAAATTCTAGTTTTTTATTAGATCTTTTTAATAAACTAAAGGGCATTAAATAATGAGAATATATTCCGTTTAATTTTTTAAAATGTGATATATATTATTATACAGTCAATCAACTTAAAAATAAACAAGCTTAGCAGTAAAGATTTTCGTTTCGCATCTTTTTGCTTATTTTCAATTTGATTGACTATATAAATTAATATTTAATTTATAATAAAATATATACTTAGCTGCCAATTATCAGATTATTGAATAGGTTTATTTTTTTATTTATTTTATAGTTTATAAGAATTATCTTAATTATTTTTATTGATAATTTGAATTGTTTTTTATTTTACAAGCTGTTTAAAGAGTATAAAGACAATTTGTAAAATTAAGTCGAAAACTGGGAGTGTTATTACTTTATTATTTTGCTATTAAGAACGTATAAAGAAATAACGGATTTATAAATGAATTTTTTCAATTATAGCAAAACAATAAGAATATGAACAAACAAGCTTTAATGAAAACTAATATATTAATGAATTTTTTTATTGTTTCGTGTTGAAAATCTTTCAAATTGCTATAATATAAATGTATCTTGTTTGTTATTATAACATAGTTTATATATCATTGTAAATATTTAAAAATTATTTATTTGTTTTTTTGTAAAACTGAAATAATTTTTAAAAGGATTATAAGATAATTATTAATATGACAAAACTGTTTAAAAATTAAAATGCACTTAAAAGACAATAAAATTATTTAAGAGCCTTTAGAAAAGTTTATGTATTTGTTATTTGATTTGTCTGAGATTTATTGAATATAAAAAATATAATTACCATGCCTCATTTTTCTTATTTTCAAGTTGATTGACTATAAAATCTAATATATAATTATTTTATTGTTTTGCTATGCTGAATTTAATTTGATATATATTGTATATCAAATTATTTATATTATTAAGTGAATTTAAAAAAACACAAAAATCAATTATTTAGATTGATGTTTGTGTTTTTTTATAGAACTGTTAAATAACTTATGTAACATTATTTGACTATAGACAGCAATTTGTAAAATTTTTAGTGTAAAGCAATAAAAAAATTTTTTGATATATCAGATTCTATAGATATTATCTATACATTCTTGTATTATACGCTATAAGTTATTTAACAGGTCTAAATTCGTATACAATACTATAATGATTTTACAATTTCTATACCTTTTTGAAGCTGTATATCTTCATTAAAGGGCAAGGAGGATAAATTTTCGGATGAAATTCCTTTTATTTTATAATCAGGTTCAATACCTTTTCCATGTATGCAAATACCATTTGGAGTATAATATTTTGCCATTGTGATTTTTACACCGCTTCCGTCGCTTAATTTGAAAGTATTTTGTACAACTCCTTTACCAAAGGTTTTTTCACCGACAAGTTTACCTACGCCAAAATCTTTTATTGCGCCTGATAAAACTTCAGAAGCACTTGCACTGTTTTCATTTACTAATACCACCAAAGGCATAGCTAAATAATTTTCATCGGAATATTCATAACTTTTATTTCCGTATTTATCTTCTATATAGGTAATTATACCTTTTGGAACAAGAGAGTCAGTTATTTTTACTACAGTATTCAAAAGACCGCCGGGATTATTTCTCAAATCAATTATAAGTCTTTTCATACCTTGACTTTTTAAATTATTAAGAGTATTAACATATTGGTCGTATGTCACTCTGTCGAATTCCTCAATTTTTATGTATCCGATTTCATTTTCAAGCATTTTTCCGCTTACTGTTGGAACATTTATATTTTTACGAATTATACTGGTTTCAAAAGTTTCATTTGAACTTTCACGATATATTGTTACTTTTACAGAAGTATCAGCGTTTCCCTGTAATAATTTTATTGCTTCGGCGTAATTATTTTGGTCAACACGAGTTGCTCCGATTTTTACTATTTTATCGCCTATTTGTATGCCGGCTTGAGGAGCATTACTTCCATCATAAATTGAAATTATTTTTAATCTTCCGTCTTTTTCATCTATTTTTGTAGAAACGCCAATTCCTACATAAGCTCCGTCTGATTGTTTTAAAAACTCATTAAAAACATCTTTATTCATATAATATGAATATCTATCTTCAAGACCGGCTACATATCCTGAATACATATAATCTTTTAATTTTTCATTATCTATTTCTCCTGAAAAATTATCATCAATAATTTTTTGTATTTCGGAAAGTTTTTTTTGTCCTGTATCTTTTGTAAAAGTTTTGAATACTAAATTTATTGACAGAACCAACATTATTCCTGTCAAAATTCCTGTTAAAAATTTCTTATCAATTTTCAAGTTTTTCGCCTTCTTAAATTATTTATATTTTTATTATATTAATCAAATTGTAATTTAATGTAATTATAAAAATATATAAGTATTATTAAATTTGTTAAATAATTTTCGTAATAATGTTTGACAAATTTTTTTTCGCTTATTTTTTAGTTTTCTTTAAATACTTAGAAAGCTTCTATGAAAATCAGATTTCGACGGGAGAAAAAATATTTTGCAAATTGTTATTATAATGGTTAAAATAGGTTTATTAAAAAATTTTATTATCATTAGTTCTGAAGAAATTTATCATAAGTAATTGAAAAGAAAAATACATCTCCTATTACTCCGCCGAAGTCATACTCATATATTAAGGCTTCTTTTTCAAAATTGAGTTTTTCTAAAAGTTTAATTGAAGCTTTGTTCTGTATTAATGAAATAGCCCGTATCCTCCCTATATTGAGCGTATTTATCCCAAAATCAATTATTTTATGAGCCGCTTCAAAACCATATTTCTGGTTATGATAAACAGAATTTAAAGCAAATCCAAAATGAGCAAGGTAATTTTCAACGATATTATCAAAATGAAAATCCCCTATAACTTTTTTGGTTGATTTTAGTTCAAGAGCCCAGCAAAAAGGATTATTTAGATTTGATTTGAAAAGTGATTTTAGTAGTTCAGAATTTTTAGCGTGGGATATTCCAAGATATTTGTTTACTTTTGAATCTGATATATATTCATAAAAATCAGAATAGTCTTTGGACTTAAATGATCGTAATATAAGACGTTTTGTTTCTAAAGTTAACTTTTTATCCATAATCTGCCTTCTTTTGTATATTATTATATTAACTGTTGATTTTATATAATAGGTAAAGTACGTCAGAAACCGGACTTTACCTATAAGTGATAAAATATTTGATTTAGTTAATAATTGTTTTTGCCCATTTATTGCTTAGAACTCTTTTTGTTGAAATAAAAAGTTTTATAATTTCCTCTATAAACACAAGAGCAACTGTTACATAAATAGGAAGGTTTAATATGGCGGAGCCTAAAAAAGCGAGAGGTATACCTATAAGCCATACGCTTGCCGCGTCCAATATAAGACAGAACTTTGTATCTCCACCGCTACGTAGAATGCCTGCTATTGTGGTATAGTTATAAGTTTTCGCAATCATACCTATAGCGATTACAATAAATAGGTAATATGTATATTCTTTAACTGTGTCAGATACGTCAAAGAAAGTAAGTATAAAGTCTGATGACAACAGTAAGACAATACCCATAAATGTACTTAACAGTACGGATATTTTTATACATTTTCTTGAGTATGATATTGCTTTTTTTGTATCGCCCATACCAAGAGCGTTTGCAAGAAGTATACTACAGGCAAATCCGGCTCCCGTTCCCATAACCATAAATAAATTCTGTACTGTAGATGAAATTTGTACAGCGGCTTGAGCTTCGGTACCGCTGTATTTATAAGCCGTATTATAAATGGATGTGCCAAGAGCCCACATAAATTCATTTAGTATTACAGGTATGGTTATTTTAAAGAAGTCTTTTAAAAAAATTTTATCAGCTTTTAAGTATTTTGAGATTTTTGCCGCTACAGGTGTTTTTAATTTATATATAAGAAATAGCTGTGAAATGATTTCTATTAAACGGGCAAAAACAGTAGCTGTTGCGGCCCCACGTACGCCTAATCCAAGTACAAATATAAAAATATAATTAAATATTATATTTGAAAAAAGTGAAATAAATGTTGTACACATTGGCAGTGTTGTTTTTCCTGTGGAGCGTAACGCTGAATTTATAGAAACAATTACAGCGCTGAAAAAATAACTTATTATAATTACTTCAAGGTATTCACATCCAAGTTCTATTACATAATAATCTTTTGAATACATCTGCATTATTTTTTCGGGTATAAAAAATGCCACAGCACTGAATAAAAAAGCAAATATGAGGCTTAATCCAATGCTTATTCCCATAACCTTATGAATATTATCAGTATCATTTTTACCCCAGTATTGTCCTATAAATATAGCGGAACCGCTTGTTATTCCAAAAATAATAAGCTGAAATATAAAAAATATTTGGTTTGCAAGACCTACAGCGGCAACTTCGCTTTCACCAAGGCGTCCTATCATAAATGTATCTACCATATTTACCGAAGAATTTAAAACATCTTGTAAAATCATAGGAATGGCAAGACTTCCGGCAAGTTTTAAGAAAACTTTATCTTTTATAAGATTCATATAAAACTCCTTTAATTAGTAATATCGTTAAATTTTAATTTGTTATGAAGATTTATTTTAATGCTTTTTGCAATTTTTGCATATTCCATAGAAATATAGCTGTGTATACTCAATTGAAAATTCTGTTTTATCAAATATATCTTTTTTTATATTAGGAATATATGAATAATTGTAATCAAATACAGAATTACAGCAAGTACATACTAAATGTGAATGAAATTCGGTTTTTGCGTCATAATGAAAGCTTGAGTCGTTTAAACTTAATTCTTGAATAAGGTTTGCGTTTTTAAATATTGTTAAAGTTTTATAGACAGTAGCTATGCTCATTGTTGGATAAAATTCTTTTAAATTATTATAAATTATTTCTGCTGTCGGATGTGTATTGGTTTCTAAAAGGAATTTATAAATAGCGATACGTTGTGTAGTAACTTTTAAATTTTTTGATTTTAATTTTTGAGAAACCTTTTCCAAAAAAATCACCTCCGATGTTATTATTACTGTGTTTCAATTTCAAAAAAATCAGGCAAGGTATGACGGAAAAAGGTTTGTCAGGCGATATTACGGAGGTTTAGAGCAAGTCTATTATTTTGCGCTAAAAATTTTGCGAATTGTTATAAAAAGATGTTTTTTAAAAAATAATAAAGTACAGTAATAATAATAAAGTAAGTCTAAAAATTATAGAAATGTTTATTGATTTAAATAAAAAATAATTTTAGTTAAAATAGCGTTTAATATATTATTTTTTAAGTTATATTATATTTAAATCAATATTCCATATTAGACATGTTCTAAACCTCTGTAATTCTGATTGATAAAGATTTTTCCGCCTGTCTTTGTCTGATTTTCTTAAAATACTTGGAAAGTTTCTGCAAAAGTCAGACTTAGATTGACGAAAAAACTTTTTGTCAATCGTTATTATGATAGTTTTAAACAGGTCTGTTAAAGTATTAAAAAATAAGCATATTTAAAAGTAGTTTTATTTATGATATTTTTTATAAATATTAGACTTCTTTTAAGTTATTTTACTAATTTATATAAAAAACTATAATTTTAAAATCAGTTATTTATAGCAAAACAATAAAAGAATAAGCAATTAAATTTTAATAAGTCTATATACGATAAAAAGAAGTCAGTTTTAGATTTTTATATCACAAATATTTTGTAATTTTCTATAATTAATAATAATATTTATTTTATTATAAGTCAATAGCTTGTACAAACAAAACTATGGAAATGCTAGACAGCTGTAATAAAATAAGGGTATTTATAGAAATTTTCGGATTTCTTAATTTTAATGAAATGATTCTTAAATAAATAGACATGTTTAATACAGTAACTTTGATTAGATGAGAAAAATTTTTAGTATATTATTTTATAATAAATGGTATTTTATACAATTATATTTAATAAAGATAATATATATTATTTTTTATTGTTTCGCATTGAAAATTTTGCGGATTACTATAGTTGTGGAGGAGGGGTGATGTTGGATTTTGAAGAAATAGCAAAAGCTGCCAAAATAATGAAATTTATGTCAGAATCAGAAGGAATGTCAACGGAAGAAAAATTTTTAAAATTGTTTATATCATCTTTAAAACCTGAACAAAAAAAGAATGCTGAAATTATTACAAAATACATAGAATTTGAAAGTATGGCTAAAAGATACAAAGGCAGCATTTCAATACAAAATAAAAGTGAAAAAAACTGGCAAAAAGATATGATTAATGATTTAAAAAATAATTTTGATGGAAAAAGAAAACTTAAATTGGATATGGTATTAAAGCTTATTGAATTAAATGAAATTATTGAGAAAATATAAGTAAAAGGAGTAAAATATGAATCTTGATAAATTGCTTGAAAAAGATGCTTTTAAAAGTATGGATAAAAATTTGGTTTCATCTTTCAGAAAATTATCTGAAGATGTTAAAGGAAAAAATGTAAATGAAACTCTTGAGCTAATTATTAAATTCAGTGAAAGTATGCCTAAAAATAAAATTGTTTCGGAAGAAGAAAAATCAGCTATGATAAATGCTATAATAGAATCTCTTGATGATAATGAGAGAAACAGATTTAAAAGCATTCTTGAAATGCTTGGATAAAAAATCAGACAAAATATATCGACAACAAACTAAATAATTAAAAAATTTTTTAGGGCAAAACAATAAAATAATTTGTTGGTTGAGTTATTTTATTGTTTTGCCATAGATATATTTTTGAGATTTTTGATAAAGTGATTTATTAAATATCAAGGTCAAGTATACATTCAGTTGTTATATGATTATATATGTCGCCGATTAATTTAACAAGAATTTGTTCATTAACAAGAAAGGTTTTAACATCTTCATTTAAAATTAAATTATAATATTTTTTACTGACTGTTTTTTCATAATCAAAAGAAATATTTTCTCCGTTATTCTTTTTTTTCTTTAAATCTATATGAAGTTTTTTAAATTCATTAATTTCTCTGCATAAATCAATGTCTTTTTTTATTCGTTCTTTTGACATTAAATAATCGTTATAACATTTACTGCTTTTTATGGCATTTGTAAGATTATCCGACAGTTCAAATAATTTCTCCATTGATTTAGTACCTCCATAAATTAAATTTCAATAAACGTAATAAACCAGTTGACAACTTTGAAATATTGTTTTAATGGTTTTATTTAGTTACAAAAGGTTTGTAAGCACTATTTTGTTATTAAATGTAACTATAGTGAAACAATAAAAAGAATAAACAGATGGGCTTTAATAAACCTAAATTATATTAAGTAATTCTTTTATTGGTTTGCACTAAAATTTTTATGAATTATTATAAAGACCTGTTCAATAATCTCTGCAATACCGTCTAACGGCTATTTTTCCGCTATACTTTACTTAATTTTTTTGAAATATTTTTCAAGTATTATTGCAAAAATTAAGTTTTGTCTGACGAAAAAATTTTTTATCAGACGTCATTATTCAGGTTACCTAAACAGGTCTAATCAAATAAAATTATGAAACACTGACTAGCTTAAATTAAAAAATACTTTTAATTTTTACATATTTTAAATAATCGTTTCTTTATATACTTATAATTGTTGTTTTTTGATATAATATATAGTTAATTTGCCTAAATATCCATAATTATAGGAAGAATCATAGGACTTCTTTTTGTTTTATGCCAAAGAAAATCTCTAAGTGTGTCTTTTATAAGGGTTTTTATATATGACCATTCATTTATATTTTTTTGTTCACATTTAAAAAGAGCTTCTCTTACAACACTTTTTGCTTCTTCCATAAGTTCTTCAGACTCTCTTACATATACAAAACCACGGGATATTATATCGGGACCCGAAAGCAACAGACCTGTTTCTTTTTCCATTGAAACAACAACTATCATAAGCCCGTCTTGTGATAAATGTTTTCTGTCACGTAATACAATATTTCCAACATCACCAACACCAAGACCGTCTACAAGTACTTGACCCGCAGGAACAGTTCCGTTTAATTTAGCGCTGTCACGTGTTAATTCAAGAATATCGCCTATACCCATTAAAAAAATATTTTTTTTGTTCATTCCCATTGTCAAAGCAAGTTTTTCATGAGCTTTCAGATGTTTATACTCACCATGAATAGGGACAAAGAACTTTGGTTTCAATAAAGCGTGAAGAAGTTTAATTTCTTCTTGTCTGGCGTGACCTGATACATGAACGTCCATTATCCCATCATATATAACATCAGCGCCTTTTTTCAGAAGTTCATTTATTACCTTATAAATAGCTTTTTCATTTCCGGGGATAGGGCTGGAGCTTATTATTATTTTGTCATTTGGTTTTACCTCAATTTGCTTATGGTCGTTTGATGCAATTCGTGACAAAGCGGACATAGTTTCTCCTTGGCTTCCTGTTGTTATTATAACAAGTTGATTATCGGTATAATTTTTGATTTCGCCTATATCAATTATTGTATTTTGAGGAACATGAAGATAGCCAAGCTCACAAGCTGTTTTTACAACATTTGCCATACTACGACCGACAACAGCGACTTTTCTTTTTCGTTTTGCCGCAGAATTTATAATTTGCTGTATACGGTCTATATTTGAGGAAAAGGTCGCTACAAGTATACGCTGTTCTTCTGAATCTTGAAATATTTCCTCAAAAATCACCCCGACAGTTCTTTCACTCATTGTATATCCGGGATGTTCTACATTTGTACTTTCACATAAAAATAATAAAACACCTTTTTTCCCAATTTCAGCAAATCTTTGCAAATCTATCATTTTACCTTGTATAGGAGTATAATCGATTTTAAAATCACCTGAATGAACAATAACTCCAACAGGAGTTGTTATTGCAAACGCAACGGAATCCGCAATACTATGATTTGTTCTTATAAATTCAACTTTAAAGCAACCGAGTTTTATCACTTCTCCAGCAGATATCGAAAAACGTTCAACTTTATTTAATATATTATGTTCTTTTAATTTATTCTCAACGAGTCCGATAGTTAATTTTGTTCCATATATTGGAACATTTATTTCTTTTAAAAAATATGGTAAACCGCCTATATGATCTTCATGACCATGAGTTAATACAACACCCTTTATTTTTTCTTTATTTTTTACAAGATATGAGTAGTCAGGAATTACAAGGTCTATTCCAAGCATATCATCTTCAGGAAAGGCTATACCGCAATCTACAATTATAATTTCGTTATTATACTCAAAAACGGTTATATTTTTCCCAATTTCGTGTAAACCGCCCAAAGGTATAATTTTGAGCTTTGAATTTCTGCCTGCCAAGCAAACACCTCCATTATTGTGTAATTTTTTATAAATATAGGATAAGAACTGTTTAAAAACAATTTTATTTTACACGATTCTTAAATACATAAACTTAAATACGAACTTTAAGCTTATGATAATTTCCGAAAAGTGAATTTTTTAATATTTACGGTAAAACAAATAGTAAGCTTTATATAAATTAATGATTATTACAAGAATATTTTGCTGTTTTGTCACAATAGTTTTGTAAATTACAGACAAAAAATCTGTTTTAACAGTTGATGTATATTCAAAGAAAAACAGGCTGTTTTTAAAAATTCATTTCATAGTCGGTTTCGTTGTCCTGAAGAAGTATGCTTACTTTTTTAAATTCATTATCATCCTCAACAAATTCATAATAAGCGTTTTCACTGTCAGAATTAACCTCTTTTAAAATGGCTGCCTCAGGCTCATCTAAGTCAACATCTTCAGAAGAAACAACAAGAAGATATTTGATTTTATTCACTTCTATTGCATCAATAATAACAAAATCTGTTTCAACTCCGGTTTCATCAGTCATTGTTATTGTTTCATAAGTTTCATCTTCATCAAAAAAGTCAGAAAGTTCATCATTTTTATTTTCCATATATAAAATCTCCCGGTTTAAATTATTTTATTTTTTATCTGATTTTTGTGGATTGCTGTCGAGATATCCTTGAAGTATAAATACAGCCGCCATTTTATCAATTACTTGTTTTCTTTTTTTTCTGCTTAAATCAGCTTCAATAAGACTTCTTTCCGCTCCGACGGTGCTAAGCCTTTCATCCCATAAAATAACTTCTATTTTAAAAGTTTTTTCAAGTTTAGCTTTAAAAGCTTCTGTTTTTTCACATCTTTCGCCTAAAGAATTATTCATATTTTTAGGATAGCCCATAACTATTTTTTCAACACTATATTCATTTATAATTTCGCCTATACGAACGATGCTGGCTTTTAAATTCTTTTCTTCTTTTCTTCTTATTATTTCTACTCCCTGAGCTGTCCAACCAAATGGGTCGCTTATAGCGACACCTATTGTTTTCTCACCAAAATCAAGTCCTAATATCCGCACGGAATTATCCTTTCAAATTATTATTCAAGTAACAGGTTACAAGTTCCTCAAGAAGTTCATCACGTTCAATTTTGCCAATAGTACTTCTCGCATTATTATGGCTTGTTATATAGGTTGGATCTCCTGAAAGAATGTATCCAACAATTTGATTTACAGGATTATATCCTTTGTCAGTTAACGCAGAAAATACATCGGAAAGAATCTCATTAGCTTGACTTCTTTCAATTTTATTGGGATTTGCGATTTTTTGAGTTTCAAAAATATTTTTTTCTTTCAAAATTATAAACCTCCTTTGCTAATAGCAAAATAATAAAATAAACTGGCACAAACAATATTTAAAAACTCATATCTGCCGTTATAAATAAGTTTGCTTATAAGCCTTAAATTGCGCTGTCAATAGAAATTTATCAAAAAAAATTTTATTGACAATTATTTTATATAACCATAGTTCTTAAAAGTATTCCGTCTTACTTATAGTTAATAAAATAATTTATAAATTATTTTGCTTGAAAATTCTATGAATCGTCATAATATGTTTTTAATTTTCCGCTCAATTTTAGGGAAACACATTTTAATGTCTATAAAAATAATTTTTAATGTTTTACTGATATTTGTGTTTCCTTAGAAACCAATGTTTCAACCCTACAATATATAATAATACAAAATTTAGATTTATGCAAATTTTTTTTGTAAATATTTTCGTCAAAATATATCAATAATAAAAATTTATATTTATAATTATTGTAATTATAAGTCTATTTTGTCAAGATACACTGAAAAAAAGAAAATTATGAGAAAAATTTTTTATAAAAATATTACAATAAAGAACCTAAAACAGTTTCTTCTTTTAAAATCTCATTTATCTTTACGTTTAAAATTTTATTTGAAATATCAGTATAGCTTTTTGTACGAACAGTTATATAATTAGTTGTATGACCTTCATATATATTGTTTCCGATGCATCTCTCATAGAGTACATCCATTGTTTTTCCAACAAATTTTGTTAAAAACTTTTTATTTGACTCATTGCTTATGGTTATCATTTGTTTACTTCTTATACTTTTTACTTCAGATGAAATTTGATTTGGATATTCAGCCGCTTTTGTTCCTGTTTTTGGAGAGTATGGGAAAACGTGGATTTTTGCGAATTCCACTTCTTTCACAAAATTCATACATTCTTCAAAATCATATTCTGTTTCATCAGGAAAACCAACTATTATATCCGTTGTTATAGCAACGTTGGGGTAGCAATTTCTGAGTTTTTTTACAGCTGATTTATATTCTTCACTTGTGTAGCGGCGATTCATTCTCTTTAATGTGCGGTCGCAACCGCTTTGAAGAGAAAGATGGAAATGGTCGCATATTTTAGGAAGTTCTTTTAAAGCCGTTATAAAATCATCTGTTATGACAACGGGTTCTATTGAACTGAATCGGATTCTTTCTATACCATTTATTGAGTGAACTTGCTTTAATATATCTGTCAAGTTAGTATTTTTTAAATCAACTCCATAGGAAGCGACGTGTATTCCTGAAAGTACTATTTCTTTAAATCCGTTTTTTGCGAGTTTTTCCACTTCCGACAATACATTTTCGGGTTTTCGGCTTCTTACGGGACCTCTGGCATAAGGAATTATGCAATATGAGCAAAATCTGTTGCAGCCTTCTTGTATTTTTATATACGCCCGTGTGTGATTTTTTAAATTATCTATTGACAGATTTTCAAATGTTTTTTCTTTCATTATGTCGCTTACAGCGTTTAATACTTTTGTTTTATCTGAATAATTTTCTATTATATCAACAATACTGTTTCTGTTTTTTGTACCAAGTACAATGTTTATACCATCAATTTTTGCTACCTCATCTGGGGAAACCTGTGCATAACATCCTGTCGCGGCAACTATTGAGTTAGGATTCATTTTTTTTGCACGTCGTATAGTCTGACGTGATTTTTTGTCTCCTAAATTTGTTACGGTACAAGTATTTATAATATATATATCGGCAAATTTATCAAAATCAGTTACCTCATATCCTTTTTTCTGAAAAAGTTCTGCCATTGCTTCTGTATCATACATATTTACTTTACAGCCTAATGTTGTAAATGCTATTTTTTTACCACTCATATAAATTTCCTTTCAAAAGCTGCAGTTTATTTATGGGAATTTTAATAGTTTTTTAATTATGGTTAACTGGAGTTCTTTTAAATAGTAGTTGTTTTATTATTTAGATGTCGGAAGTCTGTTACGCTGTAACCCTCAATTCTCTTAAAAGCGGCTCGGAATACGTTTGTATCTTCATATCCGACTTTTAGAGCCGCTATGTCATCATCCACTGATGATGACAGTATAAGTTCTTTGGCTTTTTCTATTCTTATTTTTGTAAGATAGTCACTAAAATTGATTTCTGAATATTTTTTGAATAGTTTTTTAAAATATTCATAAGAGCAATTAAATAAAGCGGCTATTTTTTTAGAATTTATATCTTCATAATATTTTTCATTTACATAATTTATTGCTGAATTGAAAATCTCAGTTTCTTTTTCATTTCTTATATTTATTATGTAAGAACAAAAATTGTTTAAACCGTTTTTTAAATAGTTGTAAGCGTCATCAAGAGTTTTCATCTCAAAAACCACAGAGGTAGGGAAGAATTGATTTATTCCTGTAATATTGAGATTTTGTTCTATAGCGTTTCTGTTTATTGAAATAAGTATATCCGTAACGATTTGAGATAGCAGTTTTGGTTTTATATCAGAGCTTTTTCTGAGAGATTCAAAAATCTCATCTAATAATTTTAAACAATAATCATATTCTCCTATTACGGCGGTATATACAAGAAGTTCTTCTCTTTCTAAAGGATATCTATATGTAATATCGTTACCGGGTTCAACATATTCTCTTGGAATAATTGAGTTATATCCTGTAAAACATCTATATCTTAAAGCGGCGATAGCTTCTCTGAATGAAACGGATAAGTCTTTTATATTTTCAAATCTTCCTCCTAAGCCTATGGATACACCAAGATTTATTAATATCTGAACTTCTATTTTAATTTCATTCAGCACGCGGATTATATCTTCAAGTTCTGATATTCCGTAAACAATAATTATTATTTCATTAAAGTTATTTATAAAAGCTTTTCCACAGTCGTTTTCATCTAAAATTTTATTGACTGTATTTAAAATACGAAAAATAAAAATATGTTTTTCGGCTTCATCAAGAGTAAGTACAACCTTTTTAAAATGGTCTATTCTTAACACACCGACAGAATATGGAGGCTTTATATCTATATTCAAGTAGTCAAATCCGTTTGAAATTTCAGTTTCATTTGAAATAGAACCATTTGTGAGATTTTTAAAAAATAATGTTTCAAAAAACATTATGTTTTCTCTGTATTTTTTTAACAGTTCGCCTTCTTCTTTCAATTTTTTAAGCTTATCTTCATGAACTTTTCTGGCAATATTAAGGTTTTTGTCAAGTTCTCCCGGTTTTACAGGCTTATAAATATAGCCTACGGCGCCATACTCCATACATTTTCGCATATAATCAGCATCGTTAAAAGTACCATATAAAATAAAGGATATTTCAGGATTGTTAAAATTCCAATCTTTAAAAAGGCTTATAACATTTGTTCCGAAAATTTTTATATCAGAAATTATAAGGTCAGCCTTTTTATTTTTTATGATATTTTGAATTTCTTCAAGTGATGAAACAGATTTTTCAAACCGGAAGTCTGAAAAATTACTTTTTATAAAAGCTTTAAAATTTTTTAAATTATCTGTGTCAAAGTCAGCGACCACAACTCTAATCATAATTTTCACCCCAATAAATATTTTTGACATTTACCGATCAACTATAGCAAAACAATAAAAGAATGAATAGATGATATTTAATAAAATCTTGTATATCAAGAAATTTTTTTATTGTTTCGTACTAAAAATTTTGCAGATTGCTATAAAATCAAAATCTCCTAAAATATATTTTACAATATTATTTTAAATTTTTAAATACTTTTCTTTAAATAAATATTTTTTTATGGTATTATTATACTTAAGGTAAAATAATAAAATACAGCAAAACAATAAGTAATTAAACAATAATTCGTATTGTTTAATTAAAAATTAATTATAGCAAAACAATAAAAAAATGATAATTAAAATTTGATATATAAAAAATTTTGTTGTTTTATATAAAAAATTTGAGGTTTGCTATAATTTTTTATAATTTTGCCGTTCACATATGTTTACAATTTTATGAAAACAAAAAGATTTATTGTAAACGTTGTTTTTAAAATAATTATATTTTTTGGAGGTAGAAATGAAACTTAATACAAAAGAAAATAAAATAAAAAATATTGCGCATAGTTTGATTCCTCAAAAACTGAAAATTAATCTTTTAAATCTTTTGTCAGATATCTGTATTAATAAAAGAGATTATGAAATTATTAATACTAATAAAGAATTAAAGGTATATTTTGATAAAATTGAAAAATATACGGGAGAACTTAATAGTATCCTTATGATGCCTATAGATAAAAGAAATGATTTTTGTGAAGAACTTAAAAATACTTCCGAAGATATTATAAAGACATTTAGCAGTATTTATATGTATGACAGATTAAGTATGATAATATCTGATGAATTGTATGAGGAAAGAGATTTCAGGGAATTAAAAAAAGATAAAGAGTTTAAAGATTTTAAATTAGATACAAAAGAAGTTGTTTATGACTGTATGGAATTTATTTACGATTTTGATGATAATAATGATTTGAATGATGAAATTATTATTTCTAAAAGAAAGAGTGAAATTTTAGCATTTCTTCCTTTAAAGATGACAAAAGAAAAATATAATGATTATTTAAAAAAATCATTTAATGAAATGTTATGTGGTCTTACAAAAAATACTATTATTAATTTAATTGAAAAGTATAAAAAGCTTTTTTCACCGTTTAACCATGAAAGTTATGGAAAAGATTTTAGTTTTATCCGCGAAAAATTGTTGGGATTGTATGAGATGGATTTCTTATCGATATCTGATGATGAAATTGCCGAAACTATTGAAACAATTACGGATATAGGTGTAGATATAGAGAATATAAAAGAAATTCTCTCGTCATTTTATAATGATACTAATTATATTTTAAATATAGCGATGTTTTGTGTTGATAATGAGTATTTATTTGATGAGGATATAATGCTTAAGGATGTTTATTATTCTACAAAAAGTCTTGCTGAAGATGATAAAAATGAGGCTTTTATAGAGGACATACTTGATAGAGTCTATGATATGATTGAATCTATGGAGAATGATATTTTATCTATGGACAAAAATTTTAATGATATTTTTGATATGATAGATATTGAAAAAGTATCTGAGGATGTTTATACTTATATTATAACGAAATTTAAGATTGACGCAAATTTTAATGATGAATTGGAATTTGTATTGGAAAAATATTCTGATACAGAGGAAGGTGAAAATGTTGCGGAATCTGAATTTTTAAACGAAAAAATTGATGAGTTGATAGAATATATTAAAAATTCATGCGCTAATATTTCCAATAAATCAGCAAAAAGGTTAAAGAAGCTTTTTTTTGAGCTGATTATGTGCTATATTGATGATGATGAGTATGAGGAATACATTGAATATGTTATTGATGGAATTAAGGATATGGAAAGAGGTCTTATATATTTATTTAATTTAAGCGGTATGTTTGAGTATAAAAAGTTTAAAGACGACCATAGTCATATACATCATCATAATCATTGTGACTGCGGACATCATCATTAATATATTATATAGTCAATCAACTTGAAAATGAGAAAAAGGAGGCGAGATAAGAATTATTTTTGCAAGGCGGCGGAGGGAGAGCATAGACGACTGCCTATGCCGACCGACGGCAACACGACAAAAAGGATTTTTAGCCGCCGAACTTACTTATTTTTAAGTTGATTGACTATATCTGTTCAATAAACGGCGTAGTACTTTTTCACAGACTTTTTCCTGCTATATTTTGGATGTTTTTTTAGAAATTTCCAAATGGTCTATAAAAATTGAGACTCATCTGATAAAAAAACATCTTGTCAGTCGTTGCCGCTTAGATTATGGAATAAGTATATTAAAGGACTATTTAAAATGTATATTTTTTCTTTATCATAGTATTCGAATATATATAATAAAATTTATTATATATATTTTTGGGGTGCTTTTATGGGAAGACCTGACATACGAGTAAAAAAAAGACTTTTGTTTTTTTTGGTTTGTTTTGAGATTTTTCTTGTTTTTATAGTTTTCAGGGTTTTTTATATACAATCTTCAAAGGCTGAGTTTTTACAGGAAAAAGCATATGAGCAACAGACCCGCGACAGACTTATTAAACCTAAAAGAGGGGATATTTTAGACAGAAATATGAATGATATAGCAAAAGCTCAGACAGTTTGTTCAATAAGTGTAATTCACGCACAGGTAAAAGACGAGAAAAAAGTTGCTGAGGTCTTATCTCAGAAACTTGAGCTTGACTATGATTTTGTATTGAAAAAAGTACGTAAAAACGTAGCGCTTGAAAGAATAAAGACAAAAGTGGATAAAAAACTGGCTGATGAAATAAGAGAGCTTAATATTGCGGGAATAACTATTGATGATGATATAAAAAGAATTTA
Organism: uncultured Clostridia bacterium; assembly: GCA_949948985.1. Lineage (GTDB taxonomy): Bacteria > Bacillota > Clostridia > Lachnospirales > CAG-274 > MGBC114079. Next base: position 13,193 of record CATLIG010000014.1, on the reverse strand, counting down.
TCCATACTCAAATCTTGCTTCACACGTTATTGGGTTTACAGGAAAAGATAATCAAGGTATTATAGGACTTGAAGCGAAATATGATGAATATCTTAAAGGCAAACAAGGTAAAATACTTACAGAAACCGATGCGAAGGGGGTCGAAATGAAAAATGGCAGGGAAAGCAGAGTTGAACCTGTATCAGGATATAATCTTGTAACAAGTATTGATATAAATTTACAGCAATACGCGGAGCAGACTCTTGAAAAAGTGGTAGAGGCAAAACAGGCGCAAAGGGGTGTCATTATACTTATGAATCCTCAAAACGGTGAAATTTACGCTATGGCTAATAAACCTGATTTTGACCTTAACGAGCCTTTTAAGATAAATTCTGAAGAACTTGAAAGTCTGTGGAACTCTTTAAGTGAAAAAGAAAAAAATGACTATCTCAATAAAATGTGGAGAAATTTTGCGATAAATGACACTTATGAACCCGGTTCTACTTTTAAAGTAATTACTTCAGCGGCAGGACTTGAAGAAAAGGCTGTTGATTTAAACAGTTCTTTTAATTGCGGAGGGGGAAGAACTGTCGCGGGCAGATATATAAAATGTTGGCGTTCTCCAAGAAGTCATGGAACTCTTAACTTTGTACAGGGAGTACAGAATTCATGCAATCCTGTTTTTATGGATGTAGCGGCAAGGCTTGGGGCAGAAAAATTTTATTCTTATATGGGAAAATTCGGATTTGATAAAAAGACCGGAATTGATTTGCCGGGTGAGGCGACTGGAATTATGCATAAACTTGAAAAAATCGGACCTGTTGAGCTTGCTACTATGAGTTTTGGTCAGTCTTTTCAGATTACACCTTTGCAGCTTTTAAGAGCTATATCATCCGTTATAAATGGTGGAAAGCTGATTACGCCTCATTTTGGTGTAAAGATTGTAGATGAAAATAAAAATGTTATTAAAACTTTTGATTATTCCAACGGTGAAAGAACAGTTTCAAAAGAAACATCTGATAAAATGAAAGAAATTCTTGAGAGCGTTGTTTCCGTTGGAACAGGAAATAAAACATATATACCTGGTTACAGAATAGGAGGTAAAACAGCTACAAGTGAAAAGCTTCCAAGAAAAAGTGGAAAATATATTGCATCTTTTATTGCTTTTTCTCCGGCGGAAAATCCACAGGTTATAGGTATTGTGCTTGTTGATGAACCAAAAGGAGTTTATTATGGCGGACAGGTGGCGGGACCTGTTATGAAAGAGCTTTTATCAAATGTTTTGCCTTATCTTGGTATAGAACCTCAGTATAGTGAGGAAGAAGCGAAAATGGAAGAAACATTGAAAATAGAAGTTTCTGATTTTAAAGGTAAAAAGGTATCTGAATGTAAAAATGAACTCACAAAAATGAAAATAAATTTTGATGTAAAAGGAGACGGAGAAATTGTTTTGCGTCAGTTTCCCGAAGAAGGTGAAAAAATAAATATAACAAGTAAAATAGTTTTATATACACAAGATTAACTTTTTAAGATATCTTAATATTTTATTGCAAAATAACAAAATAACTTCTTAACCTGTCATATTATATTAAAATTTACCTGTTCATTTTTTTATTATTTTAATATAATTGACTCATATATTAAGCGTTACATATTTATAAAAAATAAGAAAGCGGTGTTTTTATGAGGCTTAAAAAGCTTGTTGAAAATTATGATTTTGGAATAATTCAGGGAAATACAGATATTGATATAAAAACTTTGACTATTGATTCAAGAATGGTTTCAAATGGAGCTTTATTTATTTGTATAGATGGGTTTAATGTTGATGGTCATAAATTTATTAAATCAGCCTGCGATAGAGGAGCCGCAGCCGTATTATGTATGAAAGAATGTGAAATTCCAAATAATGATATTACAGTTGTAAAAGTAAAAGATACGAGAGATGCTCTTGCTTTTATTTCAAGTAATTTTTTTGATAAACCTTCAGAAAAATTCAGGCTTATAGGAATTACGGGAACAAATGGAAAAACAAGCTCAACATATTTTATTGAAACAATTTTGAATTTTGCAAAAAGAAAATCAGCCGTTATAGGAACAGTAGAAACAAGAATTGACGGAAAAAAATTTGATTTTGAAAAAGAAGGAATCCATATTGCCACTAGTACAACACCGGATACTATTGAACTTAACATGCTTTTTAATAAAATGAAAAACGAAAAAGTCGATGATGTTGTTATGGAAGTTTCTTCTCATGCTCTTGAACTGAAAAAAGTTGATTATTGCAATTTTGATATTGGAATTTTTACAAATCTTACGCAAGACCATCTTGATTTGCATGGAAATATGGAAAATTATTGCAGAGCAAAAGCAAGGCTTTTCAAAATGTGTAAATATGGTATAATAAATATTGATGATAAATACAGTGATAAAATTATTGAAAATGCTAAATGTGAAATAATAACTTTTGGAATAGAAAAGGAATGTGATATTAAAGCGTTGAATATTAAATATTATATGGATAAAGTTGACTTTGACGCTGAAATTAAAGGAAAGGTATATACATTCGAACTTAATATTCCCGGAAAATTCAGTATTTATAATGCTCTTGGCGCTATAGGTGCAGCGCTTAAAATGGGAATACCGATTTATGATATTCAGAAAGCGATATCAATGATTAAAGGTGTTCCGGGAAGAATACAGAATGTAAAAAATGACAAAGGATTTAATGTTATAGTTGACTATGCCCATACGCCGGATGGTCTTGAAAATATTATTTTTGCTGTAAAAGAATTTACGAAAGGAAACGTTATTACAGTATTTGGTTGCGGTGGTGACAGAGATAGAAAAAAACGTCCTATTATGGGAGAAATTTCAGGAAGATTCTCAGATTTTTCTGTTTTAACATCTGATAATCCCCGTTCAGAAGAACCGATTTCTATAATAAAAGAAATTGAAATCGGAGTAAAATCTGTTACAGATAAGTATATCTCTGTTGTTGACAGAAAAGAGGCTATATTTAAGGCTGTTGGAATGGCAAAAGAGGGTGATTCTGTTATTATTGCGGGCAAAGGTCATGAGGATTATGAGATATTCGCAGACAAAACTATTCATTTTGATGACCTTGAAGTCGCGAAAGAGGCGTTGGATAACTTAAATAAGCACTGATTAATTCAGATAAAATGATTTTAGTGTAAACGTAAAAAATTTTTAATAAAAACACAGCAAAAAATAATTTTTATTCCGTTAAATCAGTGTTTATCTAAATTTTTAGAAAGGAATACTTGCTTTTTGCTTGAGGATTGGTATGGATTATGAAAGCTTTATCAGTTAAAGAAGTTTTTACGGCTGTAAAAGGAAAACTTTTAAATAGTGATGAAAATAAAATGATTTTTAATGTTTCTACGGATACAAGAAATATTGCTGAAGGTGATTTGTTTATACCTTTAAAGGGAGATAATTTTGACGGACATAAATTTATTGAGTCTGCTTTTGATAAAGGAGCAGTTTGTGTATTATCTCAAATTTTACTTGATACGTCAAAGCCGTATATACTTGTTGATGATACCAAAAAAGCGCTTGCGGATTTAGCGGAATATTACAGGGGACTTTTTGATATTCCCGTTGTGGCGATTACCGGAAGCGCGGGGAAAACAACAACAAAAGATATTGTGTATTCTGTTTTAAAACAAAAGTATAATACTATAAAGACAGAAGGCAATTTTAATAATGAGATAGGAGTGCCTCTTACAATTTTCAGAATTGATGAAACTACAGAGGTGGCAGTCATTGAAATGGGAATGAATCATTTTAATGAAATTCACAGGCTTTGCAAAATGGGACGACCAAACGCGGTGATTATTACAAATATAGGGTATTCTCATATTGAAAATCTTGGAAACAGAGAAGGAATTTTAAAAGCAAAATGTGAAATATTTGATTTCCTTGAAGAGGGCGGTATTAAAATTTTAAACGGAGATGACGATATGCTTTCCACTCTCCGAAATAAGGAAACAAATACTTGTTTTTATACAACTATGACAGATATATATGGCAGTGAGGATTTTTACGCTGATGAAATTAAAGAAAACGGTATTGACGGGATAAGTTGTCAGATACATAAAGGTTCGGAAAAATTTTACGTAAATATACAAATTCCCGGAAAACACATGGTGCTTAACGCGCTTTCAGCGGCTGCGGCGGGCTATTATTTTGGCCTTGATTTTAACCAGATAAAAAAAGGAATTGAAAGCTTTGAACCAACAAAAATGAGAATGGATATTATAAAAACGGATAAATATACAATTATCAACGATGTATATAACGCTAATCCTGTTTCAATGAAAGCTGGAATAGATGTTCTTTCAAATGCTAATTTAAGAAAGGTATGTATAATTGGTGATATGTTTGAGCTTGGTGATTTTGCTCCTAAACTTCATTTTGAAGTCGGAGAATATGCGGCTAAAAAACATATAGATGTTATTATATGTATTGGAGAAATTTCATTAAATATGTATAATGGAGCGTTAAAACAAGCGGAATTAGCGAAAATGAGTACAGAAAATATATTTTATTTTAAGTCTCAGGAAGAATTTTTTGAAAAGATTGATAATATTTTAAAAAAAGGAGATATAATCCTTATTAAAGCTTCCCGAGGGATGAAATTTGAAAAAACGATTGAAAAAATTAAGAGGTGAGATACTATCATGTTTGATATTACTTCCGCAATATACGCAATTTTAATTGCTTTTATTGCTAATATTATTTTATGCCCTATTATTATACCTTTTCTCACAAGGCTTAAATTTGGGCAGAATGTAAGAGATGACGGACCGCAAACACATCTTGTAAAAGCAGGAACGCCTACTATGGGCGGTATTATGATTTTAATAAGTTTGCTTATAGCTTCGGCTTTTTTTCTTAAAGATAATATGGATGCTGTTATGGTTATATTTGTCACAGTAGGTTATGGTATTATAGGTTTTATTGATGATTATATAAAAGTTGTGAAAAAACGTTCTCTTGGCTTTAGAGCGTATCAAAAACTTATTTGCCAGCTTGTTGTAACAGGAGTGTTTTTATATTATATCTATAATTATACAGAAATCGGAACAGAGGTTTATATTCCATTTACAGACGGAGCTACGATTGAAATAGGGTGGCTTTATATCCCATTTTTCTTTTTTGTTATGGTTGGAACTGTAAATAGTGTAAATCTTACAGATGGTCTTGACGGTCTTGCGGCAGGTGTTACTGTTTTAGTTACCGTATTTTTTATGTTTGCCGCAAAAGCTATGGGAAGCGGAATTTTGCCTGTTGCCGGTGCCGCTGTCGGAGCGTTGCTTGGTTTTCTTTTGTTTAACGCTTATCCGGCGAGGGTTTTTATGGGCGATACAGGTTCTCTCGCTTTAGGAGGATTTATCGCAAGTATGGCTATTCTTATGAAGATGCCTGCTGTTCTTGTGATAGTGGGACTTATATATGTTTTAGAGTCATTATCTGTTATTATTCAAGTTCTTTATTTTAAAGCGACTCATGGAAAACGTATATTTAAAATGGCTCCGCTTCATCATCATTTTGAACAGTGCGGATGGAAAGAAACAAAGGTTGTTACATTATTTTATGTTATTACAGCTATTTGTTGCCTTGTTGGTTTTTTGGCGACAAAAAATTTTTTTTAAGGGAATATCAGTTTGAAAAGTATGGAGGAATTTTTAATGAACTTTAACGGAAAAAAGGTACTTGTTGCCGGAATAGCTAAAAGCGGTATTTCAGCGGCAATGTTGCTTAAAAAGCTTGGAGCTTTTGTTATTGTGTCCGATTCAAAAACAGAGGATAAAGTTATTGATGACGTAAAGACACTGAAAAAAAATGATATTGAGGTTTATCTTGGGAAAAATCCTGATAATATTATAACAAAACAGGATTTGCTTATTTTAAGCCCGGGAATTCCTTGTGATTTGCCTTTTGTGATTGAGGCTGAAAAAAACAATATTCCTGTTTGGAGTGAAATTGAATTAGGCTATAGGCTTTGCCCTTGTCCTGTTATTGCTATTACAGGAACAAACGGTAAAACAACAACAACTTCTCTTGTGGGAGAAATTTTTAAAAACTACGAGAAAAATACTGTTATTGCGGGAAATATAGGAATACCTTTTACTGAAAATGTTTTCTTACTTGACAAAACAAGTTTTGTGGTTTTGGAAACAAGCAGTTTTCAGCTTGAAAAGATTGTAAAATTTAAGCCGTCAATTTCCGCTGTTTTAAATATTACTCCTGACCATTTAAACAGACATAAAACCCTTGAAAACTATATTTTTACAAAAATGAGAGTTTTTGAAAATCAAGATAAAGACGATTATTTAATTTTAAATTATAATGATGTGGCATGCAGAAAAATGAAAGATATGGCAAAATGTAATGTGTTATATTTTTTAAAAACAAATTCATTAGAAAAAGAAGGTCTTTCAGAAGGTATTTATTCTGATGAAATAAGTATTTTTGTAAAGTTTAAGGAATATGACAGAAAAGTTATTGATATTTCGGAACTTAAAATTTTAGGGTGGCACAATGTTGAAAACGCTATGGCGGCAATAGGTATAAGTTTGGCGGGCGGAGTTCCTATGGATATTATTATAAATACGCTGAAAAACTTTAAAGCTGTAGAGCATAGAATAGAATATGTTACTACTATTGATGATGTGGAATTTTATAATGATTCAAAGGGTACAAATCCAGATGCGGCAATTAAAGCCATTAAGGCTATGAAAAGACCTATATGCTTAATTGGCGGAGGCTATGATAAAAAATCTGATTTTGACGAATGGGTAAAAGCTTTTGACGGAAAAGTTAAATATCTTGCGGTAATTGGAGAGGTAAGCGAAAAGATTATTGATACTTGTGAAAAATATAATTTTAAAAATTACGAAAGAGCCGAATCTCTTGAAACGGCTGTAAAGCTATGCTTTAAAAATTCGGAAAAAGGTGATTGTGTATTGCTTTCTCCTGCTTGCGCAAGCTGGGATATGTTTGAAAATTATGAACAAAGAGGTAACTTGTTTAAAAAATTTTCGATTAATCAGGGTAGGTGATTCTGGTGTCGCGAAACTTTGAAAGGACTGATGAGGAAGAAACAAAAATTCTGATATCTTCAGTTGATTATGCGGTTTTGATTGCTACAGTTATGCTTGTTTTGGCGGGAATAATTATGGTTTTCAGCGCAAGCTATTATTCCTCTGGAATCAGTGCGGAATGTAACTATGATATATATTTTTATCTGAAGAAACATTCTTTATGGGCGGTTCTTGGATTTGTTGTAATGTATTTTATGAGTAATTTTAATTACAATAAGTTGAGAAAGTTTATAACTCCTTTTTACATAATATGTAATATTTTTCTTATTATGGTTCTTTTTATGGGCAAGGAAGTAAACGGCGCAAAAAGATGGCTTGAACTTGGACCTATACGTTTTCAACCATCAGAACTGGCAAAAATTGCTATGATTTTGTTTCTTTCGAATTTTATTTCAAAGCATAAGAAAATTTTAACTACATGGATGGGCTTTTTTGCTTGTCTTAGTATAATTATATTGCCGGCTGGTCTTATCGGTATAGAAAATCTTAGTACAGCGGCGGTTATTTCTGCTATTGGTATGGCGGTTATTTTTGTTGCAAGTCCTAGAATGATTTATTTTATTGTATCAATAATCGGAGCAGTCAGTGCGGGAGCTGCTATAATTTTTTTCGGAGAAGGTTTCAGAATGAAAAGATTTATAGCGTGGCTTGACCCATTTGCTGACCCGAAAGATAAAGGGTATCAGACAATACAATCTCTTTACGCCATTGCATCAGGAGGTCTTTTTGGTTTGGGAATAGGGCAGAGCCGGCAAAAGCTGGGCTATATTCCTGAAGGACATAATGATATTATATTTGCTATAATATGTGAGGAACTTGGACTTTTTGGAGCAATAATTTTTATACTTCTTTTTATTATACTTATATGGAGAGGACTTAATATAGCTATGAATTCTGTTGATATGTTTGGATGCCTTATTGCTTCAGGTATTGTTATAATGATTGCTATTCAGGTTATTTTAAATATTGCTGTTGTTACAAATACTATACCCAATACGGGCATACCTCTTCCTTTTATAAGCTATGGAGGTACATCGCTTGTTTTTATGATGGGGTCCATAGGGGTACTTCTTAACATATCAAGATATTCGAAGGTTGTATCCAGAAGATAAAAACTTAAAATAATTATAGAGAAACAATAAAAGAATGAACAGATAATATTTAATAAAGTCTGATATTCAAGAATTATTTTATTGTTTTGTACTAAAAATTTTGTTATTTACTATAATTAAGATGATATTTTTTTAAGCCGTATTCTTGATGTGGTGAATGGTGTCAGTATTAAACTGGTGGCGTATCGTATATATTATAAAAACGGATATTAAAATTGTAATATTTTAATATCCGTTTTTTTAAATAAGTTTTTATATTTTTATTTTATTTGTTTATAATTATTTAGATGAAGGAGTCTGGTTTTTCTGTGCCATTTCTCTTTCTTGAGCTTCAATCATTTTTTTAAACGTGTTAACGAAACAACTCATAGGCTTTTTAGGGATTTTTTTACTGTATGCCGGAAAAATCTGTTCTTTTCCTGTCCTTAGTATAATAGTAATTTCGGCATAATATTTATCAATAGGTTTAACATAAATTCTCTCAATCATTTGATTAATTGAAGCTTGTGTAAATATGAGTTGTCCATCAACTATATATGATTTAATTGTTTTTCTTATGAAATTAAGATTTTCCAAATCATTATTCTGTTTTTTTGATTTTTCAATAAGTTCTGATTTCATTTTTTCAAGTTCGCTGATTTTTTGGTTAAAAGTATCGTTTCTTTTTCCAAATTCCGTATTGGAAATTATTCCGTCAAGACTTAAATCAAGGAGTTTATCTTTTTTTATTTCAATTTTTGCGATTTCTTCTTCTATTTCAGTAATATTTGTACTGTTATCTTCCTGCTTTGGCTGTGACGCTGTATAGTATTCTATATACTTATTAATAAGAATATCAAAATTATCATAAATGGTCAAAAGCATTTGAGTTAAAATTGAAATGAGTTCCTCTTGTTTAACTGGAAAAGAACTACAAGAATCAGCGCCGTTTTTTATTTTATGACTGCAACACCAAGTGCCGCTATCTTCGCCCTTTCTGTTTTTTCTTGCTTTAAGATAATAAGGAGCGTTATCATTAGCGCAATAGATTTTACTTGTAAACAAATTATCGTGTTTATATGAACAGTTATGAGCTTTTATCTGCATACTTCTGTTTTGAAAAAAACGATTAGCTTTTTCCCAGGTTTCCTCATCAATAAGAGCCGGAACAGTTTCGCCATCTTCGTCGTACCACATTACCCAATCTTCCGAATTAAGAAATTTTTGTTTTTTTGTAAACATATCAACAATTTTAACTTTATTACCAACGTAGTATCCTTTATATTTTGGATTGGTTATTATGTGACCTATTACACCTCGGTTAATTTTGCGACCGCTATAATTACGATAACCTTTTTCGTAAAGCAATTTTTCAAGCATAGGTGTAGAGTATTCTCCGCTTGCGTATTTTTCAAAAATAAGCTTTACCATTTCAGCCTCTTTTTCATTTACTACAAGTTTACCTTTTTGTTTTTCATATCCGTAAATTCTTGAATTACCCATTACAACACCATTTTTTATTGCTTGTTTGTGTCCGAATTTAATTCTGCTTGATAATTTACGACTTTCATCTTGTGCTACACCTGCCATTATTGTTAAACGAAATTCGCTGTCCTCATCAAGAGTATTTATATTGTCATTTTGAAAAAATACTCCAACGCCGTTTGAAAGTAATTTTCTTGTATATTGAATACTATCAAGAGTGTTTCTGGCAAATCTTGATATTTCTTTAGTAATGATAAAGTCAAATTTACCATTAACTGCATCGTCAATCATTTGATGAAATCTTTCTCGGTGTTTTACAGAAATTCCGGAAATACCTTCATCAATATATCCGCCTACTAATTCCCAATTTCTGTTTGATTCAATATATTCTTTATAATATTGTTGTTGATTTTTCAGCGAATTTAACTGTTCATCTTTTTCTGTTGAAACTCTTGCGTAGTAAGCAACCCTAAGTCTTATATCTCTTAACGGTTTTACTTTCATTTCTTCCCGTATTTTCAGAATATCCATTTTACGCTCCTTCCTGCGATATTCTGATTATATACTCTAATTATAGTATATAACAAAGAACCGCAATTTTCAATATAATAATCTGATTTTTTAACTAAGGAATTGTTGATTAATTTTATTTAAGAGCCTATCCCTAAATTAATAATAAGTTAAAATAATCCGATGAAAATAATAAAAAAATTAATGTGATTTTTATTTGTTTATTTGTTATAATTTTTACCTTAGATTGTTTTTACATATAAAAAGATAATTTAGTAGAGATAAATAATTTAGGAATAAGTTCTAAATTGATATTTCCCTATAATCTTTGCGTAAATTTTTTTCAATATTATTTTTAATTCTTTCATCGATTAATCCGTTTTTAAATAACGTATTATTTATGACAGTTAAAGCTGTGTATTCAAGTAATGCTTTTGTTTTATTATCATTTTCCATAAATGACTACCTCCATATAATACTTATTTTAAACAGTACAAAATTAAATATTCTAAAAATAATTTTCATAAAACTTTTATTGTTTTATAGATTTTAATAATAATTTTATGAAAATAATTTGTAGAATACTTTTGTAAAAAAATATCAATCGGCTTAGCAAGCCGCATAAGCGTTTCAGCTTTCCCCCCTTCGTTGTGAGCGGAACAGGTTGTCTGCAAGTATCATTATAGAGTTTATATATCATCGCAATAATTCGTGCCATTAAATTATCTTTTGTCTGAATATTTTCTGCTCGTGCCTTTACTTCAATATCCAACTTAATAATATTTTCTCGTTTACAATTTCATAATATGTAAAATTTATTTTTACAATTCCGAAATAGGCAGTCTTGGCATATTCAACAAACGGCTCATATAAACCTAACGTTATTGATATTTTACAATATTCAATTTTCAAGGTACAAAATACAATTTATATTTATGTTTTATAAATTCAAAAAGCATATAATTAAAATTATCAAAACTATAATTATGTGCTTTACAGAATTTACAAAACATAAATTTGTTTATTTTAAAATCTGTAATTTCTAACAGCGGCGGCAATATGTTCTTTAAGTTTTTGCTCTTTATCCTCATCAAAATACAAATATGAATTACCGTTAATGTCATAGCATTTTTTGGTGCAGTGTTTTCTTATCAAACTGCTGTAATGTTTAAAAATTTCCGACAAGGCATTTTCATCTCCGATTATAGCTAAATCAATTGTATTTTGATTTAAAAGATTCTGCGTATATTCACATATCATTTTTATCAATCGCCTTTCTTAGCAATTCTAACGCTTTAAGTTTTTTTGAATTAACTGTTGACTTAGGTATTTTCAAAATTTTAGAAATTTCTTTTTCCGTAAAACATTCAAAAAAGTAAAGCAAAATTATTTGTTTGTGTATTTCAGGCAAAGAATTTAAAGCAGTTATAAGTAGTTCACCTTTAACTTCAATATGTATATCACAAACATTAAAAACTTCTTTTTGAATTAATAACTCGTTTGTACAATCATTGCAAATTTCATAATTTTCCAATTTGTTTTCATCATCAAAGAATAATATATTGTTGTACCATTTTTTGGTTTCGACTCTTTCATAGTCTATTGAAAAATTTTTGATACATTTACGGATAAAAGCGTCAAATGAAACTCTCTTCTTTATCTCTTTTTCATTGAACATATTTTTAATATCCTTTCTGCAAATTCTGATAATTAAATTTTTAAATTACTTTGATTTTTCTGCTTGAAATGTCAAAAAATTATTATTCCGAAACAGAATTTTACAAAGATTATCACAATATTTTTGCAAAAAAGAGAGAACTCTGATGTTATATAACAAATATTTTCCATATATTTCTTTTTTTAAAATTTTAGAAAATATTTTTGGATGTAAGTTGCGTTTTTGTATAATTTTGCTTTATAATATTTTTAAAATTCGTTTTTAAGATATTTTTTTCAATCTGTTTCATAGTTTGTATATTATTGGAATGATTTTGTATTATGGCTGTTTTATCTCTCTAATTATTAAGAACGATAAAAAATTCTATTTACCCAAAAAATTAGAATTTATTTTAAAAAAAAAGTGAATTTGTAAATATTTAACAATAAATTCTTAATTTTTATGGTAATTTATGTAAATAATTCAAAGAGATTTTGATTGACTTTTTTTTGAAAAATCTGTATTTTAAAATTACAAGACTTTATTTTACGGATTTAAGAAAAAAGGCTCTGAGAAAATTAATTTTCGCTATTTTGCAAGCAAAGCCGTAGGATAGCCTAATTGAAAAAACGAGTTTTTCAAAATTGGCAAATCCTACGGCGGCTTGTTAAGGCAACGCCTTAAAATCTGTTTGGGGAAATCCCCAAGCCCCTGTTGTTTTGCTCCGCAAAAATTAAAAAATGAAAAGAGGAAAAATTATGCAAAACAGAACAAGGAATAAACAGATAATTCTTAGATTTACGGAAGATGAATCCGAATATTTTAAAAACTTTAAAGAGAAAACACAGATTTCTAATTACAGCGATTTTGTTCTTCATTTGCTGACACATTCTAAAATTTATGTGGTTGACACAAAACCGCTTTTGAAAGTTGCGAATGAGATAAATAAAATCGGGATAAATGTTAATCAGATTGCTAAAATCGCAAATACAACAGGAAATCTTTATAAGAACGAAGTTGAGGATTTACAAAAAAGAATAATCAAAACAGAGAATATTATTCAAAGCGTGTTTGAAGTTTTTACGGCGGCTGAAAAAGGGAAATTGTAATGGCTTATGTAAAAATTAAATGCGTTAAGTCAGGCACGCATCTTCAGCAAGTGATAGATTATATTCAAAATCCTGAAAAAACGGAAAATAATATTCTGATTTCTTCTTAGAGCCTGTCTAAAAACTTTTGAAATCTTAAAAATTATGTTATAATTTAAAGAAAATATTTAAAGAAGGTAATATAAAATGCACAATTATCCAAGTGATATAAGCCGTGAAGAATTTGAAATTA
>CATLIG010000013.1 GCA_949948985.1 uncultured Clostridia bacterium | reverse complement strand
TAACCGAAGGGTCGTAGGTTCGAATCCTACTCGGGGAGTTTACTCTTAATTACGGCTCGTTGGTCAAGCGGTTAAGACACGGCCCTTTCACGGCTGTAACAGGGGTTCGATTCCCCTACGAGTCACTTTTAGAATTTCCGGTGATGATGCGCTTATGGGAAACACCCGTACCCATACCGAACACGATGGTTAAGGCATAAGCGGCTGATGATACTTGGCGGGAGACTGCCCGGGAAAGTAAGTGGTTGCCGGATTTATGCCGATGTGGCTCAATTGGTAGAGCAGCTGACTTGTAATCAGCAGGTTGGGGGTTCGAGTCCCTTCATCGGCTCTTTATTTCATATTTTGTTTTGGGCCTTTAGCTCAGTTGGTTAGAGCATCCGGCTCATAACCGGACGGTCCAGGGTTCGAGTCCCTGAGGGCCCATTTTAAAATTTAATATACTTTTGTGGCCTGGTAGCTCAGTTGGTTAGAGCGCTGGCCTGTCACGCCAGAGGTCGAGGGTTCGAGCCCCTTCCAGGTCGCCACTAAAAAGGTTTTAACTGTGATTTTGTCACAGTTTTTTTTGTAAATAAAAGATATTGTTGTAAATTTGAAATTTTTGAAAAAATCGGTTTTATATAAATTAATCTATAACAGGAGGTTTTTATTTTTGAAGAAAAGCAATAAAAAAGTTCTCTACCTGAGTAATGAATAATGTACAGTAATTTTATGTCAATAGGTAAAAGTGATAATAGCAATAAATTTTTAAAGAGGTATGATTTATGAATATTTTCAAACAATTTTTGATTTCTGTTTCTCAATTTGACAAGTATAGTGAACTCGTCAAATTAAAGGCAGGAAAAGTAATTCTTTATGAGGTAATTTTATTTTTGGTTACAACTGTTGTTTCTCTTATGCCGTTTATCTTTATTTTTATAAGCTATGGCGGTACAGAAGGAATGCTTGACAAATTTATTCCGGATTTTAAAATTGAAAACGGAACACTTTATGCGGAAACTACAGTTATTGACCAAGGGAGTACCCTTATTATTATTGACGGAAATAATGTGAGAACTGATTTTGATTTACAGGGTGTTGAAAACGGTGTTATTTTTGATAAAGAAAAAATTATTCTTCATAGCGGAATAAGAAATGAGCAAATGACATATGACGAGCTTTTAAGTGCTCTTGATATGGATAAATTTGAAAAAAGCGATATGTTTAATTATATTTCTGAATTAAATATTTCTCTTTTAGTATTTTTAGTGTTTACTATTGCCGCTTTAATTTTTTCGGAAGTAACAGGAATTGTTATTATGAGTTTTTTGGCATCTTTACTTAATATGTTTTTAAAAAAAGCGCTTAAATATCCGGAACTTATTAAAATTTCAGTTTATGCAAGAACTCTTTCGGCTATTCTTTCAGCTATATTGGTTTTATTCGGAATAAGTCTTGATTTTGTTTTTATTGTTGTTTTAAATGTCGCTTATTTATTCTTTTCTATTAAAAACTATCAGAACAATAATGTTAATGAAGTTTGATTTTGTATAATTTTGTATTCGTTTTTAAAGATAAAAAGATATTGGAGTTAATTTTATCCAATATCTTTTTATCTTTTTGAATTATTTTTACATTTTACAAATAAGATTTATTTTTTTTTTATCGTATTTATAATTGTATTATGTTTTATAATAAATTAAAAACAAAATGTTATTTAGTTTTGTAAATTTATAATCAAATTACCTTAAAGTAATTCCGGAACAGACGGAAAAAAGAAAAACTATGCCATAACGGCTATAAAGAAATAGTTATTGGATAATTTGATTATAAATTTACTATCTAAACTGCTTATAACATATTTTCATAAGGAGGATTTTGGAAAATGAAACATTTTAGAATTTTAACTGCTTCTTTTTTAATATCTTCGATAATTGTTTCGGGGATTACTGGCTGCGGCGGAGGCGAGGAGGCGCAAGCACCTGTAGAGGTAAAAAAGACCGCTGTAGAAACTCAACTTGCCAAAAGCGATACAATTAAAAGCGAGCTTGTATATGCCGGACAGGTAAAACCTAATGAAACCGTTAATGTTACAAGCAAAATATCGGGGCAGGTTTCTAAAGTTAATTATGATGTCGGGGATAAGGTAAATGCCGGGGACGTTATGTTTACGCTGGATCCTAAAGATATTCAGGACCAGATTAGACAGCTTCAGGCTCAGCTTAATGTATCCAATGCATCTGTAAGATCTGCAAGAACAAATTTGGCTCATGTTGACGGAGCTCAAAGCGACAGTCAGACTCTTACTTTGAGTACGGCGGTTCAAAACGCTGAAAAAGAAAGAGAAAACGCTGCTACGGATTATGAAAATGCTAAAATCAGTATAGAAAATTCAAAAATCGCTATTGAAACGGCAAAGGAAAATGTTGAGAATGCAAAAGCTACTCTTGATAATGCTACAGAAAAATACAACAATATGAAAATTCTTTATGATGCGGGAACTATTACAAAAAGTGATTTTGACGCTGTAGAGCTTGCCTATACTCAGGCACAGAAAGCTTACGCTACCGCTCAGAATTCTTTGGCTAATTCACAGAACGCTCTCACAACCGCTCAAAACGCTTTGTCACAAAGAGAAAACGCAAAAGCAAAAGCGGAAACGGCATATAATCAGGCGAAAGAAAATTATGATATTTACGTTGGAAAAACAAAAGGGGAAAACAGAGAAACAGCTCAGGCGGGTGTTAATTCGGCAGTCGCTTCAAGTCAGTCTGTTCAGACTCAGATAAGTATTTTACAGTCGTCTTTAAACGATACCGCTGTAAAAGCGCCTATTTCAGGTATTATTACAACGAAGAATATAAGCGAGACAAATATGGTAAGCGCTCAGTCTGCTCCTTTTGTCATTGTTGATATGTCAAAGGTTACTGTTGATGTAAATGTTTCTGAAAGACTTATTAATGTTATTAAACCGGGAGATACTGTCAATGTTACAATTCCTACTATAGGCGATACTATAATTCAGGGAAGAATTAAATCTATTACACCTTCTGCTGACAATACAAAAACTTACCCTGTTAAAATAGAAATAGACAATGCTGCCGGAAGTATCAAGCCAGGTATGTTTGCTGAAATTCATTTTGTTGAAAGCCAAAAAGATAATACCTTGGTTGTTCCGAGAAATACAGTTCTTGAAAATGAAACTGAAAAATATGTTTATGTTATTGAAAACGACAAAGCTGTTAAAAAGGTTGTCGAAACAGGAATAGACAATGGCGATATGATTGAGATATCCTCAGGTGTTTCTTTCGGAGAAAACATTGTTATCAAGGGTCAGTCTTATTTAAGTGACGGCGATGAGGTAAATATTGTCGGAGCGGACGGCGCCAATACTTCAGGTTCTGATAATCAAGATTCAAACGCTTCTAAGGGGGAATAATAAATGAACGGTTTATCCAAAACAGCCGTCAGAAGACCTGTAACAATTCTTATGTGCGTCCTTGCGGCGGTTGCTTTCGGTATTATATCTTTGGGTCAGCTTAAATTGGACTTGTACCCAAATATGAATATACCTGTTGTTATTGTTATGACCCAATACGAGGGTGTAGGCTCGGAGGAAATTGAAAATCTTATTACCGAGCCTATAGAAAGCGCCGTAGGTACCGTATCCGGTCTTGATAAAATTACTTCTACCACATCAAACGGTTCCTCGACTGTTGTTATACAATTCGATTCAAGTACGGATATTGATGTGGCGGCGTCAGACGTCAGAGAATATGTAGACCTTGTAAAGGGTAGACTTCCTGACGACGCAAACGACCCTATGATTATTAAAATTGACCCTAACTCAATGACTTCTTTGAGCATAAGCGCGTCAAGTGATAAAATAGATATTACGGAGCTTAAATCTATTATGGAAAACAAAATTTCAGACAGATTTGAGCGTCAGGACAGCGTATCAAGCGTTACTGTTATGGGAGGACGTGAAAAAGAATACAGAGTTATTCTTAAAGAAGATAAGGTAAGAGGCTACGGCATTTCCGAGTCAACTGTTACAAATATGCTCGCTGCTGAAAACTCAAATACTCCTATGGGAAGTATTGAGCAGGGCGACAAAAACCTTACTATTCGTGTAAAAGGCGAATTTAAGGATATGGAGGAAGTAAAAAATATTCCTTTTTCTCTTTCAGACGGCTCAATAGTGTATTTAAGAGATTTCGCTGATATTGAGGAAGTATACAAAGAAGCGTCCAGCGAGGCGTATACAAACGGAAAACCCAGTATACAGATATCAATAAGAAAGACCTCTACAGGAAATACCGTTAATATGTCTGAGGGTATTTTAAAAGAACTCAGTAAAATTGAGAAGGAATACCCTGATATAGATTTCCTTGTTATAAACGACCCTGCCGACCAGATTAACGATTCTATATCAAACGTTGTAACATCAGCTTTAGAGGGAGCTATTTTCGCCGTTATCGTACTGTATATATTTTTAAGAAACTTTAAATCAACTCTTGTGGTAGGTATGGCGATGCCTATTTCAATTATTACAACAATCGCTATTATGTATTTTTCAGGAATGACAATAAATCTTATGAGTCTTGGAGGCCTTACTCTTGGTATAGGTATGCTCGTGGATAACGCTATAGTTGTTCTTGAAAGTATTTACAAAAAGCTTGAGGAAGGCGTGGACAGAAAAACCGCGGCTATGGAAGGGGCGAGAGAGGTAGGAACGGCTATTTTCGCTTCTACTCTTACTACTGTAGCGGTATTCTTACCTATCCCCGTATTCGGCGGTATGGCAGGCGAACTGTTTACAGACCTTTCTTTGACAATTACATATTCACTTGGTTCTTCACTTATTGTGGCGCTTACTTTTGTGCCTATGTGTGCGTCGGTTATATTGAAACCTGAAACGTCTACGGCAAACGTGCATAAAAGAAGAAATATTTTTACTATTGTCCTCGATTTTATAGGTCATATTTTATCGGCTTTAGAGGCAGGATATAAATTTCTTTTGAGCAAAGCGCTTAAACGTAAGAAAATTACTATTCTCATTATGATAGGTTTTGTTGTGCTTACGGGAAGCTGTTTCTCATCGGTGGGTATGGATTTTATGCCTTCGTCAGACGCAGGTATGGTAAATATTTCTATTGATATGCCTACGGGAAGCAAGCTTGAGTCTACAAACGATGTTACATGGAAAGTAATTAATATTATTGACCAGTGCAGGGAAAGCGAATTTCCCGAAATTAAAAATATTTCATTCTCAACAGGCGGAGGAAGCGGTATGTCGGCTCTTACCGGCGGTTCTGAGGACACCGCGTCCGTAAGTATTGAGCTTGTTGAGAAAAAAGAAAGGGAAAGAAGTTCGGCGGATATTGCCAGAGCTATGAAAGAAAAATTTAAAGATATTGCCGGAGCTGATATTGAAGTTACTGAATCCGGCGGTTCGGCCGGACGTTTTTCAGGCGGAGGCATTACGCTTAATATTATGGGTGACGAAACCGAACAGCTTCAGGAAATAGCAAATAAATTTGTGACTTTAATGGAAACTATCCCCGGACTCACAGAGGTAAAAACATCTCTTGAGGAAGCGGCTCCGCAGACCACAATAAATATTGACAGAAACAAAGCGTCTGTTTACGGAATTACAAGTTCTTCTGTAGCAAGCATTGTAAGAACCGCCGTTTATGGTTCTGTAGCGACTACTTACAAAATAGACGGTGATGAATTCGACATAAAAGTTATGCATGACAATGACAAAATAAATTATATTAAAGATGTGGAAAGTATCCTTATACCAACAGCTACAGGCGCTACCGTTCCTTTAAGAGAACTCGCCACGATTACGTCTGTGGATACTCCTACAACTATTACAAGAGATAATCAGCAAAGATATATTTCTGTTACGGCTAATCTTGATGGAATTGACCTGGGAACTGCTAATACTCAGATTCAGGCTAAACTTAATCAGGAAATGATTATGCCTGACGGATATACTTACGAATTTGGAGGAAACTCTGAGGAAATGGCTGAAGCTTTCGGCGCCTTGGGAAACGCTCTTTTACTGGCTATATTGCTTGTATATATGATTATGGCGGCTCAGTTTGAGGCATTCTCATATCCTTTTATGATTATGGGCGCTATGCCTATAGCTATGACAGGCGGTATATTCGGTTTGTTTATTGCCGGAGAATCTCTCTCAATGACAGGATTTCTCGGACTTATAATGCTTGCCGGAGTTGTTGTAAACAATGCTATCGTTTTGGTTGACTATGCTAATCTTCTTATAAGAGAAAGAGGCCTTGATTTTACAGAGGCTATGAAAGTCGCGGGGCCTGCCCGTCTGCGTCCTATACTTATGTCTACTCTTACAACAGTGCTTGGTATGCTTCCTATGATGCTTAGTACAAAAGAGGGCGCGGAAATGATGACGGGACTTGCTACTGTTATGGTATATGGTCTTACTTTATCAACGCTTATTACGCTTATATTTATTCCGACTATTTATGTTGGATATAATAATATAAAGTTAAGAAGAAGAAAGAGAAAAGAAAAAAGACGCGCAAGAAAAGCGGAGAAGAAAATCGCTAAGATGAATAAAAAATAAACCGCAGAAATTTCAGAATAAATTTAGAAAAGAAAAATATTTTATTCAGCATTTTTTCTTTAACGGAATTGACGTACATACAAAAATCAGCGTGAATGATACTATTTACGCTGATTTTTATTTTGACAGACTATGACAGTGTTAATTAGACTTTTTTTCCAAACTTCATAAAAAGCAAAATGCCTTTAGCAAAAATATTGAATGAAATATTTTTTTGTTGGATTGATATAATTTCATAGTTTCGAAAAAAGTTTATTGATTTTTGTGAACTGAAACGCCCTATGGGATATTTAATTGGTGTAAAATAAAAATAATTTCAGAATTTTATTATGCTGTCTTACAGCAATTTCAAAATAGATGCAGATAAAGAAAAAATATTTTATTCAATATTTCTTAACCGGGTGTTTAAAGAACAAAACGTCTTTCGTTAAAATATATAATAAAATATTTTTTCTTTTTATACCGGAATTATTGCAGTGATATAGTTAATCAACTTGAAAATGAGAAAAAGGAGACGAGTAAAAAATTATTTTTGCAAGGCGGTGGAGGGAGAGCACAGCCGACTGCCTATGCCGACCGACGGCAACGCGGCAAAAAATCCTTTTTGCCGCCGAACTTACTTATTTTTAAGTTGATTGACTATATTTAAGCTTTGAATGTTAAGAAATAAAATAATTAAAAATATGCTGAAATTTAATGACGAAAATGCGAAAAATGTGATTATTAAGCGTTTTTTTAAGTAAAATTTAAAAAATTAAAAGAAGATTTTTATTACAAAAGTATCGAAAATGTTACATATCTATTACAGATTGCGAAAAACACTTGATTATTGTTTTCAGTCGTGGTATAGTTAGTCTTGCAAGAAGGACAAAGGGTTTTGTAATAACAACCGAAAAATATTACAGTATTATTACATCTTCAAATCTGTATTGACTAAAAATTTTTACGGTGATATAATACTCTTTGTAAAAGAGGTGATATGCTTGCACCTCTACACACTCATAAAAATTCTTAAGGAGGAAAAAAGAAAAATGAAAAAGAAAATAGCTATATTATTGGCAGCTGTTATGACAGCAACTATGGTACCTGCAACAGCAGCGTTCGCTGATTCTTCTAACAGCGTAAATAAGGTTGTTACAGTTAAAGACGGTGACTTTAATGATGAAGTTTACCTTAGAATTCAACCAGGTGAAGTTGTAGATATGGATGACAGCATTATCATCACTATTGAAAACGGTGAATTTGATCCTGATGATATTGATGGTGATATTTCAGAAGTTTATGGCTATGACTTAGCCGGAAACAGCTACGATGATTTCAAAAAAGAATATCAAGCTCTTATTGATGACGGAAGAACTCCTGAAAGAGCTTTTGATGAAACTTTCTATGAAATCATGAACACTGAAAAGGTTGTTGACCTTCCTTATAAAATTAAAAGAAATACAAACAGAGAATTAGAAGTAACATTGTTCGCTATTCCTGACGCTTACGCAGGTGAAAAATTCGCTGATGTTAACAAACCAGCGTACAAAATTCCTATTCCTTTCACAGCTGACGGTTCAGGAAACGTTACAATCAGCGTTGACTCTAACGGAACTTCTATCAGAGGCGGCGTAACTTACACTATCGGTTCTTCAACTTCAAGTACAGGTGATACTGTTACTACAGTTGACGAAATTATGGTAGGAAGCGATGATATCGATCTTGGAGTTATTTCTATCAAAGAAACTGTACAGGGTACTTTCGTTCCAGGTAAAAAAGTTACTTTAAAACTTAACTCAGGTTTTGAGTTCTCAAGAAGCAGATCTGATATCAAAGTTACAGCTGGTATCAACGCTAACTTTAAAGAATTTACAATAAGTTCTTCAGCTATTGATGAAAACACTATTGAATTCTATTTACCTCATATTGATGAAACTAACGACAAGCCTTCAGGTGATGATAAATACAGATCAAGAAAAGCTGCGGCTATCAAAATCAGCGGTCTTTCAGTAACTCCTGAAGATGATGACAATTTCGGTGAAATCAAACTTACTGTAAGCGGTACAAGCGCTGGTATTACTAAAGATACTATTACAGTTGCTGAAAGAGGCGATTATGGTTTCTCATTAAAAGCAGTTGAAGATCCTACTACTATTTACGCAGGACGTAAAGGTTATGGTACTCTTAACGGTGAAGGAACAGATTACGAAGATGTTACAGGAAAGACAGACAGTGACGGAAGAGTTACAAATGTAGATTATGATGATGACCAGAAATATGGTTCATATATCTCTTACGATGCTGCCAAAGAATATGATGCTGACGATTATTTATCAGCTACAGTTGAATTTGCTGAAGTTACAGCAGACAGCTGGAATCAGAACAGAAAACTTAAATTTAATGTTCCTAATGAAGTAAAAATTTATGACTTTGAAATTGATGAGTATGAGGATTGTAAAGGTCTTCAGCAGGCAGCTTCTATCACTAACGATGGACACACTTTGGAAATTGACCTTTCAAGAGCTCCTAAAGACGCTGTAGATCCTGACGAGGCTTCTTCATTCGAACTTCAGTTGACTTTATCAGCTGACGCTAACTTTGAAGGTGACGTTACTCTTTCAGTTGAGGGCGGCGGAATCTCTTCAGGCGATATTGAGGATGTTGTAATCGCTAAGGTTGTTAAACCTGTTGATCTTCAGACTTCTTCAACTAAGACTAACATGGGTTATCAGAAAGTAGATACTGCTGATATTACTCTTACAGAGGCTGAAAGCGGTATCCTTGTTAAAAACGGTCAGGTTAAAATCGCTATTGACTCTATCTACGGTGAAGAAGAATTAGGTTTCGCTGATGAGGATATGGATTATGAAATCGAGGGAGATCTTGAAATTACTAAGTTCAAGGTATCTAAAGGCGCAATCACATTTGATATTGACAGAGCTTCAACAGACGCTTCTAAAATCACTATCAAAAATGTAAAGATTGGTACTACTCGTTCTATACCTTATGGTAACTACGGTCTTAAAGTTTATGGTTCAGCTATTATCAACAACTACGCTGAAGGCGCTGTTGATGAGGGTGATGAAACTTACTTCGATGGTGAAACTATCAAAGCTCAGCCAGGTCTTGGATACTTCGATGATAACGAAGCAATTAAATTTGCTAACTATATCGAAATGAAGACTGAAACTGGTACTCTTGATAAAGTTGTTAAAGTAACTATCGGTGAAAAGACTATCATTGTTGATGGCGAAAGCTATGAGATGGACGTAGCTCCTTATATCCAGACTGAAAGTAGCTCTACTATGGTTCCTTTGAGATTTGTAATGGTTGCTCTTGGTGTTGATACTGAAAATGTAGGTTCTTTCGATGATTCAGGTAAAGTAACATTCGATGCTAATACTAAGACTGCTACTATCTTCTATGCAGCTGGTACTCAGATGACTACTATTCAGTTTACTGCAGGAAGCAACATTATGATTGTAAACGGCGCTCAGATTCCTATGGAAAACGGAGTTAAAGCTGAAATCGTAGACGGAAGAATGTTTGTTCCTTTCAGAGCTATCGGTACTGCTATCAACGTAAATGTTGGTTGGGATGCTGATACAAGAACAGCAACTTACAATGGCTAATTAAATATATTTACTAATTAATAATTAGTTTTAACCCCCCTCCTCTTTGAGGAGGGGGGTTTTGAATTTTTACAAAAAAAGTCTGCCAAATTAATTTCGGCAGATTTTTTTGCGAGTTTAAAATTTCAGACGCTACACAAGTCTACCCGCTTTTTTTCAAAAAAGCGAGTAGATTAGATTTGGGCAGCGCCCAAAGTTTTATCATTAACTTAGTGAGTATGATACAAAGCTCCCCGGTTTTTAATAAATTCAATTTTTTTCAAGAACTTTAGCTATTACTTTTATATAGTGAATGACAATGCCATTTTTGTCGGGAAAAACTTCAAAGGAAGGATCAAATTCATCAAATTTTATTGATTTTCTTCCTCCTTTTTTCGCTCTGTTCCAAAAATGTATTAGTGTATCTATTGACATATAAAAATATCGGTTAAAAAATTTAAAGTAAACAAGTATAAAGGCAAGCCCTCCTTGTTTTTCAAAATCTTCCATAAATTTAATTTGATGTTCATGAATATTTTGAAGAGGAAGGTTTTTTTCACTTGTTTCTTTGGCATCAAAGCATATTGGAACTCCTTGTATAACCCCTATATAGTCAACGGTGCTTTTGGCATTGAAATAAGCAAGGGATATTCTTCCTGTATCTTTCTGTATTTCAACGGGAGTTATAGGGGTGGGTATTTTTTGTATAAGTCCAAGTTCGTTCTGACGATACAAGTCATTTGTATTATTTATGATTTCCTCAAATTCATTTCCACGAAGTCCCCTGCTATTCCAATATCCCATTTTATATTATCCTTTCATATATTTTTTTATTACACTCCATACCACAGGTTTTTCAAGATTTCTTTTCCACGCAGCCACACCGGCTATATTATGCTTATTAATAAGCTTTAAACGCTCTTCTACACTTTTTTCGTCTTCAAGCCACATTTTATACACGAAACCATTATATTCCGTTTCAGCGTAATTTTGCCCTATTTCCTCAAGCCATGTAAAATGTCCTCCAATATCTGTCATAGCTTTATATCCTCGTTCCATTCCATAAGCGTCTGTTTCAAATGAGCCATCGGGGTTTTCTTTCCACATACGGGTATAGAAAGGTATTCCAAGCAACAGTTTTTCAGCTGGAACTCCCACTTTCATTGTTAATGTTATCGACTCCTCAGACCATTTTTTTGTGGCAACAGAGCCTGTTTCTTCAGAACTGCTTGTATGTTCGTCATAACCCATTACTATAAAATAATCCACAATTTCGCCAAATTCATCTCTATTATAATATAAACTCCATGGTTCGGGAGTATAAACGTCTATTGAAAGGCATACGTCTATATTATTAAGCGCGACAGACAGCTCTCTTAAAAATTGTGTGAATTCTCTCATTGAGTCAGAGGGTATATTTTCAAAGTCAACATTTATTCCATCAAGGTTATATTGTTTTACATAAGATGTTATCTGGTTTATTACATACTCTCTTGTCTTTGAGGAAACAACAACACTACGGCTTACCGAAGAATTAAAATTATCGGTTATAAGACCCCAGACTTTTCTGCCTTTTGAATGAGCCGAGTCTACATAGGTCTTATCAGCGAGTGAAATTATTTTTCCGTCTGTCTTGCCATTTTCATCTGTGGCAAAAGAAAACCATGTAGGCACCAATACATCTACAGCATCGGGAATATTGTTTTTTGCTGAACTGTTATTTGCCGCCATAGTTGTTATCTGGTCAAATAAAACTACCGGTTTTCCCGATACAACCAATGTCTGGGTTTTTACAGGTATATCATTTATAGGTTTAAGACGTGTTTTATTCTCTATGCCGTTAATATCAATATATCCGCAAATACCATTAGAAGTTATTATTTTTGCGCGATTGTCAATTTCATCATATATTGTAATATATTCTCCTTTTGAAATTGTAATATCAAGGGATTTTCCGTTTTTATCGTATAATTTCTGTTCTTCACTTGTTATTGCGGTTGACCTCTCTTTTCTTATGTCGTCAAGCATTAAAGTTTTATTCTCTTTTGAGAAACTTATTGTTATTGGATAAACTTCTTCAAGTATTTCTTTTGATATATAAGCTTCGGAATTTTCTTCAATGAATGTAATTTTATCTGATTCCTTTTTAATGCCGTTTACATAATATGAGTTTTCATTATTTAAAAGTTTTGTCATTTCAACACCAAGAGCTATATTTACAATTTTATTTGTTTTATCATAAAGTATATTATGTCCAAAATTTGTAAAAACAAATGAAAGGGGTATATACACGCTTTCTTTTTCGTAAACCGGAGCTGTGGGACATATGGTTTTTTCTCCGTCCATATATATGACAGAACCAGAAAATTTGGTTTCCATATATTCTAAGATGTGTTCGGCACTTTTTACAGGATTTGCTTTTAGCAGGAAATATCCCACAAAACCGCCGGAGATTACAGCGGTTATTAAAAGTAATGTCATAAATATTTTTAACGCTTTTTTACTTTTACTTTTCTTATATTTTTCTTGTCTTTTAATCTGTCTTAATTTTATTTCCAGATTTAAACGTTCCCATTCTTTATTATCATTTATTTCTTCCGCCGTAGGCTCGTCATAGTTTTTTACAGTTTCCTGTTCAGGCGGAGTATTATCATCTTTTATTTGTTTTTCATCGCTCATAGCTGCCTCCTTAATTTTTATTTCGTATTATAGTCAATCAACTTAAAAATAAGTAAGTTCGGCGGCTAAAAATCCTTTTTGCCGTGTTGCCGTCGGTCGGCATAGGCATTCGGCTATGCTCTGCCTCCGCCGTCTTGCAAAAATAATTTTTAGCTTACCTCTTTTTTCTCATTTTCAAGTTGATTGACTATACAAACTGGCAAAACAAGACCTATCATAATTATACAGCATTTAAAGTAATTGGACAAATATTTTTGTTATAAAATTTGCGAAAATTTGTAAAAAATTTTTTTATAAGAGCTTGATTTTGCATTTTTTTTATGGTATAATCATTTGTGTTGTACAATTTTGTACATTCCTTGCTCTTATTAATAAAGGGCCAAAGACCAAAAGGAGGTGTAATATAATGAATAAATATGAAATTGCTGTGATTATTAAACCAAGTCTTGATGAAGAAGCTTTAAAGGCAGAGTTTGACAGTATTAAAGAGCTTATTGAAAGATTCGGCGGTACTGTTGAAAAGGTTGACGATTGGGGTAAACGCAGACTTGCTTATGAAATTCAGAAAGTAAACGAAGGATTTTACAGCTTTATTACTTTCAGCTCTGAAAGCGATACGCCTAACGAGCTTGAAAAACGTATGCGTATTAAAGAAAATGTTCTTCGTTATTTAGTTGTTCGTCAGGACGCTTAATCAGGGGTGATATTTTATGAATAAGGTTATTTTAATGGGTCGTCTTACGGCAGACCCTGAAGTGAGATATTCCCAAAGCGCCGAGCCTTTGGCTATTGTACGTTTTTCTATTGCCGTAAACAAAAGGTTTAAACGTGACGGAGAGCCTGACGCCGATTTTATTAATTGCGTGGCTTTTGGCAAAGTCGGAGAATTTACAAGCAAATATTTTAAAAAAGGTATGATGATTTCTGTTGTTGGAAGATTACAGGTCAGAAACTGGGAGGATAACAATGGTCAGAAACGAATAAGCACCGAAGTTGTTGTCGAGGAACAGTATTTTGCCGAAAGTAAAGCGGCTTTTGAGTC
Organism: uncultured Clostridia bacterium; assembly: GCA_949948985.1. Classification (GTDB taxonomy): domain Bacteria; phylum Bacillota; class Clostridia; order Lachnospirales; family CAG-274; genus MGBC114079. The sequence continues at coordinate 38,716 of CATLIG010000013.1, read as the reverse complement.
AAGACGTTCTTCTCAGCCTGTTACTGCGCCTGTATCTCAGCCTGCTGAAAGTGCTCCTGTGGAAAGTACTTCTGCAGAGGGTGAAAAACCGGACGGGTTCTACAATGTTGAGGACAGTGTTGATGATGATGATTTACCTTTTTAATTGATGTTTTTCTGAATTTATTTTTAAGGAGGTTTGTGTGATGATTAATAAAAAACGTGGCAGAAGAAAAAAACGCGTTTGCGCTTTTTGTGCTGAAAAAGCAAATGCTGTTGATTATAAAGATGTTGCTAAGCTTAAAAAGTTTGTTTCTGAAAGAGGTAAAATTCTTCCAAGAAGAATTACAGGAAACTGTGCCAAACATCAGAGAGTTCTTACTATCGCTATTAAAAGAGCCAGACACGTTGCTTTAATGGCATATGTTCAGGACTAAGTTAATAAATAGAACTTAATATAAAACAGACTGCCGCATTAATTTATGTGGCAGTCTGTTTTATATACAAAATCAGCGAAAATAAAATAATCAGATTTTATTTTCGCTGATTTTGTAAAAATATTATTTACGTCTTTTTAGAAAGTCAGGAATATTTATTGACTCTCTTCCTTTTACGGATTCTCTTATATCTCTTAAATTAGCCTCTTTTGGCTCATTAGCCGGAGCTACAGGTTGTACTTCATTATAATACACGGCACCCTGCGGCTGAATATGAACAGGCTGCGGCTGTACAGGAGCAACAGGAACAGGCTGCGGTTGTATAGTGGAAACCGGAACGGGTTGAGGCTGTACAGGTGAAACCGACATATTTGTATTATTGGCAAATGCCTGTACCTGAGGTACAGTATCGGATATTGCCTGCTGAGCAAATCCTTGTCTTAAATTGTCATCTGTTGTAAGACCTGTAGCGACAACGGTTACGATAACTTCATCGTTTAAAGTATCATTAAATGACGTTCCGAAAATAACCTCCGCCTCAGGGTCGATTAACGAGCCTATAAATTCAGCGGCGTTGTTTGTTTCAAGCATACCGAGGTCAGGACCTCCGGTAACATTTATTATAACACTTTTAGCCCCGTCTATAGATGTTTCCAAAAGAGGAGATCTTATTGCAAGCTCGGCTGCTGTCCGTGCTTTATCTTTTCCTTTTGAATGTCCTACACCAAGATGCGCAAGCCCTTTATCTGCCATAATTGAACGTACGTCCGCAAAATCCACATTTATAAGACCCGGATTGGAAATAAGATCAGATATACCGATTACACCTTGTTTAAGCACATCGTCCGCCATTTTAAAAGCCTGAAGCATCGATGTGTCTTTATCGGCGATTTCCATAAGCTTTTGATTTGGTATTACAATTAATGTATCTACACATTTTTTTAATTCTTCTATACCGCTTAAAGCGTTTTTCATTCTTACGGGACCTTCAAACGTAAAAGGTTTTGTAACAACTCCTACAGTAAGGATTCCTTTCTCTTTGGCTATTCCCGCTATTATAGGGGCGGCTCCTGTCCCTGTACCGCCTCCCATTCCGGCGGTTACAAATACCATATCATAGTCTGAAACGGCTGCCGCTATTTCTTCTTTTGATTCTTGTGCCGCGCCTTTTCCTACCTCAGGTCTTCCTCCCGCGCCAAGACCTTTTGTGGATTTTATGCCGATTTGAATTTTTATATCGGCAAGACTTTTTGAAAGAACTTTATTATCTGTATTTACAGATATAAAACTTATATTTTTGATACCGTCTGAAATCATTCTGTCGACAGCGTTATTTCCGCCGCCGCCTACCCCAATAACTAATATTTTTGCTTCTCCGAAATCGTCGTTGCTTATATCCAACAATGTTATCCCTCCAAGTGTAATAATTATAAAACCTACAGCAATTCCCGTAAAGACGAAAAATACATTTTATTCAAAATTTTAGCGCAAGAAATTTTAATTGTTAAACGCTGGAAGCATAAAAAAATATTGAGTAAAATGTTTTTTTACAGAATTTTCCGGAAATGCCATAACAAGCGAATTGCCCGTAATATCACTGATTATTTTAAGAAAAAGTATACCAAAATACACAAGCTTGTCCCAAAAAAATTTTTATACCAACCGGGGGGCTTAAAGTAGATAAAGAGATTAAAATTATAACATACACAAATTGACCGGCAAATTCATAAAAATCAAAAACACAAAAATACCGTCAAATATCCGGCGAAACAACAATAATTAAGAATGATATTAATAAAATTACACTTAAACACAACAGAATGTTTTATTGTTTTAAGGGAAATCTTATGAAACTTAATATAAAGGTTTTATTGCTTTGCTGTAATTTAATAGACGTTTAATTATCATTTTATTGTTTTGCCATAATGAAAATAATCATCATAAATAATACGAATATAGAAAACCCCCATAATATTTAATCTTACATAAAAAATTTATTTTTGTCAAGGAAAAATTGAGTTTTTATGTAAGATATGTAAAAGCCGGAATTTTATCGGGAGAGCTTATATCTAAAATTCCTTTGTCATTCGGTGAAAGTTTTTTGATTATTTCGCTAAGCGCTCCTATTTTCCAGTTTACATCGGTAAATTCCCCGATAACAACATCTATTTTATTAACATAAAGATGTATATTATCAGGATTTGAAACGTCAACACGTATAACATCTTCTGTTATATCATATAAATCCATAAGCTTTGAAAGGTCTACGACAGTCTGAAGTTTATCCGGATTAGACACAGACAATTTTTCTCCCAATGTGAAGTTTGTAAAATTAAGACCGTATACAACAGGCAAAGGCTGGGTATACGCCGGTTTGGCGTCTAAAATTCTTCCTTCGTTATCCATAAAAAGGAATGTATTTGTATAGGGTATATATCCGCATGGTTTTCTCTCGGCAATTGTTATATCAAGAGTGTCCGGAAAGTGTCTTGAAAAGCTTACGGTTTTGATATAAGGATTTTTAAGAAGATTATCCTCGGCAAGAAAAGAATTAAAAGCATATAAATTTGTATTGCCTTCTGAAAGAGATGCCGCTTTTAAAATTTCCTCACGTGAGACTATGCCGTTTCCTATTACATTTATTGTTTTTATGTAGAAGTAGGGGCATAACAAAACCCCTATTATTAATATTACAAAGACTGATAATGCTATTAAAATTTTTATTGATTTTTTTCTCATAGTAAAAGACCTTCTTAAAAATGTTTATGAAAATACAGTTTGTTTTTACAAAAATTTCCAATGCATAATCATTGTTATTATTATTATACTACATATACTTAATTTTTTAAAGTAATATTTGCTCCAAGATTTAATAAATTTTCAACAATATTTTCATAACCTCTTTCAACATGACAGGAATTTTTTATGATTGTTGTTCCATCGGCACAAAGACCGGCTGTTATAAGAGCCGCTCCTCCTCTTAAATCTTTTGCGAAAACCTCGTTTCCTTTCAGTCTTGTTACTCCGTTTACAACAAATTCCGTACCGCTTTTAAGGGAAATATCCGCGCCTAATTTTAAAAGTTCGCCTATATGCGCTGTACGGCTTTCAAAAATTGTTTCATCAAACCGACACATACCTTTTGAAACGGCTGAAAGAGCCGTCAACTGCGGCTGTAAATCTGTTGGTATTCCGGGATATGGAAGAGTTTGTATAAAAGGTACGTTTTCAAGTACAGACGGAGCTTTTATTGAAATTGACGATGTGGAAAGCTGTATTTTACAGCCCATTTTGGAAAGTATTTCTATAAGGGGTTTTAAATGATGAGAAACTGTATTTTTTAACAGAACTTTTCCGCCTGCCGCCGCTGTCATAATCATATATGTTCCGGCTTCTATCCTGTCGGGAACTATTGAATGTGTGGCGGGGTGCAGTTTTTTTACTCCTGTTATTGTTATGTCAGACGAACCTATACCGTCTATTTTCGCTCCGGCTTTTACAAGATAACGGCACATATCGGCTATCTCAGGCTCTCTGGCGCAATTTGACAGGTTTGTGACGCCTTCTGCCAATACGGCTGCCAAAATTATATTTTCAGTAGCTCCTACACTTGGAAAGTCAAAGGCTATATCGCAGCCTTTTAATTTTTCACAGGAAAATGTAATTATATCATTTTCTTCTGTTATATTTACTCCCATTTTTTTAAACGCCGAAAGGTGTATATCTATAGGTCTTTTTCCAAGCTCACATCCTCCGGGATAAGTCAGCTTTACTTTTTTTGCCCTAGACAGTAAAGGACCTGTAAATATTATCGAAGAGCGCATTTTTTTAACAAGTTCTGTCGGTATCTCGGTATTGCAGGCGGACGAGGAGTTTACTATCATAGTTTTGTTTTCACGCTCAACGGCGCAGCCTATATGCTGTAATATTTCCACAGCCGTTTTTGTGTCAGAAATGTCGGGGCAGTTTTCAAGAACGCTTAAACTGCCGTTTAATAAACTTGCCGCAAGTATCGGAAGAACGGCGTTTTTACTTCCGTTTACGGTTATTGTTCCTTTTAATTTTTTACTTCCCGTTATCACATATTCACCCAAAGTTTTGCCCTCCCGAATTATACAGAAAATACCGCACAATTTGTGAGGTATTTTTTTTATATATTTATAATATTTAAGTAAATGATGAAATGTGAAAACAAAAGATTGTACTTTTATTTATTAAACAGGTTTATTATAATAATTTTGGAATTTTTCTGAAATTAAGGATTTTATAGATTTTTTGGTTTAAGAAAGGACAGGATACTGATTTTTTTCCTGAAGAGTAAAGCACATTGAATAGTCAATCAACTTGAAAATGAGAAAGAAATGAGGTGAGATTAAAATTATTTTTGCAATGCAAGGTCGGTAAAGCATAGCCGGAGTCTATGCCGACAAACGTCAACGCGGCAAAAAGGATTTTTAGCCGCCGAATTTACTTATTTTTAAGTTGATTGACTATATTACGGGAGTTATTGAATAGGTCTAATATGTGGTTTTTCTTTTTAAATAAACAATTCAGCGAATATTTTTTTCAGGGCGTAGGAAACACCGTTGTTATCGTTTGTTAGGGTTATCATATCGGAAGCGGATTTTAAAATTTCTTCTCCGTTTTCCATAGCTATGCCCATACCGGCATATTGTATCATAGACAAGTCGTTTTCAGAATCGCCGAAAGATATGATTTCTTTTTGACTTATACCGAGAATTTCAGAATATGTTTTTAAGGCGTTTCCTTTTGATACACCGGAGGCTACTATATCAAGGCAGTTTCTCGCTGAACGGCATATATCTATTCCATCTATGTTTTTAACTTCGCTTTGGTATTTTTTTATATAAATAGGGTCGTTATTTACTATTACGACTTTTACTATTTCGTCTTTTTCCACAAGTTCATAAGGATTCTCAACATATTCGTAAGGCATAGTTGTTTTAAGGACTTTTGTATATTTTGCTAAAATTTGTTTTAATACTTCCTCTACAGATTTTTTATCGTTTGAATATCCTTTTTTCATAGAAAACGCTCGAAACGGTATATTGTTTTTTATACAGTAATCAAATATACATTTTAAAGATTCTTTTGAAATAGGTGTATAACTGAGCATTTTATCCTCGTTAAGATTTCTTATGGAAGCGCCGTTACACCCTATTATTGGGGCGTTTATGCCAAGTTCTTCCACGTAGTCGGCGACAAGAATATCATTTCTCCCTGTAGCGACTATAAATTCTATTCCCTTTGATTTTAAATATTGTATTGTTTCTTTGTTTTCCTCAGTAATATGACCTTTACTGTTTAAAAGAGTATTGTCACAGTCTATTGCTACGAGCTTGTATTTCATTTTAAAGTCTCCTTTTTTTTGAAGTTTATTTTATGAAAACACTGAATTATATAAAACAATTTACAGCGAATTGCCGTAAGGGTTTGAAAGAAATCGGTTGCCATTTCATTATATTATCATAAAAAAGAACGTTGTTCAACAAATTTTATATAATAAAATTATTTTAATTTATTGTTTTTTATAAAGTGTTGTGTTACAATAAAAAGCAATAATTATTTATTGTTGTACAAAGGAGAATTACTGTGTATGAAAAAGGTCAATATAATTGTTCCTTGTTTTAATGAGAGTCAAGTGATTGATTTATTTTTTAATGAGACTGTCAAGGTAATTTCCGATATAAAGGACTATCGTTTTGAGTTTATTTTTATAGACGACGGAAGTTCTGACGGAACAGATGAAATATTAAAAAGGCTTGCTGAAAATTTTGATTTTGTAAAATATATATCATTTTCAAGAAATTTTGGAAAGGAATCCGCTATGTATGCCGGACTTAAAAACTCAGACGGTGATTTCGCGGTTTTGATGGACGCTGATTTGCAGCATCCTCCAAAGCTTATACCGGAAATGCTTTCAGCTGTTTTATCGGGATATGACTGCTGTTCGGCAAACAGGTCAACCCGTGAGAAATCTTCAAGAATTCTTAATTTCTGCAAAAAGAGATTTTACAGTTTTGTGAATAAAATATCGGAGGTTAATATGCCCGACGGCGCCGGAGATTTCAGAATGATGAACCGTAAAATGATAAACGCTGTTGTGGCAATGAGCGAGGTTCAAAGATTCTCAAAGGGAATTTTCAGTTGGGTAGGTTTTAAAACAAAAAATATCAGTTTTGAAAATGTTGAAAGAGCGGCGGGAGAAACAAAATGGTCTTTCTGGAAACTCTTTAAATACGCTTTAGACGGAATTACGGCATTTTCAACAACTCCTCTTAAAATAGCGTCGGTACTGGGAATTTTTATTTCTTTATCAGCTTTTATTTATCTTATTTTTATAATTGTGAAAACTCTCGCTTTTGGAATAGACGCTCCCGGATATGCCTCTATTATTACAATTTTGCTTTTTATAGGCGGTATTATTATTTTGTCATGCGGTATACTTGGAGAATATATTGCCAAAATATATATGGAGGTTAAAAACAGACCAATATACATTATAAGAGATACAAATATAGAAAATCAAAATGATGATTACAAAAATTGACTTTTAAGAGGTTTAGGTTATGAAATTTTTTGAAAAAATATTGTTGAGAATTAAAAATATTCCTGCTGTCGGTAAATTTGTCAATAAAGAAACAATTAATTATCTTATATTCGGAGTTCTTACAACTATTGTAAGCTATGTTTCTTTCATAGCGGTTATTTTATTGTCAGGTCTTGAAAACGGTCAGGACGGTTATATGATAGTCCTTAATACAGCCAATATTATATCATGGATACTGGCTGTTTCATTCGCTTATATTACAAACAAGGTTTTTGTTTTTGAAAGCAAAAGCTTTGAGTTTAATGTGATAATTAAGGAGTCGGCGGCTTTTGCCGGAGCGAGGCTTTTTTCTTTAGGCTGTGAGATTATCTGGATGAACATTGTTGTGGGACAGTTTGATATGAATGAAAGTGTCGCTAAAATTCTAGCCAATGTGTTTGTTATGATTATGAATTATTTTTTCAGTAAATTTTTTATATTTGGAAATAAGAAAAATAAGGAGGATGAACCTGTGGAAAAATACGGTTTTTTTAAAAGAAAGTTCGATGAAAACAAATTTGTGTGGGGGTCTTTTGTGCTGGCGGCTATGGTTATGCTGGCGGCATACATATTTATGGGATTTTTCCCTATGGGCGAACACGTAATGCTCAAGGTTGATATGTATCATCAATACGGTCCTTTTCACGAGGAATTCAGGGACAGGCTTATAAACGGAAGAAGCCTTTTATATTCATGGGAGGGCGGAATAGGAAAGAATTTTATAGCTCAGATGGCTTATTATACAGCAAGTCCCCTAAGCTTTTTAATGGTATTTTTTCCTCAGAAAAATATGACGGAGGCAATGGCGCTTTTTGTTCTTCTTAAAGTCGCTTTTTCTGCGTCTTTCTTTTCTTACTATCTTAAAAAGAAATTTAAAAGAGATGATATTACAATAGTTATTTTTGGTCTTATGTACGCTTCTATGGCTTTTATAACATCTTACTACTGGAATGTCATGTGGCTTGACGCGGTTTTTCTTTTCCCTCTTGTGGCTTTGGGAATAGAAGAGCTTGTACTTAATAAAAAATATAAAATGTACTGTATTTCAATGGCGCTTACTATACTTGTAAACTTTTATATCGCTTTTCTTGTATGCGTATTTTCTGCGCTGTATTTTCTTGTGTTTGCGTTTTCAACGTATTCGTGGAAAAAAGAAAAGAATATTATTATAAACCGTTTTATACATTTTTCTATATTATCGATTATAGCGGGAGGAATTTCAATGATTCTCACAATGCCCGCGGCGGTGGCGCTTTCTCATACGCAGGCCAGCGATTCGTCATTTCCTGCTATAAGAATATACGACTGTGTATATCAGCTTATTACTAATCATCTTATTGGAGCCAAACCTGTTGTGCTGGCGAGAAACGAGGATTTGCCTAACGTATATTCAGGTCTTTTGACACTTATGCTTATTCCGGCGTATTATCTCAACAGAAAAAATATAAAGACTAAGGAAAAAGTTCTGTATTCACTGTTTTTGGGATTTATGCTTTTATGCAGTTGTATAAATACTCTTGACTTTCTTATTCACGGTTTGCATTTTCCCTCTAATCTGCCTCACCGCTTTACATTTATGTACAGTTTTGTCCTCATAGCTATGGCATATAAAGCGTTTATTAATATACGGGCTATTGACCTTAAAAAGTATTTTATTTTTCTTGGAGTATTAGCAGCTATCGCTTTGTGTACGGAATATCTGATTGAGCCTTACAACAAAAATGTTGAAAGAGTCATTACTAATGAGGACTTTATTATAAACGCTGTTGTTGGGGCTGTATATTTAGCTTTTATACTCCAGATTTATAAAGGACGCAAAAAGGATATACGTCCTTTAGCGGGAATTGTAATTATTGTTTTCGCGGAATGCATATTCAGCACGGCTACGGGAATTGCTCATACGGGAAGAACGGTAAGAGAGGATTATGTGGGATATATTGATGGTGTTGAAAGGGCTGTTGAATATGCCAACAACAAAGACGGAAACGATTTTAACAGAATGGAAATGCATCGTTTTAAAACAATCAATGAGGGAGCTTTATATCATTTTAAAGGGTACTCTCAATTTTCATCATTGGCTTACGGAAACACATCAAAGCTTATGGAAAATCTTGGAATAGCGGCATCAAGCAACTCATATAGATTTTACGACCCTACTCCTCTGTTTGATTCTATGTTTAATTTAAAATATATAGTGAAAAGAAAAAATACTAAGACGGACGTCTTATACAACAGTGAGGTTAAATCGTTTTTTAACGGAACAGATGAAGAAGAGGAAAATCTTAATAAAGTTAAAAACGCTCTTAAAGAAATTACGGGAAGCGATGATTTGAACCTGATAAAAAATCTTGACGAAAACAAACGCACACAGTTGGAAGAAAGGGTAAAAAATGATACGGGAGTTGAAAACCTTAATGATATTAAAGGTATTGACCCTGAAAATGAAGATGACTATGTATATTTATATGAAAATCCATACGTTCTTCCCCTTGGATTTTTAACCGACCCTAAATTAAAAGACTGGGCGACCGACAATGATAATCCTTTTGAGGTGCAGAATAATTTTGTTTCTTCAGCCACGGATGTCAAGGAAGATATATTGACGGAGATTCCTATAGATGAAATCAGTGTAAACAGCGTAAAAGAGGGCGGAAAAGATGTCGACCTTATAAAATTTAAAAAGAAAAATGAGGAAGATAAGCTTGTCGCCGTAGACTATGATGAGTATATGGATTATCTTAATAAAGGCGGAGATAAAAATATAAGCGAGTACAGACTTACAAGGGCTTATAATTTTAAAGACAATTACAAACCTGTTATGAGTTTTAAAATTAACGCTGAAAAAGGCGGAAGAGTATTTTTATATGTTGACGCAGGTCACGCCAAAAACGCTAAATATGAAATAAACGGCAGAAGCGAGCCGGGACGCGACCTTAGTACGGGAAGAAGTTTCATTGATATCGGGTATGTGGAAGCGGATACGGTTATCAGCCTTGACCTTGAGCTTACAAGAAAAGGAGCTTATGAGAAAACTTATAGGGAAAATGGTACGGCTAAAGTTTATGCGGCAGTATTTAATGAGGACGTGTTTAAAAAAGCCTATGATGAGCTTAAAACAAATCCTATGGTAATATCAGAATACGGCGATGATTTTATAAACGGTACTATAAATGCCGAAGAGGACGGATTTTTATATACTTCTATACCTTACGATGACGGCTGGACAGTAAAAATAGACGGCAGCGAGGCAGAGAAAATTCCTTTTGGCAGCGATGGTCTTATAGGTATTGACATACCTAAAGGAAATCATAAAATAGAGTTCAGCTATTATCCTGTCGGTTTGAATATAGGTATTTTTGCCACAATTATTTCACTTATACTATTTGGAGTGTATATATGGTTTATGGAAAAAAAGAAAAAAACATCGTAAACAACAAATAATCTTTTTAGAATAAAAATACACCGTATTGATTTACGGTGTATTTTTTTGTTTTTTAATTTTATTCAAGAGAAATATTAGCTTTTTCAGAGAGAGATTTAATTTTTTGAATTATTGAGTTTCCTTTTTCCGTAAGGTTATCGTAGTAGGTCTGATCTTGATTTTTTTCTTCCACATATGAGGCGATGGATGCTGTTTCGTTTAATATATCATCAAAGTCTGATTGGTACTGTTTATACTCATCTTTCAGAGTTTTGCCGTCTTCTGATACTATTTTTTCTGTCAGACTGTTAAACATTGCGGTTAAATCAGTGAAAGTCTTTTTAAAAGCTTCTTTATTTGTATGAATGTCGTTATCAAGGTCCGCGGTTAAATCCTGTATTTCATTAACTATGGCTGAAAGTTCTGAAAAATATTGCTCTTTGGTTAAACTATTGATTTTTTCGGAGTCCTCAAGATAACTGTTCATTTCTGAAATTTTTGTCAGAATTAAAGTAAATTTATTTTTTTGAGATTCACTGTACTGAGGCTTTATTGTTGTACCGTCTGCCTCAAGCATTTCAGCTGAAATGACACTGAATTTTTCACTTATGTCAGAAACCTGACTTTGAAAGCTGTCTTTGGTCATTTCTGTTGTTTCCTCATAGGAAAGTTCTGAACTGTCTTCCGGTAAATTCTCTGATGAATCGAAGTTTATGATAAACAGTATTGAGCATATTACGGCAGCAGCGACTATAAATCCGATTATTAGTGTAATTATTAGTTTTTTTGTTTTATCATCCATTAGTATTCTCCTTTTTACAACAATTCGCAGAATTTTTAGTGCAAACAAATAAAAGAATTAAGACATTCTTTTATTCGTTTGATATATATGGGAATTTCGGTAATTAGACCTGTTTAATAATCTAAGTGATATAGTCAATCAACTTAAAAATAAGTAAGTTCAGCGGCTAAAAATCCTTTTTCTCATTTTCAAGTTGATTAACTATAACGGTTGTTAAACAGGTTTATTATAAATAGTTATATGGGTTTTTGGCGCTTCCGTTTTCACGAACCTCAAAATGAAGATGATTTCCTGTACTGTCGCCTGTACTTCCGACATAAGAAATTACTTGTCCCTGATAAACTCTGTCACCTGCCGAAACAGCAACGCTTGAATTATGGGCGTAATATGTTTCAAGTCCGTTTCCGTGAGATATTTTTACAAGGTAGCCGTATCCACCGCTGTTCCAGCCCGCGAATGTAACGACTCCGCCGTCTGACGCGTGAACAGGAGTACCTGCCGGAGCTCCTAAGTCTATACCTTTATGAGTAGTTCCCCATCTTGAACCGAAGCCTGATGTAAGAACACCGCTTACAGGCATCTTGAAAGTTCCTGTGGCTTTTTTTACAGGAGTTTGAAGCGTGCCTACTTCAACCTGTTCTTCTTCGGGATTTGCCAATATTGTTTCTTTTATTGTCTTTCGATTAACTTCTTTACCGTTTTCATAAGTTATTTCATCGGTTATCTCTTTTTTGCCCTCTTTGCCCTTTTTGACAACTTTTCTATAGGTTTTATATTCCTCGTTATTTTTTATTTCTTTTGTTTTATAGGGAATTTCCTCAGTATAAGAAACTTTTTTTACGGTTTCTACTGAAAGGAACGGTTTTTCCTCTACTATTTTTATCTCATCTCCGATGTGCAGGATTGTATCCTCGTCAAGTCCGGGGTTTAACGCTGAAATCTCATTAACGGACAGGTCTGTTTTATCCGCTATTTTTTCAATAGTATCTCCCTCTGAAACAGTATAAATTTTTTTGTCGCTTACATTTTTTGAAAGCACTTTATAAGCGTCATCGTAAGTCATAAGTTTTTCCGGAGAAACGTATTCTTCGGATATTTTTACGTCATCGGAAAAATTTACAGAGATTATGTCTGGAGAATTTAAAGTACGTGAGTTTTTTATGTCGTCAAGAAGATTTTCAGCTTCGGAAAGGGTCTTTAAACAGACTGTGTTTTCACCGTTTACACTTATATTATAAGAATTTATCGAATAGGAAATATCGTTTACCACAGTATTTAAAATCTCATATTCGGAAGATGTGTCAGAAGACGACGCTATTACAGGCACAAGAGAGATTTTCTCGTTTATTGAGGCGTCCGCGTCATTTTTATTGTTTAATGTTGAGTGTATTTCTGAATAAAGAACTTCTTCCGTAATTTCAGTATTATCAATTATTCCAACAGCCTTATCGTTTATATACACTGCCTGAGCGTTGTTTTTTGTAAGACCGGAGGTTATTCCGGCGGAAGTGACGGCTACAGAAACTATCAGGGTTAATCTTAAAAAGTAATTTGAGCCTTTTTTTGAATATAAAGTCTTTTTTAACACAAATGTAGTCAGAATTTTTATTTTTCCACCGTATATTTTTACAGCGGTAAAAGTTTTTCTGATTTTTTCTAACATAATCTTTTTTAATCCTCCGTTTTATACATTATTGAAATAATAAAATCAAGTAATTACAGCAATTTCTTTTATTCATCTATTCTGGAATTGCTGTAAAAATGACAATAAGCATTATAAATTATCAAGAACGAATATTATGTCTGCCAGGCGGGAAGATGAGTCCTCATATAAAATATAAACCTCGGTATGTTTTTTTATATTGTCAAAATCAATTTTTTTGCCTGTTTCACAGTCAAAACATTCTGTTGTATCCTCGTCATAATAAAATGTTATTTCTTCTTTGGAAGAGTTTTCAAGGACAAGCTCATCATCATCTATGTCCGTAATATACCCTATCGCAATATTTTTATTATTTTTTCTGGTAAATTTTAATGACGAAATTTTTCCATTCTTAGCTGTAATCCCAACAGAATCACCGATTCTTAAAGAATATATTGGAACGGTGTATCTTGTCGCGGAGAAATTTTTAAGTTCTCCGTCAGAAGATACTATGCCTATAAGACACTCATTCTGGAGGGACGGATTTATCTGAATGCTTTGAATTGTTCCTTCGGCCTCTGAGTCGTTACACAAATTGTCAGAAGAATAAGGGGGGCGTGTTTCCGAAACCGTATTATTATCCTTATTTTCGCTTGTGGTTGTTTCTGTGGTTGATTCTGTAGTTGTTTCTGAGGAAGACTCATCTTTTTTTGATGAAAGGTGAAGTTCTGTTATTTCTGAATTACTAAGTATCGCGGAAACTGATAATCCTGATACTATTTTATCTTTTGATACCGTCCCTTTATCCAGTGTTATTACGGCGTTTTGGTTTAAACGGTATGGTTTTATCTCGTCGTTTATTTTTATCTGAATAATGCCTAGGGATTTATAATAATTATCCACAATACCGTTTATTCCGGAAATATTTGTGACATTTGACGATGAAGAATCCGTTTTATTTTTCATAAACTCTGTGGTATTGTTTAAAAGTACGCAGAACTCAGCTTTTGTTACAGCGCTCTGAGGCTTGCAAAGACCATCTACTCCTCCGTTTAGCACGTTTATTGATTTTAAGTAATTTATACTACCCTTTCTTGAGGCTGTTATTGAGGAGGAGTCTTTGAAAAAGTTTGAATTTTCAAGCTTTTTCGCATCATCGGTTTTTCCCATAAGGCGTACGAGAAATACCGCAAGTTCTTCTCTAGAAATAGCGCGGAATTTTTCTGAACCGTCATCTGAAAAAAGCATAAAGCTGTCAAGGTCTTCGTCAAGAAAAATGTTTTTGGTAAGAAGAAACGCTATACGGTCGTTTATTTTATTATTCCATCTTGTGAATTTCTCAGAGTATTTTGATATTATATTGTTTTTTGAGCTGTAATCCCCGCTTTTATATCCGGCGGCGATGGAAAGTATTTTAGCTATTGTGAATTTATCTATGTAACTGTCAGGGTTGAAATTTTCTGTTTTAAAATCCGCCAAATAACCCTTTTCGGAAAGGTTTTCTATTGACTCATAAGCCCAGTGTGACGACGGTATATCTTTATATGTAGCTCCAAATGCCGGAATAACACAAAACGAGGCTATTTGAAGCATACAGAAAAACGCACAGAATTTTTTATGTGATTTCATTAAAAAAACCTCCTTTAATATTTTACGCAAAATAAAGTTACTTATTGAAACAATGAGATAATGTACAGTTAAATTTTAATAAACCTGATATATTAAATTTGTTCAATAACATTTGTAATACCGTCTGACAGCTATTTTTCCGCCATACTTTATTTAATTTTTTTGAGATACTACTTGATTACCGCAAAAATTTTTTGTCAGACGTCATCACTCAGGTTACTGAACAGGTATGCTGAAAGTTTTACAAAGCAATCGTTTATTATATATTAAAATATAATAACATTATATAACATTATATAACAAAAAAATTGTTTGTGCAAGATATTGATTTTTGTGTTTCTCCATTTGCATCAGATTTTTCGCGAAACTGCTGTAATGTTTTGAAATAAGTCTGTTATAATAAGTTTGACTTTTATGAGAGTATATGGTATGATAATTTACATTGGAGGTGTTATTGTGTCTAAAAAAATTAATATACTATTGTTTTTCGCGATTATTATATCGGTTTCCCTTCCGTTTTTTGAGGTTGAATCAGGAGATAGTACTATTTATATAAGCGGTATGAGTCTTTTGCCGGGGTTTGAGTTTACAGATACAAATGACGTCAATTATCAGGTTATAAGAGGCGCTTTACAGAATGGCAAATATTATTTGTTTTATATAATTCCTTTGATTGAAATGGCTCTTATGAGTCTTTCGGTTATATTTGAGAATAAAGGAACAAAAGCGGTTATTTTTGAGATTTTATGTTATGTCATTAATTTTGGCGGATTTCTTTTCACGATATTTTCTTTAAAAGGGTACGAGGGTTATGATTTAAGTTTTGGATACTGCTCTATGATGTTTATGTATATGTTAGCTTTTGCTTTTAAAATTTTTGAGTATCTTATTAACTCAACTCCCAGTGAAGAAGTACTGTGGGCTAAAAAATAATGTTATCTTACTAAAGTATAGTAAAACAGCGGAAATAAAGTCATTTTTGTATGATGATATTATTTTCGCTGTTTTTACCATATTTCAGATGAATACAGAAAAGTTCTGATGGTATGTCAATAAATTTTAAATAATTTTGAATTAATGAAATATTTGTTTAATATAATTATATATGCAGTGTACGATAATTGTGATTGTATACGGTTTTTTAGCTGTTGTGACAGGAGTTTCCTAAGCCGGAGGCGTTTTTATGAAGGACATAAGGTCTAAGAAAAAAAATTTAAAAATATTTTATGGAGCGGTTGTTTTTTCGGCACTGTTTCTTATTATCTCTCTGATTGATGATTTTGATTTGGGGGGCTTATTTTTATATGAAAATATACTTGGTTATGATTTTTGGGGCGGCGCTGGAAAAATTATTGGTATTGACGTATTTAATGAGGATTATCGTGAGATTGATGTTGCAGGTGAAAACGAGATTTCTTTTTACGAGGAGAAAAATTTGTCTTCACCAAAAAAAATTGACGTTTCCAAGTTAAAGGATTTATCCGCTCTCAGAAAAAGCTCTTATATAGTTGATAAAAAAACCCTTATGACAAGGGACTACTTTAATGTTGACAAATTTATGAGCACCGACCTTAAAATAAAGAAAAACGGGGATTTTCCAAAAGTGCTTATTTTTCATACTCATTCCCACGAAATGTTTAAAGACAGCGACCCTGACAACTTATATGATGGAATTGTCGGGGCCGGCGAGAGGCTTAAAGAAAAGCTTGAGGAAAAAGGAATAAAATGCATTCATTGTACCGACAGATTTGATATGGTTGACGGAAAGGTGAAAATTATAGGCGCTTATGAAAGAATGGAACCTACTATAAGAAAAATATTATCGGATAATCCATCAGTTGAGGTTGTTATTGACCTGCACCGTGACGGAATTGATGAAAGTAAAAAGCTTGTTACCGTAATAGACGGGAAACCTACGGCAAAAGTTATGTTTTTTAACGGTCTGTGCAGAATATTAGACGATGGAAAACTTGTTGAGACAGAGGGCCTTGCCAATCCTTATTTACCTGAAAATCTAGCTTTCAGCTTTAATATGAATCTTAAAGCCAATGAGATGTTCGGCGGCTTTTCAAGAGGAATTTATCTTAACGCTTACAGGTACAGTCTGCATCTTATGCCTAAGTCAACTCTTATTGAAATGGGCGCTCAGAATAACACAAAAGAGGAAATACTAAACGCTGCCGATTTGCTGGCGGAGGTTATCGCGGAGGTTATTACATAAGGCGGAATATACTATTGTAATAATTCTGTAACACAGTTACAATTATATTAAAAATTCTCTGTTTATTTGAAATGTTTTTTATAAGAGAGTATAATATATGATATGGCGGTTATAGTCAGTCAATTTAAAAACAGGCGGCTGAAAATCCATTTGCTTATTTTCAGGCTGATTGACTGAACCGCGGCGACAGCGGTATGACTACAATTTTGAAACGGAGTGAAAATCAAGATGTTTTTTAAAAAACTTATTAAGCCAGCTGTTTTTTTTACGGTGTTTACGGTGTTTATGGCATCAGCGGCGATATGCTACGCGGTTACGTCAAATTCTTCGTCTCTTTTGTATAAGTATGGGGAAAAAGAAACTTTAACAAAAGGCGTTACATACGAAAAAACCTCAAGGCTTTATAAAGACGGCTGGGTGGACGTGTATTTGCTTACAATGGATATGCAGAACACAAACGGAGTATTAGACGTTATTGAATCAACAACGGATTTGGGACTTAAAAAGACTGTTCAGAACTTCGCTAAAGAAAACGATAATGTTATCGCTGCTGTAAACGGTGATTTTTTTGGTTCGGGAAATCCTATGTCAAGTATGGGTCAGGTATATGAAAACGGCAAATTTAAGCAAACTCAGAATTATTATAACGGTACGGAAAACAGATACGCTTCTTTCCTTTTGGACGGAACGATTCCTTTTATCGACTATGTGAAATCAAAGCTTGTTTTTTACTCGGCGGATAACGGTACTATTGAAATTCAGGCTAAAAACAAATACACGGATTTCTCAAAAGCCGTGTATTTTGACAGAGCTGTAATAACTTCAACGTCATCTCTTGACAAACACCACTCTGGTCTTTATAAGCTGGTGGTGAAAGACAATGTTATAGATTATGTGTCTTCCGCGGGCGAAACAGTTGAAATACCGGAAAACGGGTATGTAATTGTTATGAACGGAAAAACGGCGGAGGAAAAACTTCCTTTATTTCAGAAAGGACAGGCGGTAGGATTTAATGAAAGCGGCACTTTTGTATTCAGACCAAATAAGGCTTTGGCGGAGGTTGACTTTGGAATATCCGGAGGCGGAGAAATTTTAAGAAACGGAAGCCTTGTTTCAAACGGACTTATATTTAAGGGAAGAAATCCCAGAACTGTCGTGGGAGTAGACAAGGACAAAACAAAAGCGTTTATTATGTGTATTGACGGAAGAGGCAGAAGTATTGGTATGACTCATGACGAAACAGGAGTTCTGCTTCTTGAGTATGGGGTATATGACGCTATGCATCTTGACGGCGGCGGTTCTACCACAATCGTTGTAAAGCGTGACGGTCAGAGCGAAACCTCTGTGCAGAATGTCCCATCGGACGGAGGGCAGAGAAGCGTCGCAAACGCTTTGGCTATTAAAGCGGTCAATGTGCCGACGGGAATTGTAAGCGAGGTTAAATTATCGGTAGATGGAAGCGACGACGGATATATGTTTGTAGATGAGGCGGCTGATATAAGCGTTATCGGGTATGACGAATATCACAATAAAACTGATTTTGACACTTCAAGTCTTGTACTTAAAATGTCAGGAGTGGAAGCGTCTATAGATGGGCTTAACGTTATTCCTAAAGAAGAGGGAGAATATACTCTTGACGCTTATATAGGCGATGAGTGGGTAGGCGCTGTGAACGGAAAAGTAACGTCTTCCGTATCAACTATAAAAGCGTCAGCGCTTAATTCAAGGCTTGATGTGGGAGATTCAACATATCTTGTGGCTAACGCTTACAGCAAAAACGGTTTCTCGTCAGAGCTTAATTATGAAAGTGTGGAATGGAGTATTGATAATCCAAATATAGGATATATTGAAAACGGAAAATTTACTGCTACAGATATTGGAACGGCGATTATTACAGCCAAATACAAAGATTTTGTATCAAGTTTTTCGCTGAATGTTGGAAAGGTTATAGAAACGGCGGCGTCTTTTGAGGAGGAAAATTCGGTTTCTTTCTCTGTATATCCTGAAAATACAGGTATATCCGGAGGCGCCGGACTTACAAACGCTTATGCTAAAAGCGGTTCGCGCTCAGCTATGCTAAGCTACAATTTCATACCTAACTCTACAATCACTCAGGCTGTATACGCGAATTTTGCCGCTCCTTATTCTTTAAAGGACGCATCGGCTGTTAATTTATGGGTGAAAGGTGATGGAAGCGATAATCTCCTTAAACTTATGATTGTTGACGCGGCGGGAAACAGTTTTGGAATAGACGTGGCTGAAAAGCTTAATTTTACAGATTGGAGAAACTTTACGGCGTCTATACCTGACGAGGCTGTAAAACCTGTTTCTGTGGCTAAGTTTTATGTGGCGTCTTTAGGCACTACAATTCCTGTTTCGGGAACGGTATATATTGATGATATTACAATGTATGTGTACAAAGGAGGAAATGAGGAGAGCGATTCCTCTTTCGCCGATATTATGAGACAAAATATTGACGGTGTCCCTGAAAGCGGATATGAAGATATTACCGTATTCGGACAGACCGCGAGAAAATATGGCGACAACATAAATTATGTTCAGTCAAGGGTTATTTCGGAAATGCAGAAAAATGCCAGAGCTATGTATTTTGTGGGAGATTCCTTTATTGAGAATAATTCTTCTGTAGCTTGCGTACAATGGGCAAACGCTTATTACACAACGGAAACATCTAATGTTTCTCTTATAAGTATCGCTACGGGAAACGGAAATATGAGAAAAGCCAATCCTGACCAGTGGAGATGGTTTCAGGGGTATCTTAATGATTTCAGCAAAAATAATATCATTATCGGAATGGATAAAAATATATGGGGAAACAATGACGTTAATCTTACCGATTCAAGAGAGCGGTTTATATTCCACAAAATTTTAAAAGATTTTGTAAGAGATACAGGCAAAAATGTTATTGTTGTTTCAGCTACCGGATATAATACCGTAGCGGAAGTTCACGATGGAGTAAGGTATATTAATCTTAACGGTTTGTCGGCTAAAAACAGTATGGATACTTCTTCTTTTAAATATTTAAGGGTAAGAGCTGACAATGAGAATATGACTTATGATATAAAAAATGTATTTTAATTAATTACAGCGTTTTTTATAAAATCAGGGCGGGATATAATTTTTTGATTATATCCCGTTTTTATTTTTTATACATTCCAAAATCGCTGTAACTGTACAGTTTTAAAAAAGGCTTGTTAAATTTTCTTAAACAATTTCAAACGGTTTTGGAAAAAAGTTTTTTATGTGTCACTGTTAAAGAAATCGGTGTTTATGCCGATATATATTATATCAATTCGCGGATTTCTGACGAATTTTTAATGTGGTTCGTCTATTGGCGATATTCTCTTATGTTTTTTAGAAATTACAAGGACATAATTTTTTTATTGTCTTTATATAAAAGTTTAGTAAAGGAGACAGTTTATGTTAAATAATAAAAATATTCTTGTTACTGGAGGAACAGGTTCTTTTGGAAAAAAATTTATTGAGATGACTTTTAAGAAATTCAATCCGAACAAAATTATCGTATACTCCAGAGATGAGTTTAAACAGGATTTGCTTAAAAAAGATATATCTATGAAAATGCCTGAGATTTTGCCTAATTTGAGGTTTTTTATAGGCGATGTGAGGGACAAGGAAAGACTTTACAGAGCTTTCAGGGGTGTCGACTATGTTATTCACGCTGCCGCTATGAAACAAGTGCCGGCTTGTGAGTATAATCCATTTGAGGCTATAAAGACAAATATTCACGGCGCACAGAATATTATTGACGCGGCTTTGGACTGCGGTATTAAAAAGGTAGTTGCTTTATCGACAGACAAAGCTGTAAATCCTATTAATTTATACGGCGGTACAAAGCTTGTGTCGGACAAACTGTTTGTATCAGCCAATTCATATTCCGGTAAAAACGGAACTGTATTCTCAATTGTGCGGTACGGAAATGTCGCCGGAAGCCGAGGGTCGGTTATACCGTTTTTTAAAGGTCTTATTGACAAAGGTATAAAAGAAATGCCTATTACGGATTTTGATATGACAAGGTTCTGGATTACTTTAGACCAGGGTGTTGAACTTGTTTATAAGGCTCTGGAAGAATCTGTCGGCGGAGAAACGTATATATCAAAAATACCAAGCTTTAAAATAACAGACCTTGCCAAAGCTATGTTATCTGACTGCACCCTTAAAGAGGTGGGCATCAGGGAAGGTGAAAAAATACATGAGGTTATGGTTACAAAAGATGATTCAAGATTTACTTTTGAGTTTGACAAACATTTTGTTATCGCCCCTCATTTTAACTGGTGGAATGAGAAAAAAAGCAATCTTGGCGAAGGCAAAAAAGTTGTTTCGGGATTTGAATATACGTCAGGTGGAAACGACCAATGGCTTGATGTAGAAAATCTCAGAAAAGAACTTAAAAAGAACGGTTTTTGTTGATATTGTGGATTAATGTGGAAAACTATGTGGATAATGTGGAAAACGTGAGGTGCTGACTTTATGAATACTATTTCTTACGGGCGTCAGTTTATTGATGACGATGATATTTCGGAGGTTGTTAAAACTCTTAAATCTGATTATCTTACTCAAGGCCCTAAAATTGATGAATTTGAAAAAGCTCTTTGTGAATATTTCGGCTGTAAATACGCTGTTTTATTTTCCAACGGAACGGCGGCGCTTCACGGCGCTTATTTCGTTTCGGGAATAAAAAAAGGCGATGAGTTTATTACGACTCCTATTACTTTTGCCGCTTCGGCAAACGCGGGTTTGTATATGGGAGCGTGTCCTGTTTTCTGCGATATTGATGAAAATACATATAATATTGACGCCGATATGATACTTAATAGAGTAAGTGAAAAAACAAAGGTGGTTACCCCTGTTTCATACGGAGGAAATCCTTTTGATTTTGAGAAAATATATAGTCCTCTTAAAGAAAAAGGCATTGTCATTATTCACGATGCCGCTCACGCTCTCGGAGCTAAAAGAAAAGGCTTTGGTATTACACATATGTGCGATATGGCTATGGTTTCTTTTCACCCTGTTAAACACATAACAACAGGAGAGGGCGGTGTTATTCTTACTGACATCAAAGAATTTTATGAAAAGCTTAGACTTTTCAGAAGTCACGGAATAACAAAAGACCAAAGCAGGCTTAAATATGGAAATGAACCATGGTATTATGAAATGCAGGACCTTGGATACAATTACCGTATTACCGATATTCAGTGTGCTTTAGGTATAAGCCAGCTTAAAAAGGCGGAACGTTTTATAAAACGAAGAAACGAAATAGCTGGAATCTATTATAACGAGCTTAAAGATTTCAGTAAATTTAAAATCGTAAAGCCTTATGAAGACGACGATACAGTAAACGCTTTTCATTTGTATCCTGTTCTCCTTGAAAATTCTCGTGAGAGAAAACGCTTTTTTGATTATATGAGAGAAAATAACGTATGGGTTCAGGTACATTATATACCCGTGCATCTTATGCCTTATTATCGTGATAATTTTGGTTTTAAGGAGGGTGATTTCCCTAAAGCTGAGAATTTCTACGAAAGAGAGGTAAGCGTTCCTATGTATCCGTTTCTTTCGGATTCTGAACTTGAGTATGTTATAGGACTTATGAAAAAGTTTTACAGTTATAGTCAATCGACTTGAAAACGTACAAAAAGAAAGCAAGATAAAAATTATTTTCGTAAGGCAGGGTCGGAAGAGCATAGACGGAGTCTATGCTGACCTGCAATAACACAGCGAAAAGTATTTTTAGCTGACAAAATTGTTCGATTTTTAAGTTGATTGACTGATATATACTACCCTGAGGAAAGGTTGTGAATGTATGGCTATAACTGATGTGTTTGATAGTTATTATGAGGATAAAAGAAACATTGTTTTTTTAAGAAAAGATTATTCTCATATTGAATTTGAAAGATGTAAAGACGGAAGTCTTACTTTTAAAATAAATAAGGACGGCAAGTCTGTTTACGCTCACAGCAAGTACAGTCCTGTGAAAGAAGCCGTAAGATTTGTTGACGGTGCCGGAATGAAAAGAGATAGCGTTTTTATTATATTTGGATTTGGTCTTGGTCATATTATAAGAGAACTTTTAAAGAGAGCAAGCCAAAGAAATTTCTTCTTTATTTATGAGCCGGACAGCGCTGTATTTTCCAAAATCGTAGACGAAGGATACTGTAATGACATTTTAGAAAGCGACAACGTTTATATACTCTCTGACAATGATGTTGAAAGCTTTAGGCTTTTTCTGAAAACATATGTTGACGAGCAATTATATATGAGAAGCCAGACTATAATCACTCCGGGATATGACGAGGTTTATAAAGAAGAATATGTGGAGTTTCTGAAAATTACAAAATCTATAGTCGAGGGCGCTATAATAAAAAGAAATACTATATTTCAAAAAGGCAGCAACTGGACAAAAAATAGTTATCTCAATACCAAAAGTATTGTTAATTCATATTCTATAGCCCAGTTTAAAGACGCTTTTAAAGGAAGTACAGCTGTCGTTGTTTCTGCGGGTCCCTCTCTTAAAAAGAATATGCATCTGCTTAAAGAAATTAAAGGAAAGATTCCTATAATATCTGTATATGTCGCTTGTAAAGTATTGCTTGAAAACAATATTGAACCTGATTTTATTGTTTCTGTGGATAATTTGCAATTTGGTATGGAAAAGGGAATATACGATAATATACCTCTTATTTATGATTCAAGAGTTCCTCCGGAGTTTATAGAAAATCACAAAGGCGTTAATATTAATATTAACAGTAACACGGATTCTTACTTTACAGCCATTATGGAAAAATACAAAAAGGAAATTTGTCTTACACACAGCGGAGGCTCTGTCGCCTGCGACTGTGTAAGCGTAGCGGAGATTATGGGTTGTAAAAATATTATACTTATAGGTCAGGACCTTGCTTATACCAATGAGCAATGTCATGTGGACGGTACGGAGCATATTGAGAAAACAGCTGATGATATTGAAAGAGAGAAATTTCTGATACCGGCTGTTGGAGGAGGAGAGGTTCTCTCAGACGGTATTTTCAAATATTATATAGACTGGTTTGAGAATTACGGCGGAGTTAAAAATGGTATTGTAAAGCTTATTGACGCTACCGAGGGCGGAGCGCTTATAAAAAATACGGAGGTCATTACATTCAGAGAGGCTATCGACAAGTATTGCGAACCTTTGAACGTTGACAAAATTATTTCCGGCATCTTTGAAAGGGGTCCTGTATTTTCGGAAGATGAAAGAAAAAAATTTTATGAGGATTTTGACAAGGAATTTGAGCTTCTTCATAAAACTATTGAAATTATGGAAGAACAGGAAGAGCTTTTTGATAAATATATTAAAGGTGTTAAATACAGGTCAGCGTCAAATATCAAAAGCGTTATAAAAATAGAAAGAAAAGTTGACGAAATGGATAAGGAAATTCAAAAAAATATATCTGAAATGTCTATGATTATGGGCTGCGGATTGTATATTGAATACGCTAACAGAGCGGTCAGCGCGATGAAAAGAATAAGCATTGACGATGATGTTTATGAAAGCGCTATACGGAGAAAAAACTGGCTGATGGAAAGAAAAGCGTCTTTAAAATCTATGGAAAATTTAAGGGAGGATTATAAAAATGTCTGACGAGTATTTGAATGAAAAAATGGAAATGATTGAGGAATGTCTTGAATATATGGACAGAGTTGTGTATCAGATTGACGGTCTTTGCGAAAATCTTAGAAAAAAAGAAAAAATTGTTGAAATTGCTCAGCTTTCAGAAGGAATTATGGCTGTTATACGAATTGTCAAATATACAGAGTCGATTACAAAAATTAAGGTTGAAGAGGAAAATATCGTTGGATTTATAGCCGATATGGCCGCTGGTATGGAAAACGGTGATTACAACCTTGTGGCGGATATTATTGAGTATGAGCTTAAACCTCTTTATAATGAATGGAGTGAGATTTTCTCAAAGGTTCTTGAAAATGATTGAGGAATTTAAAAAGCACCATATAAAAAGATGCGCTGATATTTTTTTTGATATATACAAAAATGAACCATTTAATTATAATTGGCTTGAGTACAGCCGTATGGCGGAGTATTTTAATGATATTTTCAAAACTCCCGGATTTAGGGGATTTATTATTTTGAAGAACTCTTTTATAATAGGTGCATGTGTCGGAACTATCTCCGATTATTTCAAAGTGAAAAAATACCGTATAAACGAGATTTTTATTGACAGAAAATTTTCAGGAAAGGGATTTGGTTCTGAACTTATTCAAAAAATCGAAAAAATACTTTTAAGCGAGGGTATAGACGTAATAGAGCTTTCTACCGACAGAAGAATGAAAGCCTTTGATTTTTACTTGAAAAACAAATATTCTATTCTTGAAAACAATGTGAATATAATAAAAGTACTAAAAAAGTTATAAATTACCGCTCTTTTTGTTTTTTTTATGTTAAGTTTTTTTCTTTATATACCGATATATCTATTGTAAGACGTACAATAGACCGGACAGAGTTTTTTTATCGAATGTTATTATGAAACTAATCTATGGTGAATTTTATTATTTAACGGTTGTTTTATAATAAATAAAAGTATTATGTTTAAGCTGTATTAATAATGGTAAAACAATAAAATAATGATATTAAGCGCTGGCTGAATATATTATTTTGCTGTTTTGCCGTAACAGGTTTATGAATTTCTATAATATATTTTTGTTAGTTATTTTATAAAACTATGTTTTTAAGCAACGTAAGTAAGGAGGAATTATTATGTACACCAATACAACACGTATTACCGGTTTATCAGGCTCCGGTATTGATACGGACGCCATGGTTGAAAAACTTATGTACGCTGAGAGCTCTAAGCTTTACAGATATCAAAGAAGCGTTTCATGGAAAACATGGCAACAGGAAGCGTACAGAAATGTTATTAAAAAGTTTCAGGACTTTCAGAGCAAATGGATTTCAAGCATAGGAACAAGCACAAGCTTAAAATACTCAAGCGCTTTTGCCAGCTTTAAAAATTCTGTTAAATCATCTAAAGGCGGAGAGTCCGACGCTATTACGATTAACAAATCCACATCATCAAAGAAGTATGAAATATCTGTGGAAAAGCTTGCTCAAAGCGATACTTATGTGAGCGACACTTCTAAAGGTAAGTCTATAGAAGGAACAGCCGATGTTGCGGCTTTGGCTGCAAGGCTTCAAAACGGCGGGGAATTCTCGATGAATGTGGCTCTTGACGGAAAGTCAAAGACAATTACTATTTCAAAAGACGACTTTATCAGTGCTTCTGGCAGTGACAATGCCGAAAAAATAGAAAACGCTTTAAACGCAAAACTTGAAAAAGCTTTCGGAAAAGAGGACGGCAACCTTAAAGTGTCTGTTGAGATAGGTTCCGGAAACTCATTTGCCCTTAAAGCTAATTTAGGTCATGAGGTTACTGTGGGAAGTAATGGAACAAATAAAAATAGTATATACAACTCTGAGGACGCTACGTCCGGAGCTAAGGCATCGGATTTTAAAGATGCGGAAGGTACTTTCAGGGTTACTGTGGGAAGCAAATCATATGATGTGACTATAGACAGCAATACAGTTGGAAACAGTATTGCCGACAAAATAAACAATGCTTTAAAATCAGCGGTAGCTACAGACGGCAGCGGAACAGAGGATTTAAGCAAAAAAGGAATATTATCAGCGTCTATTCAGGACGACAGACTTGTTTTATCAGCAGGTCAGGAAGCTGTAGATATTGTCGTTACGTCATCAGGAAGCGGAACCAAGGGACTCGCACCTATTATGGGGGCAGGAAGCACCATTAGTCTTGAGGGAGCAAATGACCTTAAAAATTTCTTTGGTATTTCAAGCGGTTCTAACAAAATTTCAAATACAACCTCTCTTGGAGATATTTTTACAGGCATATGGGACGCTAACGGTGAGGCTACTATAAGCTTAGGCGATGCCGATCCTATTAAAATTACCAAGGACACAAACTTTGCTACATTTCTTGAAAAAATAAATTCAAGTGATGCTGGAGTGAAAATAAGCTATAATCAAACAAGCCAGAAATATACTCTTGAATCCAAGGAATCAGGAGAGGTAAATAAAATTAAAATCGGAAACGACCAAAGCACCGAAACTGTTTTTAAGGCTATGGGATTTGATATAAGCGGAGGCGTTATTGACGAGGCTCAGCATACTAAAGTAGCTCAGGACGCTGTTTTAACCATTGACGGCATTAAAACAACACGTACTTCCAATAATATTGAACTTGATGGTATGGATATTACTTTAAACAAGGTTACGGAAGCCGGAGAAACCATTACTCTTGGAAATGAAACAGATGTAGACGGAATTTATGAAACTATATCAAAATTTGTTGAGGAATACAATACTCTTATAGGTGACCTTAACAAACAGGTAAGTGAAAGAAGAGCCAAAAGCGATGATTATTCCTATTATGAACCTCTTACCGACCAGGAAAAGAAAGAAATGGACGAGGATGAAATCAAGCTTTGGGAGGAAAAAGCAAAAACTGGTCTTATTTACAGAGATTCCACAATCACAGGCGTTCTTCAGAAAATGAGAACAGCTATGTATTCTTCTTATACAAAAGAAGATGGAAGCAAAATTGCTATGTATAATTTTGGTATAACAACATCATCAGAGTATACTGATAACGGAAAGCTTGTTATTGATGAAGATAAACTTAAAAAGGCTATTTCTGAAAATCTTGATGATATCCAGTCTTTATTTACAGGAAAAGGTATTGAGGGCGGAAAAGGTCTTGTGGATAATCTTGAGGGGGTTATTAACTCAGCTATCGGTACAAAAGGCGCTTTACGTGAAAAAGCAGGTATTGAGGGAACAGCTTCTGTAAATAACAATACATTCAGCAATCAGATTAAAGACCTTAATGAAAAAATAAGATTAGAAAAGGAAAGACTTGTTGAAAAAGAAAACAGATATTACTTATTATTTTCATCAATGGAATCTTCTATTATGAATTCCAATAGTCAGCTTGACGCTTTATTTTCTATGCTTGGTCAATAATGTTGTATTTTTGGGAGAATGCTTATGGACAGTAATGACCGTAAAAACTTTTTAGAGCTTTTGGCTCAAAAGAAAAATTGCCTTACAACCATCCTTGAAATGTCTGAAGAAAGAAAATTTAACGCTGTTGAAGAAGATGTTGAAAGATTTGAGAATTTTTTTAATAAAAGAGAATTATTATTTGAAAACTGTAAGAAACTTGACAAAAAAATAAAAGAGTTTATCATTACAGATGAGGATAAAAAAAGTTTTTTCTACAAGGAAGTGGAAAAAACGCAAAAAGATATACAGGAAATTATTCGCCGTATAATTTCTATTGATGAGAAAAACAGAAAAATTATGACAAAACTTATGCAGAATATTAAAACAAGTCTGCTCAATCTTAAAAGAACCAAACAGGTAAGACAAAATTATGATGAATTTTACCAAGGACAGAGCTATGGAGGTTTTGACAGTAAAAAGTAGGTAATTGGTTTTTTTATTAATATAACGGCAAAAAAGGTTTTGCCCGCTGATTACAAAATATCGGCGGACAGAGCCTATATTGTGTTTATGTTTTATAATTAAAAACGTATTAAAGTTTATAAGGGGGTCTATTAAAATGGATTTTGATAGTCTTAAAATTTCAGAAAATGAAAATTCCAAAAGCAGTTTATCGGCAGTCAATTATTCCAATATGGCAAAAAATATTGAAACAAGGACTTCCGAAGAAAGGCTTAAAGTAAACAACACAGAACTTAAAATGAATCTTGACAAACAATATCAGCAACAAAAAAGCGATGATATAAAACAAGACGGCGAAAATACTTATAAAGGCAATTACAGTAAAGAAAATCTCGAAAACGCTATTAAAATTGCCAATGAAAAAATTAAAAAAACTTCAAGACAGTTTTCTTACTCAATTCATGATAAAACAAAGCAGGTTATAATAAGCGTCAAAGATTCCGACGGCAAGATAATAAAAGAAATTCCATCAGAAGAAAGCCTTGATTTCTTTGCTAAACTTCAGGAACTTTCAGGTATTTTACTTGATGAGAAATGGTAATAAAAAATAAATTTATTTGTTTTTTAAATATTTGATTTAAGGAGGTTGTTATGGCAATTAATAACCCGTATTCTAAATACACAACAAACGCGATTAATTCAGCTACGCCCGAAGAGCTCACACTTATGCTTTACAATGGAGCTTTAAAGTTCTGCAATCAGGCTATGGCGGCGTATGAGGCAAGCGATTATATGAAATTTAATAAGCTGATACAGAGGGTTGAGGACATAATCCGTGAGTTTCAGATTACTCTTAATCGTAAGTATGAAATTTCAGAACAGCTTGATACTATGTATAATTATATATACGAGACTCTTGTCAGGTCTAACATAAACAAAGACCCTAAGCTTCTTGAAGAGGCTACAGGTCTTATAAGAACTATGAGAGATACGTGGAAAGAAGCTATGAAGCTTGCTAAACAGGGACAGTAAATAAAGTATCAGAAGGTTGTATCTATAAATTTTTTTCTTAAATTTATAGCAATAAGTAATATTTTCGGACCGAGATGTAAAATAATACCTAAACACGCTGTATTTTATAAGGATTTAGTGCGGCATTGTCTTATTATTTTACAACTGTTAAATTATGGACACAGTAAAATGAAAAATAAAAGGTTGAAATATACCTTTTATTTTTTTGATTGAGAGTGTATTTTTTTCGTGGATAAGGGAAACATCAATTTATAAGAAAAATAATGTAGATTTGCTGGAGCTTATTTTGTAGATTACTATAAAAGACCTGTTCGATAACCTGCTCAATATCGCTTGATAGACCTTTTTTCGTCATACTTTTCATAATTTTTTTTAAATACTGCTGCGGGTATTATTGCAAAAATTATGCTTCGTCTGATAAAAAATTTCTTGCCAATGGTCATCGTTCAGGTTACCAAACAGGTCTAAAGATTAAGGAGATTACTTTATGAAAAAAGAGGAAGATTTTAAGCCATTTATTTCTTCAGATAGAAAGTTGCCTGAAATTACGGTTATATCAGTTGTTATAGGTATTGTTCTTGCTGTGATTTTTGGAGCGGCAAACGCTTATCTTGGTCTGCGTGTGGGAATGACTGTTTCCGCTTCAATACCCGCCGCTGTTATTTCTATGGGAATTATAAGAATTGTTTTACGAAGAGAGTCTATACTTGAAAACAACATTGTACAAACTATAGGTTCTGCGGGAGAATCTGTAGCGGCGGGCGCTATTTTTACATTGCCGGCTTTATTTATGTGGGAAACGGAATGGGGCGGAGAACAGGCGTCCTTATTAAATATTACAATTATCGCTTTATGCGGAGGAATATTAGGCGTTTTATTTATGGTTCCTCTCAGAAAAGCTTTGATTGTACGTGAACATAAAAGTTTAAAATATCCTGAAGGTACTGCCTGTGCTGAAGTTCTTATGGCGGGTGAAAAGGGCGGAAAGGGAGCGCGTGTTGTATTTTCCGGACTTGGAATTTCCGCTTTATACAAATTTATTACCGATGGTATGAAACTATTTCCATCACAAGTCCATATGGAGTTTAATAAGTTTAAAGGAGGCGGCTTTGGCTCTGACGTATTACCGGCTCTTTTAGGCGTGGGCTTTATATGCGGCGCAAAAATAGCTTCTTATATGTTTGCGGGAGGTATTTTGGGGTGGCTTGTTATTATGCCTCTTATAAGCGTTTTTGCGGGAAACAATGTTCTGTTTCCCGCGGACGTCCCAGTTTCTTCTATGGACTCCTTTGCTTTATGGGGAAGTTATATAAGATATATAGGAGCAGGCGCTGTCGCCATGGGCGGTATATTAAGCCTTATAAAAACCATTCCTCTTATTTTTAAAACAATTATAAATACTTTCAGAGGTCTTAAAAATGATAAAAATTCAGAAATACCTCAGGAAAGAACAGATAGGGATATTTCGATAAAAGTTATTGGAATTACAATTTTACTCTTAATAATTATTATATGGCTTGTACCTACTATACCAGTTAATTTTACAGGCGCGATTATTATCGCTTTTTTCTCATTTTTATTCGCTACGGTTTCATCAAGGCTTGTTGGTCTTGTAGGAAGCAGCAACAATCCAGTGTCAGGCATGGCTATCGCTACTTTGCTTATTTCCGCTGTAGTTCTGAAAGCGACAGGTATTATGGGAAGAGAGGGTATGCTTTCCGCTATCGCTATAGGTTCTGTTATATGCATTGTCGGAGCTGTGGCGGGGGATACATCTCAAGACCTTAAAACAGGATTTTTACTTGGTGCTACTCCAAAAAAACAGCAGATAGGTGAATTTATAGGTGTTATTGTTTCGGCGGTTACCATAGGAGGTGTTCTTTATCTCCTTAACATGGCATGGGGATATGGAAAAGGTGATTTACCCGCTCCGCAGGCTACTCTTATGAAAATGGTCGTAGAGGGAGTTATGGACGGAAATTTGCCATGGACGTTTGTTTTTGTGGGAGCCTTTATTGCTCTTATTGTTGAGATACTTAAAATTCCTGTTCTTCCTTTTGCGGTTGGGCTATATCTTCCTATTCATCTTAGCACCGCAATTATGATTGGCGGAAGTATAAGGTGGCTTTTTGAAAGAAAAAAAGAAAGCAAAAAAGATGTTGAAAATGGTATTTTATATTCATCAGGACTTATTGCCGGAGAGGGGCTTATGGGAATTATTTTGGCGGTTTTAGCTGTAATTCCTTTTAAAGGAGGAGCTTTTTCGGATATTATCAATAAGTCGGATGTTTTTAGTTTTGGTATTGTAGGAAGTATTATATTTTTTGCCTTGCTTATTTTATCATTTTGGGGATTTAAAAAGAAAGGCTGAAATAAAAAGGTCTGCCTTGCTAAGATTAGCAAGGCAGACCTTTTTTACTGTTTTTATCGGATTATACAAGTTTTATTCTATGGAATGTTTTTTTGCCTTTCTGAATGAGAACCTCGTCATTTTCAAATACTTCGGAGGTTATTACATAATCGATTGTTTCTACTTTTTTATCGGCTACTTTTATTCCTCCCTGCTGGATAAGTCTTCTTGACTCACCTCTTGACGGGCTTAATTTTGTTTTCTCAAGAGCCTCGATTATTCCTATTCCATCGGATAAATCAGGTTTTGGTATTTCTGTTGTTGGAACAGAACCGCCTGAACCTGCTCCGCTGAAAAGTGAACGGGCGGCTGTCTGAGCTTTTTTTGCCTCGTCTTCCCCATGTACTATTTTTGTAAGTTCATAAGCCAAAGTTTCTTTCGCCTGATTGATTTTATTATCACGCAATGCCGAAAGCTCCCGTACTTCTTCCATTGGAAGAAATGTCAGAAGTCCAAGACATTTTGACACGTCACTGTCGGCTATATTTCTCCAGTACTGGTAAAACTCATAAGGGCTTGTCTTATCAGGGTCAAGCCATACGGCTCCTTTTTGAGTTTTGCCCATTTTTTTGCCGTCGCTTGTTGTTAAGAGTTTGAATGTAAGGCCATACGCTGATTTATTCTCAACTCTTCTTATAAGGTCTACCCCTCCGAGTATATTTGACCACTGGTCATTTCCGCCAAGCTGAAGTTTACAGTTGTAACGGCGGTTTAACTCAAGAAAATCATAGCTTTGCATAAGCATATAATTAAACTCAAAAAATGAAAGACCTTTTTCCATTCTCGTTTTAAAACAGTCCGCCGTAAGCATTCTGTTTACGGAAAAATGTACCCCTATTTCCCTTATAAACTCAATATAATTTAAATTCCTGAGCCAGTCAGCGTTATTTACGATTATGGCTTTATCATCGGAAAAGTCTATAAAACGTGATAATTGTTTTTTAAAGCAGTTTACATTATGGTCTATTTCTGAATCGTTCATCATTCGGCGCATATCTGTACGGTCGGTCGGGTCGCCTACCATTCCCGTTCCACCCCCTACAAGAGCTACGGGTCTATGTCCCGCTTTCTGCATATGGCTCATTGCCATTACCGTTAAAAAGTGACCTACCGTAAGGCTGTCCGCGGTTGGGTCAAACCCTATATAAAAGGTTACTTTTTCTTTTTCAAGAAGTTCTTTTATTTCTTCCTCGTGAGTGGATTGTTCAATAAATCCTCTTTCTTTCAGGGTATTAAATACGTTTGACATTTTTATCCTCCTTTTTATTATTTATAGTCAATCAATTTCAAAATGGATAAAAGGAAACGAGATAAAAATTATTTTTACAAGGCAGTGGAAGGAGAGCATAGCCGTAGCCTACGCCGACTGACTGGGACGCATAGGCGAGCAGCAAAGCGCAGCTTTGCGACCAGCCACTAACAAAGCGAAAAGGATTTTTAACCGCTGAACTTGTTCAATTTTTTAGTTGATTGACTATAACTTATTCATTTTTTAAATTGATTAACTATGATGTGAAACAGTGTTTTCCGGTATAATAAAAAGCCTGTTATCCACATAAGGACGAACAGACTCGCGGTACCACCTTAATTACGGTTATATAAAAATGTAACCATCTCTCTAAACGTTTAACGCACGTATAACGCCCTTTTGGGAAACTCGCCGGCTGTATTTTTATTTATGTTCTGCGGGACTTTCAGCAA
This sequence comes from uncultured Clostridia bacterium, assembly GCA_949948985.1. Taxonomy (GTDB): domain Bacteria; phylum Bacillota; class Clostridia; order Lachnospirales; family CAG-274; genus MGBC114079. Next base: position 5,320 of record CATLIG010000013.1, on the reverse strand, counting down.
CCGCCCCACTCTCTGATTTTGTAACCATAAACTTTTTTTCCGGGTCATAGTTTGTTATCGTTTAAAAAATATTATATCATTGTTTTTTTTTAATTGCAACATTTTTTTTGTGGTTTACGGAAATCAATTTTTAAAAACAGTTTACTCTGTTTACACCAGTAAACCCTTTTAAAAATTGCTGTAACTCAAAAAAATTTGTAAAAAAAATTGGGATTTTCAATTGAGGTATGCGTATAAAATGACATAATTTTTTTCTATGTATTGTTATAATTATTTTACATTGAAAAATTTGTAAATTGATATAAATATGAAATATTTAAGCAAAGGAGAATTTTTATGGAAAAAATACTTAATAAGACATTAAATACGACAGCCGTTCAAAAGTCAGATAAAAAAAATTTTATAATAACAAAAAAAACAATCGCTGCTTTTGTACTTACAATATTAAGTTTTTTTATAGGCAGGATATGCGTGTTTCAAGGTCTTAACCCTGTTATAATAGCTTTTTTGTCGGTATTTTTATATTCGGGAAAAATTTTCTTCGCTGTTTCAGCTCTTGCTGTACCAGGACTTATGTTAAGCAGCGGCGGTATTTATACATCAAAATATCTAATATGTATCGTTATAATGTCATTATTTAACGTATGCCTTAAAAACAGCACGGACAAGACCTCTATAGCCATTAAAAGCATAACAGGTACGTCTTGCGTACTTATATCGGGACTTTTAATAGCTTTTTTAAATGGATTTTCTCTTTATTATACGGTTTTGGCTATGCTTGAGGGTATTTTGGTGTTTGCTCTGACTTATGTACTGAATCAGGGAATAAACACTGTATATTTTAATATTGGACAAAGACGGTTTGAAAGTAATGATATTTTGAGTTTATCAATACTTATAGGAGCTGTCGTAGCAGGGTCGGCCGATATTTATATGGGAAATATCTCTGTTATGTTTACACTTTTAATGCTTATTGTAATGATTGCGGCATATAAAAACGGAAGCGCTGTTGGCTGCTGTTCAGGCATACTTCTATCAACGGTTTTGATGACCTCCGGAAGCCTTTGTGTGGAGTATTCATGGATATTTGGCATAACAGGCGCAGTATGCGGTATATCAAGGAATATGAATAAATTGTTTACTGTTATATCATTTATATTTTCATCAGCAATTTGCTTTGTATACGCTGACGGAAATCTTCTTACAGAGGAAACTATTTTTTCAGCGGTACTCGCTATAATGCTGTTTCTTATTATTCCTCTTGAAAAAATTCCATCGGTAATTCCTGAAATAACCCCTCTTCCGGATACGGCATCGGCATACATTTTGAGAATGAGGGATATAATATCTCACAGACTGAACGGGTTTTCAGAATCTTTTTCCCGTCTTTCAAAAACTTTTTCAAACTTATCGGAAAAAAGAAATAATTTATCAAAAGACGAGGTAGACGACCTTATTGACGATGTATATGCTGAGGTATGTACAAACTGCGATATGAGAAATTTCTGCTGGAAAAATAATTTTTACAATACATATCAGATTTTTTTCGGAATACTCGCTTTATGTGAGAAAAACGGTAAGGTGGGTTATTATGATATGCCTGCCGAGTTCAGAAAAAACTGTATTAACGCCGATAAGCTTGCCGAGGTTACAAACAGACTTTTTGAGACATACAGGCTTAATATGGTATGGAAAAATAAAATCGCTGAAAGCAGAGAGCTTATGGGAAATCAAATAGCAGGAATATCGGATATTATAAACAGTTTTTCAAAAGAACTTTCTATGGAATTTTCATTTGACGATGATATGTCTAAAAAACTTACGGAAACTCTTACAGAAAACGGTATAAAAATTTATTCCGCCGCTGTTACGGAAAACAAGGACAAAAAAACAGAGGTAATTATAACTCATGATTCCTGTTATGGCAGACATATGTGTTTAAAGGAAATAATACCTGTTGTAAATAAGGTTCTTGGAAAAAATATGTACAAGGGAATTTATCATTGCAGTACGGCTATTGAAAACGGAAAAAATATATGCAAGCTTAAACTTGCAGAAGAACAGCCGTTTACAATTACCACAGGGGTTTCGCGGGCAACAAAGGCGGACAGCAGGGAATCCGGCGACAGCCATACTTTTATGGACCTTGGAAACGGGTCATATCTCCTGGCTCTTTCTGATGGTATGGGTTCGGGAGTAAGAGCGAAAGAGGAAAGTGCCGCCGCTATAGAACTTTTTGAGAATTTTATGGAAACAGGATTTGACAAGGAGATTGCCGTAAAGCTTATAAACTCTGTGCTTGTACTTAAATCCGAGCCTAAGAGTTTTTCCACTCTTGACATATGTACAATAAATATGTATTCCGGTATGTGTGAAATTGTAAAAATAGGAGCGTGTGAGTCTTTTATCGTTTCCAGTGACAAGACGGAGGTAATAAGCTCATCGTCCCTGCCTGTGGGTATGCTAGAGAAAGTTGACATGGAAACGAGCTCAAGACAGCTTTTTGACGGTGATTTGATTATTATGTTTACAGACGGGGTAAGAGATTGTTTTATTCAGGAAGATGACAATGACAGGCTTGAAAATATTATAAGGTCAGTAAAAAATAAAGACCCTCATACTATTTCCGAAACAATTTTAAATGCCGCAAAGGAATTATCAGGAGGTACAGCGAAAGACGATATGACAGTTTTAGTGGCGAAAGTCAGAATTAAAACTGTGGGCGCTGCCCCATATGTGCTGATTTAAGGATAAAACCGCGGGTGCTGCCCGCGGTTTTTAAAAATTGATTTTCATGTTTTTAAATGGGTTGGGAGCTGTTTTGTTTATGCAGCTTGTGAAGAAGTGACACGCCTATCAGAACAGCGGTAACAGTAGTACATAAATCTGCTGCCATCTGAGCGTAAAGAAGTCCCTGTAATCCCCACAAATAATTGAACAGGTATAAAAATGGTATATAGAAAATACACTGACGTCCTAAATTTACAATTGTGGCTCGAATTGCCTGACCGGTGGCCTGAAATGTGGACATCATTGAAAGCTGTATCGCCATAAATGGCACCGCCCATGCCTGAGCTCTCAAAAATGCCGTCCCTGTTTCTATTATTTGAGGTTCGGTAGTGAAAGCCTCAAGAAATGCGGGAGCAAGCCATATAAATGGAATAAGTAGAAACAGGCATATTCCTGTACCTGACAAAACGGTGAATTTAAGCGCCGCCGTAAGTCGTTTTATATTACCGGAACCGAAATTATATCCGGCGAAAGGCATATAACCCGACACATATCCCATTGTAATCATAAATACCATCATAATTAATTTACCTGATACACCATAAGCAGAAATCACATAATCTCCATAGTTACCCGCGATATTATTTAAAATTATGTTTGAAAAACTCATAATGACTTGAGCTAAAGACGTTGGAAAACCTATTTTCAAAACTTGTGAAAAAATCCTTTTGCTTGGACTGAAATCTCGGAATTTAACTGAAAGTGCTGTATTGCCTTTTAAATAAACCATAAGGTAATATATAACGGCAAAAGAGTTTCCTATCATAGTTGCCCACGCCGCTCCGGCTACCCCAAGGTCAAAAACCATAATAAACAGCGGGTCGAGTATAATATTAAGAATGGTACCTATTATCATACCTGTAACCGCCTGTTTTACTTTTCCCTCTGAACGGAGCATAGCCGGAAGAATAATCTGAAGCGTCATAATAAAGCTTAATCCAACAATAATCTGTAAATATGAGCGTGTAGGCCCTACTGTATCCGGACTTGTTCCGAGAATGTCAAGAATTGGATTCATAAATATAAAACAGAATATTGTCATCACCAATGTGGCACATACAGAGGAATACACAGAAACAGCACTTGTTTTCCTTGCCTCGTCCTCACGTTTGGCGCCTAAACATCGTGAAATATAAGACGGAGCGCCGTTTCCGAAAATGTTTCCTATAGCCTGAATTATTATAAAAGCCGGAAATGTCAGAGAAATAGCGCCAAGCTGAATAGGGTCGTCAAGAAGCCCTATAAAATATGTATCCGTAAGATTGTAAAGTAATGATATAATTGTACTTAGTACAGTAGGGAGCGAGAGTTTTAAAATGGCTTTTGAAACAGGTATTTTTTCCATTAGTTTTATATTTTCACTTTCCAAAATATATACCTCCTTTGATATTATGGTAATTTCCATATAGACAGAAAAAATATTTTATCTAAAATTCCGGCGAAAGTCGTTCCTCTTAAATGTCAGGTTAAGAAGTCTGTTAAACAGGTCTATTAAGTAAAATGATTTTCCTTTTATATTCAATCAACTTGAAAATAAGAAAAAGGAGGCGAGCAAAAAATTATTTTTGCAAGGCGGCGGAGGGAGAGCATAGCCGACTGCCTATGCCGACCGACGGCAACGCGGCAAAAAGGATTTTTAACCGCTGAACTTATTTATTTTTAATTTGATTGACTATATATGTCTATTACGGAATTGATGTAAATATTATTTGTTCATTATTTTATTGTTTTTACTACGGTTTAATTATTTGCCTGAATTTTCATTACATGGCAATTCGTAAAATACCTTCAGAAGAAGTTTAAGTGCGCATTCAAAATTTTTTAGATTTTCTTCGTTTAGCTGAGATAAAAAAGGTTCGAAACATTTTACATCATTATCTATAAAATGGTCTATATAAAGCTGTGCCTTATCCGTAAGTTTAAGTTTAATAATACGGCGGTCTGACGGGTCGAATACACGCTCCGCAAGATTATGCTCCACAAGGCGGTTTGACATTTTTGTCATCTGGTCTTTTGGTGTCTTAGTAAAATGGCATAATTCAGACATAGACATAATACCGCCTTTCCATTGAAGGGTTTTTATACAATAATACATTTCAAGACTTATTCCATCGTCTAAAAGCTGTTTAAAAGGTTTAGCGATACGATAATTCCAATGCGGAAGTAAACTCAAGAGAAGTTCTTGTATTTTCATATTAATTTTAAATCTCCCTTATTAAAAAATAGTGGGTCTGTTGTATTTTTTGTTTTATACAGCAAGTATAGTCAAGTCATAAAAATTATTTTCGCAAGGCAGTGGAAGGAGAGCATAGCCGTAGCCTACGCCGACTGACTGTGACATATAGGCGAGCAACAAAGCGCAGCTTTGCGACCAGCCACTAACAAAGCGAAAAGGATTTTTATTATAATGTACCCTATAAGGTAGACACAACAAGAAAAAGGGATTGAGAGAATGTTGATTACCGCCAGGGGAAGTAGTATACAATTGCTGGGACAGGAATAAACAAAAGCGATCCCAAAATGTAGACAT
>CATLIG010000012.1 GCA_949948985.1 uncultured Clostridia bacterium | reverse complement strand
GTCTACATTTTGGGATCGCTTTTGTTTATTCCTGTCCCAGCAATTGTATACTACTTCCCCTGGCGGTAATCAACATTCTCTCAATCCCTTTTTCTTGTTGTGTCTACCTTATAGGGTACATTATAGTGAAAAGTACAGTTATGGTACAGATTACGATGTTGTTACTAAGTTAAAACAATTCAGTGATAAAAATAATATTTGTATTATTCTTGTTCATCATACACGCAAAATGGATTCTAATGACTCTTTCGATTTAATATCAGGCACAAATGGTTTACTTGGTGCGGCTGACGGTGCTTTTGTTATGCAAAAAGTTAAAAGAACTGAGGATACTGCCACTTTAGATATTGTCGGCAGAGACCAGCCCGACCAAAAGCTTTATCTTTCTTTTGACAGGGCTACTTGTGTATGGAAATTCGTTAAATCAGACTGTGAGTTATTCAAAGAAACTAAAGACAATTTTCTCAAGAAAATAGCTGAATTTACGGATATAAATAAGCAATGGTGCGGAACAGCAACTGAGCTTTTGGAGATACTTAATATCCCTGAAATTACAGCAGCTAATGCTATGACAAGACGGTTAAACGTAAATGTAAGCAGATTGCTTTCGGAATACAAAATTCACTATGAATCATCAAGAAATCATAATGGAAGATTGATAAAACTTACAAAAGTAAATGACGATTTACATACCCCATAAAATATCGTCACATCGTCACGTTGTCACATAAAAATCAGTTTTTATCAGTTTAATGTATGCGTGTCACGCATACATTTTAAATTGTAAGGGAGGACTTTATAATGAATAAAAACATTCAAATTTCCGCTGTTACCTTTTTACTTACGGAATATATTTTGGAAAATTTTTATATAGAAACAAGTTCTGAATCAGAAGAAATGATATTAGAGAAAGTTAAAAACGCATTTAGAGAAAAAAGTGAAAAAATTAAAAGAAGCGAAGTTTATACCAAATATAAAACAGCGGCAACCGCAGATGAAAAAGAATCCGCACGTCAAGAATATCTTGATTTAGCAGGAATATACAAATCTTTCAGATGGTAAAAGTTTTATAATTTTACATATCATCAGTCGAAATTTTACAAAAGGAAATTAATAGTAATTTTACGACTATGATATGGCAAGCTCCCCGCCACGACTGCCTTTGGCAGTCATAGCAGTCGCTTGTGAGGAGGAAAATCCCTCCTTCAATCCACCCTTTATCGTAAACTTTACAGAAATTTCAATAGAAAAAGGAGCTGTTTATTTATGAGGAAACAAACCAAAAATATCACAATTCGCTTAACACCGAATGACTATATTATTATGCAGAATAAAGTGAAAAAATCAGGACTTACACAAGCAGAATATTTAAGACAAGCAGTGCTGAATACAAGAATTATTTCCACATCGGGTATTGTTTCGATTATGCCTGAATTTGCAAGAATAGGAAATAACATAAATCAGATTGCAAAAAAGTGTAATCAGGGTTATCTGCCGACACTTGAAGAAATAAAAAAGCAAAGCCTTGAACTGAATAAAATTTTTGGGGAAATAAGAAATTTTATTAGAGGGAAAAGCGCCGAAGCAAAAATATCTTTTAGCTCAAAAAGGCAAATGGAAGAAACTATTATAAACTTAATTGAAAAATATTCAAGTGGAAGTGACAATTATGGCGATAATTAAAGCTATTAATTCAAGAGCAAGCATAGCCAATATTATTCGTTATATAACAAAAAATGAAAAAACAGATTTTAAACTTATAGGAAGTGTAAATTGTTCTCCCGATTCAGTTATTGAACAAATGAAGCTTACAAAAATGCTATGGAATAAAACAGACGGCAGACAATATAAACATTTTATTCAAAGTTTTCCGCCCAATGAAGAAATTACTCACGAGGAGGCACACAAAATAGCAGAGGAACTTATTTCAAACTGGGATAAATTTGACGGATATGAAGTTATATTTGCCACACACAAAGACAGGAAGCATATTCATACTCATATTGTTGTAAATTCCGTAAATTTTGAAACAGGTGAAAAATTCAGATACTCAAAAAAAGATTTACAAGACTTTAAGGATTTATCTGATAAAATATTGCAGAAGTATAATAAGACGATATGTGCTAAAAATGATGAAATAACAGCATACAAAAACAAAAAATATAAAGTGCTTGAAAACAGCATAAGCGGAACATACAAAAGTTATTTGCTTGATTGTTATAAGGTGGTATCGGCAGTCAGAAAAAATGCTGTATCAAGAGAAGATTTTATTAAAAAAATGAAATTATCGGGATATGAAACTATATGGAGCGACAACAGAAAGTATATAACCTTTAAGAACAGAGGTGGCAACAAGGTAAGAAACAGTAATCTTGAAAAGACATTCAAGGAACAATTCGGAAAGGAAGTGCTTGAAAATGAGTTTAAAAACAATGCTGAAAGAACAACAGCCACAGGACAACTTGACAAAAATATCAGAAAATCAATCAGAGAAAGACAAGTTGAGCGAATTGGTGCTGAGTTTGAACGAAGAAAATCAGAATTTAACACAGGAAATGGAAAAACTAAAGACACTTTCTTATCAGCAGAACCAGACGATACAAGAACAATTATCGACAATTTCAATTCTGCAATCGCAGATACAAGAGATGAAATCAACCTTAACGAACTCAACAAAAGAGGTAAAAGCATTGACGGAGAAAGTGGCAAATGCGAAACAAACAGAATACAAAAACAAGGAATTGACCGAACAAAACCGAAAATTAAAAGACCGGAACGATAAAATCGAGGATATAAAGAAATCGGCTAAAGCAAGTATCAGCTTTGGAAAAAGTATGTATAATTTGCTTAAAAGCACAGATAATTATATAAATAATATGGCAGATGATTATAATGCTGCAATATCTCAATATTCGACTTATTTTATAGGTGTGCGAATATTTATGGCAGTAATAGGTTTATTGTTGCTGATTGAACATAATGAGGTTCTGCAAGAAGGTATTAAGTGGTTTTGTGCAAGAATAGACAACATTTCATCATTATTTATTGTATTAAAAGACTTGTATTTGTATGTTTTGGATAAATTCAGCCTTTTAGGTATTTCAAATATATTTTGTTATATAATAACATCTATTTTATCGTTATTTTTGATTAGGATTTTGGCTTTTGCAAGCATAAGAGTAATATGTATGATTAAAAAAAAGTTTTTGCATATAAGAAAAGTTTATAATACTGAAATATGGCAGTTAAAAAAATCAATAAGTATATCGGTTATATTTTCGACTTTTTATATCTGTATATTTATATATGAGCCGATAAAATACCTATTGCCGATAAATATTTTTTCTTTTTGGCAGATATTAGCTCTTATATGTATATTTATAGTAAATTACAAGGAAATAAGAAAAGGCTTGAGATAGATGGGAGATGAAAAACAATGAGATTAGCAAATGGCATAGGAACGGTTTATAAACTTTCGGGCAAAAGAAGAAATCCATATATTGTCCGCAAAACAGTTGGTTGGGAAATTGATACGAAAACAGAAACTGTAAAGCAAAAATTTATTACCATAGGTTATGCTCCTACAAGGGCAAAAGGTCTTGAAATGCTTATGAACTACAATCAAAATCCCTATGATGTAAATGCTACTAAAACCACATTTTCAGAAGTTTACGAAAAATGGTCGGCAGAAAAATTTCCGACAATATCAAATTCAAATGTAAACGGATATAAAGCATCATACAGCTGCTGCGAAATACTGTATAATAGGATTTTCAAGGATTTGAAATTATCTGATTTGCAATACGTTATTGATAGTTGTGGTAAAAATTATCCGACTTTGCGTAAATTAAAAGTTTTGTTCAATCAGCTTTACAATTATGCTATGAAATATGAAATTTGCAACAAAGATTATTCCGAATACATAGACATAGCAAAGCACAAAGAGAAAAATCCCAACAAAACGAACAGAACACCGTTTTCTGAAGAAGAAATCAAATTATTGTGGATTCAGAAAAATAATGAGTTTGTCCAAATTGTACTTATGTTGATTTATAGCGGTGTAAGAGTGTCGGAGCTACTTGATTTAAAAAGAGAAAATGTAAATATTGAAGAACACTGTTTTGGTGTTGTTGCAAGCAAGACTAATAACGGAATAAGAAAAGTACCTATTGCCGATAAAGTCTATAATTTTTATAAAAATTGGTATAATGACGGTAAGAAATATCTTCTTCACACCGCAGACGGAAAGAAACTCACATATAGGAATTACTATGATTCCTATTGGAAACCCGTAATGGAGCTTATAAACTCCAACCACAAACCACACGATACGAGGCATACTTGTATTTCTCTTTTGTCTGAAAAAGAAGTTTCTCCTACACTCATCAAAAAGATAGTCGGGCATTCGGGAGCAATGTCATTGACAGAAAAAGTCTACACTCATACCAATGTTAGAGAATTACTTGACGCAATAAATAAAATATAACTTTATATTATAATAACGCAAGAGTGTTGATTTTTCAACGCTTTTGTGCTACTATATTTAAAGTGGTACACAAGGAGGAAAACCAATGAATTACATAGGTTCAAAATATTCTTTATTGAGTTTTTTACAAAAAACAATTGATACTGTTACAAATTTAAAAGACAATTCGGATTATATTTTTGCCGATTTATTTGCGGGTACAGGAGTTGTTGGTTCTTTATACAGAAGAAAAGGCTACAAAGTTATTTCAAATGATATACAATATTATAGCTATGTTCTCAACAAACATTATATAGCAAACTCAAATCCGTCAGATAATGAGCTTTTGAAGCATTTAAACAATCTTGACGGGATAAAAGGTTTTGTCTACAATAACTATTGCGAAGGTTCGGGCAGCGAACGCAACTATTTTACTGATGACAATGGTATGAAATGCGATGCAATACGCACAGAGTTGGAAAAACTTTATAATAACGGTGAAATCGGCGAAGAAAACTATTTTTATTTTTTGGCAAGCCTTATAAATTCCATTGATAAGTATGCAAACACTGCTTCTGTATATGGTGCATTTTTAAAGAAAATAAAGAAATCGGCGAACAAAGAATTTAAACTTGAATTATTGCCTGTAATATCGGGCAAAAAAGGAAAAGTTTACAATACCGATATTAATAAGTTGATTAAGCAAATTTCGGGAGATATTTTGTATTTAGACCCACCTTACAACGCAAGGCAATATTGTACCAATTACCATGTACTTGAAACAATTGCAAAATATGATAATCCAACTTTATATGGAAAAACAGGTTTACGAAATTATGAAAAACAAAAAAGCAAATTCTGTTCCAAAAGAACGGTTGTTTCGGCATTTGAAGATTTAATAAAAAATTCACACTTTAAGTATATATTTTTAAGTTACAACAACGAAGGTTTGATGTCACTTGATACAATAAAGGAAATAATGTCAACATACGGAACATATATTCAATATACTCAGGAATACAGACGATTTAAAGCCGACAAAGAAGAAAACAGAAATATATCGGCTGATTCAACTGTTGAATATCTTCACTGTTTGGAAAAGGAAATTTAAAATGCCTAAATACAATGATATAGATACAACAAAATGGCGTGAATACACCGATATAAATACCGATACATTGTGGATAATAGATAAAAGGGATAATTCAGGTGTTCATAATGGAGATTATCATGGTAACTTTGTACCACAGATTCCTTACCAACTGTTCAGCAGATACACAAAAAAAGGAGATTGGATACTTGACCCATTTATGGGAAGTGGGACATCTTTAATAGAAGCTCAAAGAATGGAAAGAAATTCCATAGGCATTGAATTGCAAAAGACTGTTGCGGAAGAAGCCTATAAACGTATTTTAACAGAAAAAAAAGACAGCTGCAAAACTTTTGCATATGTCGGCGACAGCAGCTCTTTGAATATGACTTCATTGCTTGAGCAGTCGGGAGTTAGGAAACTTCAATTTGTTATATTCCATCCGCCTTATTGGGATATAATCAAGTTTTCCGATAACCCCAATGATTTATCAAACTCTGACACTTTAAACTCTTTCTTTAATTTGTTAGGAAAAGTTATTGATAATGCTACTAAATATCTTGAAAAGAACAGATATTGTGCAATTATTATGGGCGATAAATATTCAGACGGTCAAGTAATGCCTCTTGGATTTCATTGTATGAATTTGTTTTTGGAAAGAAAATTTTTGCTTAAAGCAATACTTGTTAAAAATTTCGGCGAAACCAAAGGAAAGGCAAATCAACAGGGAATTTGGAGATACAGAGCCCTGGCAAGTGATTTTTATATATTTAAACATGAATATATTTTTATATTTAAAAAGGTGAAGTAAAAAAGCTTCACCTTAGATTTTTTTGACTATGGTCATTGTTACTTATATTATTTTTTTAAATTTTATATCATTATTCATTATATCAAATGCAATAAATTCCAAGTCATCAATGATGGCTGGGATACTATTTATCGAATATTTAAATGATTTGGCTGTAGATAAAAATTGAGAATCATTTGTCATACGAGCTATAATACAAGGTATAATATGTACTTCTTTACCTTCCGACAAATAATTCGGGACAACATAATCAATTACCCAATTTATATACCAAGGCAACTGTTGTATTAAAATATCTAATTGTGGTTCAGAACACTTCAATTCAATAATTTTTAAGTAAACGATATTTTTTATATTTTTTTCTTCTTGTTGTAGTAAAATGTCTATACGCTGCATTCCTACTCCACAGGAAACTTCATTTCCAATCCAACATTCTGAACCAGAAACAGGAAGCAAAATATTTTGTAATGGTTCAACATCATAATTTTGCATAATATATGCTTGTAAATGTGCTTCGAATGCATTTCCTTTGTTGTATTTAAAAATCATTCTATCTCTTATTTTCAAGCTTTCAATTCTTCCTTCATATATTCTGTTATTATTAGTTGGTTCAATAATACAATTTACAGAATTAAAAGTAAAACCAACAGTATTATAAATCATCTGATTAGAAGCAGTATTATTATACATTTGACTGAAAGCAGCGTTATTATAAATCATCTGATTAAAAGCAGTATTATTATACATTTGATTGAAAGCAGTGTTATTATACATCATTTGATTAAAAGTATCGTTATTATATTTAGCTAATTTCCGTAAAAGACTATTGTATTCATATTCAGTTATCATGGTACAACCACGATTGCCTTTTAATTTTCTATATATTAAACTCCAACACATTTGATAAGGATATTGTATTCCCTCAAGGGAATCTAAATAGAAGTGTTCGGAAACTCCAAATTTGTATACTATATCAGGTTCAATTTTTATTCTGAATGTCAACGCTTTATTTAATGTTTTTTTTAAGTAATTATAATTGTCATTTTCATCAAAAAATGCCTTTGAAGCAGCTTTAAATACTCCGAAAAACATTCCTTGATTTCCATTATATGATTGAAGGTAGAAAATTATCTTATCACCAATTCTTATCCTTGAAATATCAGCTATCATACCTACTAAGTTTATTTCTGTATTTGGATGAATAGAAGTGTATTTTGATTCTGTCAAAAATGGTACGCTCTGATCCCTTGCACCTGTACCAGCAAACATATATTCAAGATGATATTTGAATGTCGTATTATCCACAACAAAAACATGATAATTCATTTTTTATTCTCCTTCCTTAAGTATCAAATGCTTCCGAAATTCAATAGGGTCATACCAAAAACAGCCGATACACGCATTTTCTTCATGATTGTGATGAGCCGTTCCAAAATAATAAGACATAGGATATCCTAACTTTTTGGCATCATAACGTATACCTGTTCTTTTGCATTCTTTGCAAAACTGCCTTTTGGCATCATTCGCTGCCTTACTTAAAGGTTGAAAATCCGATAACCTTTGGTCTGTATTTTCCATAACCCTATCTTCGTTCTTCATACCATTTTTATGGTCAACTTAGGGATTTGATGTTCCAAGAATTACACATCGCCTGCTTTTTATTTCTCTTTTTATACTTGCACTTATATGTTGCGAGTAAGTACCATCATTAAATCCGTTAAGTCTGATACGGTCGATACCGTTACCACGAGTAATTTTTTTATCAAATTCTATTATGTATTTTTTGGCAAGAGTAGATTCTTTTCTTGCCCAAGAAGCTCCATTTCCAAAAGTCAAATCCGCATATTCCCCAACAAACTCCGAAACATACACCCATCTGCTTACACCATTTTTATTGGGTTTTGCCAGTTTTAAAAATAATTCTGTTTTAGTCAACTTTTTTGCCATAATACACCTCTTAATTTGTTAGTTGCTTGTTAGTTGTGTGTTAGTTGTAGATTAAATTTGAGTGATTTTCACCGAAATTCACATTCATAAAAACCCCGAAAGTATAGGACTTTCGGGGTTTGATAATACATACTATTTGTATAAAAATTATCTCTTGCTGAACTGAGGAGCACGTCTTGCGGCTTTCAATCCATATTTCTTTCTTTCTTTCATTCTTGGGTCACGAGTAAGGAATCCGGCTTTTTTAAGAGATGCTCTGAAATCAGCATCGGCCTCAAGCAAAGCTCTTGAAATGCCATGTCTGATAGCGCCTGCCTGACCTGTAGTACCTCCACCGTAAACATTTACTTTAACGTCAAATTTATTGGTAACGCCTGTTAATTCAAGTGGTTGTCTTACTATAAGCTTTAAGGTGTCAAGACCAAAATAATCGTCAATATCTCTTTTATTAATAGTAATTTTTCCATTTCCAGGAATCAGGTAAACTCTTGCGACAGAGCTTTTTCTTCTTCCTGTACCGTAATATCTAACTGCTGACATTTATAAAAACCTCCTATTCATTAATTAAAATTTAATTTCAAGAACCTCAGGATTTTGAGCTTGGTGCTTGTGTTCGCTTCCGGCATATACAAAAAGTTTTTTAAGCATATTTCTGCCAAGAGAATTTTTTGGAAGCATACCTTTTACAGCAAGCTTAATAACTTCTTCAGGTTTTTTATTCATCATTTCTCTTAAAGTTGTTTCTTTAAAACCGCCTACATATTCAGAATGTTTTCTGTATAATTTTTGATCAAGTTTTTTACCTGTAACTTTGATTTTATCTGCGTTTACAATAATAACATTATCCCCTGTATCGAGAAAAGGCGTATAAATAGGCTTATGTTTGCCTCTTAAAACCGTAGCGACTTCTGACGCAAGACGACCTAAAGTCATATCGGCGGCATCGACAACAAACCATTTTCTCTCAATTTCAGCTTTTTTAGCGATATATGTTGTTCTCATTTAAAGTTAACCTCCTGTTTCATCAATTAAAGTAATTACGTTTCTATATATAAAATCCGGGGCTAACGGATTTTAAAGTGGCAAATCAAACATTAAATATTATACTTTAAAAAAATGCTTGTGTCAAGGATAAATCAACAAAATTTAGCAGTTTTATAAGTAATTTATTATAGCGACCATCAAGTTTTTTAAAGTGAAAAAATAAAATAATCCTTGAATATATCATATTTTATAAAAATTTACCGTGATATTATTTTATTGTTTTGTTATAAATAAATATTTTTTCTATTGATATAATTTAAAAGAAGTGATAAAATATAATCATAAAACAATTATATGTTAAATAAGTATAATTACAAGTGTTTTGGAAAAACGCAATAGCAAGTGGGCAGGTGAGGTATTATGGCAACATACAAAACTCCTGAGGAACTCAGGGCATGGTCGAGAAGTTTTTACAATAAGTCGCAGATAATAAAAAGAGGTCGTTATAATTATATAGATCCAAATGAGGAAAAAGAAAAAGCTGAATCTGAAACAGCCGCGTCGGAATATATAAATACCGAATCTGATGGATTTAATGACAAAGTTTCAAACAGCGATGCAAGCGCTCTCGCTAATGATATTATATCTATAGGCAACGCGTCAAGTGTACGAATAGATGAGCTTTTATCTCTTGATTCCTCGGAAATAGATAAGATGAACCAAAAATTTCCATCAACGGAGCAGCAGCTTTTAAGCGCTGAAAACAAGTCTTCTGTGAGAAAATAAAAAAATCACTTGACATACATATTTTATTATGAGATAATAAAATACATAAATACTTTACATAGTTATGATTTATATTGAGTATTGTCGATATGTAAATGAAAATTTATTGTATTTTTATTAGTTTTAACAATATTGCCGAACAAAAATATGGGGTACACCACCACGGGTGTAGCCCTTTTTGTGCAATTTGAGAGAAAAAATAAAAATTATTTTTGTAAAGGAAGGTGGAGGATTTATGAAATTTAACGGAAAACAATTACCTCTTTTATGGCCTACAAATTTATTGGATTTTCTCAAATTACAGAATATTCAAGTTGACAGGGTCGCTGTTGAGCTGAATGGAAAGATAATTCCAAGAGAAAGCTTTTTTAACACAATTTTAAAGGACAGCGATACTATTGAAATTGTGTGTTTTGTAGGAGGCGGCTGATATTATGACTGTATACTTAAATGGTATGCCGAAAAATATTTCTGAAAAAACTTTATTTTCAGCTTTTCCTAAAAAAGAAAATACTATTGTTATACTTAATGGATTTCAGATAAGCGATGACACAGAATTAAAAGAAAATGATGAAATTTACATAATTGAGAAAGGTGTCCTGCCTTGCCGTAACCAGCTTGAGGCAATGATGTCGGCAAGACATACGCCTAAAATTCACAAAATTCTTAAAAACTCAAAGGTGGCTGTCGCAGGTCTTGGCGGTCTTGGCTCAAATATAGCGGTATGCCTTTCAAGAATTGGAGTGGGAAATTTATTTTTGGTTGATTTTGATATTGTGGAGCCAAGTAATCTTAACAGACAATGCTACTATATCAAACATATAGGTATGCCGAAAACAGAAGCTCTTAAAGGACAGCTTGAGGAAATTAACCCTTTTATAAATATTTCATCAAAAAACATAAAGGTGACAAAAGAAAATGTGAAAGAGCTTTTTGAAGGTTTTGACATTATATGCGAGGCGTTTGACAATCCTGAGGCTAAGGCGGAGTTTTTAATTTCAGCGAAAACGTATTTTCCTGATACTAAAATTGTATGTGCTTCGGGAATGGCCGGTTATGGAAGTTCAAACGACATTAAAACAGAAAAAAAGATGAAAAACGTATATGTATGCGGCGATTTTGAAACTGGTGCCAAACCAGGAACAGGACTTATGGCTCCGCGGGTTATGATTTGTGCCGGACATCAGGCGAATATGATTTTGAGACTTTTGATAGGAATAAATGAGGTATAGGAGGATAAAAATGAATAACGATATTTTTAAGCTTGGCGGAAAGGAATTTAATTCAAGATTTATTCTTGGATCAGGTAAATTTAATATTGATCTTATTGAGGCAGTGGCTAAAGAGGGAGGAGCGGAAATACTTACTTTAGCCCTTAGGCGTGCCAATACAGGTGGAGAGGCTAATATACTTGACTATATACCTGATAATGTGACGCTTCTTCCTAATACGTCAGGAGCCAGAAATGCCGAGGAGGCTGTGAGAATTGCCAGACTTTCAAGAGAAATAGGATGCGGAAATTTTGTCAAAATAGAAATAATAAATGATTCCAAATATCTTATGCCGGATAATCACGAAACGGTTAAAGCAACCGAAATTTTAGCAAAAGAAGGATTTGTCGTTCTGCCGTATGTTTATCCTGACCTTATAATAGCGAAACAGCTTGAAAAAGCGGGGGCATCTGCCGTTATGCCTTTAGCGGCTCCTATAGGGAGCAATAAAGGTCTTGTGACAAAAGAATTTATAAGGATTCTTGTGGAAGAAATTGAATTGCCTGTTATTGTTGATGCCGGAATAGGAAAACCGTCTCAGGCTTGTGAGGCAATGGAGATGGGGGTTTCCGCTATTATGGCGAATACCGCTGTGGCAACGGCGGGAGATATAAGACAAATGGCAAAAGCTTTTAAGCTCGCAATAGAGGCGGGCAGACTGGCATATTTGTCGAAGATGGGGCGTGTTCTTGATAAGGCTGAAGCGTCAAGTCCTCTTACAGGATTTCTTCAGGATTAGGGCGATTTGCGAAATTTTCATAGCGAAGAGATATAGTCAATCAACTTAAAAATAAGTAAGTTCGGCGGTTAAAAATCCTTTTTGCCGCGTTGCCGTCGGTCGGTATGCATAGGCAGTAGGTAGACCTGTTTTAAATTACTTAAGCATCGCGTAACAAATATTTTTCCGTCATATTTTGCCTGGTTTTATTGAAATACTTGGAAGGTTCCCGCAAAAATCAGGCTTTGTCTGATGAGAAAATTTCTTGTAAATCGTTATTACTCAGGTTATTAAACAGGTCTATTGTTTTGTCACAGATTAAGGAAGGAGTTTATTTATGAAACGCACAGATCATATGGAATATCAAGAGGGAATGGAAATAATTCATTCCGATGTAATGGAAAAAGTTATTTCTGATATGAAAGTTTATGATTATACAGATTATAGAGCGTCTGACGTATTAAATGTTCTTTCAAAGGAATATTTGAATAAAGAGGATTTAAAAGTTTTGCTCTCGTCAGCGGCGGAAGATTTTCTTGAGGATATGGCAAAAAAAGCTACTATTGAAACAAGAAAGCATTTTGGAAATTCTATTTGTTTATTTACACCTCTTTACATAGCAAATTATTGTGAGAACGAATGTGTATACTGTGGTTTTAATTGCAAAAACAAAATAAACAGAGGCAAGCTTGTATATGCGGATATTGACAGGGAAATGAAAACAATCTCAAAGTCGGGACTTAAAGAGATTCTTATACTTACGGGTGAGTGTCGCTCTCAATCAAGTGTTGAATATATAGGAGAGGCTATTAAAACGGCGAAAAAGTATTTTTCAACAATTGGAATTGAAATTTATCCGGTAAATTCCGATGAATATGAGTATTTGCAAAAATGCGGAGCGGATTTCGTAAGCGTATATCAGGAAACTTATGATATGGATAAATATGAGCAGGTTCATTTAAGCGGTTCAAAAAGATGTTATCCATACAGATTTAACTCACAGGAAAGAGCTTTAATGGGTGGAATGAGAGGAGTTGCTTTCGGTTCGCTGTTAGGACTTTCTGATTTCAGAAAGGACGCCTACGCGGCAGGTCTTCACGCTGATTTAATAAGAAAAAAATATCCTCACGCTGAAATTTCTTTTTCACTTCCAAGATTAAGACCTTATATAAACAATGCTGAAAATAATCCTAATGATGTACACGAAAAACAGCTTCTCCAAGTAATGCTTGCTTACCGTCTTTTTATGCCTTATGCCGGAATTACTATTTCTACCAGGGAAAGAGCAGGATTCAGAGATAATGTAATCGGTATGGCGGCAACTAAAATATCGGCGGGAGTAAGCGTAGGCGTAGGAGGTCACGAGGAAGAGATGAAAGGTGACGAGCAGTTTGAGATTTCAGACCCAAGAAGCGTAAGAGAAGTATGTGGGGCGATAATTGAAAGAGGTTTGCAGCCTGTATACAGAGATTATATTTACGTATAAAATATCGAAAGAGTGAATTTATGAATATAATATGTATTACAAACAGAAAGATAACGGAAGAAAACGGTCTTGACTTTTTAGAACAGATTGAAAGGGTCGCGAAGACAAAGCCATTTAAAATTATATTAAGAGAAAAAGAACTTTCAGAAAACGAGTATAAAAAATTTGCTGAACAATGTATGAACATTTGCGGTAAATATGACGTTGAGTTTGCCGTAAACAAATTTATTTCCACAGCCATTGACATAGGGGTAAAAAATATTCATTTATCAATAAGCGATTTTTTTGAGAATATAGATAATCTTGATTTTTTTAATTATGTCGGGGTTTCGGTTCATTCTTTGGAAGAAGCGGTAAAGGCTGAAAAATTCGGTGCTGATTATTTAATAGCCGGACATATTTTTGAAACGGACTGTAAAAAGGGTATACCGCCAAGAGGAACTGAGTTTCTCAAACAGGTATGCGATGGGGTGAGTATACCTGTTTTTGCGATTGGCGGAATAACTTTTGAAAACGCTTATGAATGTATAAAAAACAATGCAGAGGGGGTCTGTTTTATGTCGTCTTTTATGAAAAATAAAAATATTGACAGGGGTTGACGGAAAATATTTTTTGCCAAGGAATGATTATGTTTGTAATTTATTTACATTGATTGATTATAAAAGAATTTATTAAAATATCAAGTTTATCAAATATTACTTGTTTATTATTTTGTTATAACAGGTTTATTGTTTCACTGTAGTTTTGAGAAAACACGGCGGCAAAAAATTTGCCGCCGTGTTTTTTATCTTTTTTCAACTACAAATTTTATTGATGTTTTTGTATCGCCCTCTACCTCAAGCTGTGAAAACGCCGGAATGGCTACAAGTTCTATTCCGTTTGGGGCAACGTATCCACGGGAGATTGCTATGCTTTTTACCGCTTGATTTACCGCACCTGCGCCTATTGTTTGAATTTCAACGCTTTTATCGTTTCTTACTATCGCTGCTATCGCGCCCGCGACAGATTTTGGCTGTGAATTAGATGAAACTTTTAATATTTCCATTTCTTTGACCTCCTGTTTTTGTATGAGAATATTTTTTACGTTTTTTTAATTTATATACATTGTCTTTAACAAAACAATAAAAGTAAAGGCATTGTATTGAGAATTACGCTTTACAGCAATTTCGGCAAAAATGTTTTTTTTATAACTATAAATAGGGGTTAAAAAAAATATTTTATATAATTTTGAAAGAAAAATTCGCGGTTCTTGCATTTTTATGTTTAATTATAAAAAATCTTAACAAATTTATACCATAATTGAACAGATTTTTTCTGTAATTTTTTTTTATTTTTTACAAGACAATTACTTAATTATATGATACAATTATCATAAGTTAAATTATTTTTTTAAAAATTTATTATTTATTATTTTTTGACTAAGAAAATGCCGACTAATTCAAAATAAGAAATAATTTCAGTATTATAATAAAAAAATAAAAAGAAACGTTGCTTTTTCTGAAATTGTTTTTTTAACATCGGCGTTTCCCTAAAAATTTTTTAAAATTTACATTAAAAAATAATAAAAAGGAGAAATTTATTATGTCTGGATTAAAGTCTATGTCAAAAGATGAAATTATTTTAAAAAAGGATGAATATTTAAAAGAATATAATAATTACAAGGAAATGGGTCTTAAACTTAATATGTCAAGAGGCAAGCCCGGCTCTAAACAGCTTGACCTGTCAAACGAGCTTTTAAATGGACTTAAAAATTTTCACGCTCTTAATAATATTGATGTAAGAAATTATGGTGTCCTTGACGGGCTTTTTGAGGCAAAAAGTATTTTTGCCGACCTTTTTGATATTCCTGCTGAAAATATTATTATTTGTGGAAATTCGGCTTTAAATATTATTTACGATACTTTCGCAAGGCTGTATTTATTTGGAACTTTGGGAGAAAAGCCTTGGGGAAAGATTGAGAAGGTTAAGATTATATGTCCTGTTCCGGGATATGACAGGCATTTTTCAATATGTGAGGAATTTGGCGCAGAAATGATTTCAGTTCCTATTAACAATGATGGTCCTGATATGAATATGGTTGAAAAACTGGTGGGAGAAGATGATTCTGTTAAAGGTATCATATGTGTGCCTATGTATTCAAATCCGAGCGGAGAGGTATACAGTGACGAGGTCGTTGAAAGGCTGGCTAAAATGAAAACGGCGGCTAAGGATTTTCGTGTTTTTTGGGACAACGCTTACGCTATTCATCACATTTACAAAGAAAATAAGCTTGCGAATATTTTCAAGCTTGCCGAAAAGTATGGAAATGAGGACAGAATTTATATGTATTTCTCAACGTCCAAAGTTACTTTTCCCGGCTCGGGTATCTCTCTTATTGCGGCAAGCGAAAAAAATGTCGATGAAATTAAAAGAAGAATGTCTGTACAGACTATTGGATTTGATAAAATTAATCAGCTTTCTTTCGTCAGGTTTTTTAAAAATGCCGACAATATTAAACAGCATATGAAAAAACACGCTGCTATCTTAAAACCTAAGTTTGATATGGTTCTTGAAACTCTTGAGGAGAAGTTTAAAGATGATAAAATCTGCTCTTGGTCTAAGCCTGATGGAGGGTATTTTATAACTTTGAATACTTATGATGGCTGCGCAAAAGAGGTCGTGAGACTTGCTAAAGAAGTGGGGGTTATTCTTACAGAGGCGGGAGCTACTCACCCTTATAAAAATAATCCTAAGGATGACTGTATACGTATCGCTCCGTCTTATCCTTATATGGAAGAACTTAAAATAGCTATGGAGGTAATAGCTGTATGTGTTAAACTTGCTACAGCCGAAAGACTATTGAGTATTCAGCAATAAAATAAATATATATTATAGAAACTGGCAAAATTTTTAACGCGAAACAATAGACATGTTCAACAAAATAATTTTTTAAAACATCAAATTTATCAAATATTACTTGTGCATTCTTTTATTGTTTCGTTATAAATAATATTTTATGGGAGGTATAAAAACAAATGGCAAAATTTAATGAAAATTATCTTAACGTAAAAGAAAGCTATCTTTTTTCTGAAATAGCTAAAAGAGTAAACGCTTATACCGCAGCTAACCCTGACAAAAAGGTTATAAGACTTGGTATAGGAGATGTTACGCTACCTTTGGCGGATGATGTGATTAAAAGTCTTCACTCTGCCGTTGACGAGATGGGAAAGGCGGAAACTTTTAAAGGATATGGTCCGGAACAGGGATACGATTTTTTAAGACGCGCAATACAGGATTATTATAAAAGAAATGGTGTCACGCTTGATTTAGACGAGATTTTTGTAAGCGACGGCGCTAAAAGTGACACAGGAAATATTACTGATCTTTTTTCCGTTGACAATGTAGTCATGGTTCCTGATCCCGTTTATCCTGTTTATGTAGACACAAATACTATGAACGGAAGAAAAATAATTTATCTTGACGCTAATGCTGATAATAATTTTCTGCCTATGCCTGATAAATCCGTTCACGCTGATATTATTTATATCTGTTCTCCCAATAATCCAACGGGGGCTGTTTATAACAAAGAACAACTTAAAGAATGGGTTGATTACGCTCTTGAAAACGACTCTGTTATTTTATTTGATTCAGCTTATGAAAGCTTTATATCAGAAGAAGAGCTTCCAAGAAGTATTTTCGCTGTTGAGGGAGCTAAAAAATGTGCTGTTGAGTTCTGTTCTCTTTCAAAAACAGCAGGATTTACAGGAACAAGATGCGGATATACGATTGTGCCGAAAGCTCTTGTAAGCAAGGCGCGGGACGGAAGAGAAATGTCTCTTAACAAAATGTGGAACAGAAGACAGACTACCAAATTTAACGGTGTTCCTTACATTGTTCAGAAAGGAGCGGAAGCTGTATTTTCTGTCGAGGGTATGAAACAGGCAAAAGCTATGATTAATATATACAGAGAAAATGCTAAAATTATTGCTGACACAATGAAAAAGAAAAATGTGAAATTTTTCGGTGGAGTAAATTCTCCGTATATTTGGTTTGAGTGCCCCAATAATATGAATTCATGGGATTTCTTTGACCTTATGCTTAACAAGATTAATGTGGTAGGTACTCCCGGTGCGGGATTTGGCAAAAACGGAGAAAATTATTTCAGGCTTACTGCTTTTAACAACAAAGAAAATACCGTAGAGGCTATGAGAAGATTTGAGATATTATTTTAAGGAGGGTTTATTTTTATGAAAAAGTTTATTTCTTTATTTATTTTATCAACAATGCTTTTTACTTCTTCAGTTTGCTCTGAGGAGGTAGATACGAATTTCTGGGCGTATGACCAGATTATTGAGGCGAACGCTGATGGCTGGCTTGACGAAAGTCTTGACTCTAATGATTACGCTTTAAAATCAACAGCCGAATTGGCGGCAAAGTCTGTGTTTAATGACGCTTATGCTAAAGATATAGAAGTTACGGAAGAATATATTACAAGGGGAGAACTTGCTGACATTTTAGGTGAGTTTTTACCTGTTGATTATTTTAACTCTGAGATTTTTTTCTCTGATACGATTGATAATGAATATGCTGGCAGTATCCAAAAGTGTGTTGACGCCGGAATTTTTAACGGATATTCAGACGGAACTTTTAAACCTGAAAACAATGTGACAAATGCTGAATTGGCTACTGTTATAAGCAAACTTAAGAAAAACAGAGCAGAGGCTTATGAACTTTACAGCAAAATTAACGAAAAGTACAGAGATTTAAAATCATTTACTATGGATACTGATATGGATATAGATATGGATATGAAGTTTGGTGACGTAGAAACACAAAATTTAAAAACTGTGTCTACAGGAACTTTTAAAGCCGTTATAAACGATTTGGAGAAGTTTGATATTGAATTGTCAGGCAGTCTTGATACTATGTCAGGAGAAATAGGTCAAAAAACAAATATATATTATAAAGACAATACTTATTATATAAAAAACGATGACCTTGATATCAAGGCAAAAGTAAAAATGGATTTTAATGAGATAATGTCTAATTTAGGTTTGAATTACAATGATATAAGTGAATTGAGCGAAAACTCAATTGTTTTTGGATATGTTAAGGTGAAGGATGACAATACCAAAGACTTATATGTAAATGTTGACGTTGATGAGGTAGTTTCTAACTTTGCTTTTATACATAAAGATAAAGGAACAAGCGGAGAAATTGGAAATATATCTCAGGTTATACATATTGATGAAAATGACAATATGACAGGATATGACTTGTACGGCGGGATGAAAATTGAAGACGAGCTTGGTTATATTGATTATGCCATATCTGCCAAATACAAGCTCAGAGATTTGAACAGTACTGTTGCTGATGTTCCTGACGATCTTGATACATATGGGGATATGGGGGATTTGCTTAATATGGATAAGATAACGGAATCGGAGGGAAAGAGAACGAACGGCGAAGAAGAAACAAAAGACGATATTGGTAAAATAGATATATACCAACATCCTTTAGAAACAGAAGATTAATCGGAGGTATTTATGATTAGGATTCTTTTTGTCTGCCACGGCAATATTTGCAGGTCGACTATGGCGGAATTTGTTTTTAAGCATATGGTGAGAAAAGAAGGTCTTTTCGATAAATTTTTGATTTTGTCGGCAGCTACAAGCAGTGAGGAAATAGGTAATCATATTCATCATGGTACAAGAAAAAAGCTTAAAGAGCTTGGTATTCCTTTTGACGAGAAAAAGGTTGCTGTTAAAATTAAAAAATCTGATTATGATAAATTTGATTATCTGATTGGTATGGATAGTATGAATGTGGTGAATATGAAAAGGGTTTTCGGAAATGATGATGAGGGAAAGATATTCAGGCTTTTACATTTTGCAGGCATTGAAAGGGATATTGCCGACCCGTGGTATACAGGAAATTTCGATGTAACTTACGATGATATTTATTTAGGGCTTTTGGGATTTTTCGAAGAAGTAAAGAAGAAATTATAATAAAACCAACTGTCTGGTAATTTATGTAAATTTTATAAGAAAGAAAAAAATATTTTATTCAAAATTTCAGCGAAAGGCATTTTGTTTTTTAAATGCCGGAAACGTTAAAATTATATTGAATAAAATATTTTTTTTTATCAGAATTGATGTAAAATGGTTTATGCAAAAAATAAATATACAAATTTATTACATTTCAAATTTATGACTATTTGTGTATAATAGACCTGTTCTAAACCACCGCAATATTGCTTTACAGACTTTTTCTGTTATGCTTTGCCTGATTTTTTTGGTAAACTTGGAAAGTTACTGTAAAAATCAGGTTTCATCTGACAAAAAAATCTGTTATCAATCGTTAATGTTTAGGTTATCGGACAGGTTTATTATAAAATTTTGTAAATTATTTTAAAAAAAATAGTATATATTTCCTGCCATACTTGTCCCTACTAAAAAAATAAGTGTTAATTTATCTTTTTTCCATCAAAAAACTTATCAATACTTTTCTTAATATCCTCAGGCTTTAATTGTTTTAGCAAATACCCCTCAGGTTTTAAAGCCATTACATTTTTTACACTTTCGTAATCGTTTTTTCCGGTCAAAAAGATAACAGGTATACTAGCAAGCATCTGGTCGGAACGAATCATTTCAAGCATATGCTTTCCATCGCAAACGGGCATTTCATAGTCTAAAATAATCAAATCAGGTCTGTTTAAAGTAATGTTTCGAATTGCGGCAATGCTAGAATCCGCGGTTGTAATATCGTAATTTTTGCTTAATAATTCTTTTATATATTGTAATATTGTCTTGGAATCGTCTACTACAAGAATTTTTTTCTTTGTGTTTGAAGAATTTTTCTTTTTAAGATATTCTTTAACTTCATCCATAGCGTTTTCATGTTCTATAGGAGTTCCGATATTATCTTCAAGTATATGTGGCGCAATCATGCAATATGAAAAATATCCGGCGCCTGTATCAAACAATAATTTGATATGCGGATTTTCATTTTTAAAAATTTTGTAAAACTGATTATAGGACAAAAGGTTTTCCGTATGCAGTTCATAAGTTTCTTCTGTTAAAAATTGTTCCTTTACGCGTTCCACAAATTGTCTTGCTGTATATCTGGTAGCGTGAACTAATATATTATCAACTTTATTTGTTTTGATTCCAATAATTTTTCCAACTGTGTTAATTAATAGTTTTTCTTCAAAAACCAAAATAATTTCTTGTTTTTTGTCATTTTTTGTGTTTTTGTAAATCAAACGATAATATATACCGTTTCCAAATTTTTCTCCATTATAAGAATCACTGATTAAATGTGATTCTAACTGAAACATATCGAATATAGTTTGAATAATCACTTTTTTTGTAGATTCAACATCTTCACCCTGCAAAAAACCTATTTGCTTTTTTGAATACTTCCCCGCAATAGCCAAATCTTCCGTCATTGTATGACCATTAGCCAACCGGCACAAACGCCAAAAAAATGTTCCACAGCATCGGAGGAATATTTGTTTTGTTCCAGTTCTTGTTCCAATGCAGGAAGCGTAATTTCACGAAATCCTTTGTGAAGACGTCTGTGCTGTTCCAGCCATTCGTAATTAATGGAAGCCATATATTTTTCTTCATCCAAAAAATGTTCGAGAGCATGTTTTTTAAAAAATTTAATACCTTCTTGACAAGCCCAGTTAGTAGCTATATTTTTCTCCTTAAATCTGAAAAGTTTATTGATAATTTTAAAGAGCTTCTTATGTTCAGAATCAATAATATCTACTCCGATATTGAAGTTTTCCTGCCATACAAATTGAGTATCCATTTAAAATCCTCCCACAATAGTTAATATTAATAGATTATCTTAAACTTGGTATTGTATAGTCAATCAACTTAAAAATAAGTAAGTTCGGCGATTAAAAATCCTTTTTGCCGCGTTGCCGTCGGTCGGCATAGGCAGTCAGCTATGCTCTCCATCCGCCGCCTTGCAAAAATATTTTTTAGCTCGCCTCCTTTTTCTCATTTTCAAGTTGATTGACTATACTACATTCAAACGACCTAAAAATAAACAAGTCAGATGGATTAAAATTCTTTTAGATATGTTATTGTCACTGGCATAGATTACGATTATGCTTTTCACATTTTTATTGAAAAAATAATTTTAATCTTATCTACTTTTATAATTTTAGGGGTATTTACAACAATTATTGATAGATATAAAAAATATTTTATTCTATTATTTTAGCGAATGGCATTTTGTTTTTTAAATGCCCTTAAAAAATATTGAATAAAATAGTTCTTCTTTTCTTTGTCTATTTTGGAATTGCTGTAAAATTTACAATAAATCAAAAATATTTTTTGATAATCAAGAATTTATAAAATTTATACATAATTTTTAATAAAATACCGAATAATTCAAAAAGTAGATATAGGAAAACATTTTTTGATATAAAAATGTTTTGATATAATAAAATTTCTTCTGAAATTATTTCATTAAATTATTCGATATAATATATTATATTATATTATACTATATATTTATATGCAACATAAATTTTCATAAATTTTCCTGAATTTATTCAGAGTATATCTTAATATTTTTTGACAGTAAATTTTTTATGGAACTGCTGCAATAGAGCTGTTTTAAACCACCGTAATAAACAGGGTCTATTGTACAAAGGCACAAAAAGATTTATCAATACTGTTGACTATGCTATATACATTGGCAGTAAGTTAAAAAGTTAGCCGCCTTATTGATAAAAATATTCAAATTAATTGAATTTTACTATTGAAATTTTCATAAATAGGTATATAATAGTTGTTAAGGTAGAATTTTAAAATTTTTAAGAAAAGAGTGATAGTAATGCTTAATATCAAAATGGATTTGGCTAAAACAAAAAAAACAAAACCTGATGAAAAAAATTTAAGCTTCGGTAAATACTACACCGATAATATGTTTATTATGGACTATACCGAGGGCATCGGCTGGCATAACCCAAGAATAGTTCCGTATCAGAATATAACTCTTGACCCTGCGGCTATGGTATTTCATTACGCACAGGAATCATTTGAGGGATTAAAGGCATATAGAACAGCCGACGGCTCAGTGCAGCTTTTCCGTCCTCATAAAAACGCCGAGCGTATGAGGTCTACACATAAACGTATGTGTATTCCCGAAATACCTGTTGAGGACTTTGTTCAGGCTGTAAAAACATTGGTATCTGTTGAAAAGGACTGGGTTCCGTCAGAACCGGAAACATCTCTTTATTTAAGACCTTTTGTAATTGCTACAGAGGCTCACTTAGGAGTAAAACCTTCCGATACTTATATGTTTATGGTAATAGCATCTCCTGTAGGCGCTTATTATGATGAGGGTGTAAATCCTGTTAAGATTTTTGTTGAGGACGAATATGTAAGAGCGGCTCCCGGGGGTACAGGCTTTATAAAATGTGGAGGAAACTATGCCGCGTCTCTTGCCTCACAGGTAAAAGCTCATGATATGGGATTTTCACAGGTATTGTGGCTTGACGGTGTTCATAAAAAATATGTTGAAGAAGTTGGTTCAATGAACATATTCTTTAAAATTGACGGAAAATTCTATACAGCTCCTACCTGCGGAACAGTTCTTCCTGGTGTAACACGTATGTCTTGTATTGAACTTCTCAAAAAATGGGGATATGAGGTAATAGAAGAGAGGTTTACAATAGATGACATAATGAAAGCGTCAAGAGAGAAAAAACTTGAGGAAGTATTTGGAACAGGTACCGCCGCTGTAATATCTCCTGTAGGAGAACTTCGATATGAAAACGAAATAGCTTTGATAAACGATTTTAAGACAGGTGAAATAACGCAAAAACTTTATGATACATTAACAGGAATTCAATGGGGCAAAATTGCCGATGATATGAATTGGACAGTTAAAGTGGATTAGGCTTCTTTTTTATGAAATTGCTGTAATTGCGTGGTTTCGAAAAAAATCTGTTAAAAAAGGAATACGGATAAATATTTTTCAATACTGTTATATATAAATAAAAAATAAGCTGAAAGCTTGTTTTACAGCAGTTCCAAGTTACTTTGAAACTGATGTAAAAGGCTTTCGGCTTATTTTTATAAAGTAATTTTATTTGTTTTTATTCCAAATCAACAGTAACAGCGTTATCATAGTCAAGCTCAATATAATTTTTAAATACGGATAATGTTGTAAATGATTTTTTTAGATTTTCCGCACTCACATTGTTATCCGCCGGAATTTTCATTCCTTTGTCATCATAAGCTTCATATTCATAAACGGCGGTGTAAGAATTAGTATCATAATTTACACGTATGTTTAATACGTTTCCTAATTTTCCTCCAGGTTCTGCGTTGTTGCCGTTGTCGTCTAAAAGTTGAAATCCCGGATCGTATGTCACAAAACCGTCTTTGTAATAATCTATTTCAATTTTGCCGTCAGAAATTCGGATATCTGTTACCACTACTTTACCATATTTGCTTACCTCATAAGTAATGGGATATTTTCCTATTTTGTTTTCAACAGCATCGATGGTTTTAACGTCTTTCCAATGAAACGGAACAATCTTTAATTGTTTTGTTTCAAGATTCGCTTTTAAAAACTCAAATGAGTTTCTTGTTTCTTTTTCTGTATTAAGACTTAAATCTGTGTTTAACACATCAAGAGAAGTTCCTTTTTCATCATATAACACAAAATTGTCAATCATAGCTATTGAATTTTCAGAATGGTCGCTAATTTTATTTTTTATTACAAGCTGATTGCCAAAAGGAGAAAATATAACTTTTTCAAGTTCAGAATTAGAAAACGGAAGCTCTTTGTGTATATTTTTTGTTATAGTATTAACATTTGTTTTTGACTTATCAATATCAGCTGATACATATAAAATATTTTTTTTATCCTCATCTGTAATTTTATAATCGTCGGAATAAAAGTGGTTTTCTTTTTTCAAATCATGTTTTAATACTTCTATTGGCGAATAAAGCTCAATTTTAAAATTATCAGGAATATCCATAGAAGAAATATTATATTTTTTTACACCTTTATAAGTTTTATTTCCATTTGTATAATATCCATCGTCAATATTATGATTATTTTGCCCCATACCAATAAGTTTGCCGTTTAAACGGCAGCCAAGATGGAAAATAAAACTAGTTTCCTCATACTCAGGGTCAAAAAATATACTTTTATTCTCAATTTTTAAAGGTTTTTCTGATGTAATAGTATAAAATACGTGAATAAAATTATCATCTGTCGCTACATTATCCAAAGTTAAAGTATAATTGCCTTTAGTATCGGAAACATTTATTGTATTGTTGTATTTCGCAAGTTCTTTTACATCTGTAATTTCTACGGCGTCACTATTATTAAAATATGATATAATATTACCAATTAATTTTTGACCCGTGGGTGATATAGCGAATACCGACGTTGCCAGTAGGGAGGTAATTACAGCTGAGAAAATCGCTCCTTTAAATAGTTTATGTTTCATATAAATCTTCCTTTCTTCATATACGGAGTTCAGATTGTTATTTACTGTTTTAGTTATCTTTGATATATCAATATCAAAAGAGAATTTATCGTTGTTATAATTATTTTTAACGTTTAGTTCTTTAAAAAGATTTCTTTTTTTTCTCATAACAATCCCTCCATATCCGATATAATTTTTTTTAATTTTTGTTTGCCTCGAGAGAGCTTAGTTTTAACAGTAGAAATATTAATTCCCGTTATTTTTGAAATGTCCTTAATTTTTTCACCGTATTTATAGTATCTTATAAATATCTCGCTGTCAGGCTCTCCAAGGCTCATAACAGATTTCCATAAAAATTCACTGAAATTATTTTTGTCAAATGATATTTCTGTATTGTTTTCGCCAGGTATCTCAATGTCTTCTATAGATACATAGCTTGTTTGTTTTTTCAATTTCTTTTTCGCCAGATTTTTGGCGATTGCGCCTATGTATGAACGTATAGAGCCTTTTTCCAAATCTATATATTCGGCGTTTTTCCAAAGTGCTATAAATACGTCTGATACTATTTCTTCTATATCCTCATGGGAAAGGCTGTTTCCGATTGTGTTAAACAGTGTAACGCCTATATATGGAGTATAAGTTTTTATCGCCATTTCCAACGAGTTTCTTTGTTTCTTTTTAAGTTTTCTTAAAAGCTTTACTTCATCTGTCATCAACTATCCAACTTTCTCTTTCTTACAGCAATTTTGAAAGAGCCAGAAAAAAATAGTTTTTTCAGGAGTTATTTTGGAATTGCTGTAATGTTTATGTAAATTAAAAACGTTTTTAATGTTTACAATTATATATATCCCTAATCTGTGAAAAAAGTTTCATATTATTTTCATTTTCTTTATTTTTTCAAATTGCTTGATAATAAAAAATGTGATATTATATATTTATATAATAAATTTTTTAGAGGTTGATATATATGAACATTGTTTTACTTGAGCCGGAAATTCCTCAAAATACAGGAAACATAGGCAGAACCTGCGTAGCTACAGGTACAGCTCTTCATCTTATAAAACCGCTTGGCTTTAATATTGATGAAAAATCTGTGCGCCGCTCAGGTCTTGATTACTGGAATAACCTTGATTTAAAATGCTATGATAATTTTGAGCATTTTATCAGACAAAACCCCAATATAAATATTTATATGGCGACAACCAAAGCAAGAAAAAGCTATACTGATGTAAAATATGGTAAAGACTGTTTTATTATGTTTGGAAAAGAAAGCGCGGGAATTCCTGAGGAAATTCTTTTAAAATATAAAGAAAACTGTATACGGATACCAATGCTTGAACAATATCGCTCTCTTAATCTTTCAAATTCAGTGGCAGTGATTTTATATGAGGCTTTACGTCAAAACAATTTTGACAATTTTTTAATCGAAGGTAATCTTCACAGACATAGCTGGAATGAAAATGTTTAAAAAATAATTATAGGAAGGAATATTTTTTATGAAACTTAAATTACAAAAATTTTTATCAAAAGTTTTGGCAATTACAATAGCAATTACATTTGTTGTTTCTCTGCCTGTTTTTGCCGAAAACGCATCATCGGACTTAAATTTTGAAGTATCAGAAAATAAGTTTAACAACAATAATATTACTGTTTATATAGTAGGTGACTCTACAGCTTGCGAATATGGTTATGATGAAAACTACGCTGTTCCAAGGGCGGGATGGGGAATGTATGTTCAAAATTTTCTCCCTGATAATATGAGTGTTGTAAACCTTGCTTTAGGCGGAAGAAGTTCAAAAAGTTTTACCTCTGAGGAGAATTACACAAAGCTCAAAGAAAATTTAAAAGAGGGAGATTATTTATTAATACAATTTGGACACAACGACGCTAAAAAATCTACTGATGAAGACATTAAAAACCGATATACAGACCCTGAGGGAGATATAGAAACTGAAGGCAGTTTTAAAAATTCCCTTTATGAAAACTACATAAAGCTGGCGGAAGAAAAAAAAGCTGTACCTGTTCTCATATCACCTGTTTCAAGAAGAAAGTTTGACGAGGAGGGGAAAATTACGGACAGCCACGGGCTTTATGACGATGCTGTAAGAGAACTTGCCGAGGAAACGGGTGTTAAATTTGTTGATATGACGAAAGAAACGGAGGAAATATATAATTTCTTTGGTTCGGAGTTAACAAAGATATTCCATGCCGCTTATAAGGATAAATCAAAAGGTATTGACAATACTCATTTTAACTCATTTGGGGCAATATGTATGGCAAGTGGAATAACTCAAGAAATCCAATTACCGTTTAATGCTGGTTCTTTAGATTCTCTTACAAGAGGTGAATTTATAGAGTACCTTATGAGAACTTTATGTGAAACTGAAGAAACTTCGGAAGAAAATTTTAAAGACATACCTTTTGGCTATGAGTATTCTAATTCAATAATCCTTGCGAAAAAAGATGGTATAGCGAATGGAAATGAAAATGGAAACTTTAATCCGTCTAAAGAATTAAAGCCTTATGATATGTGTGCATTTATAATGCGTGCTTTAAAATATAAAGGAATTGAATACTCCAATGTTAATATTTCAGAACTTGAATATATTGATAAATTTTCAGAAATACCGTCATATGCCGTACAGGATTGCGCTGATTTTATAGAATTTACAAAACAAAATTTTGATAAATCTACTTTTAACGCTGCGGAATATATTTCTGAAGCTCGAATAAATAAAATGATAGAAAATTATCTTTGTGATTTAATTAACAAAAATGATATGACTTTTAACGAAAAGGACATTTTCCTTATTCCCGTCTATGAGATAATCTTGGAGAAAGAAAAACAAGAAATTGTAGAGCAGGATTTAAATGAGCTTGAAAAAGTTGAAAATACAAAATAATTATAACAGTTATCTAATTCTTTATGTCAAAACAAAAAATAACGTAATAACAGATTTTATTAAAGTTTATTATTACGTTATTTTTTATATTTATAGCAATTCGTAAAATTTTTAGTGCGAAATAATAAAAGAATTACTTAATATATCAGGTTTTATTAATATTATTTCTTTGTTCTTCTATTATTTGCTATAATTAAATATTATTTTTAATATTCAATATAAAAAGTCGGTATTCATCAAAAAAATTTTTGATAAATACCGACTAATCAGCTAAAATCATAATGCGGATGGGGGGACTTGAACCCCCACGAGGTTACCCCCGGTAGATTTTGAGTCTACTGCGTCTGCCATTCCGCCACATCCGCATACATATAATTATTATAAAATAAAACATCGACTTAATTATAATACCATAGTTAAAAAAAAAAGTCAAGGAAAATTTGTGAAAAATTTTGACCATATTAAAAATTTTAAGGATATTATAGTCAATCAACTTGAAAATGAGAAAAAGGAGGCGAGCTAAAAATTATTTTTGCAATGCGGCAGAGGGAGAGCATAGCTGACTGCCTATGCCGACCGATGGTAACGCGGCAAAAAGGATTTTTAACCGCTGAACTTACTTATTTTTAAGTTGATTGACTATACAGTAATTTCATAATGGACAGAGGACAGAATTGCTGTAAAGTGTTTAAATCTTTCAGGAAAATCAGGCAAATTATGGCGGTAAAAGGTATGTCAATCGGTACTGAGAAGGTTATAAAATAGGTATGTTATAAAAGATTGAGAGATTAATTTATAAGAAAAGTTATAAAAAAGTTGACATAAAAAAAAATATATGATATATTTATAATATATTTACGGATAATTTAGAAAACGTCAATTTATAGCAATTCCAGTATAGACAGAAAAAACATTGAATGAAATATTTTTTTGTTGGATTGATGTAATTTTGTAGTTCCGAAAGAAGTCTATTATAAAAAACAATTTTAAGTCAATTTCTGTTTTCTTAACCGTTAAATTTTAAAATTAAATAGGACAGTTCGAAACCATCCTGTCCATAAAAACAAAACTAAGGGCCCTGTGTATACAATACTGTTTTATGTTTTTGCTGTACACATTTTTGTACTGCCCCTTTGGGGCATTTTTTTTATGCGTACAGGTGACAAAAGTGTTAATTTTTGTTCTGTTTAAATAGCGGCAGGTAAAAGAAGCAGTCTTATGCTCTGTCTTTTTGGAGGAAATAAAATGGAACTAAATCGTTATTCAGTAATAAACAATAAAAATAAACGAGAGATTGTTCTTTTGAGAGGAAATGGCTGTAAATGGCGAAAATGTAGTTTTTGTGACTATCATCTTGATTTTGACAATAATGTTTATAAAAATTATAAGCTAAATAAATCTGTTCTTGATAATGTAATAGGAATTTATAAAGTTTTGGAGGTGATAAATTCAGGAAGTTTTGTAGACCTTGATAAGGATACATTGATGTATATAAAGGACATATGCGTTTTGAGAAAAATACATACTCTTCATTTTGAATGTCATTGGATACACCGAGAAACTATACCTGATTTAAAAAAATATTTTAGAAAATATGGAATAAATGTGAAAATAAAAAGCGGTATAGAAACTTTTGATTATTTATTTCGTGAAAAGTATTTTATAAAAGGTATTCCAAATGTTCATCCTTTGGAAATGGCAAAATATTTTGACGAGGTATGTCTTCTTTTCGGAGTAAAGGGACAAACTGAAAAATCAATGGAAATGGATATTCATACAGGTTTAAAATATTTTGAGAGAATATGTATAAACATAATGACTGAGAATAAAACTCCTGTAAAACCAGACAAAGATGTAATAAAAATTTTTAAGGAAAAGTTATACAAAAAATATCAAAACTATGAAAATATAGATATATTAATTGATAATACCGATTTTGGAGTAGGTTGAAAGGATAAAAAATGAGTAATGAATTAATGTTGATATTAAGTCTTATAGGAATATACGGAGCTGTTATAGTATGGTTTATGATTTTTGGGGAAAATGGACTTATGTGCTTTTCTGCTGTGGCTACAATAACAGCCAATATAGAGGTTTTAATTTTGATAAAAGCTTATGGAATGGAACAAACTTTAGGAAATGTTCTCTTTGGGGCTACATTTTTAATAACGGATATATTAAGTGAAACAAAAGGGAAAAAAACATCTCAAAAAGCGGTGAATATAAGTATGTTCGCTTCAGTTTGTTTTATTTTGATAAGTCAGTCGTGGTTTTTGTATACGCCAAGTGAAAACGATATGATTTTTTCATCAATAGTGTCTGTTTTCTCAAATACTCCGAGGGTAATGATAACAAGTTTGATTGTATATTTTATATCCCAAAGATTTGATGTATGGGCATATCATAAATGGTGGAATTTTACGACAAAAAAATTTGGAGATCCAAAAAAATATCTTTGGCTTAGAAACAACGGCTCTACCCTTTTATCACAATTAATAAACAATGTTCTTTTTACTTTTGGCTCGTTTTTATTTGTATATGATTTTAAAACAATTATAGATATATGTATATCAAGTTATGTCATTTTTATTGTGACAAGTCTTGCTGATACTCCGGCTATATATATAGCAAGATACTTTTACTCAAAAAAAACAGTCAAAAGTAATCAGATGACCTGAAAAAGAGCAGTTTGTTCATATTAAAAATGAGGAAATCAATTTTCAAAAACCACAGGTGCTGCTCTATACGCACTGAGTTATTGTCAATCAACTTAAAAATAAGTAAGTTCGGCGGCTAAAAATCCTTTTTCTCATTTTCAAGTTGATTGACTATAAAACAGCGGGATGCTGTCCCTTGCCACTGAACGCAAAGTATACACTTTGCTATTGAGGATTTGAATTATCGGCAAATTTGATTTAATCGTATTTTTAGTTTTTTAAAATTAAAAATACGATTAAATTTAATTCTTATCACTTTTTTATAAAAAAGTAGGCGGGCGGGGTGGTGACTATGGTTTTATTCTTAACTTAGCGCGTATGTGACACTGGATATTACAGCGTTCTAAACAGGTTTATTAGACTTCTTTTGAAATTATGAAATCACATCAATCCAGCAAAAATATTTCATTCAATGTCTTAGCGAATCTTAGCGAAAGGCATTTTGATTTTTAAATGCCGAAAGTGTTAGGAAGCATTAAATTAAATATTTTTTGGGCTATATCTGTACAAGTGTGAAGTTTTGAAAGAAGCCTATTGTTTTCTGCAAAAAAATTTTCAAATTGCTTTAATCAAAGTTTTCAGCTACTTTTTTTTCTCTGTTTTTTCTCTCAATAATTTCTTCACCTTTTTCAAAAAACAGTTTGTCAAATTCAACAATTACAATAGGCATAAGTGAAAGTATCGCAACCACAAACCATTCTCTTGCGTCAAGGCTTACTACTTTAAAAACAGCTGCCAGAGGTTTTGTCATAACAACTCCCGCTTGAAGAAGAAGTCCCGCAAAAAAAGAATATATAAGATATTTATTTGCAAAAATTCCATCTTTAAAAACAGAATGTTCACTTCTCATATTAAAAGAATGTACAAGCTGGGAAATGCTTAACACACAAAATGCCATTGTTCTCCCTGTCATAAGTCCTCCGGATTTGTCAAAAAACATATTGCCTATGGCGAAAGCCAGTAAAGATAGAGAACCTATCATCATACCTTCTATACAGATTCTTGTCCATCCGCTTTTTGTAAAAAGACCTTTTTTAGCTAAGCTTTTTCTGCCTTCCATAATATCGCTGTTAGCAGGGTCAAGACCAAGAGCAACGGCTGGCAGAGAGTCTGTAACAAGATTTACCCATAAAAGATGTATAGCCAAAAGCGGAGAGGGAAATCCAATAAGCATTGCTGTAAGAATAGTCATTATTTCTCCTATATTGCTTGAAAGCAGAAAATGTACCGCTTTTTTTATATTTGAGTATATTATTCTCCCTTGTTTAACGGCGTGTACGATGGTAGCGAAATTATCATCTGCCAAAACGATATCAGAAGCGCCTTTCGCTACGTCTGTACCATTTATCCCCATAGCACATCCAACGTCCGCTGTTTTAAGAGCTGGTGCGTCGTTTACTCCATCTCCGGTCATAGCAACTATATGTCCTCTGCTTTTAAATGCCTTTACAATTTTAACTTTGTCCTCCGGGGAAACTCTGGCAAAAACGGAGTAATCATTTATTTTTTCAGAAAGCTCTTCCTCAGAAAGTACGGAAATGTCATCTCCAGAAATGGCTTTTCCTCCTTTATCGCAAATACCTATTTTTTTACCTGTGGCAACGGCAGTCAAGAGATGGTCGCCTGTTATCATAACAGGTTTTATACCGGCATTTTTACAAGCTTTTACAGCCTCATAAGCTTCCGGTCTTGGCGGGTCAATCATTCCTGTGAAACCAACAAATATAAGATTATTTTCTGTTTGCTCTGTATCCGGATTTTTTTGTATGTATCCTATTATTTTATAAGCAACGCCAAGAACTCTTAAAGCGCTGCCCGCCATTTGTCTGTTTTTTCTTAAAAGTCTGTTTTTAACCTCAGATGTTATTGGCAAAATGCTGTCGTCATTTTGATATTTTGTACATTTTCCTATTAAAATATCAGGAGCGCCTTTTGTTATAACAATATATTTGCTGTTTCCCATATTATGAATTGTTGTCATAAGTTTTCTTTCGGAGTCAAAAGGAATTTCTCCGACTTTATTCATCTTTTGTATAATTTTATTTTTATCAATTCCATAGCCTAAAGCGGCGGCAATAAGAGCGTTTTCTGTAGGTTCGCCTATTATTTCACCATCTGAGTTCAGATAGGAATCATTACATAATGAAGAATATGTAAGTATCTTTTCTTTAAGTTCTTCAGGGTAAATTGATACGACTTTCATTTTATTTCTTGTAAGAGTACCTGTTTTATCTGAACAAATGACACTGGCATTTCCAATAGTTTCAACAGCCGGAAGTTTTTTTACAATAGCGTTTTTCTTTGCCATGAACTGAACACCTATGGCAAGCATAATTGTAACAATAGCCGGAAGTCCCTCGGGAATAGCGGCAACGGCAAGGCTTATAGACGTCATGAACATTTCAAAGGGAGGTATTCCTCTGAATATTCCAATGAAAAAAATAACAAAGCATATGGCTAAAGCACCAAGCCCAAGAGCCTTTCCGGTTTCGGCGAGTTTTTTTTGTAAAGGAGTTTGTTCGGCATCGTCTTTTAAAATCATAGCGGCTATTTTGCCTATTTGAGAATTCATACCTGTTTGGCAGACAATTGCTTTTCCATGACCTCTGCTTACAGATGTGCCTGAAAACAACATATTTTTTCTGTCTCCTAAAGAAATATCTGCCGAGAAAACAGCGTTTTCATTTTTTTCTGCCGGGACACTTTCTCCCGTAAGGGCAGACTCATCAGTTTTAAGGCTTACCGAGGAAACAATTCTTGCATCTGCCGGAATAAAATCTCCTGTTTCAACTAAAATTAAATCTCCGGGAACAATTTTTTTGGCGGGTATAATTTTAAGACTTCCGTTTCGGATTACTTTAGCGTCAGGGGAGGACATTGTTTTTAAAGCTTCCATAGCTTTTTCCGCTTTGCTTTCCTGAATAATTCCCAAAACGGCATTTAAAATTACAATAAATAAAATAATGACAGGGTCAAAAAAATCTTTCTCGTTGTTTATAAGAGAAATGACAAAAGAAACAACGGCGGCGAAAATAAGAACAATAACCATAAAGTCTTGAAATTGCTGAAAAAAACGTATAATAAGACTTGTCCGTTTTTTTTCCTCAAGACTGTTAAGTCCGAATTTTAAAAGTCTTTTTTTTGCTTCATTTTCTGAAAGTCCGTTATTTCTGTCTGACGAAAATTCATTTTCGATTTCGTCTATGCTCTTCTTATAGATATCCATAAAAAATCTCCTTTCGTTAAAATAGCAATTTATAAAATTTTTAGTCCAAAACAATAAAAGAATTTCTTTACAGTAATTCTAGAATAGACGGAGAAAAGAAAAATTATTTTATTCAATATTTTTTAACCGGGCATTTAAAAAATAAAATACCTTTCGCTAAAATATAGAATAAACTATTTTTTCTATTTATACCGGAATTATTTCCTTTCTCTGCCTTGTAAAAATAATTTTTATCCGGTTTCCTTTTATCCATTTTCAAGTTGATTGACTATAAACAGGTCTATTGTTTTGTTATGGCTTTATTAAAATTGCCTGTTTATTGGATATGTCTATTATTTTATTGTTTTGATATAGATATGTTTATATAAAATAATATATTCTTTTAAATATAATTAATGACTGTACAACTGACTTTTTTTTAGGCTTCTTTCAAAACTTCACATTTGCTCAGGTATTGCCAAAAAAATATTTAATTCAATAATTTTTAACGCTTTTGGTGTTTAAAGAATAAAATATTTTTCTATTTATACAGGAATTGCTGTGATATTATAGTCAATCAACTTGAAAATGAGAAAAATGAGGCGAGCTAAAAATTATTTTTGTAAGGCGGCGGAGGGAGAGCATAGCCGACTGCCTACGCCGACCGACGGCAACGCGGCAAAAAGGATTTTTAGCTGCCGAACTTACTTATTTTTAAGTTGATTGACTATATAATCGGCTTATTTCAAAACTACGTGATTTTCATAGTTTTCGGAGAAATCTGTTTAACAAAACTACTTTTTTTATCATATATTGGAATATCATACAATCAGGGAAAGATTAATATGTCATTTATTTATATGATAATTTTGGCGTTCTCATTAAGCATTGACGCTATGGGAATTGGTTTGTCCTATGGAATAAGGGGAATAAAAATTCCTGTCAATGCGAAAATAATAACAGGCTCAATATCATTTTTTGTTATATTAATATCTATGACTTTTGGAAATTTTTTGTGTGGTTTTATGTCACAGAAAACAGGTGAGATTATCGGAGCGGTATTATTATTTATAACAGGTCTATGGATAATTTTTCAAGGTACAAAACCAAAAAAGAAAAAAGAAAAAAAAGAGAAAACTTTAAATTTTATGATAAAGTCTTTGGGTATATCGGTAAAAATAATACAGTCACCGGAATTTTGTGATTTAAACAAATCTTCTGTAATAGAGGCATCGGAAGCGTTATATCTTGGAATGGCGCTTTCATTTGACTCTGTTGGAGTGGGAATAACTTCCTCCGTATTTGGATTTAATAAATTTTTATTTTCTTTTATAGTATGCGTTTTTCAGATATTTCTTTTAAGCACAGGAGTTTTGTTTGGAAAAAAAATAAACACACTTAGATTTATTGATAAAATATCTAATATATTTTCAGGTGGGATATTAATTACAATAGCTTTTTTCAAAATGTTCTTCTGAAAACAAAAAAATTTTATTTTTACCTATAGTTTGCGTATATTTTAATAAATTAATTTAAGTTTTTTGTTTGCTGATACGTTTTTTTTATTTTAAGAGCTATTTGAATTTTTGTATAATAAAATTAATAAAAATTTGAAAAATTGTATTTATTTTTTGTCTAAGGTGTTGTATAATATACTAGAGGATTAGATTTATAGTAAAGTGCTTGATTTTATACTAAATTATATTTGATTTGCGTATAAAAATTAATTGATTTTTATTTTACAATAATGTACAAAATTATGACGATTTGCACAATTTTTAGCGCGAAGCGAGAAAATGATTTACTGATTATATATTAACTTATTAGTTTAGCGCTGTTATTTTACCATTTTTATATAATTGCGGTTCTGTACAGCTAATATATTTATTTAAATAAAAACTGATTAATTCAGATAAAAAATAATTTATTGGGAGGTTTTATCATGGAACTTAGAAATTGTAAAAAGTGCGGAAGACTTCATTATGGAACAGGAAGAATATGCAATGAGTGTATGAAAAAAGAAGAAGAAGTATTTGATCGTGTTAAAGCATATCTTAAAGAACATCCTGACAGTTCTCTTGTAAAAGTATCTGAAGAAACGGGGGTTACTGTTCCTGAGATTGAGAGGTTTTTACGAGAAGGCCGTCTTGAGGTGTCTACAGGTATGGGCGATTATCTTAAATGTATGAAATGCGGAAGTCCTATAAAGACAGGTAAATATTGTCATGACTGTGAAAAGAAAGTTGTAAATGATGTGAAAACAGCTTACAAAACTATTGTGGCGTCTACACCGGTCGGCTCTGAAACTAAAAAAGGCGGGCCAAGAATGCATACTAATTTCGGCGAAAGAAAATAATGATATGTTTTGCGGAAAATTATACGTTTTTTATATTACATACAGAAAAATTAACAAATGAAACGGCAAAAGAATGTTTATATTGTTTTGCCATAATTGATAAAGGTGATTAATTTTATGAGAAAAACAGTTATTGCCTTAATTATTTTAATATTTTTATTTTGTTTTTCAGGATGCGGGGAAAATAAATCTGATTTGCCTATTGAGCAGGAAACCAAAGATTTTTGCCAAGAAAAAATAAACGAAATACTAAAAAAAGAACATTGGAATTATGATGATAACATTTCTTATGAGAGAGATGATATTCCTGATGAGAAATCCGCTGCGTTTGAACAAATTAAAAATATTTGTTTCTCTTATGGATTTGATATTGATGAATTTAAAGGCAGACAGGCAGTCCGCGCTTCTGTTAAGCTTTTTTATCTGAACAGTGAGGAGGCTGGTATTGCAAGCTTTTATTTTATTGATGATGATATGATATGCGGATATTATTCTATGGGAGAAGATGTTTATCCTTTTTCTGAAATGAATGTTTTTTTAAACGATGGTTTTTCGGAAAAAACAGAAAATTTGGAGAAAATTCAAAAATTTAAGGAAATAAGCGTTCAAAAAAAATTTGATAAATTTGATGATGGTTTTTGGAATGGCAATAATTCAGTTGTTGGAGTTATTTCTGAGGATAAGCTGAACTTTTTTAAATTTAATGCCGAAGGATTTTATCTTGACAGAGAATTGGATTTTTCAAAAGAAAATCTTTTTCCTATGGATGTGTCTTTTAATGACGATGGTAAAATAGCTGTGCTTCTCGGTCAAAAGAAAAAGCCGGAACATGATGTTATTTACAGCGAGGAAGTTATCGAGGAAATGAAAAGAAACGGTTTGACTGATAAGGAAATATATGGAGCGGAAATCCTTATATCGGATCGGATTGTTTTCCTTGATGAAAATTACAATAATATATTTTCTCCATGCAAACTTGAGGTAAGCAGTTATGGGTCTGTTGATTTTACCGATGGGAAAGTTTTTGCCTCAAGAGGAAGAGGCATAGATGTGTTCTCAAATCAGAATGGTGTATTTTCAAAAACAAAGCAGTATCTGTTTAAACAACGGGCTGAAAAAATAAAATCTGCTGATATTGACGGAGATGGAACAAAAGAGTTTGTTATGACTGACAAAACAAATTTGTTTATATATCATTTGGGTGATGTGCCTGTTCTTTTGTGGAAAACACATTTATCACTGGAATCAATGGAAGAAAATTTTTATATTGAGGATTTAAACGGTGATGGAATAAAAGAAATTTATGTTTCTGACAACTATCTTAACACATCCGCAAAATATGTTCTTATGGATTATGGATTTAAGGCTTTATCCGCCGAGTATGGAGTGGAATATATCCCATGCGATTTAAATGGCGATGGCAAAATGGATTATATAGCTATAGGAAATGACGATGGAAGTTATAAAATTTTTATAGCCGAATAAATGTTTAATTTTTATTTATTAAAGAGGTCTATAGCGATTTGCAAAATTTTTATTGTGAAACAATAGAAGAAGTCCTTGATGTATCAGGGTTTATTAAATATTATCTGTTTATTCTTTTATTAGTATGTAATGAAAGCTTTACAGATTGCACAACGTATATGATATATGCCCTTTGAATTATATTCAAGGGGCATATTCCACAAAAGGGAATTAAATAAAAAATAAAGATTTTACGAAATTATTTTTTGACTGTCGCGGTGGTATTAAATTTGGAATAGTTTTTTTGTTGTTGGTTATACTTTCCTATATATACAGTGATTATTATTAATTTCCGGAGGATTTTTATGAACGAGGACAAAAAAGTTATTCTTATAAAAGGCGGAAAGTCAAGATGGTTTGAACAAGCTATATTTATTCTCAAAGATAAGGAGCAAAGAAAGGATATGCCTAAAAATTTTGTTGAGGAAGCTGAAAAAATTATTAATTCATATATGCTTAAAAAATATCCCAAAAGTAATTTAAACTCTGTATACTCAAAAAATAATACGGCATATGCATCTAAAAAATCATCTGACTCTTATTCTGAAAAAAGCTCAAAAAAAAAGAAATGTGATAAAATTCTTAATATATCAATAATTTTATCTTGTATTTTAATAGGACTTATTTTATATTATTTTGGATAGGATTGATTTTGTGTTTAATAAAGTATTAAAAACCATTAATTCGTTCAGTATGATTGAGAAAAATGATGTTATTATTGTCGGTGTTTCTGGAGGGGCAGATTCGGTCTGCCTTTTACATATTATTAAAAGACTTTCAGGAATTTTTAATTTGAAAATAGCTGTTGTACATATTAATCACGGTATTAGAGGAAAGGATTCTGATGACGACCAAGAATATGTTCAAAAACTTTGCGAAAATATGAAAGTTGATTTTTTTAGCTTTTTTATTGATATAAAAAAAGATGCAAAAGAATTTTCCTCATCGGAAGAAGAAGCTGGAAGAATTTTTAGATATAAATGTTTTTATGAGGTATGCGGAAAATTTAAAAACGCTAAAATAGCCGTGGCACATAATAAAAATGACAATGCTGAGACAATAATTATGAGATTTATAAGAGGTACGGGAATAAAAGGTCTATGCGGAATACCTCCTGTAAGAAAAAATATTATAAGACCGCTTATAAACTGTGAAAGATACGAGATTGAAAATTACTGCGAAGAAAATAATCTTGATTTTAGAACGGATATCACAAATACAATGGATATTTATACAAGAAATAAAATTCGTCTTAAACTGTTTCCATGGATTTCTGAAAATCTTAATAAAAATATTATTTCGACCCTGTCAAAAAATGCCGGAGTAATTTCTGAGGAAGAGGAATTTCTTGAAAAACTGGCTGAAAAAGCTTTTTACGAATGTGCTTTTTGCGATAGTGATTTTAGCAAAGCGGTTGTTATTGATACTGAAAAGTTTAAGATATTTGACGATGTTATCAAAAGAAGGGTTATAAGAAAAGCATGTAGATTTTTTTTAGAAGATTTAAAAGATATTTCCTATAATCACACAAATATGGTATTAAAACTTTCTGAAAATGTGACAGGTAAAAATATATCTTTACCGTCGGGTATTTATGCCGAAAAAAAATACGGACATCTTATTATTTCAAAAAATGACGGAAAAAATTCTTTTTATAGGAAAGACCCCTTGTATTTTGACTGTGTGTTAATGTATAATAAAATTATAAGAATAGATGAAACAGGTTATACGGTTGTTTTGTCAGAAAAGGACTACTGTGAATTTTTCAATAAGAGTCCGTATGTTTCTATTTGTATAAAT
Organism: uncultured Clostridia bacterium; assembly: GCA_949948985.1. Lineage (GTDB taxonomy): Bacteria > Bacillota > Clostridia > Lachnospirales > CAG-274 > MGBC114079. Next base: position 14,889 of record CATLIG010000012.1, on the reverse strand, counting down.
AAAAGTAAAATCAGAGGAAACGTCAGAATAAGAACACGAGTGCAGGGAGATAAAATATTTGTAAGAAATGTTGGAAACAAAAAGCTTAAAAATATTTTTTCCGAAAAAAAAATAAATGCTTCTGAAAGAAAAAAAATACTTATTGTCTGTGATGATGAAAATGTTATATCGGCTGTGGGCATATATGTTTCCGACATATACAAGTACTATGAAGAAGAAGGTAAAAAAATTAATATATATTTTTGGAGGACTGATACTTTATGAAAGAAAATATTAATGTAATTATTTCTGAAGAGGAAATACAAAAAAGAGTTTCTGAAATAGCGGACCGGATTTCTAAAGATTACAATGGAGAAGATATTTCATTTATCTGTATTTTAAAAGGCGGCATTATGTTTATGGTGGATTTGGCGAAAAAAATAAATTCAAATATTGAGTTTGATTTTATGGAGGTTTCAAGCTATGGAAATAATATGTCGTCAAGCGGTAACATTAAAATCAACAAAGACCTTCAAAATCCTATAGAAGGCAAAAATATTATTATTGTTGAGGATATTATTGATTCTGGAAGAACGCTTAATTATTTATGCCGCTATCTTAAAGAAAAAAAGCCGGCATCTATTAAAATATGCACGCTTTTGGACAAGCCTGAAAGAAGAGTTTTTGATATAAAGGTTGATTACACAGGGTTTACAATACCGGATAAATTTATTGTGGGATACGGTCTTGATTATGCTGAAAGGTACAGAAATTTACCATACATAGCCGTGATTGAATAATTTATTTTTTAAGGAGACTTCTGATTGAAAAAATTTTTTAATAAATTAAAAGCAAAATTGTTATATTTCTTATGGGATAGCCGAAAACCTTTTTTTACGGTATTCTTTGCTGTTATTATTATATGCTTTATGATTTCTTCCGTAAGTTTTATCGTTGTATACAGCAATACGGGAATTTTTTTTAAAGAATGTGATATGAATGACTATTCAAGAACATTTGAACCCAAAAAGATAGAGATTGATTTTAAAGGAAACGGTGAAATAATTATCAGAAAGTCTGAGTCTGTAAATATAGATTTTGATGATATTTTTCTTACTGATAACTATTACTCATATGGGTATCAGATTAATTTTAAAGATAACTACGAAGATTGTTTTGAAAAAAAGAAATTTGAATTTAAAGATGAATTTATTGATTCTCTTGAGGTATTGGAAAATGACAGAGGAGAAACTGTTTTAAATATAGAAGAAAAAGACATTTTTGCTGTGGAAACCTTTAAAAACAATAATAATGAAATGGTTGTCACATTTAAAGAACCTAAGGACGTATATGACAATATTATTGTAATTGACCCGGGACACGGCGGAATGGATTTTGGGGTAAACGGTATTAAATGTATGGAAAAAGACGTTAATCTTAAAATATGCAAAAAGATTGAAAATATGTTTTCAGGATCTGATAAGGTTAAGGTATATCTTACAAGAAATTCAGACGATTATTTAAAAGATGAGAAGAGGGTTTTCTTTGCTAATCAATACGCTGATTTATTTTTATCTATACATTTATGCTGTGAAAGCAGTTATGACTTTTCAGACAAAACTCGTATAACGTATATTGACGACGATGACAGTGATAAATTTAAGTTTTCAGGAAGATACTGCTCGGAGATTCTAAAAAAATCCTGCGAAAAATATCTGGAGATTAAAAAAATAGATATTATTAGTAAAGACAATCAGGAAAACAAAGATTTAAAGGCTTTTTCGATATTTCTTGAATTTGGCTACAACGATGAATTTGATGAAAATAAATTTTCTGATAAGGCGGCATACGCCGTATATGACGGAATAGAAAAAATTATAGGTTGATGACTATAAAAATTTAATTTTCCAAAATATAAAATAATTAAACAAAATATTATAAATTATAAAGCTGTATTTTATGGTTATAGCAAATGACAAATAAATTTGCCGTTTACTATAGTTTATGGAAATTATCAAAATTTTTGGAGAGAAACAATAAAATAATTTCTTGATATATTGAGTTTTATCAAATATTATATATTTATTCTTTTATTGTTTCAATATAGTAAAGTATAAGGTGATTTAATGGATGAGCAGGTTATTATTGAGGGAATTGTTAGTAATATTGTTTTTCATAATTCTGAAAATGGTTATACCGTTTTTACACTTGAAACGATATATAATGAAAATAGTGACAATGACGATGATATTGCCTGTGTCGGAACAATTCCGGGAATTAACGAGGGTGAAAATATTAAAGTTACAGGCTCTTTTGTCGTACATCCCGCTTATGGCAGACAATTAAGCGTACTTGTCTATGAAAAAACAATTCCGACAACGGAAAAAGGAATTGAAAGATATTTGGCGTCTGGTGTAATTAAAGGAATAGGACCGAAAATTGCTAATAAAATTGTTTCCAAGTTTGGAGCTGATACCCTTGATATTATTGAAAATGAACCGGAAAAACTTACGGCTATAAGAGGCATAAGCAGAGATAAAGCTATTTCTATCGGAGAGATGTTTCATGAACAGGCGGAACTTAGACGGGCTATGCTGTTTTTACAGGATTATGGAATAAGTCCTGTATATTCCCTTAAAATTTATAAAAGATTTAAAGAAAATACTCTAACTGTTATTCAAAAAAATCCTTATGTTCTTGCTGATGAGATTTTTGGAATAGGATTTAAAATGTCTGATTCTATTGCCGAAAAAGCAGGTATAGCTAAAGAGTCGCCGTTTAGAATTGAATCAGGAGTAAAGTTTGTACTTAACAAAGAGGCGGCTAACGGAAATGTTTACCTTCCTATAGATATTCTTGTGGAAAAAGCGTCGGAGCTTTTGCTTGTGGCTAAGGAAAATATTGAGAATACAATTTTACAGCTTAATATTACAAAACAGCTTTGGGTGGAAAATGATGAGGAAAAAGGAAAAATTGTTTTTTTAAATTCTTTTTTCTATTCAGAAAATTATGTTGCTAAAAAGCTTGTTGAGCTTTCTCTTGCAAAAGTATCTCAAAATGAAGATTATGAAAAAGAAATTGATAATTTTGAAATGATAAACAATATACATCTTGCCGATAATCAAAGAACCGCCGTTTCGGAGGCTATGAAAAACGGTGTGCTTGTTATTACGGGAGGTCCGGGTACGGGAAAGACAACAACAATTAATACTATTATAAAACTATTGAAAGGCGAGGGATATGAGATAAGCCTCGCCGCTCCTACGGGAAGAGCGGCAAAGCGTATGACCGAAACAACGGGAATTGAAGCGCAGACTATTCACAGGCTTTTAGGAGTGAATTTTATTTCCGATGACAGAAAAAAACAAAGCTTTGATAAAGATGAGGATAATCCCATTGAAACTGATGTTGTTATTGTGGACGAAAGCTCTATGGTTGATATTATATTAATGCATAATCTTCTTAAAGCAATACCATATGGAACAAGGCTTATTCTTGTGGGAGATGTTGACCAGCTTCCATCAGTCGGTCCCGGAAACGTGCTTAAAGATATTATTAACAGTGAGTGTATTAAAGTTGTAAGGCTTAACGAGGTTTTCAGACAAGCTGAAAAAAGCGCTATTGTTATGAACGCGCATAGAATAAATAAGGGAGAGTATCCCGTTATTAATGAAAAAGAAAAGGATTTTTTCTTTATGAAAAGATTTGACAGTGAAAATATTTCAAATACTATTTTGGAGCTTGTCACAACAAGACTTCCCAGATATTTAAAATGTGACGGAAAGGATATTCAGATACTTGCCCCTATGAGAAAATCATCTCTTGGAACAATATGCCTTAATACTTCTCTTCAAGAAAAGTTAAATCCTAAAGATACCTATAAGTCTGAAAAAGAGTTTCGCAAAATTGTTTTCCGAGAGGGTGACAAGGTTATGCAGATAAAAAATAATTATGATATGACGTGGAAAATTTTTGACGGAAAAAGACGTCTTATTGATGAGGGAGTTGGAATTTTTAATGGTGATGAGGGCGTGATTGAGCGTATTGACAACGACAATGAGTATATGGAAGTAGTGTTTGACGATTCTAAAGTTGTTAAATATGACTTTACACAACTTGATGAGCTTGAGTTGTCTTACGCTATTACCATTCATAAATCTCAGGGAAGCGAGTACAGAGCAGTTGTGATACCTATATTTCAAGGACCTGAAATGCTCCTTAATAGAAATTTGATATATACCGCTGTCACAAGAGCTAAAGAGCTTGCTGTACTTGTGGGAAATCCTCAGATTCTTTATAAGATGATTGACAATAATCGGCAAGTTGAAAGATATACGGGACTTAAAAAACGAATTATTGAAATAAAGGAGGTTGCTTTATCTTGAATGTGAATAATGTATGTCTTGAGGCGGTAGCGGTAAAAAAAGAACAGTATCCCAATGGAGGACTGCCGGAAATCGCTTTCGCAGGAAAGTCAAATGTGGGGAAATCTTCACTTATAAACGCTATGATAAACAGAAAGTCTTTAGCAAGAACAAGCGGAAGTCCCGGAAAAACAAGAACTATTAATTTTTATAATGTTGAAAATTCCCTTATGTTTGTAGACCTGCCAGGTTATGGATACGCTAAGATATCAAAAAGCGAAAAGGAAAAATGGGGGGCGATGATTGAGAATTATCTTATTAAAAGAGAATTTTTAAGGGGCATTATTTTATTAATAGATATAAGACACGAACCGGGAGAAAATGATAAGATGATGTATGAATGGCTTAAACATTATGGTCATAAAATAATAATCGTAGCGACGAAAAGCGATAAGCTTAAAAGAAGCCAGATAAATAAGCATATATCTGTCATCATGAAAACGCTTGGTCTTTTAAAAGAAGATATTATAATTCCGTTTTCAAGTGAAAACAAAAGCGGAAAGAATGAGTTGTGGAAAATTATTGAGGAAGTTGCGGGACTTATGGTAAAAGATAAATAAATTTACCCTTTACTATAACAATAACTTTATGCAAATATTTCAGGGGGGTGCTTTTATGGCTATTAAAAAGAAAAATAATATTATAAAGCTTTTATTTATACTTATTGTTATTACATGTATTGTTATTTTCGCGGCTGTTTCATGGAAGTCAGGCAGCGACACCCTGCACGGCGATTTTGAAAGTACGAAAAAAGGGTCGGCGGAGGTATTGTATGCTGATATTTTAAGTGCTGACCTTGAAAAAAATTATCCTAAAACTCCTGATGAGGTTATGCAGTTTTACGGAAAGTGTTATAAAATGCTTTACGGTGATATGATAAAAAATGACGAGGTATTTGCTAATGTACTCCATATTCAGAGAAAGCTTTTTTCTAAAGAACTTTCAGAAAAAAATCTTTTCGAGGTTCAGCTTGAGAAAATGAAATCGGATGTGGAGCTTCTTAAACAAAATAAGGTATATGTTGTTGATTTTGAGGCGAAAGCTCCTATTTATGACAGGTCTTTCAATACGTGTGACGTAAGAGTTGTGGTAAGTACAAACGCTAATTCTGAAAACGGCAACTTGAAGTATTATTTATCCTATAATATTGTCAGAGATGAAAATGACCAATGGAAAATTCAATCTTTTAGAAATACCAACAGTAATTTTGAATAATTACAGAGAAATATAGTCAATCAGCTTGAAAATGAGAAAAAGGAGGCAAGATAAAAATTATTTTTGCAAGGCGGCGGAGGGAGAGCATAGCCGACTTCCTATGCCGACCGACGGCAACACGGATTTTTAGCTGCCGAACTTACTTATTTTTAAGTTGATTGACTATAATATATCTGTTCAAAATTGATAGAGTAATGATATTGATTTTGAACAGGTATATTGGATAAGGTATAATATATCGGAGGACTTTTATATGATTTTAGCTATTGATATCGGGAATACAAACATTGTACTGGGAGTTATTGAAAAGACGGAGGGTAAAATATTATTTACGGCAAGAACAGCCACAGACAGAAGTTTTACAGCTGATCAGTATGGTATACAATTTAAAAATATTATTGAACTTTACAATTTTAAAGCGGAAGAAATTGATGGATGCATTATATCATCAGTTGTCCCCCCTGTTTTAAACGCTGTAAGTTCGGGAGTGAAAAAGCTTACGGGAATTGAACCTATTATTGTGGGTCCGGGAGTGAAAACAGGTCTTAATATTTTAATGGATAATCCGGCGCAGCTTGGAAGTGACCTTGTCGTAAATGCCGTGTCGGCTCTTGAAAAATTTAAACCTCCTGTTATTATTATTGATATGGGTACGGCGACCACGATATCTGTTGTTGACGAGAAAAGGCATTATATAGGCGGTTGTATTATGCCAGGAATAAGAGTATCTCTTGACGCTATTTCAAAAAGCGCCGCTCAGCTTCCGGGAATAAGTCTTACCGCACCAAAAAAAGCTATAGGGAAAAATACTGTAGAGTGTATGAGAAGTGGTGTGATTTATGGAAACGCCGCTATGATTGACGGAATGGTGGAGCGGATTGAGGAAGAGCTTGAAGCTACAGGAACAGTTATAGCTACAGGAGGAAATTCAGAACTTATTGTTTCTCACTGTAAAAAGAAAATTATATATGATGAAAATTTACTTTTGAGAGGGTTATATATTATTTATAAAAAAAATGCTTAAAATCAGACCTGTTTGATAATCGTTTAGTATAAGTAAAAAATTTTATTTATACTAAACGATTATCGAACAGGTTTATTTTTTTTCTTTTACTATGAACAGATTTATTTCGAAGTTTTACACTGATATAGTCAATTAACTTAAAAATTGAACAAGTTCAGCGTATAAAAATCCTTTTCAAGTTGATTGACTATAGGTTATTAAACAGGTCTATTGAATAAAATATTTTTTTATTGTATTGATATAATTTTGTAGTTTCTAAAGAAGTCTAATGAATAAAAATTTTGGTTTTGAAAATAATGATAAAGAGATACAAAATTTTTTTCGAGAGGTGTTTTTATGGAAGCGGATTTCGGCAAGGATTATTTTGAAATGAGACTTGAAAGTATAGGCGGTCTTGGAGCTAATTTATCCGGAAAGCTTTTAGGTGAGCTGGGAGCTTTATATATGGGGCTTAACGCTTCAAGTTTCGCGAGCTATGGCTCGGAAAAAAGGGGTTCTCCTGTTAAAAGTTTTATCAGGTACGCCAAGCCTGATAAGGAAATAAGAATAAATTGTCCCGTTATTTCACCGGATATGGTTGTGATTTTTCACGAAAGGCTGGCGGGAAAGCCTTTGGTTATGGCGGGAGTGTCCGAAAAGACAAAGGTTATTGTAAATTCAGGAGAAAGCGCAGGGTTTATAAGAGATAGATTTAAAATGTGTGCCGGCGAACTTTTTGTTGTTGACGCTCTTAAAATCGCTATGGAGAATAAAACAAGAGTCAATATGGTTTTACTTGGAGCGGTGGCGAAAGCAAGCGGATTTATTCCTTTGGAATATGTTGAAAAGGTTGTTTCAGATACTCTTGGAAAAAAATATCCCAAAAATCTTGAGGGTAACTTAAAAGGTATAAGAGCCGGTTTTGAGAATACCAAAGGGATTGTTATTCCAAATGACGGAAAATATCAGTTTGAAAAGTATGAGGAAATCAAAAGGGTATGGGGATTTGACAATGCTCCTTTAGGTGGAGTCAATCCTATTTTTGGAAGTTCTGTATCAAATGATTTGTCCGCAAGCAGGGAAGGGTATATACCTTTATTTGATAAAGAAAAATGCATTAACTGTGGTATGTGCGATATTTATTGTCCTGATATGGTTTACCAGTTTACAGAGGGAGAATATAACGGTAAAAAGGCTATGGTTAATCTTGGACCTGATTACAGACACTGCAAAGGGTGTATGAGGTGTGTGGAGGTATGCCCTACAAGCGCTATTACAGAAGGACTTGAAAGAGAACATGATATTACTAAAACAAATATAAACAATATTGATTTATTAAATGATAATATTAATTTTGATGATGTTGGAGCTAACTCGTGGGTTGACTCAACATCTTATACGGCAAATGAAATACCTATTGATTTATAGTATAGTCAATCAATTTGAAAATGGATAAAAGGAAGCGAGATAAAAATTATTTTTACAAGACAGATAAAGTAAAGTGTAGCCGCAGTCTTATGTAGACTGACGATAACGCGGAAAAATGATTTTTAGCCGACGAACTTATTCATTTTTCAAGTTGATTGTTTATAAAGTAAGAAAAAATTAATATAATAAACATGTTCGAAAACCTGAGTGGTGACGGCTGACAAGAAATCTTTTCGTCAGACGGCATTGAGGAGGCTCTCAAACAGGTTAATACAAATAATATTTTGGGGAGTGTTTTTATGCTTGGACAAAAAATGGTTTTTGACAGCGGAAACGAGCTTGCCGCTCTCGCCGCTAAACAAATAAATTATCATATTATGGGATACTATCCTATTACACCATCTACACAGGTAGCCGAGCAGCTTGATTTAATGGGTGCGGAAGGTCTGCATGATGTAAAACTTATTCCGGCGGAGGGAGAACACAGCGCAGCCGGAATATGCTATGGAGGAAGCGCAGCCGGCGGAAGAGTGTTTAACGCTACAAGCGCAAACGGACTTTTATACGCTATAGAACAGCTTCCAGTTCAGTCGGGAACAAGGTTTCCTATGGTCTTGAACGTAGCGTGCAGAACTGTATCAGGACCGCTCTCTATTAAAGGTGACCATAGTGATATTATGTACGCTCTTAACTGTGGGTGGATTATTCTATTTGCTAAAGTGCCTCAGGAGGTATATGATTTTAATATTATTGCTCTTAAAATAGCCGAAAATCTAAGATTGCCTGTTATTATCGCTTACGATGGTTTTTTCACAAGTCATCAGAAAAGAAAAGCATTAGTATTTGAGAATGACAGCGATGTATTGGATTTTATCGGTGAATATAAGCCAGAGGTTACTGTTTTTGATTTTGAAAACCCTGTTACTATTGGTTCTTATATGAATGAGCCTGACCTTACAAATAACAAATATCAGCTCCACATCGCTATGGAAAAAGCAAAAAAGCTTATTCCATCTGTTTTTGAGGAATACTGTAATATTTCGGGAAGAAGATACCATATATGCAAGGGATATATGACAAATGACGCTGATGTTATTATGTTTATTTTAGGTTCAGCTTTTGATACAGCGAAAGATGCTGTTGATAATTTAAGACAGAAAGGTTTTAAGGTGGGAGCTGCTACTGTAAGCGTATTAAGACCCTGGGCGGTTGATGAAATTTATGACGTTATTAAAAATGCTAAAGCGGTTGTCGTATGTGACAGGCAGGACAGTTTTGGAGCTGGAGGAGGAAATTTGTCCATTGAGATAAAGGCCCTCTTAAAAGATTTTAATTCTCACGCTGATGTTATTACCCGTGTTTATGGTATAGGCGGGTGTGATTTTTATGTGGAGGACGCTGAAAAAATTCTTAATGATGGTATTGCTAAAATTAAATCCGAAGAGGTTATGAAATTTGATTATATTAATAAATATGTCGGTTCGGGAGAAAAGGATTTAAGATACTTTGCTCCTCTTACAAAAGAAATGACATCTCCTGAAAATGTTAAGTCAGGTGTTGATGAAAACGGCAAAATAACTGTTTCCGGAGGAAGTATTAAGGAAAGTCTGAGTATGCCAAGACGTATCGCTCCCGGACATGGAGCTTGTCCTGGATGCGGTATATTTATTAATTTGAATTTATTTTTAAAGGGTATTTCAGGAAATGTGGTTCTCTTATTTCATACCGGATGCGGAATGGTTGTTACTACCGCTTATCCCAAAACCTCTTTTAAGGTAAATTATATACACAATTTATTTCAAAGTGGAGCCGCTACTTTATCAGGAGTATTGGAAGTATATAATCAAAAAGTCAAAAGAGGTGAAATTCCTGATGAAGATGTGACGTTTATAATGGTTTCAGGCGACGGGGGACTTGATATTGGTCTTGGTTCGGCTATTGGGGCAGGGCTTAGAAATCACGGAATGATTGTTTTGGAATATGATAACGGAGGATATATGAATACAGGATATCAACAGTCTTATTCCACTCCTAAAGGAGCCAGAAGCTCTACAAGTCACATTGGAAAATGCGGAAAGGGAAAGGTTACTTTCCATAAAGATAATCCTCAGATTTTTGCCGCGGCAAATATTCCTTATGTGGCAACGGCGGCGGAAACTCATCCTGCCGATTTTATAAAAAAGGCTAAAAAAGCACAGGAGTATGCTAAAAAAGAGGGAATGGCATATATTAAATGTTTATCAGCCTGCCCGCTTAACTGGGGTGATGAGCCACGATTTGAAAAAGATGTTATAGCTAAGGCGGTAGATTGCTGTTACCATCCTTTATATGAAATTGAAAAAGGTATAACCACAATTAACTATGACCCTGAAAAGAAGAACAGCAAGATTGACGTAGTAGAGTGGTTTGCTATGATGGGAAGAACAAGGCATCTTAAAAATGCTGAATTCAAAGGGGTTGTTGACGAAATTCAAGGGGAAATTGACAGACGCTGGGAAAGACTTAAAGTCAGAAACGAATGTGACAAGTTATAACAGAACTGATTTTTTTCAAAAGTTTTAAAGGGGAATTAATTCCCCTTTAAAATTTTATGAAATAATGATTTTTAATAGATATAAAAATGTAATATTTTTTTCCTTGTGTTTTTTCAGTGACTTTGATATAATTGAAAATGGTTATTTTTTACCAGGAAAAATAGTTGTTATAGTTGATAAGTTTAATTTTTTTGAGTTTCTTGATTATAAACATTTGTTGAAATAAAAGTCTATTACAGCAGTTTCTGTAATAGACCTGTTCTGAATCTCCGTAACACCGAGTGACAAATATTTTGCCGATTGTTATTATGGTGGTTTTAAACAGGTCTGGTGATTCTCAAAATTTTTAGAGTGAAACAATAAAATAATTTTTTGATATATATATCAGATTTTTTAAAGATTGTTATGTTATTATTTTATTGTTTTGATATAATTGTATAGATATTTTTTGAAAGGCGGCGGAACAGTTTATTATGAATTTAAAATATCTTATTCTGGGTACGGGGGGAACAGGAGCGTGTATAGGCAGTTTTTTGGCTAAAGAAGGAAAAGACGTTACATTTATTGCCAGAGGAAAGCATCTTGAGGCTATTGAACAGAAAGGTCTTTTTGTACTTTCTCCAAAGCTTGGAAAAATACATATTAAAGAACCTAAAGTGTCAAAAACAGAGTGGTATAATGATAAAGCGGATGTTATTTTTGTATGTGTGAAATGCTATTCTATTAACGCACTTATTCCGTTTATTGAAAGAGTGTCTCACGAAAACACTATTGTTATACCTATTACAAACTGTTTTGGGTTTGCCACAAAAATCGCCGAAAAAGTTCCTAAAATTATTTCTCTTGGAGGATGTATATATATTTCGTCTGATATTTCATATTATGGTGAGATTACGATGAGAAGCGATATTTTCCGTATGATTTATGGATTTAGAAAGGCCGACTTAAAAAGAAAAGAGGCTCATAAATGGACGGAAATTATTAATCAGATTACAGACGACCTTAACGAAAGCGGTATAGACGCGTCTGTTTCTGATGACATAAGAACGGAAGTATACAGAAAATTTTCATACGTTTCTCCTATATCGGCAGCTTGTGCTTACCTTGAAACAAATGCCGGTGAGCTACAGGCAGAGGGAGAAAAAAGAGACTTTCTTATTAAGCTTATGGAAGAAGTTGTTAATGTGGGAAAAGCTATGGATATCATTCTTGAGGACGATATTATCGAAAAAAATCTTCAAATGCTCTCAACAGTTCTCCCTAATGTTACATCTTCTATGCAGAAAGATATTGAAAAGGGAGGAGATTCTGAAATAGACGGACTTGTTTTTGACGTTATAAAAATTGCTGAAGAATATGGCGTGTCTGTTCCTCTTTATAAGAAAGTTGCTGAAAAATTTAATTATAGTCAATCAATTTGAAAAATGAATAAGTTCGGCGGCTAAAAATCATTTTTTTTACGTTATCGTCAGTCGGCATAGGACTGTGGCTATGTTTTCTTTCCTCTGTCTTGTAAAAATAATTTTCATTTCGTTTCATTTTATCAATTTTAAAATTGATTGACTATAAAAACTTAGCAAAGCATATCGTACTCTTTTTGTTATAAAATTCATATTAAAACATTTTTAAATAGTTTAAGGGTGCGGGCGGAGCATATAATTTTTAAAAATTCATTTTTATGATAAAATTGAAAAAGTTATTGATTATTATTTTAATCAGTAGTATAATGTTATCTGACGGGGGTGCGTTTTGCTGAGATTATACCCTTTGACCTGATATAGATAATGCTATCGAAGGGAAGTCGGTTTTTAATTTTACAGTTTAAAGACTTTTCTTTTAAGTAAAAACACTGATTAGTACAGACTAAATCAGCGTTTATATTATTACTTGAATTTAAAGTCTTTTATTTTTAGGAGGTTTTTACAATGTACACAACTCAAATGGACGCCGCAAGAAAAGGTATTATTACAAAAGAAATGGAAATTGTAGCTAAAAAAGAATCTATTGATGTAAATGAACTTAGAGAGCTTATTTCTGTTGGAAAGGTTATTATTCCAGCCAATAAAAATCACAAAAGTCTTGACCCTGAAGCCGTAGGGGAGAAAATGAGAACTAAAATTAATGTAAATTTAGGTATCTCAAAGGACTGCGCAAATATTGACAGAGAAATGGAAAAGGTAAGAACAGCTCTTGATATGAAAGCGGAAGCTATTATGGATTTAAGTTCTTATGGTCAGACAAAAGCTTTCAGAGAAAGGCTTGTGAAAGAATCAACTGCTATGGTAGGTACGGTTCCTATGTATGATGTTATAGGATATCACCATAAAAAACTTCAGGATATTACGGCGGAGGAATTTTTAGAGGTGGTTGAGGCTCACGCTAAAGATGGAGTTGATTTTCAGACAATTCATGTGGGTATAAATAAAGAAACAGCCAGAAAATTTAAAAATAATGGCAGAATTATGAATATTGTTTCAAGAGGAGGAGCTTTGGTATATTCATGGATGGAGCTTACAGGAAATGAAAATCCTTTCTATGAGTATTATGACAAGATATTGGATATTTGTGAAAAATATGATGTGACTATGAGTCTTGGCGATGCTTGCAGACCGGGATGTATTGATGATTCAACAGACGCTAGTCAGATTGAGGAGCTTATTGTTCTGGGAGAACTTACAAAACGGGCTTGGGACAGAAATGTTCAGGTTATGATTGAGGGACCCGGACATATGGCTATGAATGAAATCGCCGCTAATATGATTATTGAAAAAAGACTTTGTCATGGTGCGCCTTTCTATGTTTTAGGACCGCTTGTTACAGACATAGCTCCCGGATATGACCATATCACAAGTGCTATAGGAGGCGCTATAGCGGCTGCAAACGGCGCTGATTTCTTATGTTATGTCACTCCGGCGGAACATTTAAGATTACCTGATTTACAGGATATGAAAGACGGTATTATTGCGAGTAGAATTGCCGCTCATGCCGCAGATATTTCAAAAGGTGTCAAGGGCGCAAGAGAATGGGATAAGCGTATGGCTGTGGCAAGACGTGCTCTTGACTGGGACGCTCAGTTTAAAGAGGCCATAGACCCTGAAAAAGCAAAGGCATACAGAGAATCTTCTATGCCTGAAATTTCAGAAACATGTACTATGTGTGGTGAAATGTGCGCTGTTAAAAATATGAACAGAATTCTTGAGGGTATCGATATTGGAATTTAAAATGATTTTTCTTTTATTGATTTTTTGTAAGAGTTTTTATTAATAATATATAATTTTTTGACGATATATATAAAGTATTACTTTACTGATATTATAACAAGTTCTGAAAACTTTTACGGCAGCATTTAAAGAGAATTAAGTTCTACATAAATCAGAAGCTTTTGCTTTAAAAATTTGCGGGTTTTTACAAATTTATAGTGAAATAATAAAAATATGAACAGGTTTGTTACATCTGGTATATCAAAGAAAATTTTTGCTGTTTTATGCTAGAAGTTTTCTAAAAAACGGAGGGAATTATGAGTAAAAATTTATTTGCTTTATTTATATCGGTTATTATTACAATTTCTTCGGTAGTTACTGTTTTTTCGGCAGACGAGGATAAAGTTAATCCGGGAGATGTTTATGTTGACGGCATTGTTGATATTCAGGACGTGTCTTATTTACTTCAATATATTTTAGATAAAGATTCGGTTTTTATATCAGATGAGGGATTAAGAAACGCTAATGTTAAAAATAATGGCATTGATGAGCTTACCGCACTGGACGCCGCTATTATTTTCAGAAAAGTTCTTGACCCGGATTTTGTTTTTCCGGCTTACGAGGATACAAATGAAAGCACCTCGGAAGAAATGGAAACAGACGAAGTAAGCTCCAATAAGCAAGAGGAAGAAACATCAAGTACGGAAATTTTTGAAACGGACAGTGTGGAAGAAACTTCTTCTGATGAAACTCAAACGGATGAAACAGAGGAAATTTCTGAAGAAAGTACGAAAGAAAGTACAGAGGAAATTTCTGAAGAAAGTACGAAAGAAAGTACAGAGGAAATTTTTGAAGAAAGTACTGACGAGCAAACAGGGTATACGGTTAAGTGGATTGTTGACGATGACGCGTTTAAATCACAAAAAGGAGATTATGTCAATACTTCTTTTACTGTCAATAATCTTTTGCTTACGGGCGGTTATAATGTACCCTATAAGGTAGACACAACAAGAAAAAGGGATTGAGAGAATGTTGATTACCGCCAGGGGAAGTAGTATACAATTGCTGGGACAGGAATAAACAAAAGCGATCCCAAAATGTAGACA
>CATLIG010000011.1 GCA_949948985.1 uncultured Clostridia bacterium | reverse complement strand
TCACCTAATGAATATTACTTGTATATAACTACGGGAGTATATCCTTTGAGTGAAGTTATAAATGAGTCGAAATAATGTTCCCTATATCTAAATTTTAAAAATGTCCTTGACAAAGGGTACAGTTTAGGTACAGATTCAAATAAGCCTCTTTCTATAATGGAAAGTGCAGCAGAGTATGATAACAATGAATACCAATATTGTATTAAGTTTTCCGGAGGAGGCGATAAATCGAAGTTAAATGTTTCATTTGAAACAAACGGGGAATGTATAATAAATGTTATTGCTATTGGGGGCTCTAATCGATATTTACAGCTGTCTGATAAAAATGGCAATGAAATAAAAAAGGAAACGGCAGGCGCTGACATTGAAAAAATTGTTTTTAATTATATGGGAAACGGCGAAAGGGTATATCTTTATTCAGCCGGTTCGAGTATAAGAATTTATGAAATTGAGGTTATTTATAAAAAAGAAGACGCAGAAAATCCTTCAGAGTCTGAAAGTTTATCTGAAACTTCATCTGAAAGTACAACGGAAACAAGTTCTGAGGAAGGTGGAGATATAAGCGCCGAAAATACTGAAAGATTTAATAAGCTTGAAAAGATGATATCAGAGCTTATGGTAAACAATGTGGATAGTAACGGAAATGTAACTTATAGTGATATTTCCTGGAATGTTGAGAAAATGGGAAGAAATACATGGCATTACGCAAGCGGAAGTATGATTAAGGCATTTTTGGATATTTACAAAAGAACAGGTGATTTAAAATATTATGATTACGCAAAAAAACATATGGATTTTTTCATAAACTCAGCGGGTGAAATAATTTATTACAGCGGTTCTTCGGAACAATCCGCGGCACGTTCTAAATATTCGCCTACGGGAAGCGGTTATAAGCTTGATGATATTAATCCGGGAAAGCCATTGTTTTATTTCTATGAAAAAACAGGTGATGAGAAATATAAAAAAGCTATTGATTTGCTTCAAAAACAGCTTACAAGTCAACCGAAAACAGAATACAACGTTAAAGGAAATTTCTGTCATAAAGGATCTTATCCCCAACAAATATGGCTTGACGGACTTTATATGGCGCAGCCTTTTTATATGGAGTATGGAAATACTTTTAATGATATAGAAGTATGTGTAGATTCATATAATCAGTTTTTAAATGTATACAATACTATGAAAGATGAAAAAACAGGACTTTATTATCATGGATATGACGATGCTTATACAGAAAGTTTAAAACAGAGCTGGTCAAGCAGTGAAACAGGACGTTCTCCTAGTTTTTGGCTTAGAGCTATGGGGTGGTACGCTATGAGTCTTGTGGATACTATTGAAAAAATGCCTGAAAGTATGGCGGAAGAAAAAGCTATGATGATTAATATTTTTAAAGAATACACTGACGCTATTATTAAATATCAGGATAAGGATACAGGTATGTGGTATCAGGTTGTAGACCAAGGAGGCAGAGAGGGAAATTATCTTGAAACAAGCGGAACTCTTGCCATATCTTATTCTATTATGAAAGCTGTAAGACTTGGATATATTGATGAAAGCTATTTTGAATATGGTGAAAAAGCTTTTGACGGCGTATGTGACAATTATGTTAATGACAAAAATGGTAGTATGACTTTAAGTAATCTTTGCCTTGTGGCAGGTCTAAGTGACAGCAGACCCGGTACCTATGAATATTATATTAATGAAACTAAAGCGGAAAATGATGCCAAAGGATTAGGGCCTTTATTGTTTGCCTATAATGAAATAAGATATAAATATGATAAATAAACTTATAAATAAGTTTTATAGGTTTATGGACTTATTTAAAAAGATTAAAGTTTTAACATTTTAAAAAACTTTAATCTTTTTTTTATTATTTTATCTTGACATAATGTAGTTTTTATTGTAATATTGTATTAGGTAATTAATACAATATACAAATGGAGGTGATTTTGTGATATGGGAATTTTCTAAGGATAAGCCTATTTATACTCAAATTATTGAGTATATTAAAATGAATATTATTTCCGGAGAATATAAACCCGGAGAAAAGCTTTTATCTGTTAGGGAAATGGCGGTATTGGCAAAGGTAAATCCTAATACAATGCAGAGGGCTTTACAAGAACTTGAAAAGGATGAACTTGTATTTTCAAAACGTACAAGCGGCAGATTTATTACGGAGGATAAAAATATGATTGATGAACTTAAAGCGTCTTTCGCTAAAAAACAAATTATGGATTTTTATGAAAAAATGAAAAGTATAGGTCTTACTAAAGAAGAAATTATACGATATGTTCAAAAAATTTTTGGGGAGATGAAATAAAATGTCAGAATTTGCTCTTGAATGTAAAAATTTAGTAAAAAGATATGGTTCAAAAGAAGCCCTTAAAGGAATTGATTTATCTTTTAAAAAAGGAAATATAATTGGTCTTTTAGGGCCTAACGGAAGCGGAAAAACAACTTTTATCAAAATATGCGCAGGCCTTTTGAAACAAACGGAAGGAAGTATTGTAATTGATGAAAAAAATATCGGACTTGAAACAAAAGCTATTATTTCTTATTTGCCGGAGCGTACTTATTTTGAGGATTCTATGACAGTAATTGACGCTATAAAATTTTTTGAAACGTTTTATTCTGATTTTCAGTGTGAAAAGGCTCTTGATATGCTTAAAAATCTTGATATAGACGTTAATATGAAATTTAAAAAAATGTCTAAGGGTACTAAAGAAAAGGTTCAGCTTATTATGGTAATGAGCAGAAAAGCCAAAATATATTTTCTTGATGAGCCTATTGCCGGAGTAGACCCCGCGGCAAGAGATTATGTTATAAATACAATTATAAACAATTATGATGAAAACGCAGCCGTTGTTATTTCCACCCATCTCATAAGCGATATTGAAAATATACTTGATGATGTTGTGTTTATTAAAAATGGCGAGATTGTTCTTAATGATAATGTTGACAGAATAAGAGAGAAAAGTGGTACAAGTATTGATTCTTTATTCAGGGAGGTATTCAAATGTTAGGGTCTTTGATTAAATATGAATTTAAGGTTACTTATAAAAAGTTTTTCCTTTTATACGCTCTTGTTTTATTTTTTAGCTTTATAAACAGATTTATGTCTGAAGCCCGTTACGGAAGTCTGCATTTTATGGGTATATATGTTCCCTTTCCCGGAAACGCTTTTTCGGAAACAGTTCATTTAAGTTTTGTGGTTATATATATTATTTTACTTATGGCGGTTGGTATATTAACTATTTATATTGTTGTAAAACGGTTTTACAACAGTATGTTTGGAAATGTAGGTTATTTAATGAATACAATTCCTGTAGAACCGTGGAAAAATATTTTAAGTAAGCTTGCTGTGGCATTTGTATGGCTTATTTTGGGAATAGGTGTCGCCTTTACATCGGTTATTATTTTGATTAATGATGTTACTATTACAGAAACTATTAAAGGCATATATGAAATAGTTGTGTATTTATTTTTAGACGGCAGAGGATTTTTGACTTTAACATTTATTATAGCTGCTATTACTCAGCAGATTTCAAATATAATGATTGTTTATTGTTCTTTGTCTATAGGGCAGCTATTTGTAAATCATAGAAAAATAATGGCATTTACAGCGTTTTTGATAATTAGTGTTATTTATATTTTTTTTGTTGATTCGGCATATAGTATTTGTTTTGTTGACCACAACGCGGCAAGAGTAGTTGTATCAGGAGCGAGGGTTACGGAGAATGTATTTATTATAGGAATTATTACTAATTGTATTATGTTTGCGGCAACTTTTGCAGGAACAAACTTTATTTTAAAAAACAGGCTTAATTTAGAGTAATCAGCAAAATTTTTAATGCAAAATAACAGATCTTTTTCTGTTATACGTTGCCTGATTTTTCTAATAAAAAAGTCTTTTGTTAATCGTTATCGCTTAGGTTATTAAACAGGTCTATCATACTTCTTTCGAAATCTCACACTTCGAAAGAAGTCTATTATAGTCAATCAATTTGAAAGATGAATAATTTCGGCGGATAAAAATAATTTTTATCTCGCTTCCTTTTATCCATTTTCAAGTTGATTGACTATAAAAATTCCGTAAAAAACAAAATATTTTTTCTTTACGGAGTTTTTTTGAATTGTTGAAATAAAAAGTTTTTTTAGAAATAATTAAAAGTTAGTTTTTCTGAATTGATTTTTTCTATTAATTTATAAACCGAAGAATTTTCAGGTACGGAGCAAATTCTTGTATTATTTTCCGTTTTTGTGCTTATAACATCGAAATCAATTTTAGGGTGATAAAACAAACTTACTATCCATCTGTTGGTTATAGCGGTATCTATTCTTGAATTAATGCCTTCTGTGTCATATCTGCTGCAAATATAATCGGAGGGGGTTGGAACATATTTGATTTTTCGTCCGTCAGATTTTGTTAATTCAACAATATTTCCTTCATTTTTTACAGCGGTATTTTGTTGATAAATAACATTATAGTATTTTTCAGCATATCGTAGATGATTGTTAGTCGCACCGTAATGAGGAAACTCAAAGAAATTTATTTCATAACCTAAATCTACAGCAGTCTTTTTTGCCAGTAACAGCCTGTTTACGCACTCGTTATCTGAAAAAGGCGTTTTTTTGCCAAATTCATAGCCATCGGCGCTTTTATCATTATTATACTGATGCGTATAGCCGTGAAGACCTATTTTGCCGCCTTTATGAGTTAAATAATCAAGGGTATATAAAAAGCTTGCGTTATATAAATTAAAATCTTTTGTCAGGTTGTTTTCTATTCCTTTTGATGGATTTTTATATAAAGGAATCCACGCTATATAAAATTTTTGATTGTTATTATATAAATAATCGGCTATTGCTCTTAGTTTTTCAAGTCCTATATCATTGTAGTATCCATCGGGGTCTATGCCGTCTGCCATAATATCCTCCAGTCTGAGATACGCAGGATTTTTTTTATCGTAATTCTGGGTGATATTATCAATATTTTTTTGATAATAAAATATATCAATTCTGTTTTTTGATGAGTTAAAAACAGGTTTATAATCTGAATTTTCCAAGAGATTAAACATAGAAATATAATCTTTGTTGTCTATATTAATAATTTTTTTTGGATATGAAACATCATCTTTTTTATTTAAGAGAAATTTTTTAGAGCCAAGATTTACAGTATACTCATTATCGTTTTCAGATACCTGACCGTTTAAGGCTTTTACGGTTTCATACAGAGGAAGATAAATTCTTCCGGCTGCTAAATATAAGTCGTCTGAATATTCTATTTTTTTGCTGAGAAAATAAAAATCGGCATAAAGCTTTGTTGTTGGGAGTTCTTCGTGTTCGGAGGAAATATCATCAGGTAATTGCCAGTCGTTTAATCCAATATCCATAAAAATAAACGCTCCTATACTTACGGCAATTACATTAAAAAATAAAAACACAATTATGACGATTTTTTCTTTCATTTTTAAATCCTTCTTCCATATTCGATTTTTTTATAGTTTATAAAATTTACAAGAAAAAACAACAGAATAATCTTATAAAAAAGTTTATTTTTAGAATTTCCTTTTACCAATATATCACTTTTTTTTAATATTTGCAACTTATTTTGATAAAAGTTTTAAAATAGACCTGTTAGGTTACCTAACAGGTCTATTTTAGCAATTTAGAAAATATTTTTTATAATCTTAATCATAATTATATAAAATACATCAAAAAACCAGCGAAAATAAAATCATTATAAAGTAATTGACATTATTTTCGCCGATTATCGCAATTTCCATAATTTATAGATAATTTTAGCAGTTACAGAATATAGCAATTCGCGAAATTTTTAGTGCTAAACAATAAAAGAATTCTTTAAGATATCGCTTTTATTAAACATTATCTGTTTATATTATTTTACTATAGGGTAAGAATTAAATATTTTTTTGTCTATACCGGAATTGCTTTAATACAATGTATTTTTTTTACAGGAAGAACCACATCCGTTACATTTTCCACCGCACCCTTTACATCCGCCTTTATTTTTTAACAGACTTTTTACAGCAAAGAAAACGGCGGTAGTTATTATTAAACATACTATTACATCTCCCATCTTAACACTCCCTTTTTATAGCAATTCGCAAAATTTTTAGTGCGAAACAATAAAAGAATTGCTTAATACATCAGGATTTATTAAAGATTTATTGTTCATTCTTTTATTGCTTCGCTACAGATTAAAAATGCGATAATCAATTATATTGACTATACAATACACTTTTTTATTTTTAAGGAAAATTTTAAAACATATAGAATTTTAAGCTGTTATGGGAACAGTTTTTTTACTTGAGTTAATAAATATAAACAAAATAAATCCAATTATAATTATTGTCAGGATAATAGGAGCAGCAAAGCTTCCATTTAACCATATTGCTGTACCCCAAAGATTTATTAATAGAGCTGCAACATAAGCAAGTAATGTTTGATAAATAATAGCGAATACCGTCCATTTAAAACTTGCCATTTCACGTCTTATCGCACCGATTGCCGCAAAGCAGGGAGCGCAGAGAAGATTAAAGGCGAGAAATGCGTAAGCTGTTACAGGAGTAAAAGCTTCTCTAAGCATTGCCCAATATTCAACACCGTTTTCTGCAACATCCTCAACTCCATAAAGTACGCCGAATGTACCTACGACATTTTCTTTTGCCACAAGTCCTGTTACAGTAGCAACTGATGCTTCCCAGTTTCCAAAACCCAAAGGCTTGAATAAAGGAGCTATTATTTTACCTAAAGACGCCAGCATTGAATCTTCCGCATTTTCAACCATTTCAAGGTTTAAATTAAACGATTGTAAAAACCATATAACGGCACATGCAAGAAAGATAATTGTTCCTGCTTTTTTGATAAACGCTTTTCCCTTATCCCACATATGAATAAAAAGACCTTTTACAGCAGGAAAATGATATGCAGGAAGTTCCATTACAAATGGTGCGGGATCACCTTTAAAAGCTTGTAATCTTTTAAGAACTATGCCCGAAAAAATAATAGCGAAAATTCCTAAAAAGTACGCTGACGGCGCAACCCAACCGGCATTTTTAAATAATGCTCCGGCTATAAGAGCTATAATGGGAAGTTTAGCTCCACACGGTATAAATGTTGTAGTCATAATTGTTAATCGTCTATCATTGTTATTTTCAATAGTTCTTGAAGCCATTATGCCCGGAACCCCGCAGCCTGTTCCTACTATAACGGGGATAAATGATTTTCCGGAAAGACCAAACTTTCTGAAAATCCTATCAAGGATAAAAGCGATTCTTGCCATATATCCGCAATCCTCAAGTATAGCCAAAAGGAAAAATAATATTAAAATTTGAGGAACAAATCCCAATACAGCTCCGACTCCGCCTATAATGCCGTCAAGAACAAGACTTTTTACCCATTCCGACGCGTTAATGCTATCAAGGGCAGATTCAGCCAAAACAGGAATGCCGGGAACCCATATACCGAATTCTTCCGGATTTGGTTCTTCAATTTCAAGAGCTTCTACAAAAGCGAAGTTATCAACCTCTTCTGATACTATATCTTTTGTATCTGCTATAAAAGAATTAATTATTTCCTGATTAGGATTTTCAGACTCTATTTCTTCCTTGAAAACATCAGCAGGTATTTCATTAGCTTCAGCGGCAGCTACAAAAATGTTGATTTTAGGAAAATCTTTTTCTTTTACAGCAGTGGTGAAAGCGTTATTGTCAATAGGTTCAGCTTTTATGTACTTTGTTTTTTCAATAAACTCATTAATAACTGAAATGTCGGGTTCTTCTGCCTCCATCTGCTCTTCAAAAGCTTCTGTGTCAATTCCATTTTCCAAAGCGGCGGATTTAAACGTATCAATTTTTAATTGGGCATTTTCAAAATTCTCAACGGATTCATTATATTTTTCCGTTGTAAACGGAAGATGCCATCCGTCGCCGAATACTCCGTCATTTGCCCAGTCGGTGAGGTCTGAGCCGATAGATGTAACGGAAATATAATATACAATAAACATTACAACAGCGAAAATGGGAAGAGCCGCAATTCTGTTTGTAACTATTTTATCGATTTTATCTGAAAATGACAGTTTTTCCTTTGAGCCTTTCTTTACGGCCGAAGCGACAGTTTTTTCAATAAATGTGTATCTTTCATTTGTTATTATGCTTTCAGTATCATCGTCAAAATCTTTCTCCGCTGATGAGATAATATTATCAAGAATTGATTTTTTATTATTGTTAAGGTTCAGAGTTTTTATAATTTCCTCATCATTTTCAAATATTTTTACGGCAAACCATTTTTTGCTTATTGTAAAGTCAATATCTTTTATCAGTTCTTTTGTTTGTGAAATATAATTTTCTATTTTATTACTGAATATTTTTATATTGGAAGTTTTTTTGCTTTCAGCCATTTTTACAGCTTTTTCACAAACTTCTTTTAACCCTGTTCCTTTAAGCGCGGAAATGGGAATGACAGGGCAGTCTAACGTTTTTTCAAGTTTTGAAATATCTATGACATCTCCGCTTTTATTGACTATGTCCATCATATTAAGCCCTATTACAACAGGAATCCCCGTTTCAATAAGTTGTGTTGTAAGATAAAGATTTCTTTCTATATTTGAGCCATCCACAACGTTTAAAATTACGTCAGGGGTTTTCTCAATTATGTATTCTCTTGAAATAACTTCTTCAGACGTATATGGAGAAAGCGAGTATATACCCGGCAAATCCATTATAATGACTTCTTTGTTCCATTTTAATTTTGCTTCTTTTTCCTCAACTGTAACTCCGGGTCTGTTTCCAACATATTCTGTACTGCCTGTTATGGCATTATATAATGTGGTTTTTCCGCAGTTTGGATTTCCGGCAAGGGCTATTTTTATATTCATTTTTTAACTCCTCCTTTATTTTACAATTATATTTTCTGCGTCCGATTTCCTTAGAGAAAGCTCATAGCCTCTTACGGTAAGCTCTATGGGGTCTCCCAAAGGAGCAAGTTTTCTTACGTAAATATTTGTTCCTTTTGTAATTCCCATATCCATAATCCGTCTTTTTAAACTTCCTGTACAGGAAATTTTCTCAACAATTACATTATCTCCTGATTTTACATCTTTTAATGTTTTCATTTAACTGCCTCCTGAACTAGTATACGCATAGCCATAGATTTGCTTATCGCTATACGTGAGTTTTTAACATTTACTATAACATTTCCTCCGGTTTTCGTAAGAACGGTAAGTTTCTCGCCTTTAATTATTCCAAGGGTTTCAAGAAACTTTTTTGTATCGTCTTTTCCATTGATTTTACGGATAGTCTGAGGCTCTCCTGATTTTACCATAGTAAGCGGCATAAAAATCACTCCTTTATAATAACAATTATGTATCTATAGAAACGCTGATTGTTTTCAAAACAGCGTTTCTCATGTATTATCGCTAGAGTATAGCAAGAAACAACAAAAAAATTTTTTTGATATATAGTCAATTAACTTAAAAATAAGTAAGTTCGGCGGTAAAAAATCTTTTTTGCCGTGTTGCCCGCCGGTTGGCATAGGCAATCGGCTATGCTCTCCATCCGCCGTTTTGCAAAAATAATTTTTTGCTCGCCTACTTTTTCTCATTTTCAAGTTGATTGACTATATCAGGCTTATTAAATATTGCCTGTTCATTGTTTCGCTATAAATGTTAGAAATAACTTATTTTATTAGCGAAAAGCAAGTCTGTCAGTTAAGACTAACTACATCTTCAAAAATAGTTTACAACAACTAACTGAATTTGTCAATGCAAATTTAAAAATTTATTTAAAAAAAATATTGACAAAAAAATAATATTATGTTATACATTACTAATAGAGTTAGCTATAACTAATTAAATTTAAGCGTTTATTTTTGGAGGTTGAAAATATGAGTGTTGTTATTATCGGAGGAAATGACAGAATGTATTCACAGTATAAAAATTTATGCAAAGGTCATAATTGTAAAGTAAAGGTATTCACTCAGATGCCGGGAAATTTTAAAAGTCAAATAGGTTCTCCCGACCTTTTGATTTTATTTACAAATACAGTTTCTCATAAAATGGCCTTATGTGCTGTTTCGGAGGCTTTAAGAAATAATATCTCCATTGAAAGATGTCACAGTAGTTCGTCTTCCGCTTTAAAAAAAATTCTTGAAAAATATTGTAAATGATTTTTATATTTCCGTATTTTGCAAAAATTTATAAATTACAGCAATTCTAAAATAGACCTGTTCAATAACCTTAAACAGCAACGATTATAATCAATCAACTTAAAAATAAGTAAGTTTATTGACTATATAATGGTCATTATTTTATTGTTTTGCTATATACGGTAAAATTATGTATAATGGAGAGTGAATTTATTATGAGAGAGTCTTTTAATGATATGGTTGTAAAATACTGTTCTCCTGTTCTTGCAGGTATAAAAACCGCTAATATGTTTACATCATTTGATACATTGTCAAATATAAAAAATTTTGTTAAAGCATATAATAAGGTATTTAACTCATTTGGTATTTATTTTTATATTTTAAGTTCAGGGAAAAACAATTCTCTTATTTATGTATACAGACTTGACAGGCTTATGAAAGATTTAAAACAGAAATTTGTTGAGGAATTTATGCTAAAGGAGGGGTACAATGTCTATGATATTAAATCTTGTATAGAAATATTAAGTTATAAGATTAAATTAAAAAAGGATTTTCCTCACGAGATAGGATTATTTTTGGGATATCCGATTTATGATGTCTTGGGATTTATTGAGAATAAAGGCTGTAATTTTAAATATTGCGGATTTTGGAAAGTGTATGGAAATGAGGAAAACGCTAAACGTATTTTTTGCGAGTATGAACAATGTATTGATTTATATAGAGGAAGATTTAATAAAGATAAAAATTTGCTGAAATTAGTTACTTGTTAAAAATTTGTTTTGGATGTTTGGAGGTATACTATAATGATTTATACAGTTACGTTAAATCCTTCTTTAGATTATGTAGTAAGTGTAAAAAATTTTGTAAAAGGAAAAATAAACAGAAGTGAAAAAGAAATAATTTATCCCGGCGGAAAGGGTATAAATGTTTCTATTGTGCTTAAAAATCTTGGATTTAAAAGTGTTTTATATGGATTTACCGCAGGATTTACAGGCTGTGAGATAGAAAGACTAGCAAAAGACTATGGTTGTGAAACGGATTTTATTAAAATAGAAAAAGGTTTGTCAAGGATAAACGTAAAAATAAGACATCCGGAAGAAACGGATATAAACTGTTCGGGTCCTATGGTGGAAGAAAGGTATGTAAAACTTTTACTTGAAAAACTTAAAGGTCTTACCAAAGACGACATACTTGTACTTTCCGGAAGTATCCCAAAGACTCTGTCTCAGGATATATATGAAAGTATAATCCATAATATTGACGGAAAAGGTATAAAAGTTATTGTGGACGCTGAAAATCAGCTTTTGATAAATTGTCTTAAATATAAACCTTTTCTTATAAAGCCAAATAATATTGAGCTTGGAGAAATATTTAATACAAAGATAAATACACAAAAAGACGCTGTGTTCTATGCTAAGAAACTTCAGAAGCTTGGGGCGGTGAACGTATTGGTTTCTATGGCGGAGAACGGGGCGGTTTTGATAGACGAATATGATATGGTACATATGGGAAAAGCTCCTGAAGGAGAACTTATAAATTCGGTTGGGGCGGGTGATTCTATGGTTGCGGGCTTTATTGCCGGTTATATTGAAACTGATAACTATGAAAAGGCGTTTTTTAAAGGGTTATGTGCCGGAAGCGCTACGGCGTTTTCTCCATGGCTCGCACAAAGTGAGGATATATTAAATCTTTTAAATACTAGACCTGTTTAATAACCTAAGCAAACCAATAAAAAAATATAGTCAATCAACTTGAAAATGAGAAAAAGGGGGTGAGCTAAAAATTATTTTTGCAAGGCGGCGGAGGGAGAGCATAGCCGAATGCCTACGCCGACCGACGGCAACACGGCAAAAAGGATTTTTAGCCGTCGAACTTACTTATTTTTAAGTTGATTGACTATAAAAAGATAAATTTCAAAAAACTTGATATATCAAAGAATTTTTTTGTTGGTTTGTACTAAAAATTTTATAAATTGTTATAGGCTTGTTTAAAAATTTATGAAACGGTTATACTAAAATTATGTAAGAGATCTCTGAAAATTAAAAATATTTATTAGTCAGTGAAATTTCTGAAAATTATGGCAGTTCGCAAAATTTTTGTTGCGAAACAACATAATTACGGCAATCAGGAAAATATACGATGTTTTTTGCCATTATATTTTGCTGGCTCGGAAGGAGAAACTTTATGAAATTTAATGTCTTACATTTTTTTAAAAATAAAATTTTAAACCGTTTTATAAAAGACAAGAAAGTTATTTTTGTATCGGTTGTACTGGGAATACTTTTTACTTCTATTGTTACATATACTGCTTCCTATTCTGAGGAAATAAGAAAAGGAATTGCTGACAGGGTATTAAGATTTCACGTTATCGCTAACAGTGACCGAGATTATGACCAAAAGCTTAAGCTTAAAGTGCGTGATGAAATTTTAAACACATACAGAGATGAGCTGAAAAAATGCGGTGATGTGGAAGAAACAAAAAAATTTTTTAATGATAACATTCACAATGTAATTAATTTAGCGGAAAATACTGTAAGAAAAGAAGGATATGATTATAAGGTAAACGCTTTTATAGGCAAGTCTGTATTTCCTACAAAAAAATACGGCGATGTGGCTTTTCCTGCGGGAGAATACGACGCTCTCAAAATAGAAATAGGAAACGCTCAGGGGCAAAACTGGTGGTGTGTTATGTTTCCTCCATTATGTTTTGTAGACGTATCTTATAACAAGGTTTCCGATGAGTCAAAAAATGAACTACACAATATTTTACCGGAAGAAGAATACGGCATTGTTACAAGTTCCCAAAGCAACAATTCTTTTAAGGTTAAATTTAAAATTGTGGAATTATGGGAGGGGTTCTTTTCATAAGGTGCATTACCGGAATTAATGTAAATACGTTTACGATTTTATAACAAATTTATAAAGGGACTGCTACTCAAAACAATCTGAGAAGAAGTCCCTTTGCAAATTATCAACACGCGGTTTATCTGTCAGTCAAAACCGCTTTCTTCCCTAAAGGTCCAAGAAATTTTACAATATAATATCGTCAAAAAGGTCTGAGTCTGAAAAAAGCGACGGCATATAAAGCTTGCATTCATAACTTGTTATCAAAGTTTTTCCTCTGTTTAAAGCCATTTGTTTAGCGGCGGACCGGGCATTTATTTTCTTCATTTCCAAACATTTCATTTTTAATTTTTTATTAATATAATATTCTTCTTGTTCTTTCATAGTTTCTTTAAATTTTTTTCTGCGTTTTTCCCAAAAGCTGTCTTTACTTTTATTCTCAAAAGTACTTTTATAATTTGAGCCGTAACTTGTTCCTCTGTATCCATTCTCGGTATCTATCTCAAAAACAACATAAGTGGGAGAGTACATTGGAGTCGGCGGACAGCTTAAATCTCTGATTAAAGCTCCAAGATGTATTTTCATAAATTGTTCGTCATTCATCATTTTCTCAAACGCCTTGTCCGATATATTTATTGTTATTTGTGAGCCGGCAAGTCCTGTAATAGGAACAGAATTTATAATGTCATAGATTTCTTTTTTAAATTCTTCTAATGTTTTTGAGTTATTATTGGAAAGTTCAGAGGTTTTTATTGTGTTCTGAGTTTCTATATTTTCTTTTATACTTTGAAATGTATTTTTTTCTGTAAAGGTTCTTTTTTTTGCTTTTTCGCAATATCCTGTTATATGACTGACAAGAGAGGGGTCAAATACGGTATTCATGGCAATCATCTCCTTTCATACTAGATAACCAAGTTTATTTCTAAATTAATCACCTCCAATAACAGGTCTGTTATAAACCGCCGTAATGCTGCCTGACAAATCTTTTTTCAACTGTCTTTGGCTGATTTTCTTAAATACTTGGAAAGTTCCCGTGATAATCAAATTTTGATTGACGAAAAAATCTTTTGTAAATTCTTATCACAGTGGCGGTCTGATAATGATACTTATTATATCGGCGTTTTTATTTATTATCTTAATAAGTGATTATAAATGAACCTGACCGTTAAGCATAAAAAAGGCGGAACTTTTAAAATCAAAAATTCCGCCTTTTTTAGAAGTCGGAAGTCTATTCCTTTGTTGATTCTTTAAGTGATGAAACAAGTCCTACAAGATTTTGTACATCTGAAGGGATAATAAGTTTTGTCGCGTTTCCATCGGCTGTTTTTTCAAGAGCCTCAAGACTTCTTAATTTTAATACCTGCTGTGTTATATCAACGCTGCTTAACATTTTTAAACCCTCCGCTGTTGCCTTTTGTACGGCAAGTATCGCTTCTGCCTCACCCTCGGCACGTTTTATCTGTGATTCTTTATCCGCCTCGGCACGAAGAATAGCGGCTGATTTTTCAGCCTCAGCTCTTAATATAGCAGATTCTTTTTCACCTTCCGCTACAAGAACAGCACTCCTTTTTTCACCCTCTGCCTGAAGAATTTTTTCTCTTCTCTCACGTTCGGCTTTCATTTGTTTTTCCATTGAATCTTGTATCTCTTTTGGAGGCATAATATTTTTAAGTTCTACCCTGTTTATTTTTATTCCCCATGGATCTGTAGCGGTATCAAGAATTGAGCGCATTTTTGAGTTTATTATATCTCTTGACGTAAGAGTCTGGTCAAGTTCCAAATCTCCTATTATATTTCTTAAAGTTGTTGCTGTAAGATTTTCTATGGCTTTCATTGGATTGTCTACACCGTAGGAATAAAGTTTAGGGTCGGTTACCTGTAAATAAATTACAGTGTCAATCTGCATTGTTACATTATCTTTTGTAATAACAGGCTGCGGAGGGAAATCCGCTACAAGTTCTTTCATATTTATTTTTTTTGAAACTTTATCTATTATAGGAATTGAAAAATGAAGTCCTGTCTGCCATGTCGTATGATAACCGCCAAGTCGCTCAACTATATACGTGGACGCCTGAGGTACAATTTTTACGTTTGCTACAATTACAATAAGAATTATTGCCGCTATTATAGGCAATATTGTTAAAAAACTATTCATTAAATAAGTCCTCCTTTAAATTGATTTTACAACCGCTTTTACTCCTTGAATTTCCTCAATTATTACATTTTCAGATGGTTCGATAGTTTTATTGTCAATAGTTTTTGCGGACCATATCTGACCGTTAACACTTATTTCACCTTCTGATGTACTGTTATTTATACGCTTTGTAACAACGGCTGTTTTTCCTATCAAAGTTGATACGTTTGTTTTAAGTGGTTCTTTTTTTAAAACCTTTTTTGCGAAAGGTCTTGTCAGGACAAGAAGAATAAATGATACGACAACAAAAACTGCTAACTGAGCTATAAAGTCAAAACCAGCCGCCTCTGTTAAAAGAGCAGCTATTGCCCCTCCGCAGAACCATACGGAAATAAGAGAAGACGTTATAAGTTCACAAACCAGCAGAACAACAAATGAAACCAGCCAAAACCACATATAATTCATTCAAAAACCTCCTTAACAAAAAACATATGTTTAAAAATAGGTTTCCTTTACTTCTAATATTATAGCAATTTGCAGAATTTTAGTACGAAACAGTAAAAGATTTGTTCGATATATCAGAATTCTATTAAATATTATCTGTTCATTCTTATATTGTTTCACCAGACCTGTTCGGAAATATCCGCAATATCACTTGACAGACTTTTTATGTCATACATTATGATTCGTCTTATAAAAAATCTCTTGTCAATCGCTATTATTCAGGTTATCAAACAGGTTTACTATAATTATAACATAAAATAATATATAATACAAATGATATTTTTAAGGAAGTACGGAATTCAATTTTTGATTTTCAAAAAGTATAACCACTACGAGTATTACGGCGAAAATTTAATTTCGCCTATCAGCAAAATCTGCACTTATCTGTCAATTTGCTAGTTTCCGAGGAGGTCTATTGAAAATTTTGCGGGAATTACGTAAATTTTATAAAAATTGATTTTTGTGGACTATAAAAATAAAAAGTTGAAATGAAAGTACAAATATGGTAAAATAAACTTGATATTATTTTTTATAGGAGGATTTTATTATGGCTAAAGGTTTTGGCGGGGGATTTCCCGGCGGTATGGGCGGTATGAATATGAATAATCTTATGAAACAGGCCCAGAAAATGCAGAAACAAATGGAACAGATGCAGACAGAGCTTGAAAATAAGGAATTTGAGGTTACAAGCGGAGGAGGAGCTGTAAAGGTAGTTATTACAGGTAAAAAGCAAATTAAGTCTATTGAGATTTCCCCCGATGTGGTTGACCCTGATGATGTGGAAATGCTTCAAGACCTTGTTATGACAGCTGTCAATGAGGCTATAAGGCAGGCTGACGATATGGCTAATAGCGAGATGGGGAAAATTACCGGCGGAGGACTGCCGGGAGGATTGTTTTAAAGGAGTAAGTAAAGATGAATTTATACGGAAATCCGATTGCTTCGCTTATAGAACAGCTCTCAAAGCTTCCGGGTATTGGTGGAAAGTCAGCTCAAAGGCTGGCTTTTTATATTATAAATATGCCGGAGGAAAACGCTAAGGCTTTGGCGGAAAGTATTATTAACGCTAAAAAAAATGTTAAATACTGCTCAGTATGCTGTAATCTTACAGATACTGACCCATGTCCTGTATGTTCAAGCGTAAAAAGAAATAAAAATGTCATTATGGTGGTTGAAGACCCAAGAGATATGGCGGCCTATGAAAAAACAAAGGAATATACAGGAGTATATCACGTTTTACACGGAGCTATTTCTCCTATTAACGGCGTGACACCCTCTGACCTTAAAATAAAAGAGCTTATAAAAAGACTTGGGGATGAAAATATTGACGAAATCATTATTGCCACAAATCCCAATGTGGAGGGAGAGGCAACCGCTATGTATTTGAGCAGGCTTATAAAGCCGTTGGGTATTACTGTAAGCCGTATTGCTCATGGAGTTCCTGTCGGGGGAGATATAGAGTATGTCGACGAGGTTACTTTAATGAGAGCCCTTGAGGGCAGACGGCCTATGTGAGAAATGGTCTATTAAACTTCTTTCAAAACTCCACGCTTGTACAAGTATCGGCAGAAAAAAATATTTAATTCAATATTTTTTTATTATTTAATATAATTTAGTAGTTTTGAAAGAAGTCTATTGTAAAAAACAAATGACAGGAGGAAATATTTTGAAAGTTATTAAACCTTCTTTTTCTATTGAGGAAGAAATTGACCCGAAAAAAATTATGTCTGTTATTGAAAAGGCGGGAAGAACCTGTTATAAAAGCGAAAGCGGAATATCAGACGGTTCAGCGGAAAATTTTATAGCCAATATTCTAAAAAGAGGACACGAATCTGTTATCGAGCATGAAAAGATTACAGTCAGAATTATATGCGACAGAGGGGTAAGCCATGAGCTTGTACGTCACAGAATAGCAAGTTTTTCTCAAGAATCAACAAGATACTGCAATTACTCAAAGGACAGGTTTGGAGGCGAGCTTACATTTATAAAACCTTGTTTTTGGAATGAGGAAAATGAAGAGGACAGAAATAAATATAATATATGGAAAGAAAGTATGGAATTTATTGAAAAGCAGTATAATAAACTTATTGAAACGGGAGCAAAGCCTGAAGAAGCAAGAGCGTTGCTGCCAAATTCTTTAAAAACAGAAATTGTTGTTACTATGAATTTAAGACAATGGCGGCACTTTTTTAAATTAAGAACTGATTTGGCCTCTCATCCGCAGATGAGAGAAATAGCCGGAGAAATTCTTACAGAGTTTAAAAAACTGCTTCCAGCCGTGTTTTCAGATATATGACAATTTTAGGATAACAGGTCTATAGCAGTTCGCAGAATTTTTATTGGTTCGCTATAATAAAGATTTTATTATGAAATCATTGAAAAAAACGCTTGTTTACAGGATTTAATTTATTAAAACCAAGATTGTTTTTAAAAAATAAAAAAAATTTAAAAAAAAGTGTTAAGTTATTTTTTATAGTGACGATATATATATTGTAACAAATAATAAATGATAAATTATAATAATAAAAAGTTACCCGGGAAACGTTTTTATTGTTATTTAATTTATATTTATAACATAATATATTATATTATAAATGCAAATGGAATTGCATTAACTAAATCAATGGAGGGATTTATCATGGCTAGTAATACAGTAATTAATACTAATATCAGAGCTTTAAACTCACACAGAAATTTATCTTCAGTTGGAACTTCTTTAGCTAAATCAAGCGAAAGACTTTCAAGCGGTAAGAAAATCAATCACGCAGCAGACGACGCTGCAGGTTTGGCTATCAGCGAAAAAATGAGAGCTCAAATCAAAGGTCTTGATATGGCTGACAAAAACGCTCAGGACGCTATCAGCTTGATTCAGACTGCTGAAGGTTCTATGAGCGAAATTGAATCTATGGTTCAGAGAATAAGAGAACTTACTGTTCAGGCAGCTAACGACTCAAACGCTACTTCTGACCGTGAGAAAATCGCAAATGAAATCAGACAGCTTCAGGAAGAAATTACTGATATGGCAGGAAGAACAGAATTCAATACAAAAACTCTTGCTACAGGTAAATATTCTACTACAGCTAATGCTCTTTTCTTCCAGATTGGAGCAAACAAAGGTCAGAAAATCAATTTACAAATTGGTGGTATGACTTCTACAAAATTAGGTATCCAAGGCGTAGCTGACTTTGTAAGCCGGTGGGCTAGAGAAGCTGCAGGCGGAAGCAAAATCAGTACTCAGCTTTCAGTACTTGACACTGCTATTAAAACAGTATCCGACGAAGTTGCTAAACTTGGTGCTAAACAGAACAGACTTGAATATACAAGCAACAATCTTCAGGTTTCTTCTGAAAACCTTTCTTCAGCTAAATCTCGTATAGAAGATGCTGATATGGCTAAAGAAATGATGAATGTAACTGCTAAGAACGTTCTTCAGCAGGCTGCTACAGCTATGCTTGCTCAGGCTAACCAGTCTACAAGCCAGGTTGTTTCATTATTACAGTAATTTAATTAGATATAAAAATTTATATATAGTCCAGTTATTGTACTTTGAAAGGCTTCCGGTTTTCCGGAAGCCTTTTGAAGTATTATTTTTAGTTTTTCTGATTAAAAGGTCTGTTTTTGAATAGGTTTCTTTCAAAAATTTACAGCAATTTCGCAGTTTCGAAAGAAGTCTGATGTTTTCAGGCAAAATTATCATTTGCGCAAAAATCCAAAATTCCCATGTATATTGCCCACGCTATTTTTTGCTGATATTCTTCAGAGTTTAATTTTGAGTTTTCCTCATCATTTGATAAAAAGCCACATTCTACTATTACAGATGCGGATTTCATATTTTTTAATATGTAATATTCACCGTTTGCTTTTGGGATACGGTTATTTTCTTTATCAACAAATTCTTTTATTTGTTTTTGTATACATTCAGCCAAAGCTTTTCCTTTTTCGGAATTTTTATAATAAAAAACCTGAGCACCGTGAGCGGAACTTTTTGGAAAAGAATTTTGATGTATACTTACAAATATATCTATATCATCTCCTTTCGCTATAAGCTTGCGTTGTTTTAAATCTTCTATTTTCTTCTTTGAAAGCGCTGTGTCATCTATTCTTGTTGTAAAAATATTCGCGCCCCCTTGTTCAAGATATTGCTGTAGTTTTAAACTTATGTCAAGGTTTATCTTTTTTTCTTCCGTTCCGTCAACACGTACTTTGCCAGGGTCCCAACCTCCATGTCCCGCATCGATTACTATATTTTTCTGCATTACGGGAGTTGAAAAGGTTTCGGCGCTTTTATTGAAAAAAGAAAATGTTATTCCATATAGAATTAACAGACTATAGGTGATGGCAAGAATTTTTATTTTATTTTTAAAAATACGATTCACCTTTAAAATACCTCCGGAAAGTTATGTATATAGAATTTTATGCGTGCGACTATTAAAAAATAATAAAAGAGAAACAGGAAATTTTTTTTACTGTTTACAGCACTTCCCAAAGTTTTTATTGTTTCGTATTAAAAATTTCGCAAATTGCCATAGGATTTTCTTGCTATATCAATCGGTGTTTTTATCAACGTGATTTTTTTCAATTATAGCTTTGCTAAAATATAAATCCTCTTGTGTTGTGATTTTAATGTTATCATAGCTTCCTTCTGTTATTTTAACTTTACAGCCTATTCTCTCTGTCAAAACAGAGTCATCTGTCCCTGTATAGCCATCAGAAACAGCTTTTTTGTGTGCTCTCATAATTAAATCATATTTAAAGGACTGAGGGGTCTGGGCAATCCACAGGCTATTTCTGTCAGGAGTAGATGAAATATAATTATTTTCATTACAGATTTTAACAGTATCTTTAACTTTGACGCCAAGAACACAGCAGTCGTATTTTATAGTGTCGTCAATTATTTTTTTTATATCGTTTTCTTTTATAAAAGGTCTTACGCCATCGTGAATAAGTACGATATCAGTATTATTATCAAGAGCTTTTAGTCCGTTAAAAACAGATTCCTGTCTTTCTTTTCCTCCAACGATAATTTTTTTTACTTTGTTGAAATTATATTTATTTTTTATCTCTTTTTCACAAAACTCAATTTCATTTTTTCCTGTTACAATAACTATTTCGTCTATTTTTTCACAATTCTGAAAACATGAAACCGTTCTTGCCAAAACAGGAATTTCTTTGATTTTAATATATTGTTTTGGAACTTTTCCCCCCATTCTTTTTCCGCTTCCCGCTGATACAATAATTACACTGCATTTTAAATTACTCAAAAAAATCACTCCAAATCATTTGATATTTATTACAATAAAGTATATAATTAAATTAATACATATTACAGCGGTTTTGTGCCGCTGTAGAAATTAATTTTATTATAATACGTAAAAGGAGGTTCAACAATGATTAATTTTGACAGATTTCCCGATAACAAAAGAAAAGCTCTTACAATGAGTTATGATGACGGAAAAATATATGATAAAAGATTGGTTGATATTTTTAATAAATATGGAATAAGAGGAACGTTTCATATAAATGGCGGATATCTTTCAAAACTTGATAGAATAGAGCCGGAGGAAGTAAAAGAACTGTATGAAAATCACGAAATATCCGCTCATGGTCTTACTCATCAATCTCTTGGCATTACACCGCGTGAGAATATTGTACAACAGGTGATGAAAGACAGAATGATACTTGAGGAGCTTTCAGGTTATCCTGTAAGAGGAATGTCTTATCCTAACGGGTTATATAATGATATGGTTGTGGATATATTAAAAGCAACGGGAATAGAATATTGCAGGGTTGTAGAAACTCATAAAAATTTTTCTATGCCACAGGATTTTCTCCGTTGGCAGGGAACTTGTCACCACAATGAAAATCTCTTGGAACTTGGAAGAAAATTTCTTGAACAGCCATATAAAAACCGTCCTCATTTAATGTATGTATGGGGACACAGCAAAGAATTTGATACAGATGATAATTGGGATTTAATAGAAAATTTTTGTAAAATGATGTCCGATAAAGATGATATATGGTATGCTACAAACATAGAAATTGTAGATTATATGAATGCTTTAAACAATCTTAAATTTTCGGCGGACTGTACTATGGTATACAATCCGTCAGCGTCAAAGCTATGGATTTCTGTTGACGAAGAGCCTATAGCACTGGAACCCGGCAAAACTACAAAATTAAACCATAAAATAGATTACAGATAAGGAGCGATTATAATGAAAAATACACCTCATATCAATCAAACAGCAGAAATAGCGGAAACAATTCTTCTACCAGGAGACCCTTTAAGAGCAAAATTTATTGCTGAAAACTTTTTTGATAATCCTGTACAGTTTAATGAAGTACGGGGGGCTTTGGGATACACGGGAGAGGTAAAAGGGAAAAAAATATCTATTCTCGGAACGGGAATGGGAGTACCAAGTATGGGTATCTATTCTCATGAGTTAATAAATATATTCGGAGTGAAAAATTTAATCAGAATAGGCTCGTGCGGAGCTATACAGGAAAATGTAAAACTATATGACATAATTTTCGGACTTGGTTCTTCCACAACGTCAAATTTCGCAAGCCAGTTTTGCCTGCCCGGAACATTTTGTCCTACGGCAAGTTATTCTCTCCTTGAAAAAGCAAAAAAATCATCCGATGAACTTGGTATAAAAAATGTCCATATCGGAAATATATTGTGTGATGACGCTTTTTACAATGATGATTCCGAGTCGGTTGATAAATGGAAAAAAATGGGCATACTTGGTATAGAAATGGAATCGGCTGCTTTATATATGAATGCCGCAAGGTACAACGCTAACGCCCTTTGTATACTTACCGTATCCGACCATTTGTTGACAAAAGAAAAAACAACGGCTAAAGAAAGAGAAACATCATTTACTAATATGATAAATATTGCCTTAAACCTTTAAAAGGGAGGACATATATGAATACGGCTTTTAACTTTATAGATTTGATAATAAAAAAGAGAGATAATAAAACTCTCACGACTGATGAAATAAATTATTTTGTAAAATGTGCTGTTGATAAAGATTTTCCTGATTATCAGATTTCATCAATGCTTATGGCGATGTTTTTAAACGGTCTTGACAATAGGGAAACGGCTGATTTGACAATGGCAATGACAAATTCCGGAGAAATACTTGACCTTTCGCCTATAGAAGGAATAAAAGTTGATAAGCATAGCACGGGAGGAGTTGCCGATACTACTACTCTTATACTTGCTCCTCTTGCTGCCTCCTGCGGTCTGCCTGTTGTGAAAATGTCAGGAAAAGGTCTGGGACATACAGGAGGAACAATAGATAAACTTGATTCAATTCCTGGTTTTAATACGGAAATATCAAGCTCTGACGCTATAAGGCTTGTTAAAAAAAACAATATAGTAATAATGGGTCAGACACAAAATCTTGCTCCGGCTGACAAAAAGCTTTATTCAATACGTGATGTGACAGGAACTGTTGAAAGTATTCCGTTAATAGCCAGCAGTATATTAAGTAAAAAAATAGCGGCGGGCTGTGACGCTTTGGTTTTGGATGTAAAATGTGGAAACGGCGCTTTTATGAAAGATTTTAATTCAGCTATGGAACTCGCAAAGACAATGGTGGATATAGGAGAAAGCGTAAAGAAAAAGGTAATAGCCGTAATAACTGATATGAACGAACCTCTTGGGAAAAATATAGGAAATTCTCTTGAGGTAATGGAGGCTATAGAAATATTAAAGGGAAAAGCGGAGGGAAGACTGAAAGAAGTGGCTCTTGAACTTGGAGCGTATATGCTGATTCTCGGAAATATTTGTGCGACAAAAGAAGAGGCAAGAACAAAGCTTGAGGAAAATATTAAAAATGGAAAAGGTATAGAGAAACTAAAAGAACTTATAATCTCACAAAACGGAAATCCTGAAATAATAAATAATTATTCACTTCTTTCTCTTTCTTCCTGTAAAAAAGAAATAATATCTGAACAATCAGGATATATAAGCTATATGGACACATATAACATAGGAAAAGCAGCCTCTGAAACAGGAGCAGGAAGAAAAACAAAAGATGATAAAATAGACTATGGCGCCGGAATAATATTGAAACATTCTTTAGGCGATAAAATTGAAAAAGGCGATGTAATTGCTGAAATATACGCTAAAACGAAAGAAAAAACAGAAAATGCGGCAAAAATATTAAATTCATCCATAAAAATATCTTCTGAGCCTTTTAAAACCCGGAAATCTATATTAAAAGTGATAGGAGCGTGAAAAAATGAAGAGGGCTGTAATAATAGTTCTTGATGGTGTGGGAATAGGAGAACTTCCTGACGCTGTTAAATACAACGACTGCGGAAGCAATACGCTTATGAATATAAAAAAATATGTTCCTGAATTGAAATTAAAAAATATGTGTTCATTGGGACTTGGGAATATTAAATGCGATATAAGTGAGAATTTATACGATAAATGTAATTATCCAAAGGGGTTTTACGGAAAAATGGCGGAACATTCTGCCGGAAAAGATACTACAACAGGTCATTGGGAAATATCTGGAATGTGGCTTGAAAAACCTTTTCCAACTTATCCAAATGGTTTTCCACCAGAGGTGATGGATAAGTTTGAAAAGGTTATTGGAAGAAAAACTTTAGCCAACTACCCTGCATCGGGAACTGAAATAATTGAAAAGCTTGGCGATGAACACGTTAAAACAGGATATCCTATAGTATATACATCAGCTGACAGCGTATTTCAGATAGCCGCTCACGAAAATGTGATTTCTGTATTGGAACTTTATAGTATATGCGAAAAGGCAAGAGAAATTTTACAGGGAGAACACGGAGTCGCCAGAGTAATAGCAAGACCTTTTACAGGAACGTCAGGGAATTATACACGTACAAAAAACAGAAAGGATTTTTCTCTTTTGCCTGTTTCAAAAACTTTGTTAAATTATGCTGAAGAACAAGGATTATCTGTAAAAGCTGTCGGTAAAATAGAGGATATTTTTTGCAACAGCGGTATAACCCATTCTGTACACACGACAAATAATGCTGATGGAATTGAACAGACAATAAATTATTTGAAGGATGATTTTGACGGAATTATATTTACAAATCTTGTGGATTACGATATGCTGTATGGTCACCGAAATAATATACAGGGATTTGCTGATGCTTTGGAATATTTTGACGGCAAGCTTCCTGAAATAATAAAAGCAATGAAAGAAGACGATTTGCTTTTTATAACCGCAGACCATGGATGCGACCCGACAACTCCAAGTACAGACCATTCAAGAGAATATATATTCCTTTTGGGGTGCGGCAAAAATTTCAGTTCCGTAAATATCGGAACACGGAATACTTATTCTGATATAGCGAAAACAATAGCAGAATATCTTGAAATAAAAGGAGATTTAAGAGGAACGAGTTTTTTATCCGATATAATAAAACAAAAGGCGTAAAATTATGGGTGATGTTCCATATGACTAAGTTATAGTCAATCAACTTGAAAAATGAACAAATTCGGCGGCTAAAAATTCTTTTCACTGTGATACACCCTGCAAGGGATGTTGTCCATTGACCTTGAACGCAAAAATCATACGCTTTGCTATTGATAATTTGAATTGACGGCAAATTTGATTATTGTAGTAATTTTAAAATCTTAATTTTAAAATTATTGGTAAATCTAAGTTTTGCAATTTTTTTATATTGTCAATTTTGAAGTCTTTGCCCGCTTTTCATGGGAAAAGCGGGCGGGTATGGGTTTAAACAATAACGATAGGATTTGTATAGTCGGTATTTATTTTTTTTGTTGTTGTCATATAATAAAGGTCTGACGCTTGTTTTTCTTTATTTAAAAGGAAAAGAGCGGATGGTGAAAGAGTTTTCTCAGCCGCTTTTATGTTTGTTATTACAGGAACCGAGGCTTTTTTGGAAAGCTCTTTTAAAAGACTGAGTTTATCCTTTCTGAAACCCAGTACACGAATGTATGGAAGTCCTGTTTTTTTATATGACAATACATCTGTTTTTTTTATATCAAGTATAATGTGCAAAAGAGCGTGCCTTATTTTTGTTAATGTATATCGTTTTGTTTTTACTGAATTTAAAAACTCGTTGATTGTTTTTATATCGCGGTACTTGAAAATACGGTTTTCAAGACCTTCTGTTATATCAAGTACTTTTGATATTTCTTCTTTTGTTTTTATGCGGAGAAGGTAGTCGAGAATCAAAAGATAGTTTTCTGTTTTTGGATATTCTCGTATTTCCTTAAAAAATATGTCATAAATATTTTCGGGAATTACCCTTTTTATATTCTCTTTTATATAATTATATTCATATGAGTTTTTTGATAAAGAAAGTTTTTCAACAGAGTTCCTTATCGCGGTGGCCGAAGGTTTTTCTGATAATATTTCTGTCTGATGAAAAGAATCCCCGTTTCTTTTGATGATTTTTGGTTTTATGGAACTGTTTTCATTTTTCAGAGCTTTCATATATTCTATTGCAAGTATATTGTTTGGCATTTTTAAAAATGAAATGTCTTTATCTCTAACGGATTGTCCGGTCATACACATATATAGAGAAAGAGCATTATGGCGTGCTTTTGGATAGCTTATACCTTTTGAAAGCTCATTTTTTAATAAATTTTGAAATTCCGCTGGTTCGTTTGTTAAAATTTCAGATATTTTCTCAAAAATTTCTATGTCGTCAGTTTCACCTCCGAAACAAAGAAAGTCTATTATATTTGTCTTATTTAAAAGGTTTATAGCTCCGTACGCGAAAATATCGGCACTTCCTGTGGCAAACGGAACGGGAAGCTCCAATACTATCGACGCTCCGTTTAACAGGGCGAATTTTGTTCTTGTATGTTTGTTTAATATTGCGGGGTCGCCTCTTTGGACAAAATTTCCG
The DNA here is from genome assembly GCA_949948985.1 of uncultured Clostridia bacterium. Taxonomy (GTDB): domain Bacteria; phylum Bacillota; class Clostridia; order Lachnospirales; family CAG-274; genus MGBC114079. The sequence goes on along the minus strand of CATLIG010000011.1, from coordinate 28,906 downwards.
CTCATTACAACAACGCAATTTTCTGATTCTGTAATTTCTTTTGATTTACAAATATGATAAAAATGTCCCTTATGAAAAGGATTATATTCGGCAATTATACCAAAGTTCATATTAATATCTCCTGCTTTGTAAAAAAAATTTAAAAATAATATCGACATTTTGCTATTATTTATGTATAATATAATATATATCGGATAATGTCAACTATAAACAAAACTACGAAATTATAGTGAAACAATAAAATAATACCATAGTGAATTTTTGTAAGATATGATATATAGTCAGTCAACATAAAAATAAGTAAGTTCGGCGGCTAAAAATCCTTTTTGCCGTGTTGCCGTCGGTCGGCATAGGCAGTCGGCTATGCTCTCTCTCCGACGCCTTGTAAAAATAATTTTTAGCTCGCTTTCTTTTTCTCATTTTCAAGTTGATTGACTATACTCAAGAATTATTTTATTGTTTACTCCCGAAAAATTTGCGGATTGCTATAATTATGGATATTATTTATTTTTTGGAAGGCGGGGAGTGAGAATGATTTATGAAAAGCTCTATAAGCGATAAGGAATTTGAACTTATCAAAACTTATATTAAAGACAACTATGGAATACATCTCGGAGAAGAAAAAAAATCACTTATATATTCCAGACTCCGCGGTGTTCTGGTTGAAAAAGGGTTTGAAAATTTCACTCAGTATTATGATTATCTTATATCCGACAGAAGCGGGCAGGCTGCTATTGTATTTATTGACAAAATGACAACAAATCATACTTTTTTTATGAGAGAAGTCGAACATTTTTATTATTTCAGAGATAACGTACTGCCGTATCTTAAAGAAAATGTACGCGACAGGGATTTAAGAATATGGTGTGCCGGCTGTTCGTCGGGAGAAGAATCCTATACTCTTCAGATGTTTATGACAGATTACTTTAAAAATTGTTCAAGCCAATGGAATACAGAACTTCTTGCAACGGATATATCTACGACTGTTCTTAAAAAGGCAATGAGAGGAATTTATACAAATAATCAAATTAAACCTATTGATGAAGCATGGAAAAAGAATTATTTTAAAAAATATGATAACAACAGTGTTATTGTAAGAGATGAAATAAAAAAGAATATTACATACAGAAAATTTAATCTTATGGAAACAAATTTTCCCTTTAAAAAGAAATTTCAAGTTATTTTTTGCCGTAATGTTATGATTTATTTTGATAATAATACAAGAAACGAGCTTGTTAAAAGATTTTATGACGCATCCGAAAAAGGCGCTTATCTCTTTATAGGACACTCTGAGTCTTTAAATAATACAGCTACGAAATATGAATATGTTATGCCGGCGGTTTATAGGAAAATATAAAATTTATACTTGACAGTATACAAAATTTTACAGTAATTCCGGTATGGACAGAAAAAATATTTTGATCAGAATTTTAGCGAAATGTGTTTTGACTTTTAAACGTTCGATTAAACAATGTTGAATAAAATAGTTTTTATTTTCTTCTCTATTTCGGAATTATTGTAATGGCAAAACAATAAAATGACTTTTGAATGTATTATACTTTATAGAAATTTGCTATGATATCGTATTGTTATTTTAATATAAACTGATTTTTAAAGCTTTGACTGTTGTTTTGATATTCTTTTGACTTAATGTAAAAAAATTTTTATAAAAATGAGCAAAACATCTTGAAATTTTTTTGTTATGAGGTATAATTTAATGTAGGAATATAATTTTTATACGTGCAGTGTTTTATCCGTATGATGTTTTTTGAAAACAAAAAAATAATTAAAAATTATTTCAAACAAATTTTATTAAAGAGGGTGATACGCTTTGGCTGATTTTTCAAGAGAATCAATGTTGGATATGTTTATATATGAAATGAATCAACTCGTTGAACAACTGGAACAGCTTATTATTCAGGGTGAACAGGGCTATTCTATGGATGACATCAACGAAATATTCCGTATAATGCACACTATTAAAGGTTCAGCGGCTATGATGCTTTATGATAATGTATCTAAAACCGCACATTCGGCAGAGGATTTGTTCTTTTTCTTGAGAGAGGAAAATCCTCAGGACGTGGATTATTCCACTCTTACAGACCTTGTCCTTGAATGTGTTGACTTTATTAAAAATGAACTTGTGAAAATTGAGGCGGGTGAAGATTCTGACGGAAATCCAACGGATATTATTGCTCGAGTTAAAGCTTTCTTGAGTTTACTTAAAGGAGAAGCTGGAGTTCCTGAAGAAGAAGTAAAAAAAGAACCGGAAACTGAGCCGAAAGCTGAAGAAAAAACCGTACAGAATAACGAGATTTCTTTGGAACTGAGAAACGGTGCTGACTATACGGCGAAAATATTCTTTGAGGAAGACTGTGAAATGGAAAGCGTAAGAGCTTTTACTCTTTTACAGAATCTTAAAGACTATATATCGAATGTTACGACTGTACCTGAGGATGTTGTGGCTGACAGCTCAGAAGAAATAATTAAAAAAGAGGGTTTCTCATTTTCTTTTAACAGTGACAAAACTTATGAGGAACTTTGCGAGCTTATTCAGCAGACTGTTTATCTTAAGAGTTATGAGCTTTTATCCGGTGAACTTAAAAGATATAAGGCGGTTCTTTTCTTTGAAGAGGGCTGTGAAATGGAAAACGTCAGAGCATACACCGTTATACATAATCTTCAGGAGTATTGTACAAATATAAAACATGAGCCTGAAGACGTTATTGATGAGGCGGCAACAGAGATTATAAGGAAAAATGGATTTAAATTCAGCTTTTCAACAGGAAAAAGCTATGATGATGTATCTAAAGAACTTTACAGTACAGTATTTTTAAAGGCTCTTGACCTTGAAGAAATCTCCGATGATGCAGATGAACAAAAATCAGAGAGTAAAGAGAAAACAAAGGTAGAAATAAAAGAAGAAAAGAAAGAAGAAACAAAAGCTAAAGAAGAAAAGAAAGAAGAAAGTCCAAAGACGGAAAATATTGCTTTGGAACCAAAGACGGAAGCAAAGCCTGCCGCTCAGAAAAAGCCTGCCTCGGCTGCTTCTCAGAAAAAAGCGGCGCCTACTCAGCATATGATAAGTGTCAATATAGGAAAACTTGACCAGCTTTTAAATCTTATGGGCGAGCTTGTTATTGCGGAGGCTATGACGACACAAAATCCTGACCTTGAGGGACTTGAGCTTGAAAGCTTTAATAAATCCGCAAGACAGCTTAGAAAGATTATTAACGATGTGCAGGATACGGTTATGTCAATGCGAATGGTTTCGTTGTCGACAACTTTCTTTAAAATGAACCGTATTGTTCGTGATATGTGCAAAAATCTTGGAAAAGACGTTCATCTTGAGGTTGTCGGAGAGGAAACAGAGGTTGATAAGAATATTATTGAACACTTATCCGACCCGCTTATGCACATTATAAGAAACTCTGTTGACCATGGAATTGAAATGCCTGATGAAAGAAAAGCGGCGGGAAAACCTGAAAAGGGTACTGTACTTCTTGAGGCGAGAAATGCCGGCGGAGAGGTTGTCATAATAGTAAAAGATGACGGACAAGGTCTTGATACTCAGAAAATATTTAATAAGGCAAAAGAAAACGGACTTCTTAAAAAGCCTGAAAGTGAATATACGGAAAGAGAAATACATCAATTTATTTTCCACCCAGGTCTGTCAACAAATGATAAGGTAACAAGCTATTCCGGCCGAGGGGTTGGTATGGATGTTGTTATGAACAATATAGAAATTGTAGGAGGAACTATTTCCGTTGAGAGCGAACTGGGAGAGGGTACGACAAATATTCTTAAAATTCCGTTGACTCTTGCCATTATTGAAGGTATGCTTATAAAAATGGGTGGAGCTAAATATACTATTCCTATTTCATCTATTCAGGAAACATTCAAGGCTAAGCAGGAACAGATATTTACAGACCCTGACGGCAATGAAATGCTTACTTTAAGAGGCGATGTATTTAACATTGTAAGATTATATGATTTCTTTAACGCGGAATCCGAAGTGCAGAATATTGAGGATGGCGTCTTTATTATGCTTGAGAATGAGGGACAGCATGTGTGTCTTTTTGTAGATGAGCTTATAGGCGAACAGCAGGTCGTTGTAAAAACAATGCCAAGTTATATTAAAAAAGTAAGAGGTATCAGCGGCTGTACTCTTCTTGGTAATGGTGATATTAGTCTTATTATTGATGTTGTCGGATTTTTTGATAAATAAGAAAGGCGGGAGAAAATATGTCTATGGAAAATGAGCAGGTCGATATGGACCTTGTACTGGAAGAAGATACTACAAAGGATAAATATCTTACTTTTGAGATTGACAGCGAGAAATATGGTATTGATATTTCACATGTTATTGAGATTATTACAATCTGCGCTATAACATGGGTTCCGGAAACTCCCGATTTTCTTAAAGGTGTTATTAACCTGAGAGGCTCTATAATTCCGGTTATAGATGCAAGACTCAGATTCAGAAAGCCTGAAAAAGAATATGATTCGCTTACTTGCATAATTGTTATTGAATACGAGAATTATAAGGTCGGCGTAATTGTTGATACCGTAAATGAAGTTATGTACATTCCGGAGGAAAGCGTTTCTCTTCCTCCTAATGCGAAGCTTAAATATCAGAATAAATTTATTAAGAGCATTGGTAAGGTTGACGCGGATGTTCAGCTTCTTCTTGATGTGGATAAATTTTTATTTTTGGATTAAATAGTTGAATAATAAAGCCACACTTATGGAAGTCTTTCCTTTAATTGTATGTTTTAATTTTTTAAGAATTTCTGTGTGGCTTTTGGTATGGAGATTGCTTATGAGTGCAGATAATATTGATATAGTTTTATATTCGGAATCATATTCTTTTACATCTATGATGAAAAAGAATTTTTCTGATGATTCAATTAACTTAATAGATTCGTTTTCTTCTGTTAGTGAAATGCTTTCCAGCCGAAATATTAAGTCGGATATTATTTTTGTGCTTCATAATTATTTTATTTCGAATGAACAAATCGATTCTATTATAAAGCACCTTAAATCAAAGAATGTCGGCTTTGTCGGAGTGTGCGAAAACGCTAACAACGGTTTTGAAATGATGCGCAAGGGAGCTTTGTCCATAGTCATAAAAAGCTGGGACGAAAGTGAAATGGGCGAAAAGATGTTTATAAACAGCTTTAAGCATAAAATTAAAGATGCTGTAAATGTTAAAAGCATTATGATTAACCGAGAGGTCAAAAAAGAAATTTCTGTCCGCTCAGATAAAATTATCGCTATAGGTTCTTCTACGGGCGGAACGGAAGCTATTGTTGAGATACTTAAAAATCTACCGGAGGAAATACCTCCTGTGCTTATTGTTCAGCATATGCCGGCGGTATTTACAAAAATGTATGCCGACAGGCTTAATGATATTTGTGAAATGACAGTTTGGGAGGCCAAAGACGGAGATAAACTAAAACCCGGTCTTGTACTTATCGCTCCTGGGGACTATCAGATGAGAGTTGTAAAAAAATATGACGGTTATTATGTTGAATGTTTTAAGGGAGAAAGAGTAAACGGTCATATTCCATCAGTTGACGTGTTATTTGAGTCAATTGCTGAAACTATCGGAGATAAAGCTATTGGCGTTATATTAACCGGAATGGGCGGAGATGGTGCGAAAGGTATGCTTAAAATGCGTGATAAAGGCGCCAGAACAATAGGGCAGGACGAACAAAGCTGTGTTGTGTATGGTATGCCAAGAGTTGCTTATGAACTTGGCGCTGTCGAGCAGCAGGTTGCTCTTTCAAATATCGCAAAAAGTATTTTGAAACTTATATAATAAAACATAAAGAAAATTTATAGGCAGTGGGTTTCAATTATTAGGAGTTTGTCTGAAATTTTAAAAAAGTCTGTCTGAAAACTAAAATACATACAAAAATCTATAAAAATGAAATCATCCTGAAGTGCGATGATTTTATTTTCGCTGATTTTTGGATATTTTAATGGTTTTCAGGCAAACTCTAAAATATAACTGTTTTACAGTAATAATAAAATTAACGCTTTTAGAACAATAAAATAATTTTAAGTCTTCAAACGGAATTTTTATTATTTTATTGTTTTGCCATAAATAAATTTAAAAAATGAAAGGGGATTTTTATTTTGAATTTTTTAGAAACTATTAAAGCAAAGGCAAAAGCTGACAAAAAAACAATTGTTTTACCTGAATCTTTTGAAAAAAGAACTTTAGACGCAGCCGAGATTATTTTAGCCGAGGGTATCGCAAATGTTATACTTGTGGGAAACAAAGACGAGATAATTAAAAAAGCGGACGGAGCGGATATTTCAAAAGCTGTTTTTATTGACCCCGCTAATTATGAGAATTTTGACAAGCTTGTTGACAAATTTGTAGAGCTTAGAGGAGCAAAAGGCATTACACCTGAAAAAGCAAAAGAAACTTTACTTAAAGATCCTTTATATTTTGGAGTTCTCCTTGTAAAATGCGAGTATGCAGATGGTATGGTTGCGGGAGCTATTAACGCTACGGCAAATGTGCTTCGTCCTTGTCTGCAAATCCTTAAAACAGCTCCAGGAACAAAAATTGTTTCCGCGTTTTTTGTTATGATTGTACCTGACTGTGATTTGGGCGCAAACGGTACTTTTGTGTTCGCAGACTGCGGACTTGAACAAAATCCTACTCCTGAAAAACTTGCCGCTATTGCTCAGAGTTCAGCTAAATCATTTGAAATGCTTGTTGGGGAAGAACCTATTGTGGCTATGCTTTCACATTCTACAAAAGGCAGCGCTAAGCATGATGATGTAACTAAAGTTGTTGAGGCTACTAAAATAGCTAAAGAAGAAAATCCCGGACTTAAACTTGACGGTGAGTTCCAGCTTGATGCCGCTATTATTAAGAGTGTAGGAGAACTTAAAGCTCCCGGCAGCGAGGTGGCAGGAAAAGCAAACGTACTTGTTTTCCCTGACCTTGACGCGGGAAATATCGGTTACAAACTTGTTCAAAGACTTGCGAAAGCGGAAGCTTACGGCCCTATTACACAAGGTATCGCAAAGCCTGTAAACGATTTGTCAAGAGGCTGCGTAGCGGAAGATATAGTGGGCGTTGTCGCTATAACGGCTGTTCAGTCACAGCTTGCAGGCAAATGATAAAATTCTGAAAAACTTTGAAACGTCGTAAAATTAAGGATAAAACTATGGGCGATGCTCACACTCAACTGTTTTTATAAAAAAGCGGAGCAAAAAACTTTAAAATTATAAATATGAAAAAAAGGGTAAGGGTTAAATTTAATCGTATTTTTAATTTTGAAAAACTAAAAAAACACAAAATCAAAATTGCTGACAATTTAAATTATAAACAGCAAAACAAATGCTTTGTGTTTGGGGTCAAGGGACAACGTTTCTTGCAGAGTGTGGAACAGCGTCCCGCGGTTTTACAAAAATTAATTGATTTGGCATAAAGTTATGTATACTATTCAGAAAAGGAGAAGGATAATGAAAATTTTAGTTATAAATTGCGGAAGTTCATCTTTAAAATATCAGTTGTATAATATGGATGAAAAAACAGGAGTAGTACTTGCTAAAGGTCTTGTTGAAAGAATTGGTATGGAAGGCTCTAATCTTCAGCATACTCCTGAGGGAAAGGACAAATTTGTGTTTGAACAGCCTTTAGCTGACCACAGCGAGGCTATTAAACTTGTTATGGACAAACTTATTGACCCTGAATGCGGCGTTATTTCCGATTTAAGTCAAATAAACGGAGTAGGTCACAGAATTGTTCATGGAGGCAAATATTTCAGCGATTCTTGTATTGTGACAGAAGAAGTCAAAGATGCTATTAAAAAATGCTTTGACCTCGCTCCTTTGCATAATCCCGCTAATCTTATGGGAATTGAGGCCTGCGAAAAGCTTATGCCGGGAGTTCCTCAGATTACTGTATTTGATACGGCTTTCCATCATTCAATGCCTCAGAAAGCTTTTATGTATGCTCTTCCTTATGAGTATTACGAAAAAGATGATATCAGAAAATATGGTTTTCATGGTACAAGCCATAAATATGTTTCTATGAGGGCTATAGATATGCTTGGAGGAAAAAAGGAATCTAAAATCATTACTTGTCATCTTGGCAACGGCTCAAGTGTGGCTGCGGTTAAAGATGGAAAAGGTATTGATACAAGTATGGGTCTTACTCCTCTTGAAGGTCTTTTTATGGGTACAAGATGTGGTGATATTGATTTGGCTGTTGTTTTCTACCTTATGAAAAAAGAAAAACTCCCTGCTCACGCTATTGATCAAATTATGAATAAAGAATCAGGTGTATATGGTATTTCAGGCGTTTCAAGCGATTTCAGAGATATTGAGACCGCGGCTAATGAGGGAAATGAAAGGGCTAAGCTTGCTCTTGATATGTTCCATTATAAAGTAGCCAAATATATAGGCGAATATTTTATAGCTTTAGGCGGAGCTGATGCTATTGTATTTACAGCGGGGCTTGGTGAAAACAGCAAAACAAGCAGAGCGGCTATCTGTGAGCAATTAAAATGTCTTGGTGTTGAAATTGACGAGGAGAAAAACAGCAAACGAGGAGAGGAAATTGATATTTCATCTCCAAATTCAAAAATACGTGTATTTGTAATTCCTACAAATGAGGAGTTAATGATTGCTCAGGATACAAAAGAACTTCTTGACAAGTAATATATAATAATGATATAATCATCAATGGACTGATTGTTCGGACGGAACAGGAGTGTTTTTATGATTATTGATATCAATAATTTTGCCGATGGTGAAATAAAAAAAGTTTCATTTAAAAAAAATATTTCAATACCTGAAGATTATAATGTAAACGGCGAGGCTTACGTAAATGTTTACGGAGAAATTTTAAACAGCGGCGGAAAGTTTCGTTTTACAGGTAATATATGCGCAAAGTTTAATGTGAACTGCGATTTATGTCTTAAACCTTTTGATATTGAATTGAATTGTAATGCTGATGAAATTTTTATAAGGTCTGACGAAACTGACAATGATGAAACTGATTGTTGGACTTTTTCAGAAAAGACTGTTAATCTTGAACCGGCGGTATTGAGTAATATTATACTTAATATTCCTATGAGATTTGTTTGTTCCGATGAATGTAAGGGTCTTTGCGGTATTTGCGGACATAATTTTAACGATGGGGACTGCGGCTGTGGAAACTCTTACATTAATCCGAATTTTGAAAAATTGAAAGCTCTTTTTGAGGAAAATGAAGAGGAGGTGTAATGATAATGTCTATTTGTCCTAAAGGTAAAATGTCTAAATCTAAAAGAGATAAAAGAAAGGCTCAAAGTTGGAAAATTGCAACTCCTACTTTGGTTGCGTGCAGTAAATGCGGTGAACTGATGAGACCTCACAGAGCTTGCAGAGCCTGCGGCAATTATAATAGAAGAACGGTTTTGAATGTAGACTAATGTCTATATGACTATAGGGCGGCTTATGTGTACAATCATGAGTTGCCTTTTGTTTTTAATACTTAATACACAAGGTTGTATATTATAAGTTTAAAATAAAATAAAATGAAATTTAAATATCGGGGAAAAAGCTTATATACTGCAAAACAATGAAATAATACGGCATATTTTCATAAAACTTGATGTATTTAATCATTTGTTTTGATTTGAAAAATTTTTGGATTACTGTGTCGGTACAAAAAGTAATTTCGTAAAAAAGATTTATTTTCGTGCCATTTTTTGTTTTAATCAAAAAGCGTTTTCCCGGCGGAGTACATAGTAATTATAGCGATTTCACAAAAACTTTGGAAGGACAAAATATTTTACAGTAATTACAGAATAGATGGAGAAAAGAAAAATTATTTTATTCAATATTTCTTAACCAGGTGTTTAAAGAACAAAACGCCTTTCGCTAAAATATATAATAAAATATTTTTTTTACAGGAATTGCTGCGGGTGGAAATAGTAAAAATAACTATAGTGAAACAATAAAGAAATAAACAGATAATATTTAATAAAACCTGATATATCAAAAAATTCTTTTATTGTTTTTGCACTAAAAATTTTGCGAATTGCTATAATTTAGTATGACGAGTTTTATTGAAGTTTGTTGCGGCATTATTTTATCGTTTTGCTATAGATGCTCCGTAATTGTTTTACAAGTGTTTTTGGCACGTGGAGGTCTTTTATGAGTAATATTATTATTGCTGTAGACGCTATGGGCGGTGATAATGCTCCTTTTGAAATTGTTAAAGGGTGTGTTTCAGCGTCTAAAGAACATAAAAATATTAAAATTATCCTTGTTGGACGTGAAGATGACGTTCAAAATGAGTTAGACAAGTATGAGTATGATAAATTAAAAATAAATGTTATTAATGCTGATGAAATTATAGCTACTGACGAAGTACCTACTTCCGCTATTAAAAATAAAAAAAATTCTTCAATGGTCATTGGTCTTAATTTAGTAAAATCTGGTGAGGCGGCAGCCTTTATTTCCGCCGGAAACACAGGCGCACTGCTTACAGGCGCGGTTACAATTATAAAAAGGATAAAAGGGGTTGAACGTCCCGCTCTTGGAACGCTTATGCCCATGGAAAATGGAAAAAGTTCTTTGCTGATAGACGCCGGCGCTAATGTCGACGCAAAACCGTCTTATCTTGTACAATTCGCTAAAATGGGTTCGGTTTATATGGAGAATGTTATGGGAATTGAAAATCCTAAAATAGGTCTTATTAATATAGGAGCAGAAAAGGAAAAAGGAAATACCCTTACAAAAGAAACTTATGAACTTCTTGAACAGGCGGATATTAATTTTGTGGGAAATATTGAGGCAAGAGATTTATTTTTAGGTGAAGTAGATGTTATGGTGTGCGACGCTTTTGTAGGTAATGTTGTTTTGAAATTTGCCGAGGGTTTTGTTAAAAGTATTATGAGAATTATAAAAAGAGAACTTTTAGCCGGTTTTTTATCCAAAATAGGCGCTATGCTTTCCGCAGGAGCTTTTAAAAGGCTAAAAAAATATTTTGACTATTCTAAAGTCGGCGGCGCCCCTTTTATCGGTCTGAGCGGACTTGTTGTTAAGGCTCACGGAAATTCTGAGGAAAAAGATATTGTTGGAGCTATTAATCAGTGTATTAAATTTATTGAAAGTGATATTGTTAATAAAATACAGGAAAAAATATAATTTACTATTGTAAATTGTTTAAATATTTAGTATATTATAGATATAAGGCAAGAACCAATATAAGTAAAATGAAAGGGTTTTTATTACTTTTGACTTTTTGTTTCTTGTGGCTAAAATTTTATTCTAAGGAGTGTAAAAAATGGAATTTGAAAAAGTTAAAGAGATTATTGCAGAACAAATGAGTATTTCTGAAGATGAAATTACTATGGAAACATCTTTTATAGATGATTTGGGTGCGGATTCTTTAGATGTATTCCAGATTATTTCTGAATTGGAAGAAAATTTTGACATTGAGTTTGAAAATGACGATGCTGAAAATATTAAAACTGTAGGAGACGCGGTTGAATACATTAAAAAGGCTCAAAGCAAATAATTTTTTGAATTTTATGTAATATCACAAGGGGGCGTTAAATTAATATTAATGCCCCTTTGTGATGTTATAATAAAGTACGGAATAAAACATCAGATTAAAAACAAGCCATAGTATAGTTAAAAAGCTTGAAAACAAGCACAAGGGGGAGAGATAAGTTTATTTTTCGCAGGATAGGGTCAGAAAAACATAGACGGAGTCTATACTGATTGACGTTAATTTAGCGAAAATAAGTTTTAGAATGAAAATCAATTTTTAAAAACCTTTAGGCTCTGTATACACCCGTAAATACTTTAAAAAGGGGTTAATACTAAATCTTGCAAGGTTTTTATATAAATTATTAAAAAAACGGATATATAATTTTTTAATGTATTATGAATGATAAATTAATATATGGGTAAATTTATTTTTAAACAATTATTTTTGAAAAATAATTAAAGATTATTTATTTAAAGCAATTCCAAAATAGATGGAAAAAAGAAAAACTATTTTATTCAATATTTCTTAATGCTTTAGGCGTTTAAAGAACAAAACGTCTTTCGCTAAAATATATAATAAAATATTTTTTTGTTGGATTGATGTAATTTCGTAGTTTCGAAAGAAGTCTAATAAATGAATTTCCTATAGTTGGAATTAAAAATTCAGCAGATTACTATGATATGTCTATAAGTACAGGTATATGTAAATTTTTTAGACAATAAAATAATTTTTGAATATATCAGGTTTTGTTAATGGTTATTATTGTTTTTTTTGTTTTTCGCTGTAGATGAAAATAGTACTGTTTTACTGTAATGATGAAAGGATGTTTACTATGAATTTAAAAATAGGATATGAATTTAAAAATAATTCCCTTTTGCAAATTGCTCTTACTCACAGTTCCTTTGCTCACGAATCTAAATCAAATATTGATAATAACGAGAGATTTGAATTTTTAGGAGACGCTGTTTTAGAGCTTGTAATAAGCAGTTTTATTTTTAAAAGATTTCCGGAACTTCCGGAAGGAGAGCTCACAAAGCTTAGGGCCAGTATAGTATGTGAAGGAACCCTTGCTAAAAAAGCTCGTGAACTTAATTTAGGTCATTTCCTCAGGCTTGGAAAAGGTGAAGAACACACAGGAGGAAGAGAAAGGGATTCTCTTTTGGCGGACGCTATGGAAGCTGTTTTTGGTGCTGTATTTCTTGACAGCGGTATTGAACAGGCTGAAAAATTTATTATTGAACTTATGAAAGACTCTATATTTGAACTTAGAAAAAATTTCAAACACAGCGACTGTAAAACTTATTTACAGGAAATTATTCAAAGCAAAAGCAAAGATGCTGTTGAATACAATATTATTGAAGAAAACGGTCCCGCTCACGATAAAGTATTTGTTGTTGAGGTATCACACTGCGCTGATATTCTTGGAAGAGGAACAGGTAAAAATAAAAAAGAAGCGGAACAAAACGCAGCGTTTGACGCTATTAAAAAGATTGAGGGGAATTAACCGGAATTTGCCTGAAATTTAGAAATATAATCAAACAAAAAATATTTTATTAAACAAATTCATTTTTAAGTTGGGCGAATATAAGATTTTTTATTATTGTTTCTTTCAGGAAAAAGGTGATAATGTTTTTATAGGAATTGGTTTTCTATAGGCTATAACAGCGGGATATTTTTAAAGTTTTGCCACAAATATGCCGATATTAATATTATAAATAAATTACAGCAATTTCCAAAATTTTTGGAGAAGCAATAAAATAATTCTTTTATACATCATGTTTTATTAAAGCCTGTTTGTTAATTATTTTATTGTTTCAATGTAATACGTACAATAAATTTTATAAATATCGGCTATTTTGAGGGGAGGTAAGGCTTTATGTTATTTAAAAGAAAAACAGAGAATTTTGACAAACTTATTCATATTAAAAATTTGCCCTTGCTTATTCTTGACGAAACTTTTAATTATTCTTTTAAACATAATAAATCCGTAAAAATGATTCTTATTGAAAATGAACTGAAAGAATTTCTTAAAGAACAGGGGAATCTTAATTCTGAATATGAAAAATTGTTGAAAACAAAAAAAATAAGACTGTCAAAAATATTAAATCTCTCCGGCGAACTGAATGAGAAAAATCCTGACGACGCTATAAAAAAGATGGAAACAAATCAGGAGCTTGTTGAACATATAAACGAAAAACTTGTTAATATTGAAAATAAACTCAGAAATATTCCTGAATTTATTGAAAGAAAAAATTATGAGCTCTTCGGAGAAGCTGTTAAAATTTCTTATAATGATATTTCTGATGTTTTGAAAAAAATAAAAAAGGTTGAAACTAAAATAAAAAAAATGAAAGATGATGAAAGAGAACTGATGCTGAAAAAAAAGAGACTTGAGGACGAATATAATCAGAAATCTTTTTTTTTAAGAACATTTATAGGTCAGGAAGGTATTCAAATTCTGCGTGAAAATTACGGAAGGTCGATAAAATAATGATTATAGGCATTGGTGTGGACATTATAGAAATTTCAAGAATTGAAAAGGCTTGTGGCAGAGAGAGTTTTTTTAAAAAGATTTTTTCTGAAAATGAAATTAAAGCTTGTACTAAAAACAACAACAACAAAAATTTTTCATCATTGGCGGGCAATTTCGCGGTAAAAGAGGCTGTATCAAAATTATTTGGTACGGGAGTAAGAAATTTTCAGATGAGGGATATTGAAGTGCTTAGAAATGAAATAGGTATGCCTTATGTTGTTTTACACAACAACGCAAAATATATATCCGAAAAAATGAATATTAAAAATATTTTTGTGAGCATTTCTCATAATCTTGACAATGCTGTCGGTTTTGCTGTAGCGGAGGGGGACTTATTATGAAAGCGGTAACTTCACAGGAAATGAAAAATATTGAGGAAGAGGCTATATATGGTATTGGAATACCCTCTGTTGTTCTTATGGAAACGGCGGCTATGAGAGTTTCGGAGAAATGTTTTGATATTATTTGTGAAAATAAATATTCAAAAATACTTGTTTTTGCCGGAAAAGGAAATAACGGTGGAGATGGACTGGCATTTTGTAGGCATATTTATCAGAAAAGCTTTCGTTTAAAAAAAACAGATATTGAAATTATTTTTATCGGAGATAGAAATAAGGCCTCAGAGCAATGTCAATGCCATCTTAAAATATTGATGAATATGATTAATAAAGGTTTTCCTTTTGAAATTCATTTTATTGACGATGAGCCTGATTTTGATTTGGAAAATGCTGTATATGGTGCTGACGTTATTATTGATGCTATTATTGGTACAGGACTTAAATATTCTCTGAGAGAAAATATTTTAAAAATTGTTTCAGCCATAAACAAGAGCGAATGTCCTGTTATTTCGGTAGATTGTCCAACGGGAATTAATTCTGACGATGGAAATATTTTAGAAAACGCTGTTATGGCGGATTTTACAGTTGCTTTTCATTTGCCTAAGGTGGGTCTTTTAGTTGGAGATGGAAGTGTTTATTCTGGTGAAGTAATTGTATCAGATATAAATATACCTTATGGAATTGAAAAAAATATTAAAACTAACGTTATTACAAAAGAAGAGGCAAAAGATATTATTCCTAAAAGACTTAGAAACGGCAATAAAGGTACTTTCGGAAAGGTATTTATTTTTGCGGGATGTAATAATATGCCCGGCGCGTGCGTTATTTCCTCAAAAGCCGCTTACAGAACAGGCGCTGGGCTTGTGTTTTCATGTTCTGTTGAAAGTGTATGCAATGTAGTAAGAAATCATTTACCGGAGGCTGTTACAAAGGTTTTGCCTGATAAAGATGGTTTTCTTTTTGGCGGAAGCGTTTACAGAGATGATTTGAAAGAGGCTGACGCTGTCGTTGTTGGTCCCGGTCTTGGAAAGAGTGATGGAATTTTTGACTTTGTAAAAAATATTATCGCTTTTTCAAAGGTGCCTGTTATTATTGACGCTGACGCTCTTAACTCTTTGTCAAAAGATTTATCTATTATTAAAAATGCCAAGACACAATGTATTATTACTCCTCATATTGGTGAAATGTCAAGGCTTACAGGGAAAAGCGCTGATTACATAAAAAGAAACATTGTTAAAACGGCAAAAGACTTTGCTGAGAAAGTAAACGTAATCGTAGTTCTTAAAGATTTCAGAACAGTTATAGCAAATCCTGACGGAAATGTATATATTAATACGACAGGTTCATCAGTTCTTTCAAAGGGGGGCTCTGGAGATTGTCTTACAGGAATTATTGCCTCTCTTATTGCTCAAAAAACAGACTGCTTTTATGCCTGTGTATTAGGAACTTATATTTTTGGGCTATCGGGTGAAAAAATTGCTGAAAAATATGGTGAATACAGTCCTCTGGCAGGAGAATGTTCAGATTTTATTTCTTTTGTGTTAAAAGAATTGCAATAAAATATTTTTTGTGTTAAAATTATGTCGTATAAAGAAAAAGTTTTGGAGTTGATTGCGATGAAATGCCCTTTTTGCGGAAATGATGACACAAAAGTTATTGATACAAGGAATATGAGTGAAAATAATTCTATAAGAAGAAGACGTATGTGTGAAAAATGCTCAAAAAGGTTTACTACTTTCGAAAGAATGGAAGAAACTCCTCTTATTGTAAAAAAGTCAAATAATACAAGAGAAAGTTTTAGTAGAAATAAACTTCTTAAGGGTATTATGATTTCCTGCAACAAACGTATTGTTTCTATGGAGCAAATGGAGGCTATTGTTGATTATGTGGAAAATTTCGCTTTCTCAAAAAACGGAAATGAGATAGAAAGTAAAGAAATCGGCAATATTGTTATGAACAAACTTAAAGATATTGACGAGGTCGCTTATGTAAGGTTTGCTTCTGTATATCGCCAGTTTAAGGATATTGACTCTTTTATGTCAGAGCTTGCTTTAATGCTTAAAGAACGAAAATAGTTATTTATAGCGAACCAATAAAAGAATGAATAAATAAATTTCAATAAATCTGATATATTCAAGGAATGATTTTATTGTTTTATTCTGAATATTTTGTGGGTTTAAGGAATTATTTTTATAAATTGTCAAAAAAATAACAGTCTGTTTTATAAAAATTATGGAAAAGGAATTTTTAAATTTAAAAGGCATTTTTTAACAGGAGGTATACAATGAAATATATAAGAGAAAGCAAATCTAACTGCAAAAAGTGCTACCGATGTCTTAAAAATTGTATTTTAAAATCAATTAAATTTGAAGGCGAAAATGTTTCTGTAATTGACGAACAATGTATTTTATGCGGTATGTGCATTACAAGCTGTCCTCAATACGCTAAACACGCAAGGCAGGATATTATAAAGGTTCTGGAATATATAGACAATCCTAAATTTAGAACCGTTGTAAGTCTTGCACCAAGTTATGTCACGGCTTTTGGAAAAAATTACGGAAAAATTATAAACGCTCTTAAAATACTTGGTTTTGATAATGTTGAGGAAACCGCTGTTGGAGCGCAGTATGTTACTGACGAATATATAAAGCTTATTAAAGACGGTAAAATGGATTGTATAATAACAACAAGCTGTTCATCATCAAATCTCCTTGTTGAAAAATATTATCCGGAGCTTACACCTATGCTTGCTCCTGTTTTGTCTCCAGTTCTTGCTCACGGTAAGATAATTAAAGAAAAATACGGCAATGACACAAAGGTAATTTTTGTGGGTCCATGCCTTTCTAAAACTCAGGAAATTGATTTAAATCCTCAATATGTCGATGGGTCTGTTTCTTTTGGAAGTCTTTCAGAATGGCTCAAAAACAGAGAAATAAATATTGACAGGCTTCCTGACGATAATTTTTACAATACTCCGTTCTCGTCTATATATCCTATATTCGAGGGAACCATTATGGATATAAAGAAAAAAATGAATTTGCCTGAAATTAACAACAAAGTAGGAAAATACAATATGATGGCTTTAAGCGGAATTAAAGAAATTCGTCAGGCTTTTGAGGATATAAAATCCGGAAATCTTAAAAATGTTTTTATTGAAACAAATATTTGCAGAGGCGGTTGTATAAACGGACCTCTTATGCCTGAAGATAAAAAGGCTTCTGTTTCAGACAGGATAAAGGTGATTGAATACGCTGAAAAAGGAAAGATAAATTCTGAAACTGTATCTTTTGGATTTGAACAGACTTTTAATCCTGATAAAATTGAAAATAATATGCCGTCTGAAAAAGAAATAAAACAAATTCTTAAAAAAATAGGCAAGGATGAAGAGTTTAAACAGCTTAACTGCGGAAGCTGCGGTTATCCTACATGCAGAGAAAAGGCCATTGCCGTGTACCAGAAAAAAGCGGATTTATATATGTGTCTGCCTTATATGAACGATATTAATCAAACTATGGCAAGTACTATTTTATCCGTTATGCCAAATTATATTATAGCTGTAGACGAAAATCTTAAAATAAAAGAATTTAATGTAGCCGCTCAAAGACTTTTTAATACTACAAGAAGAGATGCTTTGACAAAGTATCTTGACGAGTTTATAGGTACGGAGGATTTTGAATACGTACTTAAAACAAAAAAGAATATTAATGATAAAAAGGTACGATATGATGATTTGGGGATTATTACAAAACAGGATATTATATATGCGCCTACAAGCAATATGGCTATCGGAATATTTTATGATATTACTGTTGAGGAAAAATACAATGATATGAATTATGCTCTTAAAATGGAAACAGTGCTTATGGCACAGAACGTTATTGACAAGCAAATGACTGTGGCACAGCAAATCGCCAGTCTTTTAGGGGAAACAACCGCTGAAACAAAGGTTATTTTAAATAAAGTTAAAACAATGATGGAAGACGAAGGAACTGATAGCAATGAATGGTAGAATTTATGTAGACGCGGCATATAAGAGTATCAATAAATACACGGAGGAGCTTTGCGGCGACAGGGTTGAAATTGTTAAAAATGATGATTGCTGTATCATTGTGCTTTCAGACGGTCTTGGGAGCGGTGTAAAGGCAAATATTTTAGCTACCCTTACTTCTAAAATTATTTCCACTATGATTATTGAGGGGTCAAGTATTGAGGATACGGTAAACACAATTGTGCATACTCTTCCTGTTTGTAATGTGAGAAAAGTAGCTTATTCTACTTTTTCAATACTTCGCATAGGCTATGACGGAGAGGTTTATCTTGTTGAGTTTGATTCCCCCGGATGTATATTTGTGAGAAACGGCAGTCTTATGAAAATTGATTATGAAATAAATGAAGTTGAGGGTAAGACTATCAAAGAGGCAAGGTTTAAGGTAAATACAGGTGATATGCTTACAATAATGAGCGACGGGGTTATTTACGCAGGTATAGGCGCTACTCTTAATCTTGGCTGGGGCTGGGAAAATGCTTCGGAGTTTATCTCACAAAAAGTATCGGATAAAGAGGTTACATCGGCTAAGCTGGCAAGCTTTTTAATTGAAAAATGTGAAGAGTTATATCTTAAAAAACCCGGTGATGATACTACTGTTGCGTCAGTGAAAATTATTCCCGTAAAAACAGTCAATATTTTTACAGGTCCTCCACAAAATCCTGATGATGATGGGGTTATTGTAAATGATTTTCTATCAAAGGAAGGTTTTAAAATTGTTTCCGGAGGCTGTTCCGCTAATATTTTAAGCCGTATTACAGGCGAGGAAATAAAAACGACTATTGTGTATGCCGACCCAAATGTTCCTCCTATCGCTTATATAAAGGGAATTGACCTTGTTACGGAGGGAGTACTAACCCTTAAAAAAACTCTTGATATTTTAAAGGATTATTTTGAAAATCCTACTGATAAAAAAAATATTAAAGCCATTGAGGAAAAACACGGCGGCGCTTTGGTAGCCAAGGTTTTGGCGGAGGAATGCACTCATGTGAATTTATTTGTGGGAAGAAGAATAAATCCCGCTCACCAAAATCCAAGTATGCCTACAGACCTTAATATAAGAATGAGAGTTGTTGACGACCTCAGACAGCTTCTTATAGATGCCGGCAGGGTTGTCAATATAAAATATTACTGATAATTTTTATGACAAAAAGAAAGAGGAATTTAATTATGATGGATAATATAACAGATATTAGTCAAATTAAAATGGAAGTTCTTAAAAAAACAGCCGAATACGCTTATAAAGGAAATTTACTTCAAATGGCTGACCAAATTCCTTTTGAGCTTATTCCCGGACCTAAACCGGAATTTAGATGCTGTATTTACAGAGAAAGAGAAATTATGCGTCAGAGAGTAAGGCTCTCTATGGGAAAAATACCAGCAGGCTCCCATTATCAAGTAAATGATGGTACTCAGGTTGTTCATGTTATTTCAGCGGCTTGCGAAGGGTGTCCTATTGCAAGATTTACCGTAACGGACAACTGCCATAATTGTCTTGCCAGAAAATGTATAAAGGCATGTAAATTTGGTGCTATTTCGAGAACTGACAGAGGGGCTTATATTGACAAGACAAAATGCAAAAAATGCGGTCAGTGTGTTCTTGCCTGCCCTTATGGCGCTATTGTGGATATTCAAAGACCATGTATAAAAGCTTGCCCTGTAGACGCTATAACTATTGATGAAAATGATCTCGCTATGATTAATGAGGAAAAATGCATAAACTGCGGAAAATGCGTTGTCGGATGTCCTTTTGGAGCTGTTTCCGATGTATCTATGCTTTCTAATGTTATTGATACTATTGTTAAAGGGGAAAGCCCTGTGTATGCTATGGTGGCTCCGGCTATTGAGGGTCAGTTCGGGGACGTGCCTGTTTCTGTCCTTAAAGCTGCTATTAAGGATTTAGGCTTTAAAGAGGTTGTTGAGGTTGCTTTGGGAGCTGACGCTGTCGCTGTTGAGGAAACAGGCGAGGTAATAGAAAGAGCCAAAGACGGAAAACAAACGACAAGTTCCTGCTGCCCTGCTTTTGTCAACTTTATTGAAAAATATTTTCCGGAGCTTAAAGAGAATATATCAACGACAGTTTCTCCTATGGTCGCCGCCGCCAGGTTTATTAAAGCTGCTGAACCAAATGCCGCTATAGTATTTATCGGGCCTTGTATCGCTAAGAAAAATGAGGCGCTTAAACATTATATAGGTGAAATTAACTATGTCCTGACATTTGAGGAACTTGCAGCTATGATTGAGGTCAAGGAAATTGATTTTTCCAATTACGCTGATATTGAAGAAAAAGCTACAAAATACGGAAAAGGATTCGCTAAATCAGGAGGCGTATCTAACGCTGTTATGCAGGTTGCAAAAGAAAAACAATGTGAAATTGATATTAAGACAATGAAATGCAGTGGTATTGATGAATGCAAAAAAGCTCTTATGATGCTTAAAAGTGGTAAGCTTCCTGTTGATTTTATTGAGGGGATGGCTTGCGAGAACGGCTGTATAAACGGTACGGCTAAAGTTAAGGAACTTATGGCAGGAAAACGTGTATTTGATAAATATGCCGACAATAAAAATGAAGAAGTTATTAAAACTGTTAATGACAACAAACTAAACGAGCTTAATATTCACAGGCATTAATACACAGAGGTTATTGAACAGGTCTGATATAAGGCAGGAATTAAATTTACCGATAATTTAAAAATTGACTATAAACCGCAAATTTATTTGTGGTTTATAGTCAATCAACTTAAAAATTGAACAAGTTCAGCGGCTAAAAATCCTTTTCGCTTTGTTAGTGTCAGTCGACATAGGCTATGGCTATGCTCTCCTTCCACTGCCTTGTGAAAATAATTTTTATTTCGCTTCCTTTTGCTCATTTTCAAGTTGATTGACTATACTATCAAATAATTTGTGAAATCGGAGGAATTTTATGAATATTGATATGAAAAAAACAGTTACCGGAATTATAATTTTATTTGTCATATTTTGCGCCGCATTTGTTGTTAATAAATTATTGGACAGGTCGGAGGAAAATAATAGTATTATTACGGGACAGACAACGGAAGAGAATGAGGAAACAGACAGCGAAGCAAAGACGGAAACAGAAACACAGATTCAGACAGAAAATCAAAACGGCGGTCTTAGCGGTTTTTTAAAATATGAGGGGGAAAACGGCGATATATATGAAGGTAATATGAAAGACGGAAAATATGACGGCAAAGGCGTTTTATCAAGAAAAACAGGCGAGATATACGATGGCAACTGGTTCGAGGGGGCTTTTGAGTCAGGAAAAATTACTTTTAAGACAAACGGCTTTGGAGGTACAAAAACCGTAGAAATAGTTTATGATGAAAATCAGAACGGCGATGGGGAGTATGCCCGTATTTTGGACAACGGGGAAATATACGAGGGTCAATGGTATAATGACAAGCGTGACGGAACAGGCATTTTATATTCAAGAGGAAAAAATGATAATCCCACAAAAATAAGAGAGGGTATATGGGAAGAAGATAGTCTTGTTTCAGGAAAAGAAACATATATTTACAATAACGATACAAGAACCCTTGTTGTTGAAATTAAAGACGGTCTTCGCAACGGAAAAGGTATTTTGTACGATGAAAAGGGAAATGTTATAAAAGAAGAGGAATGGCGTGATGATTTGCCTGTTTCTGAAAATTGAAAGGAGTTTTGTTTGTGAAAAGTATTGTCTTGACAGGCGGAGGTACGGCAGGACACGTTACACCCAATATAGCGCTTTTAAAAAGGCTTAAAGAAGAAGGTTTTAAAATAAGTTATATTGGAAGAAAAGACGGTATTGAACGAGAGCTTATTACAAAGCTCAAAATTGATTATTATGGAATATCTTCCGGAAAACTAAGAAGATATTTTGATATGAAGAATTTCTCTGATATTTTAAGAGTTGTCAAAGGCATTAAAGAGGCTTCAGCTCTTATTAAAAAACTTAAACCATCTATTGTATTCTCAAAGGGAGGATTTGTTTCTGTTCCTGTTGTTATTGGAGCGAAGATACACAAAATTCCCGTTATAGTACATGAATCTGATATAACCCCCGGACTGGCTAATAAAATGGCTATGCCTTTTGCTACTAAAATATGTACGACTTTTCCTGAAACACTGGAAAAAGTTTCTGATAAAAAAGGGATTCATACAGGTTCTCCTATCCGTAATTCCCTTTTTTCAGGAACTACAAGAGAGGGGCTTAAAATTTGTGGGTTTAATTATGAAAAACCTGTATTATTAATTATGGGCGGAAGCCTTGGTTCAGTAAAAATAAATGATGCTCTTAGAAAATCTCTTGATATTCTCTTGAAAAAATTTCAGATTGTTCATATATGCGGAAAGGGAAATTTAGATAAAAGCCTGACGGATATGAAAGGATATTCTCAATTTGAATATCTTTCAGAAGAACTTCCAAATGTTTTTGCCGCCTGCGATATTATTGCCGCGAGAGCTGGTTCTAATTCTATATGTGAGTTTCTTGCTCTTAAAAAGCCAAATCTGCTTATACCTCTTTCTAAAGAACACAGCAGAGGTGACCAGATTCTTAATGCTAAATCTTTTGAAAAACAAGGTTTTTCTAAGGTATTGACTGAAGAAGAACTTAGTCCCGAAACATTGATTGAAAATATTGAATCTCTTTATGCTGAAAGAGGAAAGTATTCCAAATGTATGAAAGAGGCTAAAGTTTCTAACGGAGTTGATGAGGTTATTAAGCTTATTTTACAATATTCAAAATAAATTGGAATTTAAAAACTATGTATGCTGCCCCATATGCACCGAGTTAAGGATAAAACCGTGGGCGTTGCCCACACCCGTTCGCTTTTTTGCAAAAAAGCGAAGCAAAAAACTTTAAAATTAAAAATATAAAAAATGGTAAGAATTAAATTTAATCGTGCTTTTAATTTTGAAAAATTAAAAAAACTACAAAAATCAAAATTGCCGACAATTCAAATTATCAATAGCAAAACAAATGCTTTGAGTTTAGGGTCAAGTGACTTTTGTCACTTGAATGGTGTGGGACAGAGTCACACAGTTTTAACTTAGTAAATATGGGGCAACATTCCACGATTTTTGTAACTGGTTTTTATTTTTTAAAAACATCGCTTACGCCTATAAATTTTATACCGTCTGCCTCAAGTTCTTTATATGTTTTTAAAATAGCGTTATATGTAGGAAGCCCTCCCTCGGCTCCTACGTGACCTATAGCCACTGCTATTCCTTGTTTTTCAGCGATTTTTCCGGCTTTTTTTAAATTGGCTATTATTTTTGAGGTATCTTGTGTACTATCTAAAAAAACATCTCTTTTTAAATAATTTATTCCCAATTCCTTTGATATTTTACCAACTACGGATTTTTTGCCTGTAAGACTGTCTATAACCGTAAGCTTTTTTGATTTTGCATCCTTTAAAATCGCTGTCATTATTTCCTTATTCTCGGTTACCTTTGAACCCATATGATTATTGAATCCAACACAATTTGTCATTTGAGAAAGTCCTTTATTAAATACGGAAAGAGCTTTTTCTACTGTGTCACTGTTCATAATGGATACATCTCCCAGCCAGCTCTTTTTTCCTGTATGCGCTTCCATCGGCATATGCAGTATTACATCTTTTCCCGCATTGGTAAGTCTTTTACATTCATCTTCTGTCAACGGCATACCCGGCATTACGGCTCCTGTGAATTTTATTGGAAGAGATAGCATTTCATCAGTTCCTTTTGAATTATTTCCGAAATCATCTATTATTATTACTATGTAACCGACTGCATTGTCTTTCATAACAGGTATTGAGTTTTGATGTGATGTGGAAAACATTTCCGCTATTATAAAAAAACAGCTTATTATAAATAATACATATGTAAAAAGCTTTTTCTTGTTTTTTATAATTATTATCATTTAATATCCCTCCTTAAATAAAGCTACGGTATATTTATATAATACTTTAGAAAGCTTGTTTTTTATTACGTTTTTAGAAAATATTACGGCGGTAAAAAATTTTGACAGCTTAAAAACAATAAAATGCATTAACAAAACTGTAAATTTTTTTAATATATCAGAATAGTTTTGTTGCTTTAATATAATTGATTTGTTTTTTTCAGCAGGTTATTAGGATATTTACACAAAATTGACTTAAAAGCAAAAGTATGGTTTGACAATTGGCAAATAAAAGTTTAATATATAAGAGTAGATAAAACTTTTGTATGTTTATTAAAAATAAGGAGGAATTTATTTATGCAGTCAATGACGGTTTCTTTAAATTCTATTGAAAAGGTAAAAAATTTTGTAAATGTAATAAACACTTTTGACGGGGATTTTGATTTGGTTTCAGAAAGATATGTAATCGATGCTAAATCAATTATGGGTATTTTCAGTCTTGATATAAGCAACTCTCTTCGTCTTGATATCCATGACAATGTTCCTGACCCTGAAAAGGTTAAAGAAGCTCTTAAGGATTTTGAATAATCCTATATTAGGGTTTGTTCAATAAGCTAAGTGACAGCGATTGACAAGAGATTTTTTCGTCAGATGAAGTATGATTTTTGCAGGAGTACCTGAAAAGTATTTTAAAAAATCAGGCAGAATATTGTGGAAAATGTATGTCAAGCGGTGTTAAGGGGATTATTCACAAAGGTCTATCGGTTTAATTTATAAAAAAATATGGGACTGCTGTACTATACAATTAGTGTTGCAGTCCCATATTTTTTTATTCACGGCCGAGAAGAAGAGAAATTATTACTCCCAAGGCGAGTATGGCAATTCCTGTTACTATTATTATAATTGAAACAGGGTTATTTTCAGAATAGCTTTGATAAGTAAGACTGTCAGAAAATATGGAATATATTGAGCCGAATATTAATCCTAAAATAGTAAAGTATGTTATTGAATAAGCTTTTCTGAATAAAAATTCTATTAACTTGGAAATTAGCACAACCCCTATTATTATACCTATCATTACTGTGATTAAAATTATAAATTCAGAAGAGGTAAATATATTTTTCGCCGCTGACATGAGTCCTGTTTCTGAAAATCCTTTGATATTTGCCGATACCAATGACGAAAAGCTGCTTATGGTAGTTAATACAAGATTATACATTCCTAAAAGCATAAGTACAAAAGAACCGCTTATTCCCGGTACTACCATAGCCGCACTGGCAATTATTCCCGATATAAGGATTTTTACTGTAAGCGCTATGTCAAGAGTTCCTCTTACATTATCAATAGTCGGAGAATCATTTTCGCCTAAAAAGGAAAATCCTACTACGACTAAAAAAGCTATCCCTGAGGCAATATAACATTTGTAATCAACTCTTTTCTCCGTCGCTTTTTTATATATAAGAGGAATGCTACCTATGACAAGCCCCACAAAAAACATACTTGTTGGAAAGGAGTACTTTTCGAGGCAGTATTTTAAAAGTTTACTGAATAATATTATGCCTGCTCCAGCCCCCGCAAACAACGGAATTAAAAAAGTCATATTTTTTTTAAAGTTTTTGAAAATAGTGTTCACCGCTGAAATCATTTCGTCAAAAATTCCAAGAACAACCGCTATTGTTCCTCCACTGACACCGGGAATTATGTTCGCGATACCCACAAAGATGCCTTTGATAAACAAATTAATAAATCTGAACATTTTTCTTCTCCTTATTATTTATTAAATTATGAAACAATAATTTTATGATACTTTATAAAAATTATTGCCCTAATAAATATTATAACTTAAATATCTAAAAAGTCACTAATTATTTTAAATAATTTCAAAAAGTAATAAAAAATTAAATAATCGCAATATGTTATCTGGCTTAAAAATAAGAGTTTGTTTATGTTTATAATATATTAACAAAATGTGTTTAGATGGTGTTTATAGACAATTTACTAAGTTTCGCGGAAATATTGTCAGTTAATAAGAACAAATTAGTCATTTTTTTGTTTTATATTAACAAAAATGCTTTTTTTTAATATTATTATTGACAAACAGGTTAAAATAGTATATAATAAATACATACTTTGGTAACATTTATGTAACATATTAAAATTTAAATTTGTATTTATTGATTATATTATATTGTTATTTGTATTTTGATTACATAGTTGTGTTTTAATTACATAGGAGGAATTTGAAAAATGAAATTTATGAAAAATGTCAAAAGAGCCGCAACTATCGGAGTTGCTTTCGCTACTTTGAATACATCATTTGTTTTTGCAGGCGCGATTGTTAAAGTTACAGGAACAGATGTAAATATCAGGTCTGCCGCAAATACTTCTTCTGATATTATTACTACTGTTGATACAGGTCTTACTCTTACTGTTTCTTCTGTACAGGACGGATGGTTTAAACTTGAAAATTCTGATGGTTCGGACGCTTACGTTACTACGGAATTTGTAAAAATAACTCAGGCTGATGGTACTGTTAATTCAGCCGGTGTTAATATAAGAACAGCTCCGGATACTAATGCTGAGGTTGTTTCTCAGGCTGACGAGGGTGATGAACTCTCTGTTACGGCTGATGTAGGGGAATGGTATGAAGTAAAATATGACAATTCTTTTGCTTATGTTCATAAAGATTTTATTTCAGGAGATATGCTTAAATATCTTCCTGCTAAAAAGGTTTCCGTTACTATTACTCCGGCAGACGATAACAATACTAAATCCAAAGGCGAGGAAGTTGTTGATTACGCTAAGAAATTCCTTGGTTTGACTTATGTTTACGGAGGAACTAATCTTAATTCAGGTGTTGACTGCTCAGGCTTTATGTACAGTGTATATAAAAATTTCGGTATTACTTTAAACAGAGTTTCAAGAGACCAGATTAATAACGGTACAAGGGTTGATAAATCCGACCTTCAGGCAGGAGATCTTGTATTCTTTAATACAGGCGGAAATTCAAGAATTTCTCATGTCGGTATGTATATGGGTAATGGTCAGTATATACACGCTACAAATAACAGCAAAAACTGTGTTCAGATTTCAAGTCTTAATTCAAGCTATTCCGCAAGAACTTATGTTGGAGCTTGTCGTGTGCTTAAATAATTTTATAATGTTGTTTAAAGTGCTTTCCTTATTAAGGAAAGCACTTTTTGGTATACGGTTTATAAAAATGATTCTTGATTGTTTTAATGTATATCATATAATATTCTATTATAATGAAAATTTATTACAAAAACTTTTACAATAAAAGGAGATTTTATTTATGAACATTATTGGAAAAGGAGGATGCGCTGAAGTATTTGAATTTGAAGATGGAAAGGTTTGCAAGTTGTTTTATACAGGACAGCCTATTGAGTTTATAAAACTGGAGTATGAAAATTCAGTTGAAATATATAAAAATTTTGACGCGGTTCCTAAACCTTTTAAAATAGTTAATGTAAAAAAAAGAGATGGCATTGTATATGAAAGAATTTATGGCAATTCTTTAGGGGATTTATTAAAAGACAAAAAAGATAAAAATGAAATATTAGATATTTTTGTGAATGTTCATAAAAAGTTGTTAGGCTGTCATTCAAAAAATCTATTGTCATATAAAGAGTATTTTAAAGCAATTATAAGCATAAGTAAAAATTTAGACTCTTTTGTAAATTTTCAAGAAACAGATGAATTAAAAGATTTATTATCTTATAAAAAATATATATCATCAATCAATATTAATACAAATGAAGAAATTACTCTTATAAAAGAAATAGACAGGCTTCCTGATGGAGATTATATATGTCATGGAGATTTTCATCTTCATAATGTATTAGTAAAATCGGATAATACTCCAATAGTTATTGATTTTATGAATGTATGCGGCGCTCCTTTTTTATATGACGTGGCACGAACATTTTTTATTTTAAAAGGGGAAAGTAGTTCTTTGTCTTATAAATATTTATATAAAATGGGCGTTTTTGAAGAAGATATTTTAAAATATATTAACATTATTAAAAAATGCCGTAAATATGAAAAGGCTTTGAACTCAGCTGTAGATTGCAAGAAATATTAAATTTGTATAAACCAAAGCAGCAGCGATTGACAGGATATTTTTTGTCAGATGAAGCCTGATTTTTTCAGTAATTTTACAAGTATTTCAAAAAAATATGGAAAAGTACGACCGTAAAAAGGTCTGTTAAGCGATACTGAGGTGGTTTATAATAAGTCTATTATATTTGAATTATTTAACGATTGTTATAAAGGCTAATTATAGTTTAAAATGAAAGTATTTTTGGATTTTTATTATTTTTTGCAAAAAAATTTCAAAAAAAGTATTGACAAAAAAAAATATATATGGTAATATAATCAAGTCGCCGCAAGAAGCAGTGAAAAAGCGGTGAGGAAAAGAAATAAAAAAGATAAAAAAAATAAAAAAAGTTCTTGACAGATGAAAAACGCTATGATATAATGAATAAGCTGTTGAGAAACAGGGAAGAAAATGTCAGGAAAGAAAAAAATAAAAAAAGTTCTTGACAAGCCATAAAAAATGTGGTAA
>CATLIG010000010.1 GCA_949948985.1 uncultured Clostridia bacterium | reverse complement strand
AATTTCAAATTCTTCACGGCTTATATCACTTGGATAATTGTGCATTTTATATTACCTTCTTTAAATATTTTCTTTAAATTATAACATAATTTTTAAGATTTCAAAAGTTTTTAGACAGGCTCTAATACTTTGATATTTTTTTACATTTGTGGAGCGTTTAAAAAAATTAGATAAAGTATGACTGAAAAATATTCGATAATAATCATTTATGAGGTTTTGAACATATTTATTATAACTTATATGTTTATTTAATTCAAGTTTTTAAATTGATGAGAATAAAAATTAATACAGGTAAAAAAATCCTTTGAGAGTAAAAATATGTGAAAAGTCAACAAAATAATGATAGACCTATAAGGAAACTGTTGAAATATCATTTAATTACATATTTTACCGATATACTCTGCTAAATTTTCTTGAAAGAAATCGTTAGATTTTTTTATTAAAATTTAACTTAGTTTATCAGCAAAAGCTGTAATTACATGATAATTTATTGGTTCCTTAACAGGCCTATTTTAGAATTTACAGAGAATGTTGGTATTATATAAAATAATTATTAAATTAATGTGTTATTTTAGGATTTATAAAAATATTATGAAATTATAAATCATCATCATCTAAATCAGTTGGAATATCGTCAGAAATATTGTTTTTTTCATCTTTTGAAATAATTTCATATCCTGCAAGTTCAGCAAGCTCAAGTATTGACTTTCTTGAGATTTTTTTGCCTTTATATTCAATAAGGTCTTTCATTTCCCCTGTAAAAATATCCGCAGGTTCATATTTTTGTAAAACAATCCTATCATTACTTGTAAAAATTTCTAATGGGTCTTTAATATTAATATTAAGACTTTTTCTTAACTCAACCGGTAAAACTATTCTTCCGAGTTCATCAACTTTACGAACAATTCCTGTTGATTTCATAATATATACACCTCCATAAAGTGTTTATTAAAACACTAAAGATTTTTATTTTTAAACTATAGCAAAATAATAAAATAAATATTACGATAAATTTTTATAAAATATAATATATGCAATAATTATTTTATTATTTAGCCTCAAAAAATTTGAGTATTGCCGTAATCAATTTTCTTTAAATAGTGCTTTGAATTACCGCAAAATCAGACATTATCCCACAACAAAATTCAAATTAATCAATAGTTTTGATATTACCAAATAATCTATTTTTGTAAAAAAGATTTTATAAAATTATAACCAAACATAATAAAAAAGTTTATAACGTAAATATAAAATTGTAAATAATTATGAAATTATTTTTTGTATAAAACAAAAGAAAGATTTATTGGTAATTTTTATATTTATAAATTACCGTTATTTTGTTATAGGAAGATAAAATTACTTTAATTATGTTTATTAATATAATTTTTTTGTGCCAAATTAATCCATAATTCTACATTTACCGACAATTAAGTTTACAAATATCATATTATCATATCTGATATAAAAAGTCAATATGTAACAAAAATTTTTTTGGTGATATTAAAATTTTATATATATTATGTAATAAATTGGATTGCATTTGTTTCATTATTTTGAAGTTATTACAATATATGAAAAATAATTACAGAAATATTTGTAAATATTTCACAAATTATTAAAAGTTTACTAAAAAAATATTTATAATATTAAAAAAAAATCAACAAAAGAAGAATTATTATATTATAACTAAACAATAAAAGAAGTAACGGGAAAGATTTAATGAACGCCATATATCAACATTATTATTTCATATTAGAAATTTTGTAGTTCTATAGTTATATTTAAAAATTAAAAGATAAGTATATGTTATAGTCAATCAACTTAAAAATTGAACAAGTTTAGCAGATAAAAATCCTTTTTGCTCATTTTCAAGTTGATTGACTATATATAGTTTGTGGCAATTCCAGTAAAAGGTTCAATAAGTTGATTTCATTCATATTAATATATTGTCTATAATATAATTTTTATATATAAGCTCTGATATTAAAATATTTTAATGCTTTGCTGAAATAATATTATAAAATGTCGGAATATATCATATTATATAATTTTGCTGAATGTTAAGGAGGAAATAAATTAATGTTAAATTATATATGGGGAGGAATGATTTTAATAGGTATAGCAATTGCCGCTTTTACAGGTAAAATACCTGATATAACAAACGCGGCGATAGATTCCTCAAAGGAAGCTGTTACAACGTGTATAACTATGACAG
The DNA here is from genome assembly GCA_949948985.1 of uncultured Clostridia bacterium. Lineage (GTDB taxonomy): Bacteria > Bacillota > Clostridia > Lachnospirales > CAG-274 > MGBC114079. The sequence goes on along the minus strand of CATLIG010000010.1, from coordinate 54,276 downwards.
GTATATTATCAATGTGGACCGGACTTATGAAAATAGCTGAGGAATCCGGACTTATAAAAATACTTTCAAAAAAAATGGCTCCGTTTTTGAGATTTCTTTTCCCTGAAATTCCTAAAAATCACAAAGCTCTTGACTACATATCCACAAATATAATAGCGAATATATTTGGTTTGGGGTGGGCAGCGACCCCGGCGGGAATAAACGCGATGGAAGAGATGCAGAAATTAAACAGAAATAAAAAATATGCAAGCCGTTCTATGTGTATGTTTATGATATTTAATATGTCAAGTCTTCAAATTATCTGTGTAAATTTAATTGCGTACCGAACTCAGTATAATTCCGCTAACCCATCGGAAATAATAGGTCCGGGCCTTTTCGCGACATTTGTTTCAACAGTTGCCGGTATTATATTCGTAAAAATTGTTGAAAGGTGGAAATACAAATGAACTTTTTAATATTGATTTCAGATTTAATGGTTCCTTTGATTTTTGTGTTTATAATATTTTATGGATATTCAAAAAAAGTAGAGATATATGATGTATTTGTAGAAGGAGCAAAGGATGGGCTAAAAACGATACTGCAAATTTTACCTACATTAATTGGACTTATGATTTCTGTAGGAATACTTAGAGCTTCAGGCGCGCTTACACTTTTGGAAAAAGCTGTTGAACCTATTGCGGATTTTATAGGATATCCGAAAGAAACAGTTCCGCTGACTTTTATGCGTCTTATTTCTTCTTCTGCATCAACAGGTATACTTCTGGACTTATATAAAAATTTTGGAACCGATTCATTTATCGGACGTTTTGTAAGTGTAATGATGAGTTCAACTGAAACTATAGCGTATACAATGAGTATATATTTTATATCTGTGAAAATAACAAAAACACGTTATACACTTCATGGAGCATTATTTGCGAATATTGCGGGCGTTATGGCGAGTCTTTGGATAAGTAATGTTCTTTGGGGAAAATAAAATATCATAGAATGCGGTTTATAAAAATAATAGTCCTGTTTTCAAATTTATAGAAATTAATTTTTATAAATAATTTGAGTTATATTGCAATAATTCCGGCATATGAAGAAAAAAATATTTTATTAGACCTGTTCAATAACCTCCGCAACGCCGCTTGACAAAGATTTTTTCGTAAATTGAAGCTTAGACCTCCTCGGAAACTTTTCAAATATTTCAAGAAAATCAGATAAAGATAAACAGAAAAAGATTTATTAGGCGACGTTACAGAGGTTATTAAACATGTCTGTTAAAAAAGCAAAAACTTTTTCTTTAAAATTTTAAAAATTGATTTTTATGCGGTATTTTTTATAAAAAAGCATAATCTTTTTTTATATCATTATTAGTTATATCTCTGATTACACGACATGGATTTCCTACGGCAACTACGTTATCAGGAATATTATGAGTTACAACACTGCCGCTTCCTATTACAACATTGTTTCCTATTGTAACTCCCGGAAGAACCTGAACACCTCCGCCAATCCATACGTTATTTCCTACAGTTATAGGATAGGCGTATTCAAGTCCGGCATTTCTTCTCTGAACATCTATAGGATGTCCTGCTGTATAAAATCCGCAGTTTGGAGCAATAAACACATTATCTCCAAAAGTGACTTTAGCTCCATCTAAAATAACACAGCCGTGATTCGCATAAAAGTTTTCTCCAACTTCAATATTATAACCGTAATCACACCAAAAAGGCGATTGTATTATTAGATTCTCTTTGGTTTTTCCAAATAAGCTTTTAAGTATTTTTGTACGTTTTTCCGCTTGAGATGGTTTGAGATTGTTATATTCAAAGCATATATCTTTGCAATTAATAAGCTCAGTTGTCAAAGCCTCATTATAATTAGCGTCATAAAGCAATCCGTTATCCCTTTTTTCTTTCTCTGTCATTAATTATTATCCTCCTTGTGTTTTTACGAGAATGCTGTTATCTGTTATAGAGTTGATTTATACTTATTATAACAATTTTTTGCAAGGTTGACAATATAGCAAATTCAATTTATAATTATTATTGTATTTTGAAATAAAGGAAGGATTGTTTTATGAAGTTTATAAATAAATTTTATTTGATGCTTATAAGCGTTATAATTATTATAATACCGTATTCTGTACAGGGAGAAAGTTATATTCCTTATAAAGACCCAGGTAAATATATTAATATAAGCAAGCAGCCGGTACCTTTAAATATTAAATTTCCAAACGGTAACAGTGTAGTTTTGGATGTTATATATTTAAATGGCAGAATATGTCTTCCTTTGATTTCCGCTGTTGAGAATATGGGAGCGGAACTTGATAAGAGCAAAAGTGAGTATTTTAAAATTACATATAATGAAAAAACTCTATCAATACCTATAAAGCCATCTGATTCTAACAGATGTGTTATGGTATATAGAAACGGTGTTGGTTATATTTCTCTCTATTCTTTGATTACTCCATTTGATTTGATACCTGTATTTGATACGGAAAAAAATTCTATATCCATATATAAAAAAGAAACAACAATGAGCAAAGAAGAGCTTTTAGAAAATGGGGCTAAATCTACGGCTTACATACGTTTTGAGGATATTGTCGCGGACGGAGTTGACAAGGAATCGGTTTTTACGACAAAAAATCTTGAAAAGTTGATATATATGGCAGATTATATGTATCAAAAAGGACATAAATATTATATAGCGTGGATACCTCTTTATTATTGTCCGGCTACAAATTGTATAAATAATATAAGTCTTGAAAATAACCTTTATAACTCATGTTTTATATATTCTCTTGATTATATGGCAGACCATGGAGGTTATATAGGTTTACATGGCTTTTCTCATCAATATGGAAATGACAGAAGCGTGGACGGATATGAATGGGGAAAGAATACTCCGTATACGTATAAACAGCAGCAGGAAAGAATGATAAATGCTAAAATTGTAGCCGCAAGACTTGGATATACACCTGAGTTTTTTGAGTTTCCTCATTATGCAGCTACAAACAAACAAATGAAAATGGCGGAATACTATTTTAACTGTATTTATCAGTCATATCCAAGAAAAGAACTGCAAAATAGTATTACATATACCGATTCTCCACAGGGAAAAAGAATTTATTATATTCCTACTCCAATAGATTATGTTCATAATCCTAAAGATGTTGAAAATACAATTAAAAGAATAAAAAATAGCGTTGATAAAAATTATGCTGTAAGTATGTTTTTTCATCCTGCTCTTGATTTTAATAAGGAAAACGCTGTAGTTATATCTGTTGATGAGAATACTATGACAAGAAAGTGGAGTTTATCAGCAGATTCAGCTCTTAAAAAAATTGTGACAAATATTCAGAATTTAGGTTATAAATTTACACGTTTAAATACAGATGGTAAATAAAAATGAAAACCTTGGGCAATGCCCAAGGTTTAAGATTGTAGACAAATGGAATTTAGGTAATTGTCTAAATCCCATTATTTTGCAAAAAAACTTGATTAAAAGTTCAATGATACTGTTATTTTTAGTATATTGGGATGTTTTTTCTTTCTTTTTCTATATCTATAATAGACCTCCTCGGAAACATAGAAAATGCCATCTAAGCACATTTTTTTCCGATATGCTTTATTAAATTTTCTTGAAATACCACTGTGAGTATTATGGTGAAAATTTAATTTCGCCTATCAGCAAAATCTGCACTTATCTGTCAATTTGCTAGTTTCCGAGGAGGTCTAATGCCATTTTTTCAAATTAATGCTTGCAAATAAAAGGTTTAGCTCTGCTTTGATTTCTGCTGTACCTCTATATTATGTATATCTCATTGGGTGTTTTTCTTTTGTATTTGCTGCGTTCAGAACAGTTTTCTCAGTTATTTTCTTTTGTATTTGCTGCGTTCAGAACAGTTTTCTCAGTTATAACACTTACTTTTGTATTCTCTGTAACCTGTCATCGAAACTTTAACAATTGATTTTTGTAATATATTTAATGGTCTATTGACAAATATTATAATTATTTAGTATAATTATAATAGGACAGAATTATTCGGTGGTGATTTGTTTATGGATTTTTTTAAGCTTAAAAAAAATAATACAAATGCTTTGACGGAAATATACGCAGGAATTACAATATTTTTTTCTATGTCATATATTCTTGCGGTCAATCCTGATATTTTAAGTGGAGCGGGTATGGATAGAAATGCTGTTTTTACGGCAACAGCACTTGCCGCGGCTATAAGTACGGCATGTATGGCATTTTTGTCAAACTATCCTTTTGTTCTCGCTCCAAGTATATCGCTAAGCGCTTATTTCGCTTATGGTATTTCTAAAGAGTATGGTTGGGAAATCGCTCTTTGTGCGGTATTGACAGAGGGTATAATATTTATTTTGATTTCTTTTTCTGATATAAGAGAGACTGTTTTTAACTCAATTCCACAGAATTTTAAATACGCGGTAAGTGTTGGTATAGGTTTTTTTATATCATTTGTCGGATTGAAAAATTCGGGAATTATTATGTCGAATAAAGCCTCTTTTATTTTATTGGGCGATATGATAAGTGTTAGTTCCTGCCTTACTATTATTGGAGTCATTATTATTGGTATTATGATGTATTACAGAGTTAAAGGTTCACTTCTTTGGGGAATTTTAATAGTTTATATTATGGGTATAGGCTGTGAGCTTATAGGGTGGTATCAGGTTACACCTGAAACCCCAAGTCTTATTCCAACGGAAATTATACAAAGTCCCATTTCTGTTGGCAGTACAAATATAATTACAGCTTTAAAATCAGTTGACTTTGGAATTATTACAATATTTGATTTTGTTGTTATTATGGTTTCTTTTTTGTTTGTTGATGTATTTGGAACTATTTCTATATTTGCGGGTATTTCTCAAAAGGCAGAATTTACTGATGATAAAGGAAGATTACCCAATATTAAGACGGCTATGTTAGCCGATGCTGTAGGAACTTTTGTAGGTGCTATTTTAGGTACATCTACGGTAACTACTTCTGTTGAAAGCGCAGTTGGCACTGCGGTAGGAGGACGAACCGGATTGACAGCTCTTACTACAGCATTTCTATTTTTCATTTCTATATTCTTTTTTCCGATTTTCGCTTCAATACCTAAATTTGCTACAGCTCCAGCTTTAATTATTGCTGGTTTATATATGATAGATACAATTATTAAAATTAATTTTTCAGATTTTACAGAATCAATTCCAGCATTTTTCATTATAATAGTAATTCCTTTCGCAAACAGTGTTGTATATGGACTTACTTTAGGTATTTTGAGTTATATTGTTTTGAAGGTGTTGACAGGCAGAAAAAAAGATGTTAATATTGTTATGTACATAATTGCTGTTATATTTTTTGTTAAATTGTTTTTATATTAAAGATTTCGCATAACTGACGGTTTTTGTGGACTTACCACAGGGGAGTGCGGAACTTACTATGCCGGCCGTCTGGGCAGAAATTTTTATTTCTGTCTTTTCGGTCGGCTTTTTTACGCAAAAAATAGGTTGGTATAAGCAGGTGGCGTTTTGTCAAAATTAGGAAACTTAAAAATATTTTTTTATTGTTTTGCCTTTAGAATTTTGTGAATTGCTATAAATTATTTATATTGATTAAAGAAAGGAGTTTTTATAAAATGAAAAGAGCTTTAATAAGTGTTTCTGACAAAACAGGTATTGTGGAATTTGCCGAGAAAATAAGTAACCTTGGAATTGAGATTGTTTCTACAGGAGGTACGTATAAAACTCTTGCCGATGCAGGTATTGACGTTATTAATATTTCTGATGTTACGGGATTTCCTGAATGTCTTGACGGAAGGGTTAAAACTCTCCACCCCAACATTCATGCCGGTATTCTGGCTATGAGAAGCAACGAAGAACATATGAAACAGGTTAAAGAACTTGGCGTTGATCTTATTGATATGATAGTTGTCAATTTATATCCTTTTAAACAGACTATTTTAAAAGACGGCGTCAAACTTGAGGAAGCTATTGAGAATATTGATATAGGCGGACCTACAATGCTGAGAGCCGCCGCTAAAAATTATCAGGACGTATCTGTAATTATTGACCCGTTTGATTATGATAAAGTAATTGATGAGATAAAAAATACAGGAAAGGTTTCTGTAGAAACAAATTTTTATCTTGCTGCTAAAGTGTTTAATCACACAGCGCATTATGATACGCTTATCGCAAATTATCTTCGTGATAAAGCCGGTATAGAAAAATATCCGAAAACCCTTAGTATGACTTTTGAAAAAGTCCAGGATATGAGGTATGGAGAAAATCCTCATCAAAAAGCCGCTTTTTATAAAGAAGTCGGAAATGGAAACGGTATGCTTACGGGAATTAAACAGCTTCATGGAAAAGAACTTTCTTTTAACAATATTAACGATACTCACGGAGCTTTGGAGCTTCTTAAAGAATATGACGAGCCTACCATAGTAGCCTGCAAACATTCAAATCCATGCGGAGTCGCAAGCGCTGACAATATTTATGACGCATATGTAAAAGCCTATAATACAGACCCTGTTTCTATTTTTGGTGGTATTGTAGTTTCTAACAGAATTATTGAAAAAAATACAGCGGAAGAAATAAGCAAAATTTTTCTTGAAATTGTTCTTGCTCCTGGTTTTACAGACGAAGCCATGGAAGTACTTACTAAAAAGAAGAATATCAGATTGCTTGAACTTGAAAATGTTGAGAAGAAACAGCCTGATAATGCTTTTGATGTTAAAAAGGTTTCAGGTGGTGTTTTAGTTCAGGATATTGATAATGAATTATTGGATGAAGATGATATTAAAGTTGTTACAGAGCGTAAACCTACCGACAAAGAAATGGAAGATTTACTATTTACTTGGAAAATTGTCAAATATGCTAAATCAAACGGTATAGCTATTGGAAAGGATAAGCAATCTGTAGGAGTGGGTCCGGGACAGGTTAATCGTATATGGGCTACAAAACAAGCTATTGAACACGGAGTGGAGCAGCTTGGAGAAGATGTTGTTAAGGGCGCTGTTTTGGCGTCAGATGCGTTTTTCCCATTTGATGACTGTGTTCACGCTGCCGCTGAAGCGGGAATTACTGCAATTATTCAGCCGGGTGGTTCTGTAAGGGATCAGGATTCAATAGATGCTTGTAATAAGTATGGTATAGTTATGGTATTTACAGGTATGCGTCATTTTAGACATTAATTTTATACCAAGGAAACGTTATATAGTCAAATAATTTGTTTATTTTGAGTTGTTTGACTATAATCAGCGTTTCCTTGATATTGTGAAATTTGTGTTTTAACAGTTTTGCGGAAGGCATGTAAAAAAATAAAGTATAAGCTTTAATTGATAGTTCCGGTTCCTTTTATTTTAACAGTTACATTTTCTGAAAGTTCCATATTATTAAATATATCTTTTTTCCCGAATTTTTTATATAGTTTTATATTTTTCTTTCTACAGTATTCGCTAAGTTTCATAACATCGGTTTTTAACTCATTCTTAAAATATGAAAAGCTGTTTCTTATTATTTTTGATACCGTTTCTTTATATGATTTTTCAAGTTCTGAAACCGGTACTCTGCCATTTTTATATTCCTCAACATCGCCTTCAATATCAATACTTATGATACATTTTACTTTACTATTATCTTCTATAAATTCGATATTTGTATTTTTTTTATTTACTTTAAGAGGAACTTCAATTCCGTTAAACTTTGTTGTAATATCTGTTTCCATAATGTCCTCTCTTACTATATTATAACCTTTTATAATTTCATTTTCACAATATCCTACAAGGCTGTAATCTTTTATGACTGCCATTCCATTAAAAGAAATTTCGCCGTCTTCTATTTCCATAACAGGTAAAATTGTGCTGCCTGAATAACTTAAATCTGAAAGAATGTCCTGTAATGTTTTTTTGAATGTAACATCAGAGCTTTTTTCATTGTTGTCAAAAAACGCTGCTGTGAAAAAACCGGCTGTTTTTCTATTTCCGACATATCCTTTTAAAATGTTTTCCGCTTTTCCTTTCGCGGAACATATTATGACTTTTCTCCAAATATCTTTATTCCTTTCAAGAGCGTCTATTGCTTGCTTAACCATTTCTTTATCTTTTAAAATTTTTTCTCCAAGAATACATAGTTTTATCTGACCGAAATCAAGTTTTCTATCTGTTTTTCCATCAATAGATTTAACGGTAGACCATATGGTTTTTCCTGAATAGCTTTCAATGTAACTGTTTTCACTTTCTTCATTATCTTTGCCTTTGCTTTCTCCGCCTCCTTCGCTCTCAAAAATTCCGAGTTCTGGTACTTCCACGGAAATACTGAAATCAGAGTTTCCCTTTTTGTCAATTCCCATCGCTGTTACAAAGCCTCTTTCTTCCGGTTCGGATTTATCCCAGCAACCTGAAAAAAGAAAAACACTTAAAAGAATAATAAATAATATTTTAATTTTTTCTTTCTGTATTTTCAAAAGAATCACCAAGCTTTCTGATTTTCGCAATAATTAAAAGTAAAAAAGGAATCGCAAAAATATATATAGCGCCAAAAGACATATAAATTTTATCCGTAATATTTATAATTTCACTGATGTCACCGGGTATAAGTGAAATGGAGAAAATTATAGCGGAAATTATAACAACGTACCATATATTTTTCCCCTTTTTTATTGTATGTTTTGTAAGGAGGCATGAAAAATATACTCCGGCGTTTACAATTATAAATACAGACATTATCCAAAAACTCATAACTACAGCATCCTGTCTTTCAAGAAATGTTCCGGGCAAATCAACGGTATTCATAAGCTCAAGAACAGGCCATATCTGATTTTTTATGTCAAAAGGTCCTAATTTAGCGATTGTAATAACCGTTATTAAAATCATAATTATTCCAACAAATACAACAGCTTTAACGCTTTCCTTTTTCGCGGTCTTTTTATTTTTAAGATATGGATACGCAAACAGAATAAATTCAATTCCGGAAAATGTAAACAAAGAAAAAATTCCTCCGTAAAGTATTTCAGTGTTGTTTGTATCAAAAAATGGCATAAGATTTGTATAATCAGCTCCTGAAGCGATAAAACCAAAAATAATAAACATAGGTATAAAAATAACAAATATAAGTATTTCAGCGATTCTTCCTCGTATCTCATATCCTTTTAACGCTCCGTAAGCTCCGACAATTAGCATACAAAATGATATAGCATATGAAGGGGTATTAAAAAGTATTGTCTGTTTGACAATTTCGCTGAAAATTCTGAGTTCCATAGAAAGAGAAAAAATTATTTTAAGAACAAAGCCTGCTGTTATAATAATAGCTATAGGCTTTGAAACGATTTTACCGGCATAGGTTACAAAATCATCGTCAGGGAATTTTTCAGCAAGGCTTGCCGAAATCCATGCACATATACAGGCAAAAATAACGCCTATAATAACACATATCCAACCATTTTGTCCTCCAAATTCGACCATTTTTTTTGGTAAAAAAGTAACTCCCATTCCAAATATATCTAAAATTAAAAGAATTTGCAGTTGTCGTACAGAAATTTTATTTTTTGAAGAAAACATTTATTTCCTCCTTACTGAATTTTTACGCTTATCTGTCCTTAATCTTATTTTCTGTTTTGAGTTCGCAAAAACAGGCCTTTTTTTCATTTTAAACAGAGGAAGTCTGAAAAATGTATCTTTTAAATCTGACATGTTTTCCGAAGACGTAAAAGGAAACATAAACGGAATACCAAAGCTTTTTAAATTAACAAGATGAATTAAAATTAAAAGCATAGCTATCCAAAATCCGAAAAGTCCTAAAATGGCTGAAAATAAAATAACAATGTATTTCATAAGCCTGAATCCTGATACAAGAGCTATATTTGGTATTGAAAAGCTGCACAATCCGGTAAGAGATACGATTATTACGACAATAGGACTTACAAGCCCGGCATCGACAGCGGCCTGACCTATTATAATACCTCCAACAATTCCTAATGTGCTTCCGATAGCTGAAGGAAGTCTTATTCCGGCTTCACGAAGTGTTTCAAAAGCAAGTTCCATTAAAATAACTTCAAAAACGGCGGGTATGGGAACGTTACCTCTTGATTCCGCTATTTTAAATAACAGTCGTGTAGGAATCATAGATGGGTGATATACCGCTATGGCAATATAAAGACCGGGAAGAATGACTGCTAAAAGACCCGCAATATATCTTATAATTCTCACAAAGCTCATAATTTCCCATCTTTGATAGTAGTCCTCAGACGATTGATAAAAAGAAGTAAGAACTGCGGGAACTAAAAGAACAAAAGGCGTATTGTCAACAATAATAACAATTCTTCCCTCCAAAAGAGCCGACGCCGCTTTATCAGGTCTTTCCGTAAGCTGAATCTGGGGAAAAGGAGATAAATAATCATCCTCAATAAACTGTTCTATATATCCGCTGTCAAGAATTCCGTCAATATCAATTTCGTTAATTCTTCTTTTTGTTTCCTCAAGTATTTCCGGTCTTACAATATCGTCAATATATACAATTCCAACATCTGTTTTGGAACGCCTTCCGACTTTGATTTGTTCGATTTTTAGTTTTGTATCCCTTATTCGTCTTCTTATAAGAACAGTATTTATTCTAAAAGATTCCGCAAAAGCCTCTTTTGAGCCTTGAACGACAACTTCGGTTTCAGCTTCGGATACTCCTCTTTTTGGGAAACCTTTCGTAGAAATAATTATGCATTTTGAAAATCCGTCTATAAACAATAAAGTGTTTCCTGATAAAACTTCTGTACAGGCGGAATCAAGATCTTCGGACTCCTTTAAATCCGCTGTTGTAATTCCTCCGTCAACCAACTCTTTAAACAGATTATAGTTAAATTCACCTTCTTCAGGAGGAGTCTTTTTAATCTCAATCATAAGTGTTTCCAGAATACGATCTTCAATAATGGCCCTATTAGTCATATCATCAATGTACATAACATAAAGCCATATATCTTTATTTATACCAACGGGAAATTTCCTCTTTACAATATCCCCGCAGTTTTCAAATAATCCCTCAACATATCTGATGTTTTCATCGATATTTTCAGAAACTTCTTTTGGTTTGTTTTCTTTATGCTCCAAAAAGTCACCACCTGCCATAAAATTATTATTGCTTTGTTATAATTATTTCTTTATATTTCTTTTTTTATACATAATGAAATACTGATTACAGTAATTCAAAGAATTTTTAGTGCAAAACAAAGAAATAATTCTTTTCTGTATCAGTATTATTAAGACTTTTCTTTTTGATAGATCTGTTTAATAACCTCCGTAACATCGCCTGATAAATCTTTTTCCGCCATACTTTGCCTGATTTTTTTGAAATATTTTAAAGATATTCCTGTAAAAATCATATAACGGCTGTCAAAAAAATCTTTTGTCAGCCGTTATCTCTCAGGTTATTTAACAAGTCTATTATGTTATCAATAATAAAGTTAAAATTTTATTATATTTTTATTTTATATGTATTTTTTTGATTATTGCGCATAAATTTTGTAATAGCTGAATTTATTGCGGGAGGTATTTTTGTGAGCAGTTTTAAATTCGGAATTTTAGGCGGAGATTTAAGATATAAAACTATTTTTTATTTGCTGAAAAAAGAAGGGTATAAGGTTTGTTCTGTATGCAATCATTATATTGATGATGGAGTGCGGAAAGATGATGATATATTTTTTGAGGGAACAGACGTAATAATAGCACCTATTCCGTTTTCAAAAGACAATGAAAAAATATTTCTTACAGATTGCATGGAAATGAAAATTGATGACCTTTTCAGAAAAATGAATAAGTATGATATAAAATTAATTATTGGCGGTGTGATAAGTAATAAGGTAAGAGAAAACGCCGCAAAATATGGCATAAGAATTTTTGATTTTTTTGAGCATGAAGCGGTTGCCGTATTAAACGCTATACCAACGGCGGAAGGAGCGATTTTAAAAGCTATAGAAGAAAGTGACCGTACAATTTTTGAAAGCAGGTGTATAATTTTCGGATATGGACGATGCGGTAAATTTCTAGCAAAGGATTTAAAAGGTCTTGGGGCGGATGTATCGGTAACATTTAGAAATGAGAGAGATGAGGCGTATATAAAATCTTTTGGATATAAAGGTATAAATCTTTATGATGTGAAAAGTCAGATATACGAGTTTGATTTTTTATTTAATACAATCCCTGCTCCGGTTATAGATAAAGGGATAATAAAAAAATTAAATCAAGACTGTGTTATAATAGACCTTGCGCAAGCTCCCGGCGGAGTTGATTTTGGTTTCGCAAGAGAACGCAATATAAAAGCGTTTTACTGTCCGGGTCTTCCGGGAAGAGTAGCTCCTGTTACAGCAGCGGAAATTTTAAAAGACGCTATACTAAAGATAAGTATTTCACAAATACCTGTCCTGTAACATATTATAAAATATAAGGAATTATAGTCAATCAATTTAAAAATAAGTAAGTTCGGAGGCTAAAAATCCTTTTTGATACGTTGCCGTTGGTCGGCATAGACATTCGGCTATGCTCTCCCGACATTGTCTTGCAAAAATAATTTTTAGCTCGCCTCCTTTTTCTCATTTTCAAGTTGATTGAATATAACAAACCTGTTTGATAATATAAAATTGATGGATTAAGTATGTATTTTATTATAAGGAAAAATTTAATTTTTACCATAACTACTTGTATTATAGCAACTTTCAGAATTTTTAGTGCGAAACAATAAGAGAATTTTTTTATATATCAGATTTATTGAAGTTTGATTGTTTATTCTTTTATTATTTGGCTATAAAAGATAAAAAAAGTGAAATAGAAAAAATACGCTTAAAGGTCATTTTCGAGTTATTGAGCAGTTTCCTTTAAATTTATTACAAGATTGAAAATAACAGCGGTTTGCGGATAATAAAAATTTTTTAAAATCATAAAATCGCTGTATTTTCAGTTTTGAGGAAACGCTGGTTAATTTATATCAATAAATTTTAAATATAAAGATAAATCTTTTAAAAAATAAATCAGAGTTTCTTTAATAGATTTCTTTCGAAACAGGTTTATTAAAGAAAAAATATTTTATTTAAAATTTTAGTAAAATGCGTTTTGTGCTTTAAATGACAAAAGCATTAAGAAATATTGAATAAGATATTTTTTTTAAATCTTTCGGAATTGATGTAAAGTTTTGAAAGAAGTTTAATGAATTTATATATTGCTACAGGAAAATGCTGGCTATCGTGATAATGATTTATTTCGGCATTTTTCGTAACGGGAGGGCTAATAAATGGATTTAAAAGGATTGAATATAGGATATTGTATATGCGGTTCTTTCTGCACATTAAAAGACTCATTGGAACAAATGAAAAATATTATAAAGCTCGGCGGAAAAATCACTCCTGTTATGTCGTATTCTGTATTAAGTACAGATACACGTTTTGGAAGTGCGGATTTTTTTATTGATTCGGTTCAGAATATATGTGGTGAAAAAATAATTACAACAATAGAAGACGCTGAACCTATAGGTCCTAAAAACTTAACTGACATTATGATTGTGGCTCCATGTACCGGAAATACATTAGCTAAATTAAACCGAGGGATTGTTGATACTCCGGTTTTAATGGCCGTAAAAGCGCATATAAGAAATAATAAGCCTGTGCTTTTAGCTTTGGCTACAAACGATGCTCTTGGAGCGAATCTTGAAAATATAGGCGGTCTTATAAACAAAAAGAATTTCTATTTTGTCCCTTTTGGGCAAGATGATTATGAAAAAAAACCAAAGTCAATGATTGCTGATTTTGAAAAAATTCCAGAGGCTATTATTGCGGCTATTAAGGGACAGCAAATTCAACCGATTTTAAAAAACGCAGAATAAAAAATTTTATTATTATAAAAAAGATAAGTACAAGCTCATAAATATATTTATAGCAGTTATGTATAATCAAAATTAAAAAACGCTGGTTTATTAAAAATCAGCGTTTTTTTAGAGTATAAATATTTAAAAGACTGCCATATAAAATATAAGAACTGTTTAAAACTACCGTAAGTCAATCAACTTAAAAATAAGTAAGTTCGGCGGCAAAAAGGATTTTTAGCTCGCCTCCTTTTTCTCATTTTCAAGTTGATTGACTATAAATTAGTTTATTTCAACAATTTTATATATTATTTTATTATATTTATTCATATATTTATCAAAATTTTAAAAAATTTCAAAATGTGGCCCCTTTATTATTGACATTTATGTAAAATAGTCTTACAATAAAATTATAGTAATTTATAAAAGTTTTTAGTGTGAAATAATAAAATAATTATTTGATATAATTAGATTTATTAAATTTTTGTGTATTAATTATTTTATTATTTCTTTGTGTTTTTTTATGTTAATTTTTTTGTATAGGGAGGAAACAATATGAAATGTTTTAAAAACCGTGCTTTAGGTTTGATTCTTTCTATTGTTATGATTCTTGGCTGTTTTGGTATTATGTCTGTATACGCTGACGAGAATTTTACATGTGGGGGTTGGTTTGAAACTCTTTACGCACAATGGAATGATACTAATGTAGCTGCCGCAGTTGTCGAATATAAAAAGACAGAAGATACTTCTTATTTAAAGGTTGATTCTGAACTTGTAAGAGATTACAGCGGAAAAGGAAGAGTTGATATACCCGGACTTTCAGCGGGAAATTATGATATTAAAATTACAGCGGGAAACGGTACGGTATACTCAAAAGAAAATATCATGGTAAAGGCGCATGACAGGTCAGGATACGCTCACAAAGACTATGCTCAGGGTGTAGGCGCTTATAAAAATGATGGTACTTCTAAAGATAACGCTATTATTGTTTATGTTACAGATGAGAACAAGGACACTATTGAGGTTTCGGGATATGAGGACTATGGAAAGGGCATTGGTTGGCTTTTAAACAATAATCAGGAATTTGTTAAAAAGCTTGCCTCAGATAATCGCCCTCTTATTGTAAGATTTATTGGAAAAGTTAACGCTCCTCAGGGACTTACCGTATATGACAGCTATGAAAACGGTGGTACTCCCGGAGATAATGGTAATATGTGTATAATTAAAAATTCAAAAAATGTTACCCTTGAAGGTATAGGCGATGATGCTGAAATAGATGGATGGGGATTTTCATTTTATGTAGGAGAAAATTATCCTAATCGTGAGAGTTATGAAGTAAGAAATCTTACTTTCAGAAGATATCCTGAAGACGCTTTGGGATTCCAAGGTTATCAGGCACAAAGCGGAGTAATGCATACAACCATTGAGCGTGTATGGGTACATAACTGTTCTTTTTATCCGGGATATTGCGAA
Source organism: uncultured Clostridia bacterium (assembly GCA_949948985.1). GTDB lineage: Bacteria > Bacillota > Clostridia > Lachnospirales > CAG-274 > MGBC114079. The sequence continues at coordinate 38,971 of CATLIG010000010.1, read as the reverse complement.
AATCCTAAAGAAAGCGATAAAAAAGAAGGCGATGGTTCATGTGATTTTAAACGCGGGCAATATTATACAATGGATTATAACTATTATAATGGATGTCATAAAACAAACCTTGTAGGCGCAAACAGTAAAAATATGCAGTATAATATGACATTCCATCATAATTTCTATGAAAACTGCGGTTCAAGAATGCCTCTTGTAAGGCAAGCGAATATTCATATTTATAATTCATATTTTAAAGTTGATATAGGAGATAAAAATGTTAAAGCAAGCTATATAATGAGTCCAAGAGCAAGCTCTTATATTTTCTCTGAGGCTAATTTTTTTGACTCATGTAAAAATCCTATTGATTTAAGCAAAGCAGAAGGGTCAGCAGGTGCTGTAAAATCATATAACGATATATTTTTTAATACATCTGAAAAAAATGACGCTACGATTGTCAAAAATAGAAATGAGACTGTGTCTTCTACTTGTAAATACGCAAATTTTGATACACAACCGGATTTTTATGATTATACCGCTACAAGTGCTATGCAAGCTAAAGCGGATTGTATAGCGTACAGCGGCGCTATGAAAACACCGGAGGAAATTGTGAAAAACGAAGACCCTGAGCCAGAGCCTATATTTGCTGAACCTGCAGTTCCAGTTGCTCTTCCTTTCAGTGTGACTTTTAATAATACAGCTGCTGATGATTATTTTGGAAATATACTTAAAAATAATGGTGTGGCTAATGAACTTGCGGCAGGTGAAAGGAAAACGATTAATAATGTTATTTATAAACCAGGTAAAAAATACGGTATAACAGGAACTCAGTATACAATAAAAGATGAAGGTGCGATATTTAAAATTGATAAAAAATGTTTAGTAACTATAAGTTCATCTGGAGGAACAGTTGCCGTTGCTTTGTATAATTCAGAAGGTGGACTTGAATTAACCATTAAAGATGCTGAAAAGCATATTGTTTTGGAACCGGGTTCATATGTAGTTCAGTCAAGCCTTTCTACTAAAGAGGCTGTGCTTTGTTCTTTAGCTATAGAAGAATATTCGGGCGGGGATATTCCTGATGATGAAACTGAAAGTACAAGTGAAAAAGCAACTGAAAGTACAAGTGAGGAGGTTACTGAAAGTAGTACTCAAGACCCTGACTCTGAAGAAGATGATAAAAATGATACTGAAAATATACATATTCGTGATTTTACAAATGATATAAATACAAACGGATTTTTTGATATAAGCGGAAAAACAGCAAGCAAAGATATTACTTATAATGGGCAAACACTTAACAAATGTTTAAAAATGGAATCAAGTACACTGGTTAATTTTAAAACATCAAAAAAAGCTGTACTTACGATAGTATCCAGTTCAACAAAAAATCCACCTAAAATTAAACTTGATGGTAATTCTGTTAATATTTCTCAAAACGGTGAAATTAAATTTGATATTGAGCCAGGATTGCACACAATAAAAAAAGATACTACAGATACATTTATATTTATTATAAAGGTTGCTGAGGAAAGCGGAGGAAATGCTGGTGATGACAATACGGAGTTTAAGTACAACGGAGATATCAACGGAAACGGAATTGTTGATGTCGACGATGCTTCATCTCTTCTTGGATATATTTTAGATAAAAATAATAAAACTTCCGCTGACGGAAAACCGCTTAATATTGACGCCGCGAAAATCACAGAAAATGATGAGGAAATTACCGCCGCACACGCAGCGTATATTTTAAAGATTGTTCTTGAGGGAAATAATAAATAAATTTATATTAAACCTGTTTGGAAACTTTTAAAATGTGATTATTTTACAATTTATCAGTTTTTGAACAGGTTTATTAATTTTCAGTAGACTTCTTTTGAAATATGTCATTACAGCAATTTTATAAACAGGTCTAATATAGTCAATCAACTTGAAAATGGCAAAAGGAAACGAGATAAAAATTATTTTCGCAAGGCAGTGGATGAGAGCGTAGCCGTCGACTGACTGGGACGCATAGGCGAGCAGCAAAGCGTAGCTTTGCGACCAGCTACTAACAAAGCGAAAAGGATTTTTATCTGCTGAACTTGTTCAATTTTTAAATTGATTGACTATAAACAAAAAATGTTTTTTTATTTCAGAGAAAGGGGTTTTGCTCTTTAAATGTCTAAAGCATTAAGAAGCATTGAATAAAAATTTTTTCTAACCATATTGGAATTGCTGTAAAGTTTTGAAAGAAGTCTAGCAATAAAAATAGTATGTTTGATTATTGTAAAATAAAATGTATTATGTTATAATTATAACTGAAATTATATACATATTTTTTTGATTTTTATTATAAAGATTTTATATATTTTTTAAGAAAATTTGTTTAATAACATTTATAAATTTAGTTTTGCCAACGGTTTTGTAGATGTTTTGCATAATGGAAAAATATTATGTTATTAAACGGGACTAAATTATTTTTAGTTTTTTGGAGGGGAATTTTTATGAAGAAAAATATTAATGTTGGTATGGTTGTTGTTTTAAGTGTGTCAGCTGTGTCTTCAGCAAAAACTATTTCAGCAGAAAATAAGTTAAATAACAACAATAGTTCTTTAAATAATGACTATAATATTTTTAACGAGTATTCAGAAACAGATGAAAAAGTATCTGATTTTAATATTTCCCAAGATTCTGAAAATGACGCTGAAAGAAATATAGAAAATATGGGTGTTAAAATAACGACTATAGATAAAAGCAAAAAAATTAATTCGGGTAAAATAGTTACTGAAAAAATACACGACAAGGTTTCTGACGAAGTTATTTCATCATCGGCAATAAAAAGCGGAGAGGTTGATTTTAAGCTTAAATTTAAAAAACCTGATTCAAGAGAGGATTTTTCCATTAATAATTATGTTGATGTTACAGATATTAATACTTCCGGTTCAGCTATTGAAGTTAACTTACAAAAAATTCCTTATGTAAAATTTGATGTGTCTTTAGGCGATATTATAATAAAAAAAAGTAACTGTTCTTCAACCGGTGTTATTGTTGAACAGAACGAAAACGAGATATTTGTTTATAACGGAAAACAAATTATGCTTTTGGGAAATACTTCAAGATATGGTGTTTATATAGAAAACAATGTTGATACTGACATTATTTTAAACGGTGTTTCTGTTTCCTCAGAAAATGGTATTTCTGTTGAGAAAAATTCAGATATCAATTTTAAAATTATTGATAATTCATTAAATACTATAAAGAAGTTTTATAATAACGGACAAATAAATATTTACGGTGAAACAGGAAATCTTATAACAGGAGAGCTTAATGGGAAAGTTGGTATATTTGGAGGAATTGTAAAAGCTACGGAAAACTGTGATAAACTTTCTGAAATTATTGTGAAAGAATGTTCCGCAGACATAAAAACCGAAAAGATTGTCAAAAGCAATTTACATAGCAGTGAAGCTCTTGAATGTAATATTATAAATATTGATGGAATAAATTGTCAGCCTGTTGAGGTCAATGTAAACGGAGAAGCTTTTGTTTCAAAAACGGATATTAACGGAAATTTATATTTATTTTTGCCTAAGCGTGATAATAAAGTTATTATAAAAAATGAAAACACCGCTTTTATTGTTAATACGAAGAAGTATGGAAATAAACATTATACCGCAAAAAAAATTCCGGCAATCAGCAGAGTTGATGTGGAAGTATCTCAGACATTCAGAAATGATAATATGGTTGATGCTGAATTTAAAGTGAAAATCCCTGAAAATATGAAATATTCAGACGACTTGAAAATAGGAGTACAATGTTTTGACAGCGGATGGCTCCTTGATGATGAGATTTCTGAAAAAAATATAGCTAAGGTTGTTAAAGACGAGAAAAGTGAATATTATACACTTTCCATTAAAGAACTTTCAGAAAACAAAAGCTATAAATGCCGAGTATTTTCGGTTGTTGGTGAAAATATTGAATTTTCCGATGTTATGGAATTTAAAACAAAAAGTGCTGAGGAAGACAGAATTGAAAATAGTTTTGATGAAATTAAAATCTCCGGATTTTCTAAAGAATTTAATTCTCTTGAACAAAATATAGATGTTTTATCAGATGTTGATTATGAGGTTATTTATTTTGAAAACGGCATAAGAATGAATAAAGCTCCAATTAATGCGGGAAAATATATAGCTAAGGTTATTGTTAATGATAAAGAACACGAATATTTTGAAAAAAATTTTGAGTTTATTATAGAAAAAGCTGTTCCTCAAACGGCAGAGCTTCCTGTTGCTACAAATGTTATCAAAGGAAATAAAATTTCTGTAAGTAAGCTTTTTGGAGGAGTTATAAACGGTGCGGACGGAGAACTTGAGGGAAATTTTAAATGGAAAGACAATGATAAGATTATTGAAAATTCCAGAGAATACATTGCTGAATTTGTACCTTATGATAAAAATTATTTAAGTGTTGAATTTAATGTTTTAGTTGAAGCTGATGAGGAAAAACATATTGACTTTGTTTATATGCCAAAAGAATATATTAAAATTGAAGAGGGCAAACTTCTTGTTCTTAAAACAGAAGCTGTTTCAAATGACGGGAAAGCGATAATTTATCAGTGGTATAAAAATGGAAAGGCTATTGATGGCGCTGTATCAGGTATACTTGTTAAAAATGATGTTTCAAAAGCTGATACGGGCGAATATTTTGTGGCTGCTAAAACTCTTGATGGGTATTCGGTTCAGTGTGAAAAATGTTATATTGATGTTATTGAGAAAAATAATGATATTAAAAATAATGATGTAAATGAAGATGATATAGGTTTGCGAAAGTCTGCCGGAAATGTAAAAAGAAACAATAAAAATATTTTTATAAATCTTGAAAATAAAAATGAAATAGATGATAACGTAAATAAAAACAATGAAGATGAAAAAAATAATTTCCTGAAGAGAGTGTTGGATACTGATGATAAAAGCAAATCTGATGAAAATAATGAAGATGAAAAGAAAAATTTCTTAGAAAAGGTATTGGATACCGATGATAAAAGCGAATCTGATGAAAATAATGAAGATGAAAAGAAGAATTTCTTAGAAAAGGTATTGGATACTAATAAAGAAAGCGGATCTAACAATAGCAATGAGGAAGAAAAAAAGAATTTTTTAAAAAGGATATTGGATACCGAAAAGGAAAACGAATCTGATGAGGATAATGGAAGTGAAAAAAAGAATTTCTTAAAAAGAGTGATGGATATAGATGATGAAAGCAAATCTGATGTAGATAACAATGATAAAAACAATGTTAATATTACAAAAAAGAAAAATTTTTTGCAAAGAGTACTTGATTCTGATAAGGAAAATCTTGATGAGGAAATATCTGAAACAGAAGAAGTTGTTTATTCTTTGGTAAAAAGAATTACAGACGGTATGCTTATTGAGATATATGGAAAGGTTTCTTATCCGGACGATAATACCGTTGCAGTGACAACACCTTATGTGGCTTATGGTACAGATGGAAATAAGACAGTTTTTCAGCTTGATGAAAATGGATGTTTTGGCGAGGTCAATGCGTATAGGTTTAAAGGAGGAGAAGTAAGTGTAATTACAGACAGGGATTTTCCTCTTATTGTGGGAAGAAGCAAAGAATATTCTGATGTTAAATATTATTGGAATGATGAAGATATAAAATTTGTTTCTTCTTTTGATATTATGCCAGGGCAGGGAAATAATTTTAATCCTGAAAAAAATGTTACAAGAGGAGATTTTATAGAGGCGCTTTATAATCTTGCGGGAAAGCCTCAGTATAGTGTAAAAATGGAATATTACGATGTTCCTGAGGGAGGCAGATATTACGACTCAATAAACTGGGCTTATGAACAGGGACTTATTAAAGGCAGAAGTGATGATGAATTTGGTATTAATTTAAATGTTACAAGAGAGCAGGCGGCAGTTGTTCTTTCAAAATATATTGAAAGAATGGGATTTAATCTTTCAAACACACAAAAGGGATATTCTGATTCACAAAATATAAGTGACTGGGCTGTTGACGATGTATATAAGATAAGTAATACCGGTATTATGAGTGATTTGGGATATGGAAGATTTCAGCCGAAAGCTTTTTGCTCAAGAGCTGAAGTAGCTACATTATTGAAAAAGACTATACAATATAAACTTAATTTCTAATAAATGGAAGATAATTGTATATTTTGCCTATATGTTTTATTAAATTTTCTTGAAGGAATGCATGGGTATTACAGATAAAGTTTAACAATAGCATAAATAAAATCTATAATTATCTGGCAATTATAGCGAAACAATAAAAGAATGAACAGATGATATTTAATAAAACCTTATATAAATATTTTTTTTATTGTTTCGCACTAAAAATTTTGCGAATTGTTATAATTTATTATCAAACAGGTTTTATGAAAAGAGTTTATGTTTTAATGGTTATTTTTATACTTCTAGTTTTATGGCTGATAATAATTACTGACAGAAATTTTTGCTAACCTAGTATTTATCAACTACTGAAAAGGTTATATAAAAAATTTTGATTAAAACTAAAAGGGGTATAGACTTTTTTTTATATATAATGTATAATATAGAATGTAATTTGTGTACATATTTTAGTAAGAACGCTTTTTTATGAGCTTTTTTGGATATTCGCAGAATTTTAACCGCTAAACGTATACAAGAAATGTTAATGGATTTATAATTAATTTAAAATGTTATAAATTTTTACGTATACAACGGAAAGAAATGTATGCTTATTCAAAAAAGTGATACACTTCATATTTTTTTGAAGGGCGATTAAATATAAAATTAATATTATTTTAAAGCGTATTTTGTGCAATTAAAAGTTGTGATTATTTTTTATAATTGTAAAATGGGGTGATTTAAAGAAATATTATACTGTTTATAAATAAGGATTTTGCGGCTTGACGTAATTTGTTACCGCGTTTAAAAAAATGTTTATAAAGGTGCGTAAAAAAAATTCCTGTTTTAATAAAATTTTATAGGGAATTAAAGGATTTATAGGCATAAGCTTTACTCCTTATGTAGATTTATATTATAAATTATCGGAGGTTAAATTTATGAAGAATTTTAAAATTGGTAAAAAGTTTTTTATTACATTTGGTATTATAATTTTTATGTATGTTATTACTGTAAGTTTAGCTTTACTAAGTTTAGTAAATATGCAGACAAGTTTTGATGATTTTTATTCTAGAAGTTATGAAATCAGAGCGGAAGTACTTGAAATGACAAGATCTCTTGATGAAATTGGTCAGAATATTGGATTTTCTGTTATGTCTAATGATAAAGCAAGTATAGAACAATATCTCAATAAAGCGGAAGAGAAGATTAGAGAAATACAAACTGGTATAGTTTTTCTGAAAGAAAATTTCAGAGGAGATATGAGCCTTGTAGATAAATTCAGTAGTCTTATTCAAGGCGTTGCAAGTGACAGGCAAAAAGTATTTGATCTTGCCAAAGAAAATAAAGGCGCTGAAGCGTCTGAAATGTTTTTTGAAAAAGTATATCCTGTTTTTATAGAAGAAATGGGGTATCTTGAAGATATAGGAGAGCAAGCGAAAAATAATGCTACTATAAATTATGAAGATGCTAGAGAAAATGAACTTTGGACTATTACTTTTCTTCTTATACTTTCAATAGTGATAATAGGGTTTACATTTTTCCTTGCTCGTTATCTTAGAACAAGTCTTACAAGACCTATTTTGGAGATTGAGGACGCTGCCGTAAAAATGGTAAAAGGTGATTTTGATTTTACTGTGAATTATGAGTCCAAAGACGAACTTGGCGCTTTGTCTGAAAATGTGCGTAAAATGACGTCAAGTCTTAAAAAGATTATTAATGATATAGGAAGTTTCTTGGCGGAACTGGCTGAAGGAAACTATACTGTAACATCAAAAATTGAAAATGAGTATGTAGGAGAATATATTCCTATTTTAAAATCTATGCTTGTTGTACGTGATACTCAAAATAATGTCTTAACAGAGATAAATCAATCGGCAAATCAGGTCGCTAACGGAAGTGAACAGGTTTCTTTCGGAGCACAGGGTTTCTCTCAGGGGGCGACTGAGCAGGCGTCTTCTATTCAGGAACTTGCCGCTACTGTTACTGAAGTTTCAAACAGAATTAAAATTAATGCTGAAAACGCTCAGGAAGCAAGCGAGGCGGCACAAAACAGTGGAAAGAAAATGATGGAAAGCAACAGACAAATGAACGACATGATTGAAGCTATGGATGAAATAAGTAAGTCTTCAAGTGAAATTGGAAATATTATTAAAACTATTGAGGATATTGCTTTTCAGACAAATATTTTGGCTCTTAACGCTACTGTGGAGGCGGCGAGAGCAGGAGAAGCAGGTAAAGGATTTGCCGTTGTAGCTGATGAGGTTCGTAATTTGGCTAATAAATCTGCTGAGGCAAGTCAAAATACTTCTGCACTTATTGCTAATTCAATCCGCTCGGTTAAATCCGGTACAAAAATAGCTAGCGAAACAGCTCAATCGCTTCTTGAAGCTGTTGAGGAATCAAAGAAAATTGAAGAAAAAATTATACATATTTCAGAAGCGTCGAACGAGCAGGCTGAAGCCATTGAACAGATTACGGAAGGTATTGACCAAATCTCAAGCGTTGTACAGACAAATTCAGCTACAGCCGAGGAAAGTGCGTCTACAAGCGAAGAACTTTCAAGCCAGGCTCAAGTACTTAAAAATCTTGTAGGAAGGTTTAAGTTAATGAATTCTGAGAGTGGTATCTCTAATATGCATAATAGCAACAATATGAATATGAATGCAGGTTATTTATACCGCAGAAAATCAAAATAAAAGTATAATGAAAAAATTCCCTTGTTTTAAAACAGGGGAATTTTTTATGAATAAAACGGTTTTATAATTAGCTTTTAGAAAATGTTTACAGCGATATAAAAAGTTTGAAAAGAAAGTTTTTACTTATACAATTTTAATAATTCACATTTACACTTTTTGACTAACAGATAATACAATATGACTTTTATTATTATATGTTTTTTTATATAATTTAACTATAAGTTTTTATATATGGAAACGCTGATTAATTTAAAATAAAAAATAATTTTAGAGTTTCTGTAAAAAGTATTATAGCAATTAGCTGAATATCTAAAAAAAGAAAGGAGTTTTAAGTTATGAGTAAAGTCAAAAGTTTTATAAGCATTTTATTGACATTGGCTATGCTGATATCATCAATGGGAACTGTTACTTTTGCCGCCTATAATTCAGGCGTGGGAGCTTATGACATCGGAGACGGAGCAATTATTTCTTCTACAGATTTGTATAACGACGGCTTAGTTACCAATAACAGTAAAAATGTTCAATATGATACGGGAGCTAAAAAAAAGGGAAATATTAGCTTTGATGCTTTTAGTGATAATGTGTATGAAAAGGCTATGTCTAAAGTTTTTGGCGAAAAATATACATATGAGGGCGTTATTGATTATGTTGGTTCAGGAAAAGACAAAAATACGCTTACTTTAAACATTAATGTATCAAATGAAAAAAATTATTATGCTTATGTGTGTGTTGGAGAATTAAACAATGTTTTTATGTGGGTTGACAATCCGACAGCTACAATAAAGGCAGGTACATCTGGAAGTAAATCTCCGGTAGCAAGTGTAGCAGGAGGAAAAAATCCAAATAATGAGAATAAAGAAACAGGTGTTTATATTATTGACTGCGGTGTTTTGACAACAGGAAAACACACCCTTACATTTGACGGCGCTGCGGGAGCGTGGTGTTCTGATATATGTGCCGTAGCAGTATATCCAGCAACAGCGCAAGATTTTGAAGGACCTATGGAGGCATATAAAGACGAGTCTCTTTCTTATGAGGAAAGAACCGCTGATTTGATTTCAAGAATGACATTGGAAGAAAAGGTAAGCCAGCTTGGGCGTTCTGCCCCGGCAATACCAAGTTTAGGCGTAAGTGCGTATAATTATTGGCAGGAAGCTGTACATGGTGTGGCAAGAAATGGAAAGGCAACTTCTTTTCCGTCTTCGGTTTCTGTAGCTAATTCATGGGACCCTGATGTGATGCGTCGTGAGGCAGATATTATTTCTTCGGAGGCAAGAGCTAAAAATAATCAATATAATCTTAATTATTGGTCTCCTACGATTAATATGCAGCGTGATCCAAGATGGGGAAGAAATGAAGAGTCTTTTAGCGAGGATGTATATCTTACATCTGTATTTGGCGAGGCTTTTGTAAAAGGTATGCAGTATGGTATGGAAGAATCCGGAGATTATAAGAAAACCATTCCAACATTAAAACATTTTCTCGCAAATAATATAGAGGGCGAACGTCAGCGCGGAACATCAATAATGACAGAGGACGAATTAAGAAATTATTATACAGCCGCTTTCAGAAATGTAACTGAAAGTTCTGACCCAGGTTCTGTTATGAGTTCCTACAACGCTACTACGGTTACAAGAAATGGCGTAAAGATTTGGGATTATATAGCTAGTCCGGCAAACAGAAATACTCTTACAGACCTTTTGAGAAAAAATTGGGGTTTTAAGGGGTTTGTTGTGGGCGATTGCGGAGCTGTCGCTAATCTATACAGTAAAGGATCTTTCAGAGAAGGTCTTTATAACAGTGAAAAAGATGGAATGTTTAAAGACCTTGAGAATTTTTCGCAAGTTACTCAGCCTGCTACGGTAGCATTAGCTATTAAAGCGGGAAATGAGCTTGACTGCGGTCCTGTATCACAGGATAACGGAAAAGCCGCTGTTGAAGAGGGATATATGACAGAAGGTGAAATTGACGCGGCTTTGTACAGGGTTTTTCTCGAAAGATTTAAAACAGGCGAGTTTGATAATAATGATAAAGTAAAGGCTTACAGAAGTCAGTTTAAAACGGCTGATTTGGAAAAAGACGAAAGTGTAGCCGTTGCTGAGGAAGCCGCTGAAAAAGGTATTGTATTGCTTCAAAATACTAAGGACAGCAGTGGAAATACATTATTGCCTTTAAACAAAAATAATAATTTAAAAATCGCACTTATTGGAGAAATGGCGGGTCAGGCTTATTTAGGAGATTATTCAGGAAGTCCTGAAAAAACAGTTTCTCCTTATGAAGAACTTCAAAAAGTTTTTGGAACAGAAAATGTGGATTTTCTCGCTCATATTGAAGACGGTACTGTGCTTTTTGATGAAATAGAAAGTATTATACTTGTAAAGGGAAGTAAAGAAGAGGCAGTTGATTTAACCAAAGCAACACAGGTAAATGGTATGAGTTTATCAGGAGGAAAGCTTACAAACGTTAAAGTAAAATCTTCTCTTGTTATTCCAAGTATTGATTTTAAAGACGTTACGGAAATAAAAGTAAAATCAAAATTGTCTGAAGGGTCTTTAGGAGGGTCATTGCGTGTAGGGTATGGCAGCAACACCCTTGTGACAGGAATTGTGGATATGGCCCCAAATCATGGTACAGATGGAGTGTATACGGGAACATACAGCGGTGCCGATGGAGGATATAATAATACGGCTGATATGTATATTGATATAGCAGCTATTTCAGATTTTAATTTGGAAGAAAATAAAGAAAAGCTTGATAATGCTGATATTATTTTAGCGTATACAGGAACAATATCATCAAGTGAAAAAGATTTAAATGGAGAAATGACAGACTGTAAGGAGTCAAATGACAGAAGTACAATATCATTGCCGCCACGCGATAATCATGTTTCTAAAATATGCAATTATAAAGATGCTGACGGAAATTATCCTTATGCCGATAAGGCTGTAGTTATAATGCAGACGGTTGGTCAGGTTGATGTTGACCCATTTGAAGAGCATTGCAGGGCTATACTTTGGACTTGCTATAACGGACAGCGTCAAGGCGAGGCTTTAGTAAAAATTTTAACAGGAGAGGTTAATCCATCCGGAAAGCTTACGACTACATGGTATAATCCTGAGGATTTAAAAGAAGGAAAATTGCAGTGCGGAGTAAGCAGAGTTACAGAAAAGAAATATGGAATACAAAATGAGTATTACTATGATGACCAGTATAGACTTGCTCCTGAAAACGAAAGTGACACATATCCGGGAAGAACTTATATGTATTATAAAGGAATTCCTCAGTATCCTTTTGGATTTGGTCTTTCTTATACAGAGTTTGAATACTCAAACATAAGAGCAGATAAATCAGCGCTTGCGGCGGGCGAAAGTTTTAAGATAAGCGTGGATGTGGAGAACAAAGGCGCTGTGGCAGGAAGAGAAGTTGTACAGCTTTATGCAAAACATAATGAAAGAGGTAATGGTTTTGACTTGCCTCGTCAGCAGCTTGTAGGTTTTGGAGCGGTGGAATTGCAGGCAGGTGAAAAAAAGACAGTTGAAATTAATGTTGATACAAATTTATTTTCACGTTACAGCGAGGAGCTTGTGAAAAATTATATTCCAACAGGAAACTATACTCTTTGGGCAGGTAAAAATGTAACTGATAATCAAAATAAAATATCTTTCAGTATATCAGGTCAACAAGAATCAAAGATTAAAACAATATACGCTATTCCAAATGGAGTGACTGTCAAAGGAGCATATGATTCTACCACCAATACTACTCAGGCAATAATTACTATAGCTACAGAAATGTCAGCTGTAATGACAGATGAAAAAATCATTGATTTAAGCAATCCTGAAGAAGCTACAGTTGTTTATTCAAGCAGTAACGATAATATAGCTAAAGTTGATGAAAATGGAAATGTAACTGCCGGAACAGAAACAGGTATTGCTGTAATAACAGCTTCTGTTACAGTAGGAACAGAAACAGAAAGCGTTACTTTCCCTGTTGTATCCAAACTTCAGAAAGCGATTTCGGCTGAAAAAAGACAGCCTTATCTTGATGAACTTGACGCAGCTTACAACACTTATAATGAAAGTGATTATAGAGATATCTTCTGGAAAGAACTTGTAGAGATTTACAATAAAGCTAAAACAAATATAAATCTTGCGGTAGATGATACTACTCTTGAACCTATTGTAAATAAAGCTAAAGAAGATATGTCGGCTGTAAGAAGAACTATTAAAGCTGGTGAAAGCGCTTATACAATTACTTTTAATGATGGTAATTATTATTGGAACGCAACAGCAAATATAAAGTATGAAGGAGACCAGGATAATCCATTAGCCACAGCTATACTTGCCGTATTTGATAAAAACGGAGTTATGAAAAAGACTATAACCGCGGACTGTAAAGCGTCTATGGATAAAGATGACAGCATAAGTGTTGAAAGTTTAAGCGAGGGAGATACTGTAAAATGTTTTGTATGGGATAGTCTTGAAAAAATGACTCCTCTTTCTAAAGAGTCAAAAACTGTTATTCAAAAGCCGCCTATGCATATGGTATATGACCTTGGAGATCCTATATACAACAGATTCAGTCTGAAAAACGATGAAGAAGCTGTTGAGGAAATAAATGGCGTTGGAGGATATGGAAAGCTTGAAGTCAACGCTTCGGGTAAAAAGCTTAGTTATACCCATAATGGTGTAACTTATACACAAAATATCGGTTTACGAGGAACAAGAGGAACTGACAAAAAGGCTACCTTATATTTCAGACCTTTTGACTGTTATCAAAAAGCAACGGTTACAGTATTGTTTACTTCAGCCGCGGCTAACAGAGAGCTTGAAATTGTTCAAGATGGTAAGGTGTTAAGCCACAAGGGTGGAGAAGGTGACAGCAGACTTTTAGCGGTGACAGCAGAGATAACTGATTTAAGTAAGCCCGTATTTATCAGAGCCGGAGGAAGCGATGGACAAAAAGTAACGGCATATACGATAATTGCAGATTATGAGGGGGAAACAGATGCTCAAAATATACAGCAGAATGCCGATGCTATAAATGTAAAAGGAACAGGCAAAAGTGAAGATGACACAATTATGACTGCATGGACAAATTCATCCTATTTGTCTGTAACTTCTTCAGGTAAAATTACGAGAACAATGAATGATGAGAAAACTGTTTTTGATTATAATGCTGTAAATAAAACAGACGTAAAATTTTTGAAATTAGATTCATGGAATGACAATACTTTTGCAGCTCTTATTGAAGATAATAAAACAAAAGAAAGAAAAATTATATTAAGTACTTTTGGCAATCTATGGTATGAGCCTGATTATAAATTTACAGAAGAAAACAGTGATTTAAAAAAAAATGTGACAGTTTCAGTTAATGATTTTATTGTTTTCGGTGACCAGATTTATGCCGCTTGTGATGATGGTTTGATTGTTGTACTTACTCCATGTTCAAAATGTTATCGTCTGATAAAGGCTTGTGATTTTGATATTTTATCTTTAAACAGAGAAGAAAATAATATAAATATTACAGGAAAAGCTTTGGAAAGCAAGATTATTCCTATAACTTCTTTACGTCAGACTAATATTTCTCTTGATGAGGCTTTAGATATGCATAACAAAGGCGCAGAGTTTATTGATGTAAGAAGTCAGGAAGAATATGAACAAAATAATTATGGGGATTCAATAAATATTCCTCTTTATGACATTCAAAAGATAAATGAGTTTTCAAAAGATACAGTATTGATTTTTTATTGTTCCGCAGGAAGCCGTGCCGCAAAAGCTGTGGAGTACGCTCAGAAAAATGGATTTTTGAATATATATAATTTGGGAAGCATATCACTTTTGATGGAATAAAAAAATAATGGGGGTGCTGATTTAATTTAATTAGTCTAGCACCCCTATTTATATGAATTTAAAATTAGAAATGTTCGTAAGTTTGAGTGATTACGGATTATAAGGAATTTTTTTATTAGACAAAGCTTAATTTTTGCAGTAACTTTCCAGACTTTTCAAAAAAATCAGGTAAAGATAGATATATAGTCAATCAACTTAAAAATTGAACAAGTTCAGCGGATAAAAATCCTTTTCACTTTGTTAGTGTCAGTAGGCGTAGGTTATGGCTACGCTCTTCTTCCGTTGCCTTGCAAAAATAATTTTTATCTCGCTTCCTTTTGCTCATTTTCAAGTTGATTGACTATAAAAAGGATTGTCAAGCAATGCCGAGAATGTTATCTAACAGATTTGCTATTTCTCATTAAAACTTTGTGAATTGCTATAAAAAAGCTATAGGGATATATTTTTTAACAATTCTACAATTAATTTCTGAGCGTTTTTATTATAAAATACAACTTCGTATTCTTTTCCGTATTCAGAGCATTTTTTTTCTGTATAAATGCCTGATTCAAGACCTCTTTTTGTTGGTCGTTTATATATTTTGCCTTCTATTTCAATTTCATAAAGAAATGATTTATCAACAAGTATTTGTCCTATATATTTTGTGGAAAGCATTTTCATTAAATTTTCATTTCTGAGAGAATTTAAATATTTTACAAAATCTGAAATATAAATTTTATCTTTATATATAATTTTATTTTCAATTTCTTCAGTTAATGTAAATTCGGATTTTTTAAATTTATTTTTATTTGAAAATTCTGTATTTAATGTTGATGTTTTATCATATAAAATCTCTTTTGTATTATTTGTGAAGTCTTTTATGGCATTAATAAAGATTTCTCCATATTTTTCGTATTTGTTTTCACCTACGCCGTTTACACTAAGCATTTCATATTTATTGAAAGGAAGCCGTACACACATATCTTTAAGGGTCTTGTCTCCGAATATAATGTATGGCGGTACTTTTTCTTTTTGTGAAAGTTCAAGCCGGAGTTTTCGTAATATTTCAAAGAGTTTAGCTCCTTTAGTGGTAAGCGTAGAGTTATTGCTGTTTAATATGGTTTTATTGATTTCGGTATCATTTTTATCTTTTCTTATGATTATTTCATTTATGTTATTTAATATTTCATTGATTTCCCCAGAAAGGTAATATGTATTGTATTTTCCCCCTGTTGATTTTATATAACCCAAATCCTCAAGTTTATCAACAGCGGACTTTAAGAGTGTATCATTTTCATTTTGAAGTTTTTTATAACATTGGAGATTATTAAAATGATATTTTTTTACCCGTACCGTATTTTTCCCCAAAAGAGTGTCAATTATAGCGGTAAGACCGTATTTGCCTCTCATTTCATTTATACAGAGAATTATTTCTTTACAGATTTCTGTTATATCATATTCTTCAAATTCAGCAAGGCAATTACCGCAGTTACCGCAATTTTGCGATGCGGTTTCTCCAAAATATTTAAGTATATAATTTCTAAGGCAGTTTGTTGTGGTACAATAACGTATTATTTTTTTCAATTTTAAATCATCATTTTCTTTTATATTATTTAACTGTTTAACATCTATTTCAAATTCGTGAATTTTACTGTTAATAAGAAAACGGTTTATAACTATATCCTGCGGAGAGTACATAAGTATACATTCACTGGACTCTCCATCTCTTCCTGCCCTGCCGGCTTCCTGATAATAATTTTCTATACTCTGCGGCATATTGCAGTGAATTACGTATCGTACATTAGATTTATCAATTCCCATGCCGAAAGCGTTTGTGGCAACTATTACAGGGGTTATATCATAAATAAAATCATCTTGACTTTTTTTTCGTTCATCGTTTGTCATTCCGGCATGGTATTTTCCGGCTTTAATGTTGTTTTCATTAAGTATATCACAGATTCTATCAACATTGTTTCTTGTAGAACAATAAATAATACCACTATCATTTGAATGATTTTGTATATATTCTAATATTCTTGCGACTTTATTTCTTAATCTGCTTATTTTTTCTACTTTGAAAAATAAATTTTTCCTGTCAAATCCTGTTAATATAATTTGTGGATTGACAAGACCTAACATATTTATAATGTCTTTTTTTACTTTATCAGTTGCTGTTGCAGTAAACGCACTTACAATGGGACGTATTTTAAATATTTTTATAAAATCTGAAATTTTCATATAGCTTGACCGAAAATCATGTCCCCACTGGGAAACACAGTGAGCTTCATCAATTGTAATCATGCTTATTTTACTTGATTTGGCGAAATTTATAAAGTTTTGCGTCTCAAGTCTTTCAGGTGCAACATATATTATTTTATATATTCCGTCAGCCGCATTTTTTAGCGCTTTTGAAATTTGTTTTTCTGTAAGAGAACTGTTTATAAATGCTCCTCTTATTCCTATTTCTTTAAGTGATTTTACTTGGTCTGTCATAAGCGAAATAAGGGGAGATATGACAATGGTAATACCTTCCATTATTATTGCGGGAAGCTGATAACATAGAGATTTTCCTGCTCCTGTCGGCATAATTCCCAAAATATCTCTCTTGCTTAAAATGTTATCTATGAGTTCTTCTTGACCATCTCGAAATGAAGTATAGCCGAAATATTTTTTTAATGTTTCTTTTTTATCCATTTTAATCCTCTTTCACAATGGTAAATTTTTTTTATTATATCATATTACGTATTATTCTGGCAACTGCGGAGAAATAATGAACACGAAAATCAATTTTAAAAAACCGTGGGCGCTGCCCACACCCGCCCGCTTTTTTGTAAAAAAGCGAGCAAAAAACTTTAGAATTAAAAATACAAAAAAATGGCAGGAATTAAATTTATAGTCAATCAACTTGAGAATGATCAAAAGGAGGCGAGATAAAAATTATTTTCGCAAGACGGAGAAGGGAGAGCATAGCCTTGCCCTATGCCGACCGACGACAACACAGTGAAAAGAATTTTTAGCTGCTGAACTTGTTCATTTTTCAAGTTGATTGACTATAATTTATTAAAAAAGTAACAATTTTTTTCTAAAATTTTAAAAATCGATTTCTATAAGCAATAAACTTGAATATCAAATATGTCAAAGATTTATTATATTGTTTTGTCATAAAAGTTTGTCTATTGTTTAGCAGACTTTTTCAAAACTGCTGTAAAGTTTCAAAAGAAGTCAGGTTTATAAAATAGTGTGTATATCATAAAATTTATGTTTTATTTTTGATTTATATTGTACTATATTTTGTTATATGGTATAATATAATCATTATATTATTAAAAATGGAGGGAATTGTTTTGAATATACGGCTAAAAATTTTAATATGTTCTGTTTTGTCGATTTGTTTTATAAGCAACAGTCTGCTTTTTTCAAATGTTTTTGGAGCAGATGAAAATACTCCTATGAAAAAAGCTAAACATCCAATTACAATTAATGTAGGAAAAGAAAGCAAGTTTCAGTTTAATTCTATTCAGTCAGCTCTTGATTCTGTGAAAGAAGAGCCTACAGTATATGCTCCGTTAACTATTATTATCAATGAAGGCATATATGAAGAAGAAGTTCATGTAAAACTTCCTTATGTTAATTTCAAAGCACCGGAGGGTAAGTCTTCAAAAAACATTATAATTACTTATGACAAAGCTAACGGACACGTGGACGACCCCGCAAAAGCAGCCGGAACTCAAATGTCAGCAACGGTTACTCTTGAAAAAACGGCTGTTGGATTCAGCGCACAGGGCATTACTTTTCAAAATTCTTATAATATAGGCGAAGAACACGCTCACAGACCACAGGCGCAGGCTGTTGCTCTTGTAAGTCTTACAGACAAGGTTGTTTTTGACAACTGTCGTTTTATAGGACGTCAAGATACTCTTTATCTTAAAGGAGCGTCTAAGGGAAAGAATGTTTTTGGTGATGCTGAAAACGCAAGAACTTATTTGAAAAATTGTTATATAGAGGGTACGGTTGATTATATTTTCGGAGATGGGACAGCCTTTTTTGAAAATTGTGATTTACATATGACATACAGAGAAAACGGAGGACATTATACTGCCGCTAATACTACTTTATCAAATATAGGCTATGTTTTTTATAAATGTAAATTGACCGCTGATTCTGAATATGAGGGTATGGAAAACAGGGTTGTTGACCTTGGACGACCATGGCAGGGAGATTCGGCTTATCCTTATTACGGTTCTCATACTGTTTTTATTGAATGTGTTATGCCAACTTCGGTTCTTAAATCTGTAGGATTTGTACCTTGGAATGAAAGTACTATTAAAAATAAAATAAGATATATGGAATATGGTTCTATAGACGAAAATGAAAATCCTATTGACCTTTTGCCGATAAGAAACGATTTTATGAAAATTCTTACACAAGAGCAGGCTAAGAGTTACAGCGCTTACAATGTGTTAAAAGGTAATGACGGTTGGAATCCGACAGGAGAAGATGATATTGATACAGTAAATGTTATGGATATTACTCTTGATAAATATTCTTTAAGTATTCCTAAAAATTCATCGGCGTCTGTTAAAGCTCTTGTTTTGCCTCTTAATGCTGATAATCAAAAAATAATATGGACAAGCCAAAATGAAAATATTGCTACTGTTGATGAAAATGGTAATATTTTTGCTGTTTCAGAGGGTAAAACATCTGTTTTTGCTAAAACGGATGAAAATGGTTTTTCTGTTTATACAGATGTTGTTGTTACAGCTGAAAAAACGTCTGTTCCTGATATTAAAGAAATACAGATTACTCCTGAAAAACCTGTTGTAGGAAATACGCTTTCTGTTAGTTATAGCTATGAACTTAAATCAGATAATGATATTGATAACGCTCTTATTAAATGGACTGCTGTTGATGAAAATGGTGATGAGTATATACTTACACAGGGCAGAGGAACACAGTTTAAGAGTTTTACCACAGATGAGGCGGATTACGGATATAAAATAAAGGCATATGTTTATCCTGAAACAGTTACTACTTATGGGGAGTCGGGAAATGGAGTTTTTGCGGAAACTTCTGACTTTATAGGTTCTGACAGTGAAAATCCAAAAAAGGCTTATTTAAGAGATAATTTTTCTGACTTGAATAAATTTTGGATTTCTGATGGAAACTTAATTACATATAAAAAAGCTGATGGTGAAAAAGAGTGGGATAATGTTTTATATAATGCAAGAATGAGATTTGACCCTTTAAAAAATGGTATGAGTTCAGATGACTCTATTGATATTTACACGGCTTATAAAGGCAAAAATATGTCTTACTACAGGCTTAATTTAAAAAGAGGTTCAAATACAGATTCATTAAAAGCATATCTTTATAAAAAAGATGAAAGGTCAGAGGAGGTCCTTATCGCTTCTGATGAGGAAAGCCTTTCAAAGCGTATTCCTCAGGCAAGAGGCGAGGAAAATCCTTATTTCTTTATAAAGGAAATAATTGAAAACGGAAGTATAAATGTATCTTTAACTATTGAGGGGGAAAATTCCCCGGCTATGACTTTAAATTATACCGATGATAATCCTTTAAGCGGATTTACAGCCTTTGAGAGTACAACAGATACTTTGTTAAAAACAACTCTTACAGTAAGAAAATATTCTGCTCCTAAAGAAAATGATGATATTATTAAAATATGTCTTGCGGGAGATTCTACTGTAAAAAGTTATGGAAGCGACAACTCTATAGGCGGATGGGGAGAATATCTTCAATATTATTTTGACAGTGATCATGTCAAAATAATTAATAAGGCTGAAGGTGGAAGAAGTACCAGATCTTATATAAACCAAGGAAGACTTGCGGACGCTGTAAGTCAGATTGGAGAAGGCGATTATTTATTTATACAATTTGGTCATAATGATGCCAGAACAGATGAAAACGCTTATCTTGAACATTCGGTTCCTTTGGGTATTCCTGATGAAAACGGTATTTATCCAACCAATGCAGGTATAAAATCCAAAACCCCTCAGGGTATTTATGAGTTTTATAAAGATATGCCTTACAGTGAGGAGTTTTATTCCTATGAAAGCGGAGGAACTTTTAAATGGTTTCTTAGACAGTATGTAGATGCTGCAAGAAAGGTTGGGGCAATTCCTGTTTTGATTACTCCTGTAGCTAGAGTGTTCTTTGATGAAAACGGCAAAATAACTCCTCATCATGGAGAAGATGACGGATATGTAAAGGCTGTTTTACAGGTCGCGGAGGAAATGGACGTGGCTTGTGTGGATATGTTTGAAATTACTAAAACTATGTATGAGGATTATGGTGTGAGAGTTACACAGGGACTTCAGAATATAAAATCTGATGGAACTATGGATATTACTCATTACAATAAATTTGGATCAAATATTGTTACAAACAAGCTTATTGAGGCATTGAGAAAAGCAGGTATTTATGCCTGCGTTTATTCGAAGGTTTCAGACAGGTTTGTTTCAAAAACGGAAGACCTTAAATCCGCTATGGTTTATGTTGTTGGAGGAACAACTGTTGCGGGAACTTATGATGATAAATATGTTATTAAAAAAGAAGGTTGGGGAGATTATTTACAAAATTATTTTGCCGATCAAATTACGGTTTTGAATATGGCTGTTGACGGAAAAAGCTCCAAAAGCTATATTAATGAGAGTAATTATAAAAATGTATTTGCCAATATAGCAGAGGGTGACTATCTTATTATACAGTTTGGTACAGACGATATTGATAAAGCCAATGAGGAAAACTACACGAATCCAAAGGGCGATAAAGAAACGGAAGGCTCTTTTAAATATTATCTTTACAATTATTATATTAAACCTGCTATCGATAAAAAAGCCATTCCTATTATTGTTTCGCCATGCCCTCAAAGCATTTTTGATAACAAACAGGCTGTAAATGTTTATTCTGAATATCTTGCTGCGATAAAAGAGATTTGCCTTGAAACAGACTCGTATTATATTATTTTAAACGATGTAATGCTTAAAACATATACCACAAACGGTGAACCCAAATCTGATTTATGCCATGCGTTATATAAAAATAGTAGTATGGGTAAAAACGGAAGAGATGTTATTGGACTCAGTAAATATGGCGCCACTGAAACAGCCAAGGCTATTTTATATCAAATGGGATTTTCCTCGGCGACTTTAAAAGATTATATTAATACTTCAAAACTTGAAAATACAGAATATATAGAAAAAGGAGAATTTGTTTCTGATATTTTACGACTTATTGACGATGATGACAAAATAGAGTATATGGGGGACAATTTTTCTGATATTTCAAGCGGAAAAACTTATACGGAATCTGTAGGAAAGGCAAAACAGCTTGGTATTGTATCAGGCGATGAAAATAATAGGTTTTATCCTGAAAATCAGATAAAGACTTATGAATTAATGCAAATTGTTGATAAAATTCTTTCTTTAAAAAATGCGAGAGCTGATTTTGATACAAGAGTATTTACAAATCTTACGGATGATAAAATTTCCTGTGAACATGAAGTTTATGTTCTTGGAAAATTATATGATACTTTAAGCGGAAAATAATAGGTCTGTTCTGCAACTTAAACAACGGTGACTGACGAAAGATTTCTTTTTCAGTTAAAGTCTGATTTTTTCGGGAAATTATTAAGTACTAAAAAAAATCAGGCAAAGTGTGTAATAAAAATAGTTTTACGAAAAGAGATTGAAGATTATGAATAATGTTTTTCAAAAAATTTCTCATGTTGAGGCAAAAAAAATTATGGACAGTGAAACAGATGTAGTTATCCTTGATGTAAGAGAACCGGAGGAAATCGAGGAAGGTTATATTGAAAATGCTGTTTTTATACCAAATGGCGATATTATAAAAAATGCGGAAAAAGTTATTCCGGAAAAAAACAAAAAAATACTTGTTTATTGCAGGAGCGGTAAAAGAAGTATGGAGGCTTGTGAAAAGCTTGTAAAGCTTGGATACAAAAATATATATGATTTTGGCGGAATAATGGACTGGCCTTTTGAAATTGTTATGTAAAAGGAGTATGTTATAGCAATTCACAAAATTTTCAGTGCGAAACAATAAAAGGATTCTCTTATATATCAGTTTTTATTAAATATTATCTGTTCATTCTTTTATTAAACCTGTATTTTTGAATTTAAGTATTCGAAAGTACAGGTTTTTATTTATCTATATGATATTAATATTTTATTATTAGACTTATCTTGACACTATTTTTTATAGCAAATTACAAAATTTTTAATATGAAAAAACGGAGCAGAAGGTTAGTTATTTAGCCTTTTATTTGACGCGTGAAACTCAGATAAGTTTTGCTTACAAATTTTTTTCAGCAATTCTGTACGTAAAATAATTTCTTAATATATCAATTATAGTCAATCAACTTAAAAATTGAACAAGTTCAGCGACTAAAAATCCTTTTCGCTTTGTTAGAGGCTGGTCGCAAAGCTGCGCTTTGCTGCTCGCCTATGCGTCCCAGTCAGTTGGCATAGGCTACGGCTACGCTCTCCTTCCACTGCCTTGAGAAAATAATTTTTATCTCGCTTCCTTTTGTTCGTTTTCAAGTTGATTGATTATAAAGTTTGTCTGTTTATTATTTTATTACTTTGCTATATATTAATATTTATGTATCAAAGTTGATATTTATGCAAATCCAATATTAATAGTATTGAAATTATGGTGATTGTAGTTTATAATATAATAGATGTGTTCAATAATCTGCGTTATTACTTATAGCAAAAAATAGGCCTGTTTAAAACTATTTATAGTCAATCAACTTGAAAAATGAACAAGTTCGGCGGCTAAAAATTCTTTTCATTGTGTCGTTGTTGGTTCGCATAGGACAAGGCTATGCTCTCCATTCACTGCCTTGCGAAAATAATTTTTATCTCGCTTTCTTTTTCTCATTTTCAAGTTGATTGACTATACCATTTGTGCGAGTGTGCATCAGCCGGATGTTTAATATATATTAAATATTTTGAAGAAATTCTTACGGAAACCATAAAAAACAAAGTAAACAACACAGAATTTAAAAGATGTTTTGAAAAAGACTATACAAGAGCATGGTGATAAATAAAAAATTCCAAAAATTTATTTAACTTTTAAAAACATAGACATTTTATTCCTTGTTACGCAGTAATTATAAAATGTGGGATAATCTTTTATTTCTTGAATATATGTAAATTATGTTTTACATATATTTGGAGGTATCTGACCTTTGCCGGTATTGTATGCACGGAAATTATTTTTAAGAAATTCCCTGATGTTTTATAAATTATCTGTTGTATTTTGATGAAAAATACATTATAATAGGAAAATAAAGTTTTGTATCGACAAGGAGAATTGTTATGAAACATTTTAAAGTTGGTATAGATATAGGGTCTACAACAATAAAAATTGTTGTTATTGATAATGAGGAAAAAATTGCTTTTTCTGAGTACAGACGTCATTTGTCGAGTATTCAGGAAACTCTTATCACTCTTATTGAAGAAGCTAAAGAGGAACTTGGCAATATAAAATTTAATGCTATGATTACAGGTTCAGGCGGACTTTCGATTTCAAACTGGATTGGTATGCCTTTTATTCAGGAGGTTGTTTCAGTTTCAAATGTAATTGATGTTGTCGCTCCCAAAACAGATGTAGCTATTGAAATTGGAGGCGAGGACGCTAAAATAATTTATTTTACAAATGGTATTGAACAAAGAATGAATGGTATTTGTGCCGGAGGAACAGGTGCTTTTATTGACCAGATGGCATCGTTGCTTCAGACAGATGCCCAAGGTCTTAACGAGCTTGCTAAAAAACACAAGGTTATTTATCCTATAGCGGCAAGATGCGGTGTTTTCGCAAAAAGTGATATTCAGCCCCTTATAAATGAGGGGGCGGCAAAACCGGATTTAGCGGTTTCTATTTTTCAGGCGGTTGTCAATCAGACTATTTCAGGACTTGCCTGCGGAAAGCCTATCAAGGGAAATGTTGCTTTTCTCGGAGGACCTTTGCATTTTCTATCAGAACTTAAAAATCGGTTTATAGATGTACTTAATCTTGCTCCTGAAAATGTTATTGAGCCTGAAAATTCTCATTTATTCGCTGCTATTGGCGCGGCTTTTTCAGCGGAGGAAAGCGAGCTTTTTGATTTTGACAATCTTATAGCGAATATGAAAAAAGAAAAGCATATTACTATGGAGATAAATCGTCTTGAGCCACTTTTTAAAAGCGGAGACGATTATATGGAATTTAAAGGAAGGCACGAAAAAAGTGTTGTCCCCAAAGGAAATATTGAAAGCTATGAGGGGGATGCTTTTATTGGCATAGATTCAGGATCTACTACAAGTAAAATCGCTTTGATAGGCTCTAATGGTCAGCTTTTATACTCATTTTATGGAAGCAATGAGGGTAATCCTCTTAAAACAATAAGCCGTGCACTGAAAGAAATCTATGATAAAATGAGTGACAATATAATTGTAAAAAATTCTTGCGTTACAGGGTATGGAGAGTCACTTATTAAAGAGGCTTTGATGGTGGATTTGGGTGAGATAGAAACAGTCGCTCATTATAAAGCTGCGTCATTTTTTCGTCATGATGTGGATTTTATTCTTGATATTGGCGGACAGGATATGAAATGCATAAGAATAAAAGACGGCGTAATTGATAATGTGCTTTTAAATGAGGCCTGCTCGGCAGGATGCGGGTCTTTTATTGAAACTTTCGCTAAATCTCTGGGATATGAAGTTACTGAATTTTCTAAAATAGCTTTATTTTCCAAAAATCCTATTGACCTTGGCTCAAGGTGTACTGTTTTTATGAATTCACGAGTAAAACAGGCACAAAAGGAAGGTACGGAAGTTTCTGATATTTCAGCCGGTCTTGCTTATTCGGTTATTAAAAACGCGCTGCAAAAGGTTATTAAGATTACAAATCCTGATGATATGGGCAAGAAAATTGTTGTTCAGGGAGGAACTTTTTATAACGACGCCGTTTTACGTTCTTTTGAGCTTATATCAGAAAGAGAGGCTATAAGACCTGATATCGCGGGACTTATGGGAGCTTTTGGTGCGGCTGTTATCGCTAAAGAAAAATTTCAGCCAGATTATAAATCAACGCTTCTGAAAAAAGATGAGCTTGACAGTCTTGAGGTTTCATCATCTCTTTCACGTTGCGGAGGGTGTAGTAATAACTGTCTTTTGACTATAAACAGATTTTCGGGAGGAAGAAAATTTATTTCCGGAAATAGATGCGAAAGAGGTCTTGGCAAGGAAGTCCTTTCGAGCTGTGTTCCAAATTTATTTGACTATAAATATAAAAGACTTTTTGGTTATAAATCAATTCATCCTGAAAATTCGAAAAGAGGTATTGTTGGTATTCCGAGAGTTCTTAATATGTATGAGAACTATCCGTTTTGGTTTACATTTTTTAACGAGATGGGTTTTTCTGTTTTACTTTCACCTAAGTCTGACAGAAATATTTATGAAAGCGGAATTGACTCTATACCAAGTGAGTCGGCATGTTATCCTGCTAAAATGGTTCATGGACATATAAAATATCTTATTGAAAACGGAGCTAGATTTATATTTTATCCTTGTATCGCTTATGAAAGAAAAGAAATAAAAGCAGCCGATAATAATTATAATTGCCCAATTGTAACAAGTTATCCCGAAAATATCAAAAATAATGTTGAGGAAATAAGAACCTATAATGTTGATTTTAGAAACCCGTTTTTCAGTTTTTCCGATAAGAAATTTTTCGCTAAACGTCTTTGTGAGGAATTTCCTGATATAGACTCTAAAGAAATAAAAGAAGCTTTTGAAAAGGCTTGGAAAGAACAAGAAAATTTCAGAAACGACATAAAAAGAAACGGAGAACAAACCCTTAAATATATTGAGGAAAATAATATGACAGGTATTGTTGTGGCGGGAAGACCATATCATGTGGACCCTGAAATAAATCATGGTATACCTGAAATGATTGTAAGCTATGGGATTGCTGTATTGACGGAAGATTCTATCGCTCATTTGGCGGAGGTTGAACGTCCTCTTAATGTAAGAGACCAGTGGGCATATCATTCAAGGCTTTATGCCGCCGCTACATTGACAGCACAAAGAGATGACCTTGAACTTATACAGCTTAATTCTTTTGGCTGCGGGCTGGACGCTGTTACTACGGATGAGGTACAGGAAATACTTTTAAATCATGGAAAGATGTATACTTTACTTAAAATTGACGAAGTAAATAATCTTGGTTCAGCGAGAATAAGAATTCGTTCTCTTTTTGCCGCTATGGAAGAAAGAAAGCGTAAAAAGTTTAAAGCGCAAAAAGCGGAAAAAAGAAAACAACGTGTTGTGTTTACGAAAGAGATGAAAAAAAATCACACTCTTTTATGTCCTCAAATGGCACCTATTCATTTTGATATAATGAAAGAAGCTATAAAAAGCAGTGGTTATAATGTTGATCTTATGCCGGCGATTGACAGAGAATGTATTGATATTGGATTAAGATATGTAAACAATGACGCTTGTTATCCTGCGCTTATTGTTGTTGGTCAGATTTTGAAAGCCATTAATTCAGGAAAGTATGATACGGACAATATCTCTATACTTATGAGTCAGACAGGGGGAGGATGCCGTGCTACAAATTATATAGGATTTATACGAAGAGCACTTAAAAAAGCCGGTTATGAGAATATTCCTGTTATTTCGGTCAGCGCTGTGGGACTTGAGAAAAACCCCGGTTGGCAGTATTCTATTAAATTGCTTGATTCACTCATTCAGTCTATTATATATGGTGATACGCTTATGAGAGTTCTTTATGCCACAAGGCCTTATGAGGCTGTTAAAGGCTCTTGTGATAGATTGTATGAAAAATGGAATGAAATATGCAAAGATGCCGTAAAAAGAGGAAAGCACAGCGAATATAAGAAAATTCTACAAGGAATTGTCGAGGAATTTGATAAAATAAAGCTTAATGATATTGTTAAGCCTAAAGTTGGCATTGTTGGAGAAATACTTGTTAAATTTCATCCTACGGCAAACAATGATGTTGTTTCTCTTGTTGAAAACGAGGGAGCAGAGGCGGTTGTTCCGGATTTGGCAGACTTTTTTCTCTATGAATTGTATAACGCAACTTATCAGGAAAAATATCTCGGAGAAAGAAAAACAGCAAGACTTTTAAATGATTTCGCTATAAAAATTATAGAGTATTACAGAAAACCTATGAAAGCGGCTTTAGAAAAAAGTAAGCGTTTTATTCCGCCGAATGAAATAAGAGAATTGGGAGCTATGGCGGAGCCAGTAGTTTCTCTTTGCAATCAGACAGGAGAAGGTTGGTTTTTGACGGCTGAAATTATAGAGCTTATTACGGAGGGCGTAAATAATGTAATTTGTATGCAGCCTTTTGCTTGTTTGCCTAACCATGTTACAGGAAAAGGTATTATAAAGGAAATAAAAAGAAGATATGCTCTTTCAAATATTGTGGCGATAGATTACGACCCGGGTGCAAGCGAGGTCAATCAGCTTAACAGAATTAAGCTTATGCTTAATGCCGCTGAAAAAAATCTTAAAATTGAGAAAAATATGAACAATGTTGAAAAGCTTAGGGCGGTTCAAATAAAGTAGATATTTTGTGTCAATACTATAAAAAATGAATAGCAGACGATATATTTATAAGTTTATACTAGTTTTAAGGAGGAATTATTTATGAGTAAGATCATTTTATTTGTTTTGACAGAACAGTATGCCGATTGGGAAGCTGCTTATTTGTCATCTGCTATATATATGTTAGGCAATGGAGATTATGAAGTAAAAACTATTTCTCTTACAAAAGAAAAAGTTGTTTCTATAGGCGGATTTAATACAATACCTGATTATGATATTAACTCTGTACCTGACGATTATGAGGCGGTAGTTTTAATCGGAGGTTTTTCTTGGAGAAGCGATTCCGTAAAAAAATTTGAGCCACTAATAAAAAATTGTGCTGAACAAGGAAAAGTCTTAGGAGGAATTTGTGATGCTTCGGCATTTTTAGGAACAATAGGTATTTTAGATAATATAAAACATACAAGTAATGATTTAGATGATTTAAAAAAGTGGGCGGGAAAAAGATATGTCGGTGAAAAAAATTATATTATGAAACAGGCTGTTTGTGATAAAAACATTATTACGGCGAACGGAACGGCACCTTTAGAATTTGCTAAAGAAGTATTGCTTGCTTTAAACACTATACCTGAACAGAAAATTACGGAGTGGTATAATTTTCATAAGTTAGGCTGTTATACTGTACCTATACCTATGGTAAATCATTAGATTTGTTTAAAACCATTATGATAACGATTGACAAAACATTTTTTCGTCAATTTAAGTTTGATTTTCGCAGTAGTTTTCTAAGTATTTCAAGAAATTCAAATAAAGACAGGAAGAAAAGGATATGACAAGCGGTGTTATGGTGGTTTAGAACAGATTTGATAAAATAACAAGACGGTAGAATTTGATAAAAATTGAAATTTTATATATTTTTACGGAGGAATTAAAGAAATGGATAAACTTGGTCTTAACGAAATACGTGAAAAATATCTCGATTTTTTTGAAAGTAAAGGACATCTTAGAATGAATAGCTTTTCTCTTGTCCCAAATAATGATAAAAGCCTTTTGCTTATAAATTCGGGTATGGCACCTTTGAAACCTTATTTTACAGGTCAGCAGGTTCCTCCAAGTAAAAGAGTTACTACTTGTCAGAAATGTATAAGAACAGGCGATATCGAAAATGTTGGGAAAACAGCTCGTCATGGTACTTTTTTTGAAATGCTTGGAAATTTCTCTTTTGGTGATTATTTTAAAAATGAGGTCATTCCATGGGCATGGGAATTTTTTACGGAAGTCTTAAAAATTCCCGCAGACAGATTATATGTTTCGGTATATCAAGATGATGACGAGGCTTTTGAAATATGGAATAAAAAAGTGGGAATTCCGGAAAATAAAATTTTTAGAATGGGAAAAGAAGATAATTTTTGGGAGCATGGTGTAGGTCCATGCGGTCCTTGTTCTGAAATTTATTATGACAAGGGTGAGGAATACGGCTGCCATAGTTCTAATTGTACTGTCGGATGTGATTGTGACAGATATACGGAAATATGGAATCTTGTGTTTACTCAGTTTTGCAAGGAAGAGGACGGAAGTTATTCAGACCTTGACCATCCTAATATTGATACGGGTATGGGGCTTGAAAGAATCGCTGCGGTTATGCAGAACGTAAACTCAATTTTTGATATTGATACTATTAAGGCAGTCAGGGATTCTGTATGTAAGATAGCAGGTGTGGAATATAATAAAGATTATAAGACGGATGTATCTATAAGAGTTATTACAGACCATATACGTTCTGTTACTTTTATGGTTGCCGATGGTGTTTTAGCGTCAAATGAAGGTCGGGGATATGTTTTAAGACGTCTTTTAAGACGTGCCGCAAGACATGGAAAATTACTTGGCATAGACAGAAAATTTTTGTCAGACCTTTGTATGGTTGTAATTGAAAATTCAAAAGGAGCTTATCCGGAACTTGAGGAAAAGAAAGATTATATCAATAAAATAATAACTGTTGAAGAAGAAAGATTTTATGAGACAATTAATCAGGGTATGGATATTATCCGTCAGAAAATAGATGAAATTAAAACAAACAAAAAAGAAAATATTTTCAGTGGAAGCGAATCTTTCAAGTTGTATGATACTTATGGTTTTCCTATTGATTTATTAAAGGAAATCCTTGAGGAAGAAGGTATAGGCGTTGATGAGGCAGGATTTTTGAAAGAAATGGAAGCGCAGAAAAACAGGGCAAGAGCAGCAAGAGAGGAAAATACTTATATGGGCTCTGAAGAAACAGTTTTTCATAAGTTTCCGGCTGATATGGAAAGCGTGTTTGTAGGATATGATAAACTTGATATAAAAGATTGCAGAATATTAGCACTTGTTACAGATGATGTGATTACTGATAAGGTATGTGAGGGACAGAAAATTACTATTGTTTCTGATAAAACTCCTTTTTATCCTGAAATGGGTGGTCAGGCAGGCGATAAAGGTATTATTAAAACAAATAACTGTGTTATTGAGGTTATAGATTGTACTAAATTTGGAGGAAACAAAATACTTCACACAGGTATTGTTAAATCAGGAGAAATTAAAATAGGTGATTTTGCTGAATTTTCCGTTGATAAGGACAAACGTGTCGCTACGGCAAGAAACCATACGGCTACTCATATTTTACAGAAGGCTCTTCGTGAGGTCTTAGGAAATCATATTGAACAGGCAGGCTCTTTTGTTTCTGACTCAAGGCTTCGTTTTGATTTTACTCATTTTGAGGCTGTAAACAAGGAAGACCTTATTAAAATTGAGAAAATTGTAAATGAAAAAATTCTTGATGCTATTGATGTAACTATTGAAGAACTTCCTATTGAAGAAGCCAAGAAAAAAGGAGCTATGGCTTTATTTGGCGAGAAATACGGAGAGGTTGTAAGGGTTGTAAGCGTTGGAGATTATTCTGTTGAATTTTGCGGAGGTACTCATCTTAAAAATTCTTCACAAGCGGGCAGTTTTAAAATTCTTTCAGAAAACGGTGTTGCCGCCGGTGTGAGGAGAATAGAGGCTTTAACCGGTTATGGTGTTTTAAACTTCTATGAAGAAACGGATATGCTTCTTAATAAAGTAAGAGAAGTTCTTAAAATAGGCGGTCAGAATGTTATAAATAAAATTAATTCTTTAGTAGACGAAAATAAGTCGTTGATAAAAGAAATTGAACAGCTTAAAATAAAAATGTCCTCTGGACATATTGACAAGTTTATTGAAAACAAAGAAATTGTAAACAATGTTTCTGTTGTATGTGCTAAAGTTGACGGTATGGAAATGAATGATTTAAGAAATATGGGAGATAAGATAAAAGACAAGCTTAAAAGCGGTATTGTTGTTTTGGCGAGTCCTTTAAATGATAAGGTTTCTTTTATTGTTATGGTTACTGATGATATTGTTAAAAAAGGAGCTAAGGCAGGAGATATTGTTAAAGCCGCGGCTACAACAGCCGGCGGAGGCGGAGGCGGACGTCCTAATATGGCTCAGGCTGGCGGGAAAAATTCGGCTAAAACTGACGAGGCTCTTAAAGCCGCTATGGAAGCTATTAAAAGTCAGTTGTAAAAATTGTGTAACTATAGCGAACCAGTAAAATAATATACAAATAATTTTTTAAAAAATGTGATTATTAAGGAATTGTTTTATTGGTTCGCATTAAGAATTTTGCGAATTGCTATAATTTGTTTTATATCGGAGGTTGATTCTTATAGACGAAACACTATTTGCGAAAACAAAAGCTATTATTAATAAATATGAGTTTACTTTTAAAAAGAATTTAGGTCAGAATTTTTTGATTGACAGCCACGTTTTAAATAAAATAATAATGGCTGCTGAAATTTCTGAAAATGATGTTGTTATTGAAATCGGCCCCGGTATTGGAACTTTAACATCAGCTATAGCTCAAAAAGCTTTTAAGGTTATTGCTGTTGAAATTGATAAAACTTTAATTCCTATACTTAATGATACTTTATCACGATTTGACAATATTGACATAATAAATGAAGATATTTTAAAGATTGATATTAAAGAAATTGCTGATAGATATTCGAATAAAATTTTAAAGATTGTGGCAAATCTTCCTTATTATATTACAACGCCTGTAATTATGGAAATACTTGAAAAGAAATTTCCTGTTGAAAGTATTACTGTTATGGTACAAAAAGAAGTAGCGTACAGAATGGGGGCGAAGCCGTCTACAAAAGATTATGGCGCTTTAAGCCTTTCAGTGCAGTATTTTTGTGAAACATATATAGCAGCAAATGTTCCTCAAAATTGTTTTATTCCACGACCAAATGTGGATTCGGCAGTTATTAAGCTTACTGTTCTGGAAAAGCCAAGAGTGCATACAAAAGATGTTAAACTTATGTTTGATATTATAAAGTCAGCTTTTTCTCAAAGAAGAAAAACTCTTCTTAATTGTATTTTTAATACAGGAGGATTTGGATTTTCTAAAGAAGAAATTGTGGAAATTTTAAAAAGTTCAGGATTTGATGAGAAAGTCAGAGGTGAAACTTTAGAACTGTCAGATTTTGCAAGACTTGCTAATACCGTCTTTGACAAACTGAAAATAAGTGTGGATAATAAATTTTAGATTAAATGGAACGTTTTTAGTGGTATGTTTCCCGAATCTTGTATATATGTATATTAAAAAAGGTTATTGCCGACATTAATTTCGGTGATAACCTTTTTTATATATAGATAGGATTATAAAAAATTAATAATTTTAAACAGCTATATTTTGAAATAATAAGAGAGAATTAAAAAATAAAAATTACTGTTCAATTTAAAATTTATGCGGATAGTGGGACTTGAACCCACACTCCAAGGAACAAGATTCTAAGTCTTGCGCGTCTGCCAATTCCGCCATATCCGCAAATCAAAAAAATAGTATAATTATTTCCATATACTTAATACAATGAATATTATACCACAAAAAAATAATATGTCAATTATTTTTTTAATGAAGTTATGAAAATTAATTTTTAAAAACCGTGAGCGCTGACCACAATATTATACCCCTTGAAATGGGTTTAATTATAAACCTTATAATGTAAAGCATACGTTTTGACAAGTTTTTTTATCTGAAAAATTTTATACAATCTGTCAAAAAAGTAAAGGTTCTTTCTTTAAAATTTAAAAAATTGATTTCTGTATAATATAGCATTATTATTCTGATTTTTTGTATTATTAATAGTAAGATTGTATATCCGTTTTTTATAAAATAAAAAATATTTCATTTGCCGAACAAGAACAAGTTATTTAAAATAAAATAATATTATAAAATATAAGGGTGGAATATTAATGAATATTATGCAGACAGAAACGGGACAGTTAAAGGTTGGGGTATATGATACGTCTATTGCTAAACCCATAGAAAATGCTCAGGTTACTATTTTAGGAATGTCTGAAAACAATCTGTTTAATACAGATGTATCAGGGCAGACACAAATAATTAGTTTATACGCTCCTCCTATAGATTATTCTCTTAGTCCTGATATGCCAAAGCCTTTTTCAGCCATAAATATAACTGTAACCGCTGATGGATTTATTCCCTCTGAAATAAATGGAATTCAAATTTTCGCTGATAATTTAGCATTACAGGAAGTAATTTTACTGCCTATTGAATCTAATGAGGCTGAGGGAGAAATAAATATTGAAGATCCTACTTTATGGGGAAATTTTCCGGAAAAAATACCAGAGGAAAGTGAGAAAGAACTTCCGGAAGAAACAGGATTTGTTGTACTTGATAATCCTGTAATACCGGAATATATTGTTGTACATGACGGCTCGCCGAATGATGATTCAGCTCCCAATTATTATGTGGAATTTAAAAGCTATATAAAAAATGTCGCCTCTTGTGAGATTTACTCTACATGGCCTGACGCGGCGATAAGGGCTAATGTACTTGTAATTATTTCTTTTACTTTGAATAGGGTGTTTACTGAGTGGTACAGAAATAAAGGAAAGAATTTTGTTATAACATCATCAACGGCTTATGATCAGGCATTTTCATACGGAAGAAATATATACGAGGAAATATCGGTAATAGTTGATGAAATGTTTACAACTTATATAACAAAACCTAATATACGTCAACCACTTTTAACTCAATATTGTGACGGGTCAAGAGTATCCTGCCCTAACTGGCTTTCTCAGTGGGGCAGTAAGTCACTTGCGGACCAAGGGTATACGGCATCTCAGATTTTAAAGTATTATTATGGAAATGATATATATTTGACTCAGGCTGAACAAGTAAAAGGCGTTCCGTCATCTTTTCCGAATGAAAATTTACAGGTTGGGTCAAGCGGAAATAGTGTAAGAACAATTCAGACACAACTTAACGCTATATCAAACACTTATACAGAAATACCTAAATTAAGAGCTGACGGTATATATGGAGAACAAACGGAAGAGGCTGTAAAACAATTTCAGAAAATATTTAATTTACCTCAGACAGGAATTGTGGATTTTCCAACATGGTATGAAATATCAGCTATATATGTTGCTGTTGAAAAGATAGCTGAATTGGTGTAGCTACAGCAATTATATAGTCAATCAACTTAAAAATAAGTAAGTTCGGCGGCTAAAAATCCTTTTTGCCGTATTGCCGTCGGTCGGCATAGGCATTCGGCTATGCTCTCCCTCCGCCGCCTTGCAAAAATAATTTTTTGCTCCCCGCCTTTTTCTCATTTTCAAGTTGATTGACTATAAACAGTAAAAATTTTTAATAAAAGGTCTTTTTTTTTTAATTAAAGCATAGACATTTACAGAACAAAACTATTTTTTTATGAAAGATTTATATATTGCCATAATCTATGGCATATAAAGAGTATCATATATTTGATGCAATGTGTCAGGAGGTAATAATGAACGATAATAATAAAAAGCTTGACAGTCAGTTAGATATAGCTATGGATATTGATGAAAAAGAGCTTTTAGACAGTAATTTGAATACAGGTTATAATCAAGGGAACAATACTTGGGAGGTAATTGTTAAGTATAATGGAAATTTAGATGAAATTTCAAATGAGCTTGACGTTCAGACAGAAATTTTATCGGCTAACTATGCCATAATTACTTTAGAAGCTTATAAAGTAAATTCACTTTTGAATTATCGTCAGATAGAGTATATAGAAAAACCTAAACTTCTTGGATTAATGCTTGACAGTTCTCTTAATAGTTCGTGTATTTCCAGAGTAAAAGGAGATTCATCTTTGAATTTAACAGGCAATGGTGTAATTGTTGCTGTAATAGATTCGGGTATTGATTATACACACAGAGATTTTATAAATCCTGACGGAACCACACGTATTTTATATATGTGGGACCAAACAAACAATAGCGGAAGTCCTCCTAATGGTTTTTTCGGTGGTACGGAATACAGTTCTGAACAAATTAATGAAGCTCTTGAAAGCAATAATCCATTTTCTATTGTGCCAGAAACAGATACTCTTAATCACGGAACTCATGTTGCGGGAATTGCCGCTGGAAACGGAAAAGCAAGTCAAAGTACATATACGGGTGTGGCATCTGAAAGCAGTCTGATTATTGTAAAGCTTGGAGATAGGGGGCGGGAATCATTTGCCAGAACAACAGAGATAAT
Source organism: uncultured Clostridia bacterium (assembly GCA_949948985.1). Taxonomy (GTDB): domain Bacteria; phylum Bacillota; class Clostridia; order Lachnospirales; family CAG-274; genus MGBC114079. Next base: position 3,118 of record CATLIG010000010.1, on the reverse strand, counting down.
GAGGGCTATTAAATATATTTTAGACAAAGCTATAGCGCTTAATATGCCTGTTGCTATTAATATAAGCTTTGGTACTAACGATGGTTCTCATAGTGGAAACTCGCTTTTTGAAACTTATATTGATGATATGGCGAATATATGGAAATGCTCTGTTTGTGTGGCGAGTGGAAATGAAGGGGCAAATGGTCATCATTATAGAAATACAATAGGAACTGGGAATAAAATAGAAATAGAATTTACAGTAGGTTCACAAATTAAAAATCTTTTTCTTACTATGTGGAAAAACTTTTCCGATAAGTTTAATGTAGAACTTATAGCTCCTAATGGAGAGTCAACAGGAGTTATTAGATATAATTCCAGTGGAGTAAAATATTCTCTTGAAAATAATTTGGTAATAATAAAATTTGGTCAGCCTGTACCATATAGCGTTGAACAGGAAATATATATTGAGATTATTTCCAGAAATAGAAGTATTACAAATGGAATATGGATTTTAAATGTATATGGACAGGAGATTGTGGACGGACTTTTTGATATTTGGCTTCCTGTTACTGAAATAGTATCAGCTAATACAGCGTTTATTTATCCGGATATTTATACAACGCTGACTTTACCATCTACAGCGTCAAATGTAATAACAGTGGGTGGATATAATGATTTAACAGATGCTGTAATGGATTTTTCAGGTCGTGGAAATACAAGAAAATATGAAATGACAAAACCCGATATTGTTGCTCCGGCTTATAGTATAACAGCTCCTGTATCTGGAGGATATTATAGCGCGTTTTCGGGAACAAGTATGGCGGTACCTCATGTGACAGGTGCGGCGGCTTTGCTAATGCAGTGGGGAATAGTACAGGGAAACGATTACTTTTTATATGGCCAAAGATTAAAAGCGTTTCTCAGGTTGGGAGCGAAAAGACTTATTAATGTAAAATATCCAAACCGTGAATGGGGATATGGAAGCCTATGTCTTTCAGATGTAATCAGTAATTTGCAATCATTATTGGGAGCAGTCGGAGGTGTTTCTATGCAACAACAGGTTTCAGATGATACAAATGATATAACAAATGCTATTTATTCAAATGATTATGTCGATTTTGTTGTACAATATAATTACTTTGTACAGAGTATAATTGATAATACTCCTTATGTTGTATTTTGCAGTGTTTTAAGCAATGATTATGCTGTTATATATATACATAGAGATAATTTTCAGGAGTTTTATAATCAGAATGGAAATAAGATAATAGGATTAGAGCCGTTTATACTTGGATTAATGGATACTTCAGCCCTTGATGCTTCAGGTATTACAAGAGTTCAGAGTCAGCCTTATTTGAATTTACGCGGGCAGGGGGTTTTAATAGGCATTATTGATACGGGAATAGATTATTTGAACGATGCCTTTATTTATGAGGACGGAACAACTAAAATAAATGCTATATGGGACCAAACTATAAGAGGAAATCCTCCGAAAGGAGAATGTTATGGTACAGAATATACATCAGAGCAAATTAATGAAGCTTTAAAAAGTGACAATCCTTTAGAAATAGTTCCTGTTACAGATGAGATAGGACACGGAACTTCTTTAGCGGCGATATGTGCCGGACGGGAAGTTCCCGAAAATAATTTTATAGGAGCTGCCCCTGACTCTGATTTAATTGTTGTAAAGTTAAAACAGGCAAAAGAGTATTTAAAAGAATCAAGAGCAATATTTAATGACGCTCCCGCTTATGAAACAAGTGATTTAATGCATGCTATAAATTATCTTTATAATAAATCTACGGAACTTAAACGTCCTATTTCAATATGTATAGGATTAGGTACAAATGAAGGCCCTCATAATGGACTTTCTATAATTGAGAATTATATAAGCAGTATTGCTGTAAGAAACGGAGTTGTAATTTCTGTAGCTTGCGGAAATGAGGGAAACGCCCGTCATCATACAAAGGTTACTCTTGAGGGAAACAATAGTTCAGCGCTTATTGAACTGAGAGTGGGAGAAAAAGAAAAAGGTTTTTCACTTAATATTTGGAGTTATGTTCCTGATAAGTTTACAGTGTCTTTAATTTCACCATTAGGTGAGGAGATAAAAAGGTCACAGCCAATAATAAATTCAATACAGGAAATAAGGCTTCCTCTTTCAAGTACAAGAATATTTTTAGAATATTTTGCTCCTGCAATTAATGGGTCTGGCCAGCAGACGATTATAAAATTTGTAGACCCTTCTCCTGGAATATGGAAAATTACCCTATGGGGAGAATCTATTGTATCCGGAAATATACACGCATGGCTTCCGGTTTCTGATTTTGTTGATAAAGATACTATGTTTATGACCCCTGATCCGTCAACTACAATTACCCTTCCGGCTACGGGCGAATCAGTAATTTCGGTAGGAGGGTATAATAGTGAGGACGGCAGTATTTATGTAGCCTCAAGCAGAGGGCCAAATCGTCTTAGCCAGCTTATGCCTTATATTACGGCTCCGGGCGTAAATATAAATTCAAATAATAATATATTAACCGGAACTAGCGCTTCAGCGGCAATATTAGCAGGAGCGGCTGCTTTGCTCCTTGAATGGGGAGTGGCAAGAGGAAATAATCCGGTTATGAACACTCTAATAGCCGCGGCTTACTTTATAAGAGGAGCACAAAAAAGGCCGGGAGAGATATACCCTAACAATATTTGGGGCTTTGGAACATTGGATTTATATAATACACTTAGAGAAATTATTTAAACATATCAGACCTGTTCGACAACCTGAGCGGCAGTGATTAACAAGATATTTTTTTCTTCATACAAAGCTTGATTTTTGCGGAAGCTTTTTAAGTTTTTTAAAAAATTTAGGAAAAGTATGGCGGAAAAATGTCTGTTAATCGCTGCCGCTCAGGTTGTCGGACAAGGTCTATTGTTATAAAAGTATATAGAAAATTAAAATAACTTATTAAGCTTTTTTCAAAATTTTACAGCAATTTCGGCAAAGTTATATGTAAAAATTACAAAAATAAAAAAGGTGTAAAAAAATTTTTACAAATTTACTATGGATATTTTTAGTATTTGCTTGTAATTTTGTCTATTTTGTATTATAATAATTAAAGAAATATTGATTTATTATAGT
>CATLIG010000009.1 GCA_949948985.1 uncultured Clostridia bacterium | reverse complement strand
TTACCACATTTTTTATGGCTTGTCAAGAACTTTTTTTATTTTTTTCTTTCCTGACATTTTCTTCCCTGTTTCTCAACAGCTTATTCATTATATCATAGCGTTTTTCATCTGTCAAGAACTTTTTTTAATTTTTTCTAAATTCTTTATTTTGATGTTCCAACGCTTGTCCCCTCAACAGTGACTTGATTATATTACCATATATAAAAACCAATGTCAAGAGTTTTTTTAATTTTTTTCACTTTTATTTTTAGAAAGTAAAAACGGAGAAGGAGGGATTTGAACCCTCGCACCGCTATTAACGACCTACTCCCTTTCCAGGGGAGCCCCTTCAACCACTTGGGTACTTCTCCAAAGGTCTACTAAGTTTCATATATAAAAGCAAAAAAATAACGGAGAGGGTGGGATTCGAACCCACGGCCCCTTGCGGAGTCACTGGTTTTCAAGACCAGCTCCTTAAACCACTCGGACACCTCTCCATATATTTCTATTCACATCAACTTCCTGTCAACTTCCTGCGAACAAATATTATTTTATCACTAAAAAAATACTTTGTCAACACTTTTTTCAAAAAAAATAAATTTTTTTTATATAAAATATTGTTATGGATAAAAACCGGCATTTGTTATATTATAAATATGTGGAAATAATAATAAAAACAAAAAGGAGAAAAGAAATGAACAGATATAAAAACTACGCTTTAAATTTATTTAAAGACCTGATAAGCAAAAACACCCAATCAGATGATACTTCACTAACCTACCCATCGACCACATCTCAATTATCTTTTGGCAAATACTTAAAAAAGCTATGTGAGGAAATTGGATTAACTTCTGTTACACAAGACGAATACGGATATGTAACAGCAGTTCTTAAAGGCGGCGACCCAAACTCCATGAAAATAGGTTTAATAGCTCATATGGATACAAGTCCGGACTATTCCGGAGAGAACATATCACCTAAAATCCACGAAAACTATGATGGTAAGGAAATTCTGTTAAAAAATGATATAATACTTTCCCCAAAAGAATTTCCGTCTTTAGCTAAATATAAAGGAAATACCATAATCACAGCTGATGGTACAACCCTTTTAGGAGCTGATGATAAAGCGGGCATATGCGCCATACTAACAGCAATGAAATACTTTTCAGACAATCCTACGCTTTCTCATAAGCAAATAAAAATAGCCTTTACTCCTGACGAAGAAATAGGAAAAGGGGTCGAACGGTTTTCCATAGAGAAATTTAACTGTGACTATGCCTATACAATAGACGGCGGTGAGATAGGAGAATTAAATTATGAAACTTTCAATGCGGCGAGAGCTGTAATCACAATAAATGGTAAAAACGTACATCCCGGAAGTGCCAAAGACATAATGAAAAACGCCGTTCTCATTGCTATGGAAATAAACTCAATGCTTCCGCCGGATGAGATTCCGGGCAAGACCGCCGAAAGAGAAGGCTTTTATCATTTAACATCAATAAAAGGTAATGTAGAGAAAACCATTTTAAATTATATAATACGCTCATTTGACAAAGAAGAATTTGAAAACCGAAAAACCAATATTAAATCAATCATAGACAGTATAAATAAAAAATATGGAAAAACAGCTATGTTAGAGTTATATGATGAATATTATAATATGTATGATATATTAAAAGACGTTCCCGAACCGATAGAGCTTGCAAAAAAAGCGATGAAAGAAGCGGGAATAGAGCCGAAGATAATTTCTGTACGAGGTGGCACTGACGGCTCGCATCTTTCCTTTAAAAATCTTCCCTGTCCGAATATTTTTGCTGGGGGGCATAATTTTCACGGACCATACGAATACCTTCCATTAGAGTCTATGTTAAAATCAGCGGAAGTAATTGTGAACATATGTAAAGCCGAAAAATAAGCTTCACAAAAAAAGTTACACAAAAGTTTCGGGGGAAACATCAGCCCCCGAAACTTTTGATACTTTTCTCAAAATTAAAAATTTTTTATACCCTCCCCAAAACATCTCAATACTTTATTCAATTTTTCAAAAATTAATCTCTATAAACGTATAACTTTCCAAAAACAGAACATACTAAAAATATGCTCAGAGGATTTTTTTTATGTGGAATAATTGGTTGGATTATGGAGGTCGTCTGGACGGGAATATGGTCGCTGATAAACGGCAACCTAAAAATGGTTTCCACAACATCTCTCATAATGTTTCCTATATATGGAATGGCTGTACTTTTAAAGCCTTTATATGATGTAATGATAGACATGCCCATATTTTTAAGAGGGGGGATATATGTAATATTCATATTTACCGCTGAGTACTTTTTCGGGGTAATTTTAACAAAAATGGGAGTTTGTCCATGGAATTACAGCGGGGCGAAATTCAATGTAAACGGACTTATACGGCTTGATTATGCTCCTGCGTGGTTTGCGGCGGGACTTATATTTGAAACTCTCGTCTACGCGAAAATACATTTATAAAAAGAACCCTCTTTAAAAGAGGGTTCTTTCCAAAGACACTCAGTCAATTATTTTTTAGCTAAAGCTTTCTCAACAGCTTTCACACTGTCTTCAATATCTTTCTTAGCATCCTTTATAGCGCTTTTAGCGTCATTTGATGTAACAGCAAGGTCAAGCTTGTCACCGAAATCTTTAATAGTATTATAGAAATCAGTAGTATCTTTAGCAAACTGTTTTAAATCAATTTCTTTAGCGTCTTCATATTTTTCAAAGTACTTTTCCATATCATAGTATACCTGAGTATACTCGTCTTTGTACTCATCAATAAATTTTTCATTAAGAGTTCTGCCCTGGTCATCAGCGGAATCAAGTGCGTAATCACTGAAAGCCGCTACGTATTCCAACACTTCTTTATAATCATCTACAGCTTTGCTTATTTCTTTGTCATCTACTTCGCTGCTTGTTTCGCCCTCTGTAGTTGACTCAGAAGATTCTTCGCCTGTAGCGTCTTCTTGCTCAGCTTTGTTAATATCAGCTTCTGTTTCAGCTTTCTTTACCTCTGCCTCTGCTTTGTCAAATACGATATCGTATACACCGCTCATTATTACAGCAGTTTCAGCTCTTGTGATATTGTTAGTAGGATTAATCTTACCTTCAGTATCACCTCTTACAATACCCATAGCAACTAATGAAGCAATGTTGCCTTTAGCGTAGTTAGAGATATTATTCTTGTCTGAGAACTTATCAAGAACAGAAAGGTCAGCGCTTTCAAGAGTTCCAACAAGGTCGAGTACTCTTGCTGTAATAGCCATTACCTGTTCTCTTGTAATAGTAGCTTCAGGGTCAAAGTTATTTCCACCTACACCTGCAGCGATACCGATTTGTTTAGTAAGACCGATAGCGTTGTAGTAGTATTTATCCTTTGGCACATCACTGAAGTTGCTTGTAGGAGTACCTTCAAGACCAAGAAGTTTAGCGATCATTACCATAAAGTCGCCTCTCTTAGTGTCGCCCTTAGGATTAAACGCTGTATCACTTACACCGTTGATAATACCTGCGGCAGTAAGTTTCTGAATGTAAGAGTTAGCCCATGGAGTAAGAGCTTTTACATCAGCAAATTCTTTAGTCTTGCTTGAATCTGTCTTAGGTATATTTACAGTTACTCCAGTCTTTGTTACAAAAGATAATGCTTTGCTTGTAGTTGTTGGAGTAGTGGTTGGTTTGTTTGAAGGTTTATTTGTTTCATTCTTATCATCTGGTTCAGTCTTGTTGTCTGTTGTTGGTTTTGTAGTAGTAGTTGTTGTTGTATGTTTCTTCGGAGAACCACCGCCACCGCCTGAAGGTCTTCTTGAGCTTTCTGTAGTAGACTCTGTAGCGTCTTCTGTTGGTTTGCTTGTAGTGTTTTCAGTTGCATCCTCACTTGAAGTTTCTGTTGCATCCTCACTTGAAGTTTCTGTTGCGTCCTCACTTGAAGTTTCTGTTGCATCCTCACTTGAAGTTTCTGTTGGCTCTTCTGAACTACTGCTGCTTTCTTCTTCATCGTCTGGCTCAGTAATAGTAATAACAGCGCCTTTTGAGAAAGCAGTTACTTTTTTCCCATTACCGTCTGTAATGAAAACTTTTCCCTTATTTTTAAGTACAATATTACCTGATACTTCATTGCCTATCGCTTTAAATTCTTTAGCAAAAAGTATACCATCGCCTATCGCAACATCGTTTCCTGCTTTAATCATATCAGTATATGAGTCATTCGTTTGGAAGAATGTTGGGTCTATTGCAATTTCATTTGTCTTCTTAGTCTTTACAACATCAGCTTCATTTAATGTTACAGGATTTCCTGTAGGTTCAAACATAGTATTATCATAATCAATAGTAAACGCATAACCGCCAAAACCGTCAGCTATATTATTTTTAATAAAGAATGTTACAACAAAAGTTTCTCCATTCTTAACTTTTTCTTTGCTAGCTGTTGCGTTTACAACAAGGTCAGTCTCTCCTATGTCGCTAAGAGTTGCATCAGTTGCTGTTCCTTTGTTATCAATTTTAATAATTGTTTGTTCAGCCGGAGGTACACTGCCTTTAACATTGAAATCAGCGCTTACTGAATATGCTTGCACTTTTTTTCCATTACCATCTGTAATGAAAACTTTCCCTTTATTCTTCAAAATGACGCTTGTAGAGCCTGATTCAGCAGTGTCTTTTACCTTAAAACTTTTTGCAAATAAAATACCATCGCCTACCGCAACATCATTTCCTGCTTTAATCATATCAGTATATGAGTCATTCGTTTGGAAGAATGTTGGGTCTATTGCAATTTCATCTGTCTTCTTAGTCTTTACAACATCACCACTCAATGTTACCTCTTTTCCAGTAGCCTCTAAAACATTTTCATCATACTCAACAGTAAATGCATAACCACCGAAACCGTCAGCTATATTATTTTTTATTGAGAATGTTACAACAACCTCCTGACCCGGTTTAGGATTCTCCTTATCTGCCGTAGCGGTAACTATAACTGGGCTACCAGATATCTCACCCTCATACTCGCTTGAAACTCCTTTGTCTGTAATCGAAAGAGTTTTTCCGATTACTGATGTCGAAAGTACAGATGTCAGCATAACTGAAGTAGCGACAGCCGCACTTACACATCTTTTAAAATTTTTAAACACCAAAAATTCCTCCTTCATTATTTATTTTTTTGTGTAGAAGTTGATTTGTTACAATATTATAAAATTATAATAATACAACTTTCTCACTTACTCTTTTATTATACATTTCTAATCTTTTAATGTCAACAATTTTATTATTATTGCAATCTTTTTGTAATATATAATATTTCCAAAACCTTTTTAAAATATAATTTTACTTAAAAACGCTCTAAAAAAAATATATATTGCCTATAAACTTGTAAAAAAATTAATATTAATATTTCTTGAAATAAAAAATGTGCCAAGAGTTACCTCTTGGCACACTTAAAAATTTTATATGTTTTATTTACATATATTTTTTTATTCAGTAAACATTGGGAACTCATCAAGAACGCCATTAGCAAATTTTACAATTTGAAGAGCGTCACCTACATTTAAATCTTCATCTAAATCGACATCCGCTGCAATTTTATCTCTTTCAGTTGCTCCATTAACAATTTCTTCAACCTCATTAGCAAATTTTACAATTTGAAGAGCGTCAGCTACATTTGCAGCTCCATCACAGTCAAAGTCACCGCCAACATAAAGCTGAAGTTTATATGATTTATCAGCATTGTCAACTAAAGTGAGCATCTTTGTTTCTGCATCATAGCTTGAAGATTTAGCGCCTGTTACAGTAAAGTTGCTATTTTCAAGCATACTATGGTCTACATTATTCTCAGCGTCATTGTCAATAACCTTTGTAATTACAGGAGCGATAGCGCCGTCCTCAGTTTTCTTAACAGGACCTTTGCCTGTTCCTGTAGTAACATCAAGACCATTTCCGTCAACAACAGCAGTCAAATCAACTGCCTCATTGCCGTTAGCATCTGTAATTTTGATTACAAATGTAGTTGTACCAGGATCTGGTCCAGGACCCGGTTCCTCGCCCTGTTTTTCTTCAACTGTAATAGTAACAGTCTTAGTAGGATCATTTTTATCAGTAATCTTAACGCCGTTTTCACCAACCTTCTCAACAGTTACATCACCTGTAATCTTGTTAAGCATATCAGCGATAACATCTTTAAGAGTGTCTTTAGCAACTTCAACAGTGAAACCTGATGGTCCCATAGTAACGTTGTCACTAAGTTCAACTCCGTCAGCAGTAGAAACAATCTTTATACCATAAGTAGTATTTTCGTAGCTGAATATAGGTAAAGCTGTTTCACCTTTTACAACTACGTCAGCCTCAATCTGAGAACCTTCTTCTTTAATTTCTACTTTCGGAGAACCTGTACCGCTTACAGGTACACCATAGAAGAGGTCGTATTTTCCTGCGTTAGCTCCAACAGGAGTAAGACCAACTTTAGTGTTAGCTCCGATACCTTCGCTTACACCCTCATTTACTTTGAATTTAATAGTAAATAAAGTACCTGCTGTTTCTGTAGCCCAAGAAGTTTGGTTTTTGTCTGCTTCTGCGTATCCCGCAAGACCAGCTACGCCTGCAAGTTTAATACGTCCAATCTGAGCTGCTGTTTTAACTCCGTCAGCTTCTCCCTGATAATCTGTATCACCCTCTGCTGGTTTTATAGCCATCTGAGAACTAATAAGTTCAGGTAAAATAAGAGGAAGCTTTCCTGCTACACCTGACATAGTATATGATACTACCTCATCGGCAGGAACTTCTTCTGCGCCCATAAGTGTAAGCACTTCAGGGTCAAAATCAATAAAGAATGTATAGTTGTTGATTCCTGTTACATCGTTAAGCTTGTAGCTTACAGTAAACTCATCACCTGATTTAATGTTTTCAGTAGCTGTGCTTTCAACAACAAGAGTTCCGTCACCGCCTACTACAGGAGGTTTAGGATCATCAGGAGTTCCAGGATTGCTTACTGTTTCATCTACAGAAAGCCCTACGTTAGCTATTTCTAATGTTCTTGTTTTAGAAGCATTATCTGTTTTTGTAAAGAAAGCGGCTTGGTCAAGATATGCGATACCTAAACCGTCAGCGGCAAGGCTGAAATCAGTATTTCCTGATTCATCAACAATTCTCACGCCGTCTATATAAGCGTTGATTTTACCATTAGTAAAGTCAACTTCAATCTGAGCTTTAACTTTTTTGTTTTCAGCTTTAACCTTAGAAGATAACCAGCTGCCAGCTCCTGCTTTATTTCTCAAAGCCCAGTTTCCGTCAGCGTCTATACCTAAAGCGATAATGTCAGTTCTTGCTTCTTCGGCTGTTTTACCGCCTAAAAGTTCAATAACGGCAACATTGTTCAAATCGCCTGATGCAGTTACATCACTTTCAAAATGCAATACATTACTTATAGCTTTTTTACCGAAATTGAAATATAATTTTCCATTTCCAGTTCCCGGCTCAATTTTAATACTTCCGCTTGCTGTATAAGTAGCTTTTATTTTTTCGTCAGCATATACTTCATCAGTATTAGTTGTGCTTACAGCACTGTCAGCAGTACCTGCTGTAGTAAAGCCTTTATTATCTCCAACTACAAATTCGTCAGGCTTGCTTTCTTGTTTCACAGTAACAGTAAATTCAATAGTACCTTTGTTTTCATCTGTACCTGTAACTGTAACTACATTTCCATTAGCGCTTGCGCCTGCGATTTTCAATGAAGTCGCTGCTGCGTTTATAGCTGTAGCTACCTTGCCTGCGTTTGTATATTTAGTAGCTGTGCTTTTCAATACAAGTTTGCCTGTAGCTGCGTCAGAAGATTCATCTACTTCAGAACCGCTGAATTCAGTAATCTTACCTTTTTCTGCTTTAACAGTAAGCGCATCGTCACTGAAAGTAAAGCTTATATCAGTAATTGCTGGAGTTGTAGGTGTAACCTCTCCGCTTTTTACAGTTACAGTAAATTCAAACGTATCTGAACCTTTAGTAACTACAACCTTATCTCCGTTAGCCTCTGCTTTGTCAATTCCCAAAGTAGTCTTTTGGTTATTCATATCGCTTGCTACATCAGATGCGGTTTTGAATGCGCTTGTATTTTTCAATACAAGTTTGCCTGTAGCCGCGTCAGAAGTTGCGTCAACGTCATCACCGCTGAATGTAGCTGTGCCATTTTCAACTTTGATGCTCAAAGCCGCGCCGCTTGCGGTATAATTAAAGCTTATTGCGGAAGGAGTAATTATTTCATCTCCTCCTGGAGTTCCCTCAGCAGTAACCTTTATATTGTCTACGCAAAGAACTCTATTAGTATTACCTGAACCTCTTACAGTCATCATACTTACTGTTGCGTCATCTACTGCTACATTTTCAGCTACTACTACATCATCAACTGTACAGGACACTTTTTTCTCTTTTGTATCAACAGTAAATTTAACTTTTCTAAATTTATTAAGGTCGCTATCAGCAAATCCAACAGTACCTGGACCGTAATAAGCATCTGTTCCAATTTTCACATAAAGTTTTGCACCGTCAATCTTATTACTAGCAGAACTTACAGTTCCATTTAAAGTGCCAGTACCATCAGTTTTGTTGTTTCCTGAAGCAAGAGAAATATCTACTCCACCTGTTTTCAAATTAACAAGACTCATAGAGCTTCCTTTAGCCTCAGCCATAAGGTCAATCTCATAAGTCACTTTATCTCCGCTGACAGATGACACAGGTACAAAAAATTCTGGATTGGCACTATTATAATCCGCTATACGAACATAGGTATTTTCTCCCTCTTTGACATAATACCCATGAATAGGTGTGTCTGTGCCTGGAGTTGGAGTAGAGCTACTGTCAGAACCACCTGGAATCTTATCACCGGTGCTCAATTTACCTGCGCCGTTAGTAGCGTCAACAATTTTATGACTCATATAATATTCGCCGTCTTGAACTTCTGATTGTAATCCAATAACATCGCCAGCTTTCTTATCTTCAAAATCAATAGAAATTGAATTTTCAGCGGCATTTACAAAGACAGTTCCCGCAAAAGAACTTGTAATAAGCATAGTCCCGGCGAGGATTTTGCTTATAGCTCTTTTGAATTCTTTCTTCATTCTTTTTTCCTCCTTTTTACTTAATATTTTTTTATTTTAAGACGTGTACACCATAAAAACCACGCTATAAAAAGGTCGGATAATTAATCCAAAATAATATAGAAAACAAAATCATAACGGCTCCGGCAATAAAACGGTAAGTTAAAAGAATCAAAAGAGAAAAAGAAACAAAACTTCCGCTGTTATTTCCAAAAGACGTCATAATCCGCTCCCGATAAGATTTCGGAGAAACTCTCCGCTCTTATCATTGCGGCAGCTTTGGGCATATTCGGAATTTCCAAAAAATCACGGCAAAATCACTTTACAAAAAACTGTAAAACACAGCCTGTAAAGAAACACTCTCCCGCCGCGGCCGTCAAGCCGAAGAAATACAGAACACAAGACATAATTCTCCAAAAAATGAATTCCAAAAAGATGTCCTTTAAAGAATGCAACTTTTTGAGAAAAAATATTCTGTTCCTGAGCAATCAGTATTTCTTTAGTCTTTATATGTACGCAACACCCCACACTTAATTTGGAGTATATTAATATTATACATATAAAATCTCAATAAGTCAATATAATTTTATTCCAAATCACGAAAACCCAATTTACATCAGTTTCTGATATATAGAAAAAAACACTTTATTATTATCTCTTATTTACATAAATTCCCATATTACGCCTTCATTATTTTACAGTAATACCTTTCTGCATATTTTTTATGGATAGCCTGTTTTGTGCTGGCAGCCATATCATTTATATTAACTTTCCATTTTTCTTTGAACATTATATTTTACATTAAATTTTCACAAAAAAGTAAAATTTTTAAACAATTTTTTTGTTGACAAATTTTCCCTTTTGTGCTATCATTATATGTAAGGGAAGGTCAGATATACTTTTGATGTTTTTTGTAACTCTTTTTGTATAATGACCATTAATTTAAAGTTATTTGTTTTGGTATGTATATAAATATGAATTTATTTTTTTGTAATGCAGCCTTTCTTTCCATACCTGACAATATCGCTTAATCATTAATATTTTCTCTTTCGTATGTAAATATGTTTGTATTTTATACATTGAAGTTTACTGGCTTTCTCTTTTAATAATTAATGTCTCCAATTAATATCTCCTTTATTTTTCTGTACGAATTTTCGTACATATGAACAGGCGGCTAAATAAAAATAGCCGCCTGTTCATATGTAAAATTACATTTAAAAACAGGGCGTTTTCTGATACTTGTCAAAATAAGCCCTGTTTCTTTATCCCTCTTTATTTTATGCCTCGTAAAAAGTACATTCTATCCCCTACTGTATCTCAATAGAATTAATAACAATATCTTCTACAGGCTTATCATTCGAACCCGTCTTAACGTTCGCTATAGCGTCCACAACCTCCATACCGCTTTTTACCTGTCCAAAAATAGTATATCCGTAATCAAGAGTAGGGTATCCTCCATTTTTAATATACTCGTCTATAACTTCACTTGAGAAAATATCCTTTACTTTTACATTTGCGCTCTTTAATACTTTGTCAATATCTTCCTCTGATGAAATTTCAGCGTTGCTTTTTGATATAAAAGCGTTCGCGTACTGTACAAGGAAAGGACTGCTGTTAGCTGTGTCTAAAGATAAAGTCTTCTCTTGCATAGACTTGAGTTTTTCAAGAGCTTCTTTCTGCGTATCATCAATTTTACCGTTTTGTACAATATAAAACTGACTGCCGTTTGTGTCAAGACCCGAATTAGCCATACATAAAGCGCCTCTGAAACTTCTTAAAGTTGATATCATCTCATTCTCAAAAGGTTGTTTCCATATACTTTCGCCGCCTGTACCGTTGCCTTTAGGGTCTCCGCCCTGAATCATAAAGTCTTTGATTACCCTGTGGAAAGTCACTCCGTTATAATATCCGTCCTTAGCGTGGGTAATAAAATTCTCTGCCGCTTTCGGAGCTTTATCAGGGAATATTCTTAGTACAATATCGCCTTTGTTTGTTCTCATAGTAGCGATAACCTCATTAGGGACGCTGTCTTTAAGTTGATAAAGTTCTCCTGATGAGTCAATAAAATTATTTAATGTATTTTGATTTTCCGTTCCCGAATTATTTTCCTCATTCATTGTATTGCTGTCTGTATTTTGATTTAAGTTGTTTTCAGTATTATTCTCCTGTGTTTGTTCCGCGCTGTTTTTTTCAGTTTGAGTTGATGTAACCTCATCATCGCCTGTACTAAAGCCGCAGCCTGTAAAAAGAATGGCTGACATTATACCCATAATAAAAACGCTTTTAAACTTCATTGTAAAATCTCCTTTAAATTAAATTGAATATCTTAAAACTGCTTGCCTTATAAGCTCAAGTCCGTTTTCTGATAATTGGTGTTCGTAGCCTGTAATACCGATAAATCTGTCTTTGTAGTATACATTTTTGTTTAAAGCCTCTGAAATAGCTCTTAGCGGAACAAATACCCTGCCTTCGTTGACTTCGGCGGCGACAGAAAGTTCAGAGTTTTTTCCGTCAATAGTCATAGAATATTCTCCTGCGGTAACAGAAATGTTTTTTCCTAAAAAAGAAATAAGAGCGGTTTTAGATTCCTGATTCCATGAAACTTCCGCCCCGAAAGCCTCTGAAATAGCTCTTAAAGGAACAAGGGTGTATCCGTTTCTGATATAAGAAACAGCCTCTGGGTTATCAGGGTCGATATACTCTTTATTCCACTTATTCATAAATTGCGAGTCACCCACAAACATAAAAACGCCTTTTTCTGCGATTTCATTAAGCTTTTCAACATCTTCATCTTTGGCCATTTCAAAATATAAATCATCTGCGATAACATCTTCATTGTAGACTCCGCCGTCAAAATCATCACTGCCAGCAATTTTTTCAGTAACGGCTTCTGTAGTTGTTTCAGTGGATTTTTCAACATTTCCTGTAAAAATTCTTTCAGTGGTTGTTTCAGTATTTTTCTCTTCAGCCGGTTTTTTATTATTATGAATCTTAGGCACAACTTCCATAGTATCCGTAACACTGTCCTTTTCGCCGTCTGCGCCGATTGCGGTAACTTTTAAATATCTTGTACCCTCAATACTAAGCTTTTTTTCAAGCTCCCATATATTTGTGGATTTTTTGGAAAAAGCGAATTCCTTTTCGTTGTCAATAGACAAAGTAACTTTAGAAACATCGCCTTCCGTACGCACCCTGAAAAGGACTGTCTGAGAATAGTTGGGCTTTTCGGGAGATTTAGTAAATTTTGTAATTTTAATAGTACTGCCGGCGAAAGCCGAAACACCGGTAATTTGTAAAATCATAATAAATGTCAGGATAAACCCGTATAATCTTCCGCTTTTCATAAAAACACACCCTTTCGTATTATGTCTTTATTCATATACTACTATATCCAATACGAATTGTCAAATACACAAAAATTAAAAGTATGTAACATTTTTATTACGTGCGGACATACCTTACAGCATTTCTCTGAACTCTTCAACCTTTACAGGTTTTGAGAAATAATACCCCTGTGCCAAATCGCATCCGGCGTCCTGAAGAAATGTAACTTGTTTTTGAGTTTCCACGCCTTCGCACAAAACGGTAATTCTCATTTTTTTTGCCATATCTATAATGCTTTTTATAACAACTCCGTCATTTCCTTTAATCTCATCGGTATCAAGAAAACCTTTGTCCATTTTAAGAATATCTACAGGAAGTTTTTTAAGCAGATTAAGAGATGAGTATCCTGAGCCAAAATCATCCATAGATACTTTAAAGTTCAGTTTTCTGAGTTCCGTCATAATTTTAATCGCTTTATCTGAATTTTCAAGGAAAACATTTTCGGTAAGCTCAAACTCAAGCAGTTCTCTTGGAATATCATACTTTGACACAAGCTGTTCCACTTTTCCAATAAAATCATCTTTATCCAGATGTACTCTGGACACGTTTACAGACACAGGAACAACTCTTTTGTTTTCCTGGATTCTTTGTTTTAAAAATCTGCAAACCTGTTCATAAACACAAAAATCCACATTTACGACAAACCCGTTTTTTTCAAATAAAGGTATAAATTCTATAGGTGAAACAACCTTTCCGTCATCTCTAATCCACCTTACAAGAGCCTCTGCCCCAACAATTTTATTTGACCCGTCCAAAGCCACCTTAGGCTGAAAAACAACTATAAATTCATCGTTTATCAAGGCTTTTTCCATTGACGTAAGTATTTCAACCTGTTTTTTTATTTTTGTTTCCATTTCAGAATCAAAGAAAACAGCCTTTTGGGATAAAACATTTTTACCGTACTTTCTCGCGATATTGGCATAATCAATAATTTTGTTTATAAATCCGTTATTAATAACATCGGGACATTTTTCAATGATATAAATGCCTGTGGATATATTTATTTTAATTTCGCTGAATTTTTTTTCTTCTTCCTCAGCAAACCACTTGTTGTAAGAATTTATATGACTGTCAATATTGTCTTTGGTTATTTTATCATCAAATCCTATTAAGAAAATAAAATTATCGGAAAAAATTCTTCCCTTTATAAATAAGCTGTATTTCTCATCGTCCATATCCAAAACATAGCTTCTTAATATTTCATCTCCGCATTTATATCCATATCTTTCATTAATATATTTAAAATTGCTTATATCCGAATATACAAGAGCATATTCTTTGTAATATTTTTCCTTAAAGACATTTTTTATTTTCTTCTTAAATATGTCATATTTCATAACCCCAGTAACACTATCATACATCGTAAGATGCTCGACGGTTTTTTCCGCTTCTCTGAAAGCCCTCATTTTAAGAAGATATGATGAAATAATTTTACCAATCATTTTAAGAGCCCTTATTTCGTTTTGACTCCAAATTCTTTCATTTCTGTCCTCAAAACTTATATATCCTCCAATACATTCGTTATTTTTGAATATAAACTGTATTTCCGACTTAGTATCGGGGTTTATATACTCTTTAAACTTCATACCTCTTTCAAAGCCCGGATATTCTGAATAAACAAAAATATCATTGTGAGCGCCCTGTAACAAGATTTTTTCGGTTTCCATAGGAGAAATGAGTGAGTTATCCGCGAGTTCAAACTCATCTGCCGACCATTGATAAGAAACATAATAACTATCCTCGTTCTTGTCAGTTTCTCTTATAACAATATTGTTTAAATCGAAATATCTGCCCACTTTGTCAAGGAGTATATTTACGGCGCTGTCAACGTCTTGAGTGCTTTCCATAACATCAAAAGCAAACTCCGCGATTTCATAGTTAAACTGTCTTTCAGCATAAACTTCCCGTTTGTATATAAATTTTTCGTTAAATGTGAAAACTTTTCTTGATTTATTAAAAAATGGAGTTAAATCCTTTTCTGAAAAAATGTAAAATTTGTTTTTTCCCATAGACTTAGCTGCGTAAAGAGCATAATCAGCTTTTTCAAAAGTTTTTTCAAAGTCGGTATCACCCTCCTTTGATATTGCCGTACCGATACTGCCCCTTATACAGTTTTTATGAATTTCGCCTGAATAAGCCGATGTAATGATATTGTTTATTTTTTCAAGCATTATCTCAAGCCATTTTTCTGATGCGACCTTATCTATATATATAATAAATCCATCACCGCTGATACGCCCGATAATGTCCTTATCATCAAGTATATTTTGGATATCGTTTCCTATGTTAGAAAGAACTTGGTCACATAAATTGACCCCAAGCTGTATATTAAGTCTGGAAAAATCATCTACATCAAAAACAATAACGGCATGAGAATATTTATAAGCCTCAATAAATCTTTGGCTTATAAGTTTTTTAGCATACTCACCGGTGTATATTCCCGTAAGATTATCAATATGCCTGCTGTTGGATATGAATATTTCTCTTCTTTTTTCATAATCTATATTCTGGGTTTTTCCGACAATGCGTATGGGACTCCCCTTCTCGTCAAAAACGGTTTTTCCCCAAAGTCCATGCCATTCTGTTTTTCCAAAACAATTAACTTTCATTTCAAGATAAATTTCTTTTTCTCCGCTTTTAAAAGATTTAATAATTTTTTCATAAAAATCCTCATCATCATTTACAAAAACATCATAGCTGTAAATTTTTCTAGTAAAATTTTTTAAAACCCTGTTTATTTTCCCGCCTGTAATATCTGATAAAGTATCCGATTTCATATCATACTCAAAAAATTTTGTATTTGATAATGCCGCCATTGTATAAAAGCTGTCTTTTTCCTTTTCAAGTTCAGCCTGAATATTCTTTTCCTTTGTAATATCGGTAAAGGAACACATAAATACAGTACCATCAAAATCATCTCTGATTTTTCTCGCTTCTGTCTTTTTCCATAATATAGCTTTATTTTTTAATCGCACACGATATTCAAAACAAAAATCACCGTTGTTTTTACAAACGGCGTTATCTATAATTTTTTTTACTCTTGCGCGGTCTTCCTCCGTAATAATTCTAAAATAATCTCTTTCATACAAATCACAAAAACCATTGTTCCCGCATACGGCAATTTTGTAAAAAGATTTATTTGCCATCTCCACAAGAAGCTTATCACCGGTATATTTAAGTTCAGCTATTCCGGCAGGTATCCTGTCAAAACAAATCATATTTTCATCTAAAGAGCTGTATTGACAATACTCATATTCTTTTTTTGCCATACTATTCCTTCTTCCTGAATAAACACCAACTATGGCAATCCTCAAAACCAACAAGATACGGAAATCAATTTTTTAAAACCGTTGACTCTGCCCACACCCGCAAACCTTTATAACGCAAAACGTACTATATAACGATTGACAAAAGATTTTTTCATCAGACAAATCCTGATTTTGCGGGAACTTTCCAAACAATTCAAAAAAATCTTTTGTCAGTCAATACACAGTAATTTTAAACATTTCTATTTATTAATATACTCCTCAAGAGCGTTTGCCAATTGGTCGGGACACGAAGTCTCTTTATTTCCGCATTTAAGTCCTTTAAGCTTTTTTATAACATCCGAAACCGGCATACCCTCAACAAGTTTTCCAATTCCCTGTAAATTGCCGTTGCAGCCGCCTAAAAAACTTACGTTTGTCACTTTTCCGTCAATGATGTCAAAATCAATATTTCTTGAACAAACACCTTTTGTTTTGTAGCTTTTCATAAAATCACATCCAATTTCTATCAAAATTTATAACACTTGCGCCGTTAATCAGTCAATTTCCACATATTTTTCCATAATTTTTTTAATCTCATTTTCATCTTTTCCGTTGGGAACTTCTTTTTCCTCGTATACTTCCCATTCTTCGCCAAGACTTACGTCTTCGCCGGGTTTAAGAATAACGAACTGGCTTAAACATTCCGCCTCAAGCATTTTTTCATTTGTGTAAGTCTCATAGCAACATCCGTTGTCAGGATAAAACTCTCCGTCAATTTCCGGTTCAAAAAACTTAAGGAATACCTGACCCTTGTTAAAATAAGCTCCCCAGCCGTTTTCATTGTTAAGACCCACTTTAAAAGGCCCATCGGCATTTTCGTTCTGTTTAAGAGTAATAAAATCTTTTCCCCAGTAAATTCTTTCATCATTCATAACACTGTAAGGCCACAAAACAAAACTTCTGTTATGTAAATAGCCGGTTTCTCTTTTTGTCTGAGGCACAATCTCAATACCGCCCTTGTCCATTTGGGTAATAGACCAAACAGCAAGCTCAATATCCCACACACCGCAGTTTTTTACATTGTTGTCAACCATAATTACAGGAGCGTCCTCCGCCATTGTAATTGTAAGGGATTTCTGAATATAGTTTATTTTCTCAACAGGAGCGGTAAACACGGCGCCGTTTTCAATTTCTTTATAACTGACAGGAATGTTGTCGGGATAATAGCATCTTGGCATTTCCTCTGGACTTATCCATACTCTGTGACCTCCGTAAAGACGAATTATATCTCCGCCGTAGCATTCCTGAACTTCCCCAAGAGATGTTTTATCCTTATCCTGATAGAACATATTTTCTTTTCCGCAGACAGAACAATGAATAACACGAGGACCAAAATCAACCGTTACCATAACTTCGACAATACCATTTGTAATTTTTACACAATTTCCGAATATTTCATCGAAAACTTTAGAAACCTGAATTTTTGCCATTTTCATAAACCTCCTGAGTAATTATTTATTAGACCTGTTCGATAACCTCTGCAATACCGTCTGACGAAAAAATTTCTTGTCAGACGTCATCACTCAGGTTCCCGAACAGGTCTGTTGTTTCGCTATATTAAAAATTAATTTTCCTGCCGTTTTAGCTATCTGACAACAATATATTCTTTGACTGAATTATAGAATCCAAAGAAATTTCTGTCCGTAAAGAATTTCTGTACCTCTTCCATAGTTCCGAAAGGCTGTTCCTCACGGTAACTTATAATTTCATTAATAATGCCGTCTGTAACACCATGATTAAGAGATTTAAGTTCTTTTACCGTAGCCTTGTTGATATTTGTATACAACGAAGCATTTTTATCATTTTCCGTAAGCTCACACGGAAGGTCTGACGGACTTTTCATATTTGATGCGGCGGCAAGCTTAGATGCCACCGACGCTGAAAAACCATAATCAATAAGCTGAGAATTAGTGGCTGTATTTACATTTATATATTCATTATCGTCAGAACCGACATAAAGAACATTTTTTATTCTTGAATATTTTTCCTGTGTTGTATATTCCAAGACATCGCTTACAGATGTGTAATTTCTTTTGTAAATCACCTTTGTAGCGTCGTTTCCGAATACAGATTTCATTTCATAATCGGTAGCTTCGTTAATGTCTGTACATACGTTCAAATTATCCTCAAATTCGTTTATCTGCTGAGTGCTGAAACCAATTCCCGGAATTTTCGCAAGCTCACCCAGAGTTTTGTAAGTATATCCGTTTTTACGGTGGTCAATAATTTTTGTAGCGTCTGAGGAAGATACTCCTGCGGCTACAAGCTGTGAATGAGTCGCCGTATTCACATTTACAACATTCTCATTTTCCGTCACATCAATTTTTTGTTTGTCATAAGTTGACAAAAAGTCCTTATATTTACTGTACCTGCTGGAAGAAAGAAGTTTTTCGTCTTTAAGAACACTTATGCTCGGAATTTTACTGTGATTTTTGCGATATGATAAAATATCTTCCACTTCGTCCTCAGTAATATTCCCAATGCTGAATAATTCTTCCCTATCTGCGTAATTAAGATTTGTGCATACTGTAAGAAGCTGTTTGTTAGAATCATAAAGTTCTTTTGAAAATCCTTGTACAAATTTAATTTCATCAATAGTGTTAAAAGGATTTTTCTCTCTGTAGGACACAATAGCGTTCGCCACTCCGCTTGTCATATTGTTAAGACCTTCTCTAAGTGTTTCCGCGCTTGCCGTATTTATGTTTACAACGTGTTTGTTTTTATAAGCAAGCTTTCCAGTATAAGTAATATTTCCGAAATTGGTAGTTGTTCCGTTTTCTCTCACGCCGTTTTCCCATATTCCTATATTTCCCGCCTTAGCTGTACGCTGAACGGTAAGATACTCATTGTATTGACTTGCGGGCATATAGCTTGGATTTGTAATTCCATATCCTTTTTCAATTAAAACCTTATTTACGTTTTCACCGTTTAAGGTAACATACATATTGTTCCATATACCGACAGGAGTGATAATTCCGTTATCAGGTGAAACAACCACCGTCTGTCCCAATAAATATTCCGTAAGGAACTTAACGGCGTCATCAAAACCCTGAGCATCAACGCCTATAAGCTTAACCATAGCCGTATCGCCGCTTACAGCGAGTTTTACCTCAATAGAGTCACCGTCAATAATTTTTGTAACAACAGCAGATGCCGAACCGTTTATAATAACGTTTTTATTAGCCGCTCCAACAGAAAATATTGATGAAAAGACCAAAGAAAACATCAGCACGGCGGAAAAAAACATTTTAAAAAAACATTTTTTCAAAATAATCACTCCTTTTCAGTTAATCAAAATTTTCACAAATCAAAAATAAACGTTTGTATAGTCAATAAACTTGAAAATGAGAAAAAGGAGGCGAGCTAAAAATTATTTTTGCAAAGCGGCGGAGGGAGAGCATAGCCGAATGCCTATGCCAACCGACGGCAACACGGCAAAAAAGATTTTAGCCGCCAAACTTACTTGTTTTTAAGTTGATTGACTATATATAATTTACAATAACATCGCCAAATATAACTTTAATCATAATTTTATGAAAATCATACATTAAAAATATAATCCTGATTTTATTTATAAATCCATATACTTATTTTAAACCAAAACAGGAAAATATTCAATAACAAATTTCGTAAAGTAATATTTTTGTAAAAAACTTAGTATGTTCTTTTTTTGCCGTAAATACTGAAATCAGCAGACTTTTTTTCGAAATTATATCATTACAGCAATTTTATAGAAAGACAAAAATACTTTTTCAATGTTTCAGTCAAAAGTGTTAAGAAACATTGAATAAAATATTTTTGTCTATAGTCAATCAACTTGAAAACGGATAAAAGGAAACAGGATAAAAATTATTTTTCAAGTTGATTGACTATAACATTTCAAGAATTGCTGTAAGGTTTTTAAAGAAGTTTAATAACAGGATTTTTTTTGCTGACTCTGAAAAAAACAATTTTTCTGCCTATAACCTGAACAGTTTCCGACCTTGTTCTTTCACTGATAATATCACATATATCCCTTATATCATCAAGACAGTTGTTAAGCACTGTTCCTTTTACAAGCTCCCTTGCCTCTAATGCCTCGTCAATAGATTTTATAACCTCAGGTGTAACTCCGTTTTTTCCTATTTGAAAAACAGGCTCAATATTGCTTGCCAAACTTCTTAAATGCGCTCTTTGTTTACTTGTCATATCAAAAACTCCTTTTTTATTTGTAATACTCAAACTCAAGGTCATAAATTTTTACGGTATCGCCGTCGACAGCTCCCGCTTCCTCAAGTTTGTCAATAATACCTTTATCCCGCAAATATTTTTGAAAGAAAGCGAATCCCTTTTCCGTATCAATATTTGTATACCCAATCATTTTCTCAACGCCTACGCCTTCAACAACAAAATAATCATCGGCAATTTTCTCAATGGTAAAAGGTTCGTCTTTTATCTCCTCATATTCGGTAAACTCGTCATAATCCTCATCAAAAATAATATCCTCGGGATAATTTATCAGAATTTCTGACACAGCGGATATAATTTCATCAAGCCCCGAATTAGCCGCCGCTGAAACAGGAAACACCTTAATCCCTTTTTCCTCGTAAACCTCTTTTATTTTCCTAAAATTTATGTCCGCTCCCGTAATATCCATTTTATTGGCGGCGATAATCATAGGACGTTTTAAAAGTTCCTCATTGTATTTTTTTAGTTCCTCATTTATTTTCACGATATTTTCAACAGGGTCTGTTCCCTCAAGTCCGGCCGCGTCAACAACATGAATAAAAACTTTTGTTCTTTCCACATGACGAAGAAACTCATGTCCAAGACCGACCCCCTCGCTTGCGCCCTCAATAAGACCAGGAATATCCGCCATAACAAAATCAATTCCCCATTTGCTTCTTACAACTCCAAGATTAGGAGATAATGTGGTAAAATGATAATTGGCTATTTTAGGATTAGCGTTAGTGACCATTGAAAGTATAGTTGATTTTCCCACATTAGGAAATCCTATAAGACCAACATCGGCAATAAGTTTAAGCTCCAGAATAACATCATACTCCTTTGACAGCCTTCCTTTTTCACAGTATCTTGGCGCTTGTCTTGTTGATGTAGCGAAATGCTGATTGCCTTTTCCGCCTTTTCCGCCCTTTATAATGACGCGCCGTTCATCTTTTTTAGCCATATCCGCCATAATTTTTCCAGTTCGCGCCTCACGTATAACCGTTCCCACAGGAACTTTTATAATAATATCCTCTCCGTCCGCGCCTGTGCGGTTTCTTTTGCTTCCGTCCTCTCCTCTCGGCGCTTTAAATACTTTTTTATATCTGAAATCCATTAAAGTGTTAAGACCCTCATCGGCAATAAATATAACATCTCCGCCGGCTCCTCCATCTCCTCCGTCAGGGCCGCCGTTTGTAATATATTTCGCCCTGTAAAAAGAAACGGCTCCGTTTCCTCCGTCTCCTCCTTTTATATGAATTTTAACTCTGTCAACAAACATATAAATTCTCCTTTACCTGATATATTCCGCCGTAATCAATAGACCTGTAAATAACAATTTTTCCAAAAGCCAATATAAATATTCTAACATCTAACTTTCATATAATCAAGAAAAACCGTTAAAGTATGTCTAAAAATCTTAATTGAAGATGTGAAAAAAGTGATAAAAATTAAATTTAATCGTACTTTAGCAAAGTAATGCTTTGCGTTCGGGTCAAGGGACGTTGTCCCTTGCAGGGTGAGGGACAGAGGCCAACTGTTTTATGGGGGCGGCGTCTACGGGTTTTAAAAATTAATTTCCCATATAAGAAAAATTTTCTATTGCTATAAAAATTTAAATATGATAGAATATTTTGATAGGAAAAAATTTAGCGGCGGCAATCTGCCCGTAATTTATCCGTTTATTTTAAAAATAATATAAATATTTAACAGGGAGTTTGAAAAAAGTGATTACAAGCAGAGAAGATGTACGAAATATAGCTATTATAGCCCACGTTGACCACGGCAAAACCACCTTAGTGGACGAGCTTTTAAAACAAAGCGGAACTTTCCGTACAAATCAGGTTGTACGTGAGAGAATAATGGATTCGGGCGATATTGAACGTGAACGAGGAATTACAATTTTATCAAAAAACACGTCTGTTTATTACGGAGATACAAAAATAAATATAATTGATACACCTGGGCACGCTGATTTCGGAGGAGAAGTTGAAAGGGTTCTTAAAATGGTAAACGGTGTTGTTCTTGTTGTAGACGCCTATGAGGGGGCAATGCCCCAAACCAAATTTGTTTTGAAAAACGCATTGTCTTTAGACCTTCCGGTTGTTGTATGCGTAAATAAAATCGACCGTCCCGAGGCAAGACCGGATGAGGTTGTGGATGAGATTTTAGAGCTTTTTATGGAACTTGAGGCAAACGATAGTCAGCTTGATTCTCCTTTTGTTTTCGCCTCGGCAAAACAGGGAAAAGCCTCAATGAATGCGGAAGACGCCTTGGATGCTTCTGATATGAAATGCCTTTTTGATACTATAATAGAGCATATTCCCGCTCCAAAAGGTGACCCTGACGCCGGACTTCAGCTTCTTGTAACAACCATTGATTATAATGATTATGTTGGACGTATAGGCATAGGAAAAGTAGAAAACGGAATTATAAAAGTAAATCAGGACGTAACCATAGTAAACATACATGACCCTGAAAAAAAGGAAAATGTAAAGGTAAATAAATTGTATGAATACGAGGGACTTGAGAGAATAGAAGTAAAAGAAGCAGGCATAGGTTCCATAGTAGCTGTTTCAGGAATACCTGAAATTCATATAGGAGATACCATAGCTGACAGAAACAACCCTGTTGCTATTGAGGTAAATAAAATATCAGAGCCTACACTTGCTATGACTTTTTCCGTAAACGACAGTCCTTTCGCCGGACAGGAAGGAAAGTTCGTAACGTCACGGCATTTGAGAGAACGTCTTTTCAGAGAGCTTAATACGGACGTAAGCCTGAGAGTTGAGGAAACAGACGTAGCTGAGGCATATAAAGTATCCGGAAGAGGAGAACTGCACCTTTCAATTTTAATAGAAACTATGAGAAGAGAAGGCTATGAATTTCAGGTGTCAAGACCGGAAGTTCTTTTTAAGGAAATAGACGGAAAAAAATATGAGCCTATAGAAAATGTGACAATAGACGTTCCTGAGGAATTTGTTGGAAATGTAATTGAAAAACTCGGTACAAGAAAAGGCGAAATGATAAATATGGTTCCATCAAAAGGGGGATATACAAGACTTGAGTTCACAATACCCTCAAGAGGACTTATAGGTTATAGAAACGAATTTATGACAGATACAAAAGGCAATGGCATAATGAACTCCGTTTTTGACGACTACAAACCTTATAAAGGAGAAATATCCAGCCGTCAGCAAGGTTCTCTTATAGCCTTTGAAAAAGGAGAAGCGGTAACCTATGGCTTATACAACGCGCAGGAAAGAGGAGAACTCTTTATTCCCGCGGGAACAAAAGTTTATGCCGGAATGGTTATCGGAAGAAACACAAGAAGCAATGATATGGAAGTAAATGTCTGTAAGAAAAAACAACTTACAAATACCCGTTCGTCAGGCGCGGACGACGCTTTAAAACTTACGCCGCATACGGTTATGAGCCTTGAGCAGTGTATAGATTTTATAGCTGACGATGAACTTGTGGAAGTTACGCCTATGAATTTAAGACTAAGGAAGAAAATACTTGACCCTGTTGCGAGAAAGAAAGCCAGCAGGCAATAATTTTATAGTCAATCAACTTGAAAATAGATAAAAGAAGCGAAATAAAAATTATTTATACAAGGCAGATGAAAGAAAGCATAGCCGCCGAATTTATTTATTTTTGAAGTTGATTGACTATATCATATATACGCTAAACAAGGATTTTTAGCCAACGAACTTACTTATTTTTAAGTTGATTGACTATAAATAAGCAAACTTCTTTCGAAATTTCACACCGGTACCACTATATTTTTGAAATAAGTCTAGTGAATATGATTTTATTCCCTCATTATCAAGGAAAGGAGAAAATAACCGCCTATGGGAAGAAAAACATCTTTTGTGAAACAAGCGGCTATACTCGCCGCCGCCGGAATTTTAGTCAGGGTTCTGGGATTTTTGTACAGAGTTCCTCTTACAAATATGATTGGCGATGAAGGAAACGGAATATACAGCGCAGGTTATTATATATACACTTTTTTTCTTGTTATGAGTTCAGCGGGACTTCCTGTGGCGATATCAAAAATGGTGTCGGAAAAAATATCAGTAGGACAATTCGCCGCTGCCCATAAAATATTTAAAACATCTCTTTTGGTTTCATTTATAATAGGACTCATCTGTTCCTTTGCTATGTACTTTTTCGCTAAGCAGCTTTGTGAGATTATAGGAAGTCTCGACAGTTATTATACTATTCTGACATTATCTCCCACAATATGTATAGTGTCCGTTATGGCGGTATTCCGCGGCTATTTTCAGGGAATGAACTCTACTATGCCAACAGCTTTCTCTCAGGTTATAGAGCAAATATTCAATGCCGTGTTTAGTGTGCTTTTAGCGTATATTTTTATAGACAATGTGCTGTATAGCGCCGCCGGAGGAACAGCGGGTACAGGAATAGGAGCCTTAGCTGGACTTATATTCATTGTTTTTATATATTTCCTTTTGCGTCCATCGATAAAAAGAAGAGTCCGTCACGATAAACGCTTTTATAAAACCGAATCTTCAAAAACAATAACAAAAAACCTTATAACCCTTGCCATTCCCATAATAACAGGCACAGCGATTTTCAGTATGACAAATCTTATTGATATGCAAATGGTAAACAGCCGTCTTGCCGCCGCCGGTTTTCCGCAGGACAAAATAAACGCTCTTTATGGACAGCTTACAGGAAAATACGTTACAATAACAACTCTGCCCGTTTCCATATCCACGGCGGTAGCAACGGCGGTCTTGCCTGCTATAGCCGCCGGCGTGGCAAAAAAAGCGTTTAAAGACGTAAATTTAAAAATGAACGTAGCCCTTAGAGTAACCATGATACTGTCAATTCCCGCGGCTATAGGAATAGGAGTTTTAGGCGACCAAATTTTAGCTATGCTTTATCCTAATTATTCCGAAGGCGGAATTTTACTTAAAGTTGGTTCCATAAGTATCATATTTCTGGCGCTGAGCCAAATAGCGACAGGTATTTTGCAAGGTCTCGGAAAGGCATATGTTCCCGCTGTAAACGCTCTTATAGGAGCGGCATTGAAAATACCTCTTAATTACGTACTTATAAGTATACCGGAAATAAACGTTGTAGGAGCTGTAATAAGTACTATTGTATGCTATGCCGCGGCGTCTGTATTGAATTTCAGAGCCCTTAAACGTGCCGCCAGAGTAAAACCGGATTATATCGGCTCTGTAGCGAAACCTTTAACCGCCTCTTTTTTTATGGCGGCGGCGTGTTTTCTTTCATATAAACTTATGTTTTTTGTTACAAATATGAATACTGTTTCGACAGTTATAGCTATTGTATTTGGAGCGTTTATATATTTCATCGTAATGGCTCTTATAAGAGGATTTAAAAAAGAAGATCTTGAGCTTATGCCAATGGGCGGAAAAATCGAGAGAATTTTAAAAAGCCGAAGTCTGTTATAAATTATTCATAACAGCAGGTCTGCCTAAAATTCAGCGGATTGCTGTAATTATAGCAATCCGCTGAACTTGTTCAATTTTTAAATTGATTGACTATACTATAGAAAGTGAGGTTTAATTATATGAGCGGCAATAAAGCTGTAAAAGCAGAGCTTTTAAACTCAAAGGAAGTTTTTAAAGGAAAAATAATAGACGTTTTTCACGATGAAATATCTTTGCCTGATGGAAGGTCAGCTATTCGTGAAATAGTAAAAAGAGGTAGTGCGTCAGCTGTTTTACCAGTCGACAAAGACGGAAACATAATTTTTGTAAAACAATACCGTCACCCTGCCGGCGAATGTGTTATTGAAATACCTGCCGGTGTTCTTGAAAAAGGAGAAGACCCTCTTGTATGCGCGAAAAGAGAACTTGAGGAAGAAACTTCTTATAAAACGGAGGATATAAAATTTCTCACAAGAATGTATTCGGCAATAGGTTTCTGCGATGAACAAATATATATATATATTGCCAAAAATCTTGAGCAGGGCGAATTTAATCTTGATGACGATGAATTTATCGAAGTTTTAAAATATTCCCTTGAAGATGCCATGAAAATGGTCTTTGACGGAAAAATCACCGACAGTAAGACAATAATAGCCATTCTGGCATATAACGCTTTAACAAACAATAACTCTGTATGATTCCGCCGCAAAAAACTTTGCAAAACCATAAAATTGTTTTAGTTATAAATTAAAATTTTATTAAACTTTAAATTGTTTTTTTCGTATATATGAGGGAAGTATTAATTTTACTGAAAAATTTTTTGGTTCAGCATTATTTTTAAGGAAACGCTCTTTAAACAATCCATAAATTACAGCAATTACAGTAAATTATATCAAAACAAAAAAGAGTAAATTCCTAAGGAATTAATCTGAAATTGCTGTGAATCAATCAAATGTTTCCAAAAAAAAGAGAAAGGACTGTAATTATGAAAAGAAAAATTAGCTGTATATTAGCGTCGGCGTTAATTTTCGCGATGACAACTTCTTCTTTGGGAGCCATTTCAGATATAACCATTAGTGCTAACGGCATTTTACAGCCTGTAAGAAATGAGATAATAAACAGAAACGGCAATAATCTTGTA
This sequence comes from uncultured Clostridia bacterium, assembly GCA_949948985.1. Lineage (GTDB taxonomy): Bacteria > Bacillota > Clostridia > Lachnospirales > CAG-274 > MGBC114079. The sequence continues at coordinate 32,089 of CATLIG010000009.1, read as the reverse complement.
GGGCTTCGTGAAATGTCAGATATATTGGGCGCCGATGATATCTTTTGGGACTCAAAGGCAAGAACTGTCACTATAAAAAAAGACTCAAAAAAGATTGTATTGTCTGTAGATACCGGAAAAGCGTCCATTGATGGCAAAGAGGTTGACGTGCCTGTTCCAGCGGAAATAGTAGACAGCCGTATTATGGTTCCCCTTAGATTTATAAGTGAAATATTTGACGCTGAGGTATTATGGGACAGCGATAAAAGACAAATAACCGTAAATACCCCTAAAGAAAGCGATTATATTGTTCTTGATGTAACCGAAAAAACAGATAAAGACACAAAAATATATACTTATGACGAGGCTTTGAACTTCGCTGTAAATAAAAGCTCATCGCTGAAAAATCTTGATGACTCTATTTCATATTTAATAGAAGCGAGAGATGATTTAGGCAAAAGCATCAGATTGGCGGACGGCGCGTATGAATCTTACACAATGTTGGCAAACGGTGCGGCAAACGGCGGAATAAGTGATTCCACAGCGCTTCAGGCTCAGGTTTCAAGCGCTTTAAATCAAACAATACAAATTATGCAGGGTATGAAATCAGCTGATGTAAACAAAGAGCTTGCTGATGTAAATGCCGAAATGATAAAAGATGGCCTTGCCGCTAATCTTAAAAATTATATCTCGTCAATTAAAACGTCGCAGATGAACATATCTCTTCTTGAGGAAAGCGTAAAGCTTGGTCAGGAAAATATAGAAAATCTTGAGTTAAAACTTTCCGTAGGTATGGAAAGCGAACAAAATGTAACCACAGCCAAACTTGAGCAAAAAGAGCTTGAGGCAAATCTTGAAACATCAAAGCTCGCTCTTAAAAGCTTAAAGCAAAGCTTATGCGAGTTTATCGGAGAAGATACTGAAAACGTAGTAATAGATTATGATATAACATTTGATAAGCTTAAAGATGTTCAGCTTGATTCTTACATTACATTAAAAACTCAGAATGACCCGTCAATAAAAGTATTGAAATCCAACATAGAGGTAGCTGAATACAACAGAAGAATAGCTTCTGTAAACGCTTCTGACTCAGAGAAAATAGAACTTGTAAACAATGTGAACACAGCGAAAAGAAAATTGACGGACGCTCAGGACTCAATGGCAACAAATATAAAAAATACCTACAACAGTATAAAACAGCTTGAGGAGCAGGACAAAGCCAAGAAAGCGGCTGTTCAGAAAGCGATTGAAACCTACAACAGTGTCGTTGTAAGCTATCAGTCAGGAATGGCTACAAATTATCAGGTAAGTCAAGCGAAAATGGGAATATTAAACGCAGAAAAAGAAGTTGAGGAAAATGCTCTTAAATATGACCTTCTTGTTTTCACATTTGAAAGACCCTATATGCTCAGTGCTTCTTCAGGCAATAATTCTTCTTCAGGCAATAATTCTTCCTCAAAATAACATAAATAAAGGGTTATTGAGCTGATTAATCGGCTCAATAACCCTTTGTTATGCTTATTTTAAAACTATGGAATTGCTGTAATTCTTAGTCTAAAAATAAGTTTATCAATAAATCATCAGAAACAGTCAATTTTCCTAAAAATCATCTATATTTATAGCAGAGAAAATATCGTTGTTTTTTTCAACAACAAACTCGTTAAGCCATTTTTCACTTTGACGCCGGTACAGTTCATCTTTTTTGCGTCTTATATAATTTTCCTTTTCTGTCTTTTTGACAGCCTCTGTGTCAATAGGCACAATATCTGAAATGTAAAAAATATAAAATCCGTTTGAAACAGGTATAACTTCTGTAACAGAACCTTTTTCAGTCATTTCGCATACAGCGTTTTCGGCATTGCTTTCAAAAAGACCTTTTTTTACCTCTATTTCGCCTTTTTCATCTCTTTCCGAATATTGGTTTATTAAAACTGAAAAATCTTCCCCGTTTTTTGCCTTTTCATAAATTTCACGCATCTGCTCATAAACCTGCTCAAAGTCATTTTTGTCATTGCTGAAACCCTTGAAAATATATTTCACCTTTATATTGACAATGTCAGCTTTATTTTCATTGAAATATTCTTGAAAATAATCGTCAAATTCTTTTTCGTCAACTGTAAATCCGCTTGTAATATAGTCAAACACCTTTGTTCTTATCTTTCCCTCAGATATTATTTTATAAGTGTCGTCTTCTGTAATGCCGTATTTTTCCAGACCCGCCTCATAAAGTTCCTTGTAAAAACTTTCACTTTCGGCTAAAGCCTCTGAACGTTCATCTTCTGAAAGGATTATATTGAGTTTATCAGCCTGCGAAACCGCCGCTTTTACATCGGCTATAGTTTCAGCGGCGTTTTGTTTTGCGAGGTCCTCGGCGGCAACCCCGTCTATATCTGTTTCCCAGATGTCCATTCCGCCCGTTTCCTCAAAATGCTTCTTTTGCTCATAAAGATAAACCATATACTCCTTTTGGCTTATTTTAACATCCCCCGTCTTGATTACATAGTCCTCTTCAAAAGTATGAGAAAACAGTAAAAAGCCCGCCGCGCATAAAATAAGAATAACAGCAATACTTATTTTCTTTTTCATATTCAATACCTCGTTTACAAATGACCTTTTTAAAACACTGATTTACAGCTTATTTTATTGTTTTGCCATAAAAGCACATATTACCATAATAAACATAAATCCGCGTTTCAAAATAAAGAAATAAAAATATTATATTATTATTATACCACATACCTTTAATCACTTCAAAGGATTTTTTATTATGTAATAATAAATATATATATCCGATAAACTTCTTTTAGATTTCCGGACAGGACTGATGATTCTATACACTTCCGGCATTTAAAAACTCTTTTACATTTTTAGGCTATATAGTCAGAGCTTGATTATAAATCTTGTCACAAAAAAAATGCCTTTCTGTATATATTTGTTTAAACCTTACAAAATAAGGTATCTTTTTTGTTGATTATGTAAATAATAAGTATGACATAAAATATTACAGCTCATTGTTAAAATGCCGATTTTAAAATAATTTAAACAATAATTTTGATTTGCTGAAAAAAATGTGGTATAATGTAGTTGAACTGAAAAATAATAGTACCTATGGCAAAACAATAAAACAGATAATATTTAATAAAACCTAATACATCAAGGAAATTTTTTATTATTTCTCGCTAAAATTTTTACGATTTGCTATAGTAAAGAACTTGCGATTGTTTGATTAAAAATACAAAGGAGGGTTTTTATGTGTTTAATGTAGGCGATAAAATTGTTTATCCAATGTATGGCGCCGGCGTTATTGAAGAGATGGAAGAAAAAATTATTGACGGTGAGAATAAAATGTATTATGTCCTGAGAATACCCGTTGGCAACTTAAAAATAACAATATCAGCAAAAAAAGCGGATTCTCTTGGACTTAGAGAAATTTCAACCTCCAGTGAGGTTCTTGGAATCATAAATGATGTAAAACCTATAGAAATGTCAGAAAACTGGAATCAGCGCTATAAGGATAATATGGAAAGAATAAAGACGGGAAGTCTTGAGAAAGTCGTTCAGGTTTTTAAAACACTTATTTTCAGAGAAAGAAAAAAGAGTCTTTCCAGTGTTGAGAAAAAGCTTCTTGGTACAGCTAAACAAATTATTTTAAGTGAAATTATATTATCTCAGAATATTGAAAGAGAACAGGCAGAGGCTATTTTAGAGCAGACTGTTGTATAATTATAAAGGAGGTCATAAAGACCTCCTTATTTTTATACCGCCAAAAACTATTGAAGTTCTTTCATAAGTTTATTAATATTTGTAATAAACTTATTATCACTGTTATCTGTTTTGTAAGTAAGATACGGGGTTTCCCCTCCGCTTAAAAGCAGTTTTTTATCACTGTTTTTAACAGCCTCCAAAAGCTTCGACACATCCGCGTCAGAATCAGGTTTAAATTTAATAACAATATTTTCATTTTTCTGTATAATGCTAACAACGCCTATTCTATGAGCGTTGCTTTTCAAAATAGCAATATCCAGAAGATTTTGCACACATTCAGGAACTTCCCCAAATCTGTCCAAAAGCTCATCTTGTACATCAAGAAAATCATTTTCGCTCTTAATTTCTGATATTCTTTTATACATTTCAAGCTTTTGCTCTTCGCTGTAAATATAGCTCGAAGGTATATATGCGTTTATTTTAACGTCAATAAGAGTTTCAAATTCCTCCGCCGTTTTCTCACCTCTGAGCTCCGTTACCGCCTGGTCTAAAAGTTTACAGTACATATCATATCCCACAATATCCATATGCCCGTGCTGTTCCGCTCCTAAAAGATTTCCGGCTCCTCTTATCTCAAGGTCACGCATAGCCACCTTAAACCCTGAACCAAACTCAGTAAACTCTCTTATTGTCTGAAGCCTTTTTTCAGAAACTTCTTTTAACACCTTATTTCTTCTGTACATAAGATAAGCGAAAGAACTTCTGTTCGAACGTCCAACTCGTCCTCTTAGCTGATAAAGCTGTGAAAGTCCCATACAATCCGCGTCCTGAATAATAATTGTGTTTACGTTTGGAATATCAAGACCTGTTTCTATTATTGTGGTGCATATAAGTACGTCAATATTTCCTCCCATAAACTCCATCATAATCGTTTCTAGCTCTCTTTCGCTCATTTGTCCATGTGCGAAAGAAACATTTGCTTCCGGTACAAGCTTTTGAATTTTAAACGCTGTTTCGGAAATATTTTTTACTCTGTTGAAAAGGTAATATACCTGTCCGCCTCTGGCAAGCTCCCTGTGAATAGCGTCTTTTACCGACTCATCATTATACTCCATTACGTATGTCTGAATAGGAAGTCTTTCGCTGGGCGGTTCTTCAAGGATACTCATATCCCTTATTCCCGAAAGACTCATATGAAGAGTCCTTGGAATAGGAGTCGCCGTAAGTGTAAGTACATTTACATCCTGCTTTAAAGCTTTCATTTTTTCTTTGTGCGCCACACCGAACCGCTGTTCCTCATCAACAATAATAAGACCTAAATCTTTAAACTCAAGGTCTTTTGAAAGTATTCTGTGAGTACCCACAACAATATCAACGCTTCCGCTTTTAAGACCGCTTATAACCTCTCTTTGCTGTTTTGGAGTTCTGAAACGTGACATCATTTCCACTTTTACAGGAAAATTTCTCATACGGCTTAAAAATGTGTTAAAATGTTGCTGTGCAAGGATTGTGGTAGGAACAAGATAAGCTACCTGCTTTGAGTCCTGAACAGCTTTAAAAGCCGCCCTTAAAGCTATTTCCGTTTTTCCGAACCCTACATCTCCGCATATAAGTCTGTCCATAACCTTACCGCTTTCCATATCCTCTTTAACATCTGAAACAGCGTTAAGCTGGTCATCTGTTTCCTCAAAAGGAAAAGAGTCCTCAAACTCTTTCTGCCATATAGTGTCCCTTGAGTAGATAAAACCTTTTACAGCCTGTCTTTTAGCGTATAATTCCACAAGGTCCTGAGCTAATATATAGGCGGCTTTTTTAGCCTTTGCCTTTGCTTTTGTCCATTGTACACCGCCAAGCTTGTTAAGCTTTGGAAGATGCGCATCTCCGCCTATATATTTCTGCACCATATCCATTTGATTTATAGCAACATATAAATTTCCGTCATCGGCATACCCTATTTTCATATAATCTTTTGTTACACCGTCTGACGTTATTTTCTCAACTCCTTTAAAAATACCTATCCCGTGATTGTCATGTACAACATAATCTCCCTGTTTAAGGTCGGAAAAACTTTGTATTTTAACGCCGTTTTTCTTTTTTTTAGGCTTTCGTTTTTTCTTTTCAGTACCGAAAATTTCCTTGTCGCTTATAACGACAAATTTTTCGTTCACATACTCAAATCCGGAATTTATACTTCCCCTTATTACATAAACAATATTTTCCGCCATATCAAGCCTTTTTGTGTCCTCCGCGAAAAACGCTGTAATATCCCTGCCGTTAAGCTCTTTAACCATTCTTTCGCAGCGTACCTTATTGCCGGCAAGGAAAAATATACGATAGTTGTTTGAAATCATAAATTTTAAATCCTGTATAAGCATCTCAAAATTATTTTTAAAAGTACCTGACGACTTTATAAGAAAATCATATACAGACTTAATATTAAAATCTCGTATATTTTTCACAAGGCCCGAAAGCAGTATTTCTCTGAAATCTTTGCTTTTTGAAATAATATCGTCATAAGAAAAAATCATATTTCCGTTTGATGGAAGTATATATCCTTTTTTAATTCTTCCCTGTATGCTTTCGGAAAATTCTTTTAAAGCCCTGTCAGCGTGTTCTTTTATGCGGTTTGGCTCATCATAAAAAATCAATGTGTTTTTTGGAAGATAATCGAAAAACGTTTCGCAGTTGTCATAAAAGAAAGATATATATTTATCAATTCCTGAAATACTTTTATTTTCTGTAAGATTTTCTATTGCCTCTCCAATGTACTCCCTTAAATTATCGGCATATTCCGTCATTGACTTTTTCTCAAAAAATGAGAGTGCGGAATTAAACTCCTTTTTTATTTTTTCCAAAGCGAGAGAAAGTTCTCTTTCCGAATAAACAAGCTCTCTCATAGGATAAATTGTAATTTCCCGAATTTTTTCCACAGACCTTTGAGAAAACTCATCAAGTGTTCTTATGGTGTCTATTTCGTCGCCCCAAAACTCAATTCTCACAGCAAAATCAAAAACAGGAGAAAAAATATCAAGAATCCCTCCCCTTACGGCAAACTGCCCATGGCTTTCAACAAGGTCGCATCTTTCATACCCCATAAAAATAAGCTTTTCACATAACTCGTCTAACGATAAACTCATACCCTCTCTAAGATTTATTATAAATTTACTAAAAACACTTTTCGGCACAAGCTTGTCAAAAAGCGAGTCAACAGCCATAACAATCGTAAATGTGTTATCTGTGTTATCCTCCATTATCCTGCTCATTATCTCAAAGCGTTTTTTAATAATGTCAGTGCTTTTTATATCAGCGCTGTAAAAAATAATATCCTTTGACGGATAAAGCATAACATCGTTTTTTTTAAAGAAAGAAATATCCTCGTAAATTTCTTTGGCTTTAAGGTCATTCTCCGCAATTATAACTGTCGGAGCGGATATTTTATTTATAACAGCGCATATGAGGTGCGCTTTCTGTGAATTTATAACGCCCGCCGCCAAAACCGGCGTCTGGTTATTATCTATAGAATTTATTATTTTTTCAAAACTTTCCGTCTTATAAACAGGCGTAAAAAGTGCGTCTGACATTTATACCGCCTCCTCTTTAATCTCATTAGATCTGTTTAAAACCACTGTGATAACGATTGACAAAAATTTTTTTGTCAGACGAAGTCTGATTTTAGCGGGAACTTTTCAAATATTTCAAAAAAATCAGGCAAAGTACGGCGAAAAAAGATTTGTCAGGCGTTATTACGTAGGTTATTAAACAGGTATGTTAAAAACGGAGCAGGAGAAAATTCTTGACCGCAAAAATATCCCTGCTCGATAAAAAAGCTTATTTTTTATCAGAAGCCTTGTTTTTTCTGTTATAGGCATTCATAGCGTCAAGAATGTTACCGCCTATAATAGAAACAACTGAATCACCCGCGTCCGTAATTCCTTTTATTATATCGTTGTTTTCACAATCGTTAAACCTGCTTAAAACAAAATTCTTTAAATCCCAGCCATTCGGTTTGTTTCCAACTCCTACTCTTACCCTTATAAAATCTTCCGTTCCCAAAAGATTTATAATGCTTCTAAGTCCTTTCTGTCCTCCGTCGCTTCCTTTTTTTCTTATACGTATACTTCCCACGGGAAGATTTATGTCGTCACATACAACAATTAAATTTTCAAAAGGCTCTTTGTAAAATGTCATAATCTGAGAAACACTTTCACCGCTTAAATTCATATAAGTAAGAGGTTTTGCCAAAAGAACCTTTTTTCCGTTTATTCTGCCATCTCCTATTACAGCCTTGTATTTTGACCTGTTCATATCTATATTATAATCAAACGCCAGTTTTGATATTACCTCAAAACCCACGTTGTGCCTTGTCCATTTATATTCATTTCCAGGATTTCCCAAACCGACAACTATATGCATAATATAACTCCTTTAAATTTATTCGGACGCTGTTATTTTAATTTCCAAAAACGCTCTTTCAGCATATTCTAAAGCTGTGTCAAGAGTATCCGCCGTAACTGTTATATGACCCATTTTGCGTCTTGGTGACGTTTTCTCCTTACCGTATATGTGTACTTTTACTCCGTCAAGCCTGAGAGCGTTTTCTCCTCCGACAACCAGAGCTTTTCCTGTTTTTTCTTCCTCTCCGAGAAGATTTACCATAACGGCAGGTCTTATAAGGGTCGTACTTCCAAGGGGCAGACCTGTTATAGCCCTTATATGATTTTCAAACTGGCTTGTAACACAGCCCTCAATAGAATAATGCCCTGAATTATGAGGTCTTGGAGCAACCTCGTTTATAAGCACACCGCCGTCTTTCGTCACAAACATTTCAACACAGAACATACCAATTCCGTCAAAGACCTCCATAACGCTTTCGGCAAGCTCCATAGCCTTATTTGTGGTAGTCTTGGAAATATCTGCCGGCACAATGGTCTTATGAAGTATATTATTAATATGTCTGTTATCACCTACCGGATATACCTTTGTTTCACCCGAAATGCCGCGACAGGCAAGTACAGAGATTTCCATAGAGAAATCAACAAGTTTTTCCGCCATAAGCTGAAGCTTTCCGCCGCCTAAAGAATCAAAAGCGTCTTTAACACAGCTTTTATCTTTAACAAAAGCATTTCCTTTCCCATCATATCCTCCCGTACATGTTTTTAAAATAAAGGGGTATCCAAATTTTTCACCGGATTTATAAATCTCATCTATATTATTTGTTTCCTCAAAATCAGCCACAGGAATATTTCCTTTTCTTAAAGCGTTTTTTTGAGTAAACTTATTCTGAATAATTTTAAGACTTGCGGCGGTAGGATATATTTTTTTCCCTTCGCCTTCAAGGGTTAAAAGTTCTTTATAATCAATATGTTCAAACTCATAAGTTACCACATCTGACTTTGACGATAATAATCTTATAGCCTCTCTGTCGTCAAACCCCGCAATAATATGCTCATCGCATACGCTATGACATGGGCAGTTTTCCGAAGGGTCTAAAACCGTAACGTAAAAACCCATTTTTTTTGCTTCCGAAATCATCATCTTGCCGAGCTGACCACCGCCGATAATACCTATTTTTTGAGAAAAACCATTCATTTAAACCACACCTCGTTATCTGTATAAACATACCGTAAAACATAAGCAAAATAAATTTCTGTTTACAGTTTTTTCAAAAAAACGCTGATTCCACTGTCTGAAAATAACCTTTTATTATCAGCGTTTCCTTATATATTACCACATAATAAACATTTTTACAACAATATATAGTCAATCAACTTGAAAATGATAAAAAGGATTTTTAGCCGCCGAACTTACTTATTTTTAAGTTGATTGACTATGTAACAGACTTCTTTGAAACTTCGTTTAATGTAAAACAGCAGACCTTTAGTGGAAAATATTTTTATTGACAAAATATTGCCTCAAATGTTATACTTTGACTATATCTATTAACAAAATTAATGGTGCAAAACAATAAAATATTATTAAAATATATTTATTAGTAAAATTCCGCCATTTTATTTTTTGTTGTAAATAAATAATCAGACCTGTTGGGTGACTGTTAAATAACAGAATTAACAGTTCTTTCCGCATTGCTGAAAAAGTCTGATAATTAATTTTTCAAGGAGGATGTACTATGCAAAATTTTGTTTTTATGGCAAGAATGTCAAGAGGACTTTCCGATGATACTATAAACTTATTATTTATTCTTTCTTTTATTGTTGCCATAGCTGTTTATTTTATTTTTTTAAATCCAAGTAATGAGAATAAATTCAGTGGTTTTCTCAAATGGCTTTATAATTTTTTGAGTTTCCGATTTCTCTTTTTGGATGTTGCCTTAAAAATCATATACATAACGTCTGTAATTATTACTGTGCTAACATCATTCTATGTAATGTTTAATGTAACCTTGGGATATGGACTGGGATTGCTTTTAGGCGGACTTATTGGTACAAGACTTGTTTTCGAGGCTCTTCTTTTAGGACTTACCCTTGTAAAAAACACTACAGATATAAGGAAAAAGCTTATAGACCCGGAAAATTTTAATAAAGATAAAATTAATGATGAATTTACAGCTTTTGATAATATAAAAAACAAAGTTACTCAAAAGGTTCAGCAAAATACTTCAGCTTCGGCTAAAATTTGTCCGAACTGTAACGCTAAAAACTCAAGTGATTCGGGTTTTTGCGGAAACTGCGGTTCTCCCCTTAAATAAATCAGAGATTAAGAACATTCCTTAATAAAAGGAGTGTTCTTTTTTTCTATTTTGTTGTTTTACCGTATTGATAAAAAATTAAATATCGTTTAAAATTATATTATGGTATCATAGGAAAATTTTATAAATCACTATAATAAATTCAAGTTTTTATTACAGCAATTCAGGACTTTTTCGTAAAGAAAAAAATATTTTATTATATCTCTGACTGAATTGCTGTGGGAAAGGAAAAATTATGTCTGAACAATCCAGTAAAAAAGGAACTATGGCAAAAGACACCATTATATATATTCTGGCGAAAGGAATAGAGGGAGTAGTAGGCATTTTGACTCTCTCTGTTATGACTCAGCTGTTTTCGCCTGAACAAATGGGACGATATTCAAACATAAACATCGCTGTAACCACAATAGCGATGTTCGCCATTCAATGGCTTGTGCAATCAGTTCTTAGATATATAAATAAATATGATATATCAAATGAACAAGAAAAATTTTTCACAACTGTTTTCACCGCGTGGCTTAAAGTAAATATTATTATTGTGTTTTTTGGTGTGCTTGCTCTTATTGTTATAAATTCAGGAGCTTTCTCAAACACAGAGTTTTCCGGCTTTTTGGAAGTATACACTCCGGAACTTATATTCTGCGCTCTTCTTATGTTTATAACCTATAATACCGCTCAGCTTATGATATCAATGCTCGCCGCCATAAGAAAAGCAAAAACAAATCTTTTTATATCAGCTTTTTCCGTTATCGGCAAAATTGCCCTTATATATTTTCTGGCAACAAATTACGGGAAACGCATTGAGTGGATTTTTATAAGCTATGCCGTATTTGACGGAATAACTTCCGTAATCGGGATTTTCAAACTTAAAATATATAAATATATAAATATTAAAAACAGTTCCCCTGAAATTTTGGCAGACCTTAAAGCGTATGGAATACCTCTTATGGGCAATTTAATTGCCACTTCTGTGTTAAACAAGTCTGACATTTATATTATAACAGGCTTTAAAGGAGAGGCTGAGGCTGGAATATATCAGACAAATTACTCAATTATAGCCTCCGCGTTTACACTTCTTTCCGCCGCTGTTATGAGAGGAAGCTATCCAACAATATTAAGAACGTGGAGCGAAGGGAAAAAAGAACTTTCGGCAAATCTTATATCTGACGCTGTAAGAATGTTCTTAATAATATCTGTTCCCGCTGTAATCGGAGTTATATGCGTTTCCGAAACAGCGGCATCGGTACTTTTTGAGGAAAGCTATATCGAGGGACATTTTGTTATGGGGTGGGTTGCCGCTGGTATGATGCTTCTGGGACTTACCGAATACAGTATAAAGCCGTGGGAATTAAACGCAAAAACAAAATCTATATTTTACAGAAGTCTTATAGGCGGAATTGTAAACATTGTAATTAATATTATTTTTGTTCCTCTTTTTGGCTATATCGCCGCCGCGGTCAGCACATTTATAGGATTTCTCACATATTTCTTATTAGCCAGGGCAGGAACCAGAGGACAGCTTAAATGGAGTTTAAAAAAATCAGTTTGCGGAAGAATTACAGCAAGCGCTCTTATTATGGCTGCTGTTATTACGGCTGTAAAATTTGTTATGGGTAATTCTGTAACTTCTCTTTGCGTTATGGTGTTTTCCGGAATTTTAGTGTATGGAGTATCTCTTTATTTTACGGGAGAGATTAAAAACGAGGTTGGAGCAATCATAAGAATTATCAGACCTGTCAGAAAAACTAAGTGACAACAGCCGTCAAAATACAGTTTCCACAGAAACTCTCCCAATATTTTAAGAAAATTATACCATAACAAGATTTAAAATTATTTGGAATGAATTTCTTTTAAGTATAAACTTCTTTTAAAATTTTACCGATATATATAATAGACCTGTATCCTTTTACAGACTTTATATAGTCAATCAACTTGAAAATGAGAAAAAGGAGGCAAGCTAAAAATTATTTTTGCAAGGCGGCGGAGGGAGAGCATAGCCGAATACCTATGCCGACCGACGGCAACACGGAAAAAAGGATTTTTAGCCGCTTAACTTACTTATTTTTAAGTTGATTGACTATATATAAAGCGTATTGAAATGAATAAAATACGCCAAATAAAGCGTAAAAGCCTGTATTCTTAATTTAAGTCTGCGGCTTTTCTTTACGGCAGTGCCTGTTTAAATTAAAACATAAAAATTTAATTAATTTTTTTATAAAGAAGGTGAATGATATGTTAAATTTATCTGTTTCAAATCGATATTCAATGTATTCAAATTTGATTTCCCAGACTTACGGCACAGGTTCGACAAGTTCTGTTTCTGACAGCCTTCTTGGTATGTACTCCTATATGTTTAAAGGAACCGACAAAACATCATCTGTTTCCTCATCAACAAGTCAATACCTTGTCGATTTAAAGGATTCGGCATCATCAACATTAAATTCTATATCAAAAGTTCGGGACACTTTAAACAGTAAGGACAAAATTTCTGCCAATAGTGACAATTCTGAAGCTGTTTCAGCTACTTACAGTGGAAAAGACAAGAAAGACGATATTAAAATCGATGTTTCAAAGACGGCTACAGCCCAGATTAATGAAAGTGAAAGCTTTAAATCAAATTCCTCAAGCTTATATTATAAAAACGCAAGTAAAATCTCCATTTCAACAAGCGAGGGCAAAAGCTATTCTTTCCATTATTCACCGTCAATTACCGAAACAGACGAAAAAGCTCTTAATAAAATCGCTCAAAAAATCAATAAAGCGAATATAGGTGTTTCCGCTTCTGTAGAAACCGATGAAAAAACAAAAACAAGCAAACTTGTTTTAAAAGGAGGCAAAACGGGCGACGGAAATGATTTCACTGTTTCCGGAAACCTTGCGGAAGCTCTTGGAATTAATAACGTAAAGACATCAGCGTCTGACGCCGTATATTCTATCAACGGAGAGGAAAAACGCTCCTCGTCAAATAAAATCGAAGTTGACGATGACCTTACTATAAATCTTAAATCCGCTACGGAAAAAACAGCTACAATCAGTTTCGGAAAAAGCAAACTTGATTCAATAAACGCCGCCAGAGAGCTTGTAAACGCTTTCAACGGTCTTGCTAACACCGCTTACAAAAATGAAGACGCAGGAGCTGAAAGACTTGGAAACAGACTTCAGTCCATAGCAAAGTCTTACGGTTCTTCTCTCAACAGAATCGGCATTTCTATGAACTCAAAAGGCTATCTTGAAATTGACGAGGATAAAATGAAAAAAGCGTCTGAAAATGGCGAGCTTGACAACTTCTTTAAAACAAACAATAAAGAAGGGCTTAGCTACGGTTTTACAAACAGACTTGAAAACGTTGCGAAAAAAGCGTATAACGACCCTACAGATTATCTTTCAAACTCCGCTAAAGCTGAGGTAAAATCAGCGGACAGCTCTTATTACAGGTCAGTTTCTCCAGCGTCATATAATTATATAAGCGCTTATTACAGATATTCAAACGTTGCGTTGTTATTTAACGCTATGATATAAAAATTAATATTTTTATGCCGTTATAACAGGCACTGCCATAAAAACGATTGCTCATTTTTAAAAAGCAATCGTTTTTTGTATATCTTCATAGACGCAAAACAACACGCTAAAAAAATTGATGTAAAGTTTCAAAATTTACAAAAAAAATAATCACCCTGCCTAAAAGCTTTTGGTGATTATTTTTTACAGTTACAATTTGCAGAAACCGCTCCGCAGAGCCGACTGCCCTTTGTACCATTATAATAACATATTTATTATAATACTTTTGCAGTCAATAGTCAAGCGCTGATTTTATAATAATTCTGGTAAATTTATATAAACGCGTTTTTTTGCTTTATGTGTCTGTTACTATAGTCAATCAACTTGAAAATGAGAAAAAGGATATTTAGCCGCCGAACTTACTTATTTTTAAGTTGATTGACTATAAACTGCCGTAAATAAATCATCATATTTTTTACATTAAGCATTGATAAATTTTCAATATTGTGTTATTATATTATAAACTTTCAGCGGTAACTGCCGATCAATGCGCTATCGGCATAACTGACGCGTTAAACAATAAATCAGCGGAGATAATTTTTAAATTGATTGACTATAAAATCCATGCTGTAGTTATTTTATTGTTTTTGTTAGGAGGACATAATTTTGGAAAATATATTTTCAATGATAATAGACCTGCTTCTTTTTCTTAATTTTATATTTGCCGTATTTGTTGTGTTTTTTGAAAGACGAAATCCTGCTGTTATATGGTCGTGGCTTATGCTGCTTACAATTCTGCCCGGTATAGGTTTTATAATATATCTTGCTTTCGGGTTTGAGGGAAGAAAACATATCAGGTTTATGGAAAAAAACGACAGTGACAATCTCCTAAAAAAACAGTACTTAAATAAAATAGCAAAAATAACAGACGAATACGATGAATATTATAAAAATATGAAAACTGACCTTTATAAAGGAGAACCTCAGTATCAGGATATATTTTATTTAAACCAAATATCAGAAAAAAGCCTTTTAAGGGACGATAATTCCGTTACAATATATAATGAGGGTAACTCTAAGTTTGAGGCAATGCTTAATGATATAAAAAACGCCGAACGTTTTATACATCTTGAATATTATATTGTAAGAAGTGACAACTTGGGACGGCATATTTTAAACGCTTTGGCGGAAAAAGCGTCCGAGGGAGTTGAGGTAAAACTCTTGTACGATGGAATGGGTAATATTTTTAATTCAAAAGGCTTTAATAAGCCTCTTATTGAGGCGGGAGGAGATGTAGGTATTTTCCTTTCACCCTATTCCATAAGACTTAATTACAGAAATCATAGAAAACTTTGTATAATAGACGGAAAAATCGGCTATGTAGGCGGACTTAATATAGGAGATGAGTATGTAAGCCGTGTCAAACGCTATGGATTCTGGAGAGATTCCCATATCCGCTTTGTTGGAAGCGCGGTACACGACCTTGAGGTACGTTTTATATCTGACTGGAATTTTGCCTCAAAAAATACCATAGAATTATCAGAAAGATATTTTCCAAAACCGGATAAAATATCAAACGGGGTAAATATGCATATTCTTTCATCAGGACCCGATTGTATAAGAAATTCAATTCAATACGGATATTTTAAAATGATTACGGAAGCTACAAAAAGCGTATGTCTGGAAACCCCGTATTTTATACCGGATGATTCTATCTTGGAGGCGCTCAAAACGACCGCTCTGTCAGGAATTGACGTCAAAATAATTATTCCGGCACATCCCGACCACCCTTTTGTTTTCGCGGCGAGTATTTCTTATATTTCAGAGCTTTTAGACGCCGGAGTAAAATGCTATAAATATGAAAAAGGATTTATTCATAGTAAATTTATAACCATTGATGATAAAATAACGTCTATAGGTACGACAAATATGGACATAAGAAGCCTTAAACTTAATTTTGAGGTCAACGCTTTTATATATGATGAAATGATTACAAAAAGCTTTAACGAAAGTTTTAAAAACGATTTGTCCGAATGTACGGAAATTACACAAAAATGGTATGATAACAGAGGAAAATTGTTTAAAATTCAGGAATCCATATCAAGGCTTATATCACCTCTTTTGTAGTTTTATATTCAATCAACTTGAAAATGGATAAAAGGAAACGGGATAAAAATTATCCATTTTTCAAGTTGATTGATTGTATAGCAGACTTTTTAGCAGACTTTTTTCAAAACTGCGGAATTGCTGTAGGAAAGGAAGAAAAAAATGCCTTCACCGATTATTGATAAACTTAATGCACTTAATAAAAAAAATACTTTTTCTTTTCATATGCCGGGACACAAGCGAAAAAAGGAGTTTATGCCTTTTGACCCAATTTCATTTGATATTACGGAAATTGATGGATTTGACAATTTCCATAATCCCTCAGGAATAATTTTAAAAAGCCAAAAACTCTGTGCCGAGCTTTTTGGGGCGGATAAAAGTTTTTATCTTGTAAACGGAACCACATCGGGAATTATAGCGGCAATTTATTCTGTCTGTAAAGAAAATGATAAAATACTCATTGGCAGAAACTGCCATAAAAGCGTTTACAGCGGCATTTTACTTTCCGGAGCAAAACCCGTGTACATACTTCCCGAACAAACTTTTTTCGGAACAAGCGGAGTTATTTCTCCAAAACAGATAGAATACGCTCTTTCAGAAAACCCTGATATTAAAGCGGCAGTTATTACAAGCCCTACTTATGAGGGGTTATGTTCCGATATTAAAGAAATAGCCCGCATACTTCATAATAAAAATATTCCTCTTATTGTTGATGAGGCTCACGGAGCTCACTTTAAATTTTCAGATGAATTCCCCGATACAGCAGTTTCTTCAGGAGCAGATATAACGGTGCAAAGTCTTCATAAAACTCTGCCTGTCTTCACTCAATGTTCTGTACTTCATTTAAAAAGAGGACTTGTTGATGAAAATAAGCTCTCTTTTGCTATTTCTATGTTTACTACCACAAGTCCGTCATATGTTTTTATGGCGTCTATAGATAATTGTCAAAATCTTCTTTCCTCAAAGTCAGAAGAACTTTTTAGTAAATACATACGTAACCTTAAAAACTTTTATGAGAATATCAAAAATCTGAAAAATATTAAAATTGTCACAAAATATGATATTTCAGCAAAAACCTCCGCCTTGGGTTATGACTTTGGGAAAATTGTTTGCCTGTGTCGAAAAAAAAATATATTTTCTGTAGAAAAAATACTTAAAAAGGATTATAATATAAACATAGAAATGAAAGGTATAAACCATATACTTTTTATGACTTCAATCTGTGACAATAAAGATGATTTTCTGTATCTTGAAAAAGCTCTTTATGAAATTGACTCCGGAATTAACGGAGAATTTTCGGAAAATGACGTTATCATTTACGAAAATGAAAAACCCGTATGTGTTATGACTCCAAAAGAAGCTCTTTTTTCAAAAAAAGAAAAAATACCTGTTGCAGACTGCTATGGTCTTGTATGCGCTGAATTTGTAATCCCTTATCCTCCGGGAATTCCTATTGTTGTACCCGGAGAAATTATAACAAGTAAAATAATAGAAAATATTAACATCAGCAAAAGTCATAATATTGAAATCATAGGTCCGGAAAATCCGGCTCTTGACAGTTTAAATGTAATTATATAAAATATAAGGAAATATTTTTAAATTAAAGTATATCTTTGATTTTTTAATAAATTTTTTTATTGTTTCGCGTTAAAAATTCCGCGAAACGCTGTAATATTTATTTCTTATTTTCAGAAAGGAAGTTTTTTATGGAGGACTATAGAAAGGAATATATGCGGGAGATTATTCTGAATCTTGACAGCCTTGTTTTGTACAGAACAATACTTGACGACCCCGTTATTATATGTCTTAAAGAAATATGTAAAAATAACGATACTATGCTCAATCTCTCAAAAATAGGCTCAATTCTTGTTGAAAATGCCGAAACTTTTGGGTATGGTGGAAATTTATTTAAAAATTACCTGCTTAATTTATTTTTATACAATGAAAACCAGTTTTCAATGTACTGTGAAAACAATAAATCTATTGAAAATACTTCCTTGTATAACCTTGCGTTAAATGACATAAAAATATTAAAATCACTTATTTCTATTGAGCTTTCATCTTTGATAAAAGAAAATATTCCCGCCTTGTATGAACTTCAGAATTATAAACCGGTAAACAAATCAGAAAATGAGTTTTTGATTTACGCTAACGCTGTTTCCGATGAAAAAGAATTTTTAAAAACGTTTATTACATTTTACAGCACATCTGGCTGCGGAGATATTTCCCTTTACCGCTCATTCAAATATGATGATAAAAAAGAAAAAATTATTGGCATAAAAAAACCGGACTCAATCACTTTTGATGATATTATTGGCTACGAATCTCAGACAAAAGAGCTTATAGATAATACAGAAGCGTTTGTAAAAGGATTTCCAGCAAATAATGTTTTGCTTGTAGGCTCAAGAGGCACAGGAAAATCGTCTTCTGTAAAAGCTCTTATAAATAAATATTATGCTAATGGTCTGCGTCTTATTGAAATTACAAAAGAACAGATTATAAAACTGCCCGAGCTTCTTGCTACACTTAAAAGCAGAGGCCGCCGATTTATTATTTTCATTGATGATTTATCTTTTGACGAACAGGAAATCCAGTATAAATATATGAAATCCCTTCTTGACGGAGGCTCTGAAAATAAGCCTGATAACGTTCTGTTTTATGCCACAAGCAACAGAAGACATCTTATTCAGGAAAAATGGAGTGACCGCCAGAGAGGCTCTGAAAGCGCTGAAATCCATACTCAGGATACTTTAAACGAAAAGCTTTCTCTTGCCGACAGATTTGGTATTACTATTTCCTATCCAAAACCGACTCCGGCGGAATATGTAAATATAGTTAAAATAATGGCGCGCAGAAATAATATTCCCCTTAGTGATGAAATACTTGAAAAAGAAGCCCTCAAATGGGAACTTAATCAAAAAGGTATTTCAGGAAGAACGGCAAAACAATTCATAAATCATCTTGTATGGCAGATAAAAAATGTTTAAATCTTTTTTACAAATTTCGGAGGTTTTAAAATGAACAATTTTGACTTTTCGGTGCTTACGTCTGAAGACATCTTCTACGCGGCAATAGGCGCCATTTTCATAACATGGTTAATCCGTTTTATTTTAAAAATAAATAAAATTATTAAAAATCCTGCATCTCTTTTAAGTCAAAGCGAAGATTTAAGACAGGTTATTCAAAGATGCTATAAATTATTTCCAAATGAAATGGTTCAGTTTAACGGAGAAACCTATAAAAGGGGTATGAAGCTTAAAATCATCACATTACAGAAAAAAAGCTTTGAGGGTGAGTTTATCGGCTGTAATGAAAGAAATATGCTTTGCATACTTACTAATAAATATATAATAGCTCACGAAATTACAAACATTCAGGAAATAGAAATACTTGATAATAAGGCATAAAAATAAACAAGAGGGAAACTGTTTTTTTAGTTTCCCTCTTGTTTATTACACGCTTCCACACTTTTTTATTCATCCCAGTTATGATAAACATTTTTCACATCATCATCGTCCTCAAGAAGTTCAAGAAGACGATTCATTTTCTTTATATCGTCCTCATCAGTAAGCTTGGCATATGTCTGAGGCAACATTGTTAAAGAGGCTTCTGCCATTTCAATTCCGGCATTTTCAAGTGCCTCTCTCACAGAGGAAAAATCATCAGGGGACGTTATAATCTCATAACCCTCTTCTTCCTCGTTTATATCTTCCGCCCCCGCTTCTATAGCGGTAAGTTCAATAGTATCAAAATCGGTATCATCGTCTTTTTCTATCATTATCTGACCTTTTTCATCAAACATAAAACTCACACAGCCTGTTGTACCCATATTTCCTCCGCCTTTTGTAAAAGCACTTCTTACGTTAGCGGCTGAACGATTTTTATTGTCCGTAAGAGTTTCAACAATTATAGCCACGCCTTTGGGTCCATAACCTTCATATGTTATGGATTCGTAATTTACCCCGTCAAGATTTCCCGCGGCTTTTTTTATACTTCTGTCAATTGTGTCGTTAGGCATATTGTTGCTTTTTGCCTTGGCTATAGCATCTCTAAGTCTTGAGTTGTTCGCCGGGTCAGGTCCTCCCGCTTTTACAGCCACAGCAAGTTCACGTCCAAGTATTGTAAATATTTTACCTCTGGCCGCATCGTTTTTCTCTTTTTTATGCTTTATATTAGCGAACTTTGAATGTCCTGACATCTGTATAACCTCCAATATGGTATCAAATCTTCTTATAAGCTCAGTAATTTTTCTGTTATAAGCAAAAAATTAAAATCAACAGCTTTTAAAAAATTTATTGATTTCAATAATATAATTGTCTGTTTTATCTGTTTATAATCAAAATTATAATATCATATTATGTAATCTTTGTCAAATTATAATTACAGCATTTTAAAAATTAATCAAACTGAAATCTATTAATTTTTTTATACTTCTTCCTAAACTACAAAATTATATCAATCTGACAAAAAAATATTTTATTTAATGCAAAAATCGTGCGCATCACCCAGAGGGTTATAGTAAACGGCAAATTTATTTGTCGTTTACTATAAATATTTTTTTTGCAATATCTGTACAAGTGTGAAGTTTCGAAAGAAGTCTATTGTAAAAAAATAAAGCCTATGATATAATAAAAGAAGAATAATTATTTAAAATTAAATTTTAAGGTATTTATAAAGAATGAAATTATAGCAACCCACAAAATTTTTAGTGCAAAACAATAAAATGATTATTTAATATATTAACTTTGTCAGAGCTTGTCTGTTTATCTTTTTATTGTTTTGCTATAATTCAAAAATTATTTATAATACAGCTAAGATTAATACCTCTTAATATAATTTTTTGAAAATTCCCTAAAGCGTCTGCTCCAATATATTATTTTATCAGAAAATATATTTCTGAAGACTCTTTGCGCTTAAACTTCTTTACTTTACATACGGCGCAGCCGCCGCTGTACCATACTGACGCAATTTTATCCATATATTATAAGTCAGTAAAAAATTTAATTTTATAGGGAAAGGAGTCTTAAAAATGCGTTCCACAATAATATGTGTTGATGATGAAAAATTACTTTTGAATATGCTGTACCAACAGCTTATATCGTGGTTTGGCAAAAAATACAGTGTAAAAAAAGCCTCAAATGCCACTGAAGCTTTGCAAATACTTGATGAATGTCTTAATTCCGGAGAAGAAGTTTCTGTTTTCATAAGTGACTATATAATGCCTATAACAAAAGGCGATGAGCTTTTGACTCTTGTAAAGGAACGTGACCCTAAAATTAAAAGAATTATGCTTACAGGATATTCCGCGATGGATGGAATTATAAACGCTATAAATAAAGCCGGCATATACCGATATATTTCAAAACCATGGGATAATAAAGACCTTATGCTTACACTGCTTGAAGCGATAAAGGCATATGAGCAGGATAAAATAACGTCTAAACTCAGCAAAAATTATGAAACTCTTTATTATAAATATCAAACGCTGTATGATGAAAGTTATGTAAATCTTAATGAGCTTTTAAAAGTAATTTCACTTGTATGCGATATAAGAGCAAATAAAGACGATGAACGTTCTCAAAGAATTTCCAAATACGCCAATCTTATTGGAACAGCTCTTAAATTTGATGACAGCAAACTTAAAGTTCTCACTAACTCCGCTCTTTTGTGCGATATTGGAAAAATAGCTATGACTGATGATGAATTAAAGACCTTTGATGAGAGCAAACCCCTAAGTCCTAATTATGTAAGAATGCAGCTTCAGCAATCTCGTTTTTCAGAACGTATTTTAACAAACGCGATTTCTTCTAACGAGTTTATTGACAATATAAAATATCAGTTTGAAACATTTGACGGAAAAGGTCCTTTTGGAATAAAAGGCGAGGATATTCCAATAGGTTCAAGAATTTTGCATATAGCCCGCCTTTATGACTCAATAGCTTCTGGTATGACAGGCGTTGAGCTTGAAAAAATTATAAGTAAATTTGTATCTCAGGGATATACATATATCGATAGACAGCTTACCTCTTTGTTTGTAAAACAGCTTAAAAAAATTAATACTCATTAAAAATCAAGCAGGATACTAAAAAAGTATCCTGCTTGATTTTTGTAAACAGACCTGTTCAAGAGCACCACAACAGCGATTGACAAGAGATTTTTTTGTCATACTCTACACTTAGGTTATTAAACTATTAAACAGGTCTAGTCAGTAAATCAGCTACAGCAGTACAATTTCACAGCCTTTTTTCTCCATTAGTCTGACAGTCTGCCCTGTTCCGCTTCTTTCTTTTGTCATATAAGCTATGCAGTAGCTTGACAGTTCTACAAGCTTTTCATTTCTTCTTTTCATACAACCGTCGTAATAATCATAAGATAAACTAATTATACCATCAGCATTATCGTAAATATTATCAAATTCCTCTTTCTGCGCATTGTTCCATTTAAGAGTCATAAATCTTTTAGAACAAGGAAGTATAAAAATCAACCTTATATTTGAATACTCCTTTTTAAGGTTAATAACAAGTTTCGCGGCATATTGGTCAAATCCAACAGCGCCTCCTGAAAGGAAAGTGTTATATCCCAAATTAATAGCTTTTTTTATCTCATCTGAAAGATTAGCTATTTTTTCATAGTCAACTTGTCTATGCCCTGTAAAACACACAGTTTTTTCTTCAATAATATCATCAAATATTCTCATAATACTGTCTTTCTTAATTATTTAATTTCAGTAATCCCGCCCATATATGGAACTAATGCCTCAGGAATTTTCACACTTCCGTCAGAACGCTGAAAATTCTCTAAAATAGCGGCGGTTGTTCTTCCTACAGCAAGTCCGCTTCCGTTTAATGTATGAACAAATCTTGCTTTATCTTTAATATTATCCTTAAATTTAATATTAGCTCTTCTTGCCTGATAATCCTCAAAATTTGAACAGCTTGAAATTTCAACATATCTGCCATAGCTTGGCATCCATACCTCAATATCATAAGTCATAGCCGAACTGAACCCAAGGTCACCGGCGCAAAGTTTTACTACTCTGTATGGAAGTCCCAAAAGCTGTAAAATTTCTTCAGCGTCTTTTGTAAGAGATTCAAGTTCTTCATAAGAATTTTCAGGTCTTGAAAATTTCACAAGCTCAACCTTATTAAACTGGTGCTGGCGGATAAGACCTCTTGTATCGCGTCCGGCAGAACCTGCTTCCGCTCTGAAACAGGCCGTATAAGCACAGTGTTTAATTGTAAGTTTACTTCCGTCTAAAATATCATCCCTATACATATTTGTAACAGGGACCTCCGCCGTAGGAACAAGGAAAAACCCGTTATTTGCCACCTTAAAAGCGTCCTCCTCAAATTTAGGGAGCTGACCTGTACCAGTCATACTTTCACGGTTTACCATTTGCGGAGGAAATACCTCTGTATAGCCGTGTTTGTCAACGTGTGTATCAAGCATAAAGTTTGTGATAGCTCTTTCAAGTCTGGCACCAACGCCTTTGTATACGGTAAATCTGGCTCCTGTAATTTTAGCGGCGGTTACAGGGTCTAAAATATCATATTTTTCACCTATTTCCCAGTGAGGTTTAGGCTCAAAATCAAATTTAGCAGGTTCTCCCCATTTTCTGATTTCCTCGTTTTGACTGTCGTCTTTACCTTCCGGCACAAGTTCGTTCGGCGTATTAGGAACACTTAAAAGGAAATTTTTGATTTGCTCATCAACATCCTTTACCTGTAGGTCAAGTTCTTTTACTTTATCGGAAATAGCTTTCATTTCGCTCATAACCTCTGATACGTCCTTACCCTCTTTTTTAAGAGCCGGAATTTGCTTAGAAGTCACATTTTGTTTATTTTTAAGTTCTTCCACCTCTCCAAGCAAAGAGCGTCTTTTATTGTCAAGCTCAATAAAGCTTTCAAGATTGTATTCCTTGTTTCTTTTAGAAAGAGCCTTTTTTATACCTTCAAAATCTGTTCTGAACCTTTTTACATCTAACATTTAAAATCCTCCCATTTAAAGGAAACTCTTCTTTGTCTCCCGTTATTCAAATTTTTGTTATTTTTTATTATACCACACATAAAAAATTTTTCAATATTTATTTTAGCCCTTACGTCATACAATTTTAACAGAATTTTTCTTCCATACTTTAAATTTATATAAAACCCATAAAATAAAAGCTGATATAGCGTTACTTACAACAACTGAATACCATATACATTCAACGTCCATACCAAACCATTCACGACCTATATAAATTGTGGCGAAACGGAATATCCATAGTCTTGCCATATCAATAACCATAAGTATAAGAGTATGACCTGAACCTTGAAAAAGACCTTTTGTCGTGTCATGAATACCGTTTGTAAAACAGCAAAATGCCATAATGGAGAGAAAATCCGCCGCCCATGTAATAACCTGACCGTCTTTGGAAAAAATTTTAACAATAGAAGTCGATATAGGATAAAATGATAAAATCATACCTCCGCAAAAAAGAAATATAACAATAATTCTTCTAGCGATTTTATAAGCGTTTTCAGCTCTGTCCGCCCTGCCAGCTCCAATATTCTGTCCAACTATTGTTGCGACGGCAGACCCTGCCGCATTAGACGGCATAGAAATAATACCGTTTATTCTGTTTCCTATACCATATGCCGCAACAGCTAAATCTCCGTATTCAAGAACATTTTTGCTCATAAGTAAAAAACCAAACTGCATTGTGCTTTGACCGATAGCCATCGGAAGACCAATTTTAACAATACTTTTAAGCTTGTTTTTATCAAATTTAAAACCCTTAAACGATATTCGGAAAGGGTTGTTTCTGTTACGTAAAAATATATATGCCGCTATGGCACAAGGAATTTTTGCAAATAAAGTAGCTAAAGCGGCTCCAGCAGCGCCCCAGCCAAAAAATTTTAAAAAGAGAGGGTCTAAAAACATATTTAAAATAACGCCTGAAAGATTTAAAAGCATAGGTGTTACTGTATCACCCCGCGCTTGATTTACAGAAGTAAATATATTTACAAGAAATAAAAAAGGCATATCAAGCACAACTATTTGAAGATAAGATACACTGTAATCATATACGTTTCCTTTTGCCCCAAGCCATTTAAGTATCGTAGGGGTCATAAAAAAACAAATAGCGGCACATACTATAGAAAAAATCATAGCGCATACAAAAATCTGAGTAGTCATTTGCTTTCCGTTTTTTTCATCTCCCGCACCCACATATTGAGAAATAAGGACCGCTCCGGCGACTGTTATTCCCATACCAAAAGATATAATAACCGCCTGAACAGGTGATACAAGAGTTATTGCCGCCTGATGCTCCGACCCTAAAAGACCAAGCCAGTATGAATCCGTAAGATTATACATAGACTGTATAAAGTTATTTATAACTATAGGAATTGCCAAAAAAAGTATAGCTTTAACAAGACTGCCCTGTAGTATCAAATCCTGATTTCTTGTTTTCGCAAGAAGTTTTCTCAATTTTTCCACAATAAAAAACCTCCTTAGATTTAACGACAATAATTGCGGACTTATAATAATAAACTAAAACACGGTCAAAGTTCTTAGCTTATAACCGTGTTTTAGTACCTGACAGATATTTTTAAAATCTAGTAAAGAAGGAAATTGAGTATCAAACCCTCTCCGTAAATGTCTTCCCATAAAACCTTATTTTCCATAAAGTATTCTATAAGATTATTTCCAAAATCGGAATTTAATTCCTCAATATTCATTTTGGCAACCTCAAGATATTCCATAAATGAAGAATTACTTCTATCAATAACATTTTTTGGATTATTATCTTTTGAATATTTTATAAGCTCTCTTATAAGCTTAACATATTCTTTGAGATTTTCGTCAGCCGAACGCAATCCCTCAACAGGTTCAATCTCATCAAATTTATCAAGAACCGCTTCTAAAGCTTCGAATTGTTCTTCCTCAACCTTTGGCACAGATGTTTCTGAAATCTCATTAAAATTGCCCATTCCGGCAGCATATGACAAAACCGCGTCAGGCATAAAATCTGTTATTTCCCTCATTTCCTCTTTAAGGGAAATAATTGTTTTCATATATTGCTGTTCGTCCATACCAATATTGTTTACCGACTCGTCAACACCGTCAGCTTTTACATAAATTATAGAAACTGTTCTTGTCGTTCCGTCCCATTCAACGCTGGCATCAATACTTTCGGCTACGGCACGCAGAGGAATCATAAGACGTCCGCCTATAATCTGAGGAGCAACATCTATATCTATTGTTTTTGTGTTTGAAATAACTCTTTTTATATTTTCCGTCATTGTAATGTCTTTAATACTGTTTGATATTTTAGCGCTTCTTGCGGTTTCGTCCCATTCCACATCAAAACCCATTGAGTCAAACACGCCTCTTAAAGGAACAAGTGTTCTTCCATCCACAATTTCAGGCTCTTGGTCTTCAAATATAATATCACTGCCGTTTACTTTTACAGTAATATCAGAAGCTAAAACAGAAGAAGAAAGCAAAAAAGTTCCTGTCAGACAAACAGCCAAAGCTAAAAGTTTTTTTAATTTCATTGTCATTCCTCCCAAAAATATTTTTTTACTGTAATTATTATAACAGAAACTTTATGTATAATCAATATACAAGTTTATATTATAGTCAAATACACTTTTGGGATTTTTTTGCTAAAATATTTTTTACTGCTTTAAAAAAAAATGATTTAAAAGGTTTTAAAAACCTTTTAAATCAGCCTTTTTTACTATTGCATAGCCCTTACCTGTTCAAGTAAAGTCACCTCAACGTCTTCTCTTGGAATCTGTTTGTAAACCCATTCCGCCTCGTCTTTAAGATAATTCATCACGCCCTCGTCAGGCTCTGTTATTTTACAGCCCTCCGCTTTAAGCTTTTCCTCAATTTCTTTTTCGTAACTCTCAAAATTTTCTCTTTGACGAAGGCTTGCCTCTGAAGCAGCGGAAGAGATTATATCCTGTTCTTTCTGAGTAAGTCCGTCATAAAATTCCTTGTTCACAACAAGCATATTAGGAATGTATCTGAATTGAATTTTAAAAAGATTAGGTGCAAATTTATAATGTCCTGATTCATAATACCCTCCCAAAGTATCCTCAGCGCCGTCAATAGTATTATTTTGAAGAGCGTTTTCAACCTCGTTATAATCAATCTCAGTATATTTAGCGCCAATTAATGAAATATAATCGTCTGAAATACTTGATGGAGTAAAACATCTTATTTTCAGGTTTTCCAAATCCTCAATACCTGAAACAGGCTTTGTTGTATATAAATTTCTGGCGCCCTGATTCATATACGCTAAGATTTTTCCGCCTTTTGTAGACATTTCCAAATCAAGCTTAGGGCCTACAGCCTGCTGCACAGCTCTCCACATATGTCCGCTGTCATTAAATAAAAACGGCAGTTCTATGCTTTTTGTAGCCTCGTAATCACTTCCGCAGACAGACATATTAACACTGGCAAAATCAATACTTCCATCAAGTACGCTTTTAAAAACCTCTTTATCGTCACCATACTCACTGTTTGGATGTACCTCAACAATTATTGTGCCATTACTTTTTTCCTCAACTAGCTTGGCAAACTCATAATCAGCCTTTGTTATAATATGGTCTTCGCCGTAGGTTTCCGCAAGACGCAGTACTCTGGTTTCTTTTTCATCGCTGTCACAACCGCACATAAAAACCGAACATAATACGCCCATAAGAATTATATAAATATATTTTTTCAATTATAAAACCTCCAACACCATAGCTATTTATATCAAAACAACAAAAGAAAAGACAAATAAACTTTAATAAAACTTATATAACAGGTTCTATTGTTTCCTGATTTTTTTACAGCAATTCACAAAATTTTTAATACGAAACAATAAAATAATTCCTTGATATACTGGATTTTATCAAATATCATCTATCAATTCTTTTATTTATTCCGCTATATAGAAAATTTCATATTTAAAATATTTCCTGAATCTTTTTAAACATTTCAGCGTTTGTTTTGTAAAGCTCTGTGTAAAGCTTGTGAATTTTTTCATATTTTTCAGCATTTTGACTTGGTTTAATAGTTTTAATAATTTTAACTGATTTGCTTTTAGCCGTTTCAAAATCAGGACAAATTCCCGAACCTACAAGGGCGATAAGAGCCGCTCCGAAAGACGGACCTTCCTCTATATTAAGAACGTTTAACTCTCTGTTTACAATGTCCGCTATAATCTGACCCCATACTTTGCTTTTAGCTCCTCCGCCTGTAATATACAGTTCGTTTACGTCCACAAAATCCGTAACAAGCGAAAACAAATCTTTAAGACCAAAAGCCACACCTTCCATAACTGCTCTAATCATTTCTCCTTTTCCTGAAGCTCCTGAAATACCGAAGAATACACCTCTGGCATTAGGGTCTGAATAGGGGCATCTTTCACCAAAGAGATACGGTAGGAAAATAATACCGTTGCTTCCCGCGGGAGTTTTGTCAGCCAAAGCATTAAGTTCGTCAAAAGACACATCATCAAAGAAAGTTCTTTTAAGCCAGTTAAGGGCCTCTCCGGCACAAAGCATACAACCCATAGCATAAAGACTGTCAGGCATAGAATAATTAAAAAGATGAACGTCACCTGTTACTTTATTATTAATACTGTCAAGATATCCAACAGCAGTACCGCTTGTACCTACACTTAAAACAGCCTGTCCTTTTGATATAACGCCGTTTCCTACAGCGGCACAGCTATTATCCGCCCCTCCGGCAATAACCTTAGAGCCTTCGGCAAATCCAAGTTCATCGCATAATTCATCTGAAACCTCTCCTACAACACCTGTTGATTGTAAAACTTCTGGTAAAATATCTCCGCTCAAATTCATTTTATCAAGCATTTCATTTGACCAGCATGAGTTTTTCACATCAAATAAAAGAGTACCCGCGGCGTCGGAAACTTCTGTTTTTATATTTCCCGTAAGCATATAATTTATGTAATCTTTCGGCATAATTACTTTTGATACCCTGCTGAAATTATCAGGCTCATTTTCACGAAGCCAAAGAATTTTTGGCAATGTAAATCCCTCAAGAGCCTTATTATAAACCATAGAAAGGACATTATCAAGACCGTTCGCTTTTTCATAAATTTCTTTTATTTGTGGAGTTGTTCTTGTATCGTTCCATAAAATAGCCTTTCTTATGACATTTCCGTCTTTGTCAAGAAAAACAGAACTGTGCATCTGACCAGAACAGCTTAAAGCTTTAATTTTTCCTTTAGTTTCAGGATATAAAGCTACTATACTTTTAATTGCCTCTTTTGTGCCGTTCCACCAAACAGACGGGTCTTGTTCCACAAATCCGTTTTTACCAAAATCAGGTTTGTAGCTTTTTGATGCGGAACCCAAAATATTTCCCTCTTCAGAAACAAGAATACATTTTACTCCGCTTGTACCTAAATCAATACCAAGAACATAATTCATTTTTTCAATCTCCTTACTTAACATATTTTATTAAAATTTATTATATCAAACACATTATAAACCTTATTTCATATTTCAGCAAAACCACAGCAACTTCTATAACAAACTTCCCGTCTGCCGTAAAGACATTTGGTAATTAAATAACAAACCTTTACAATAAGTATAACATATCCACATTTCTTAATCAAGGAAAAACCTTTCAGAAAATATAAAAACATTGTCAGAAAAAGTACCATGCTATGGGAAATCCCAAAACTTTTAAATTTTTCTTCTAAATAAAAAACCTGTTCGGCAGACCTTTTAGGCTGCCGAACAGGTTTTTTTATGTGGGTCAAATATTGCCGTATATTCTATATTACTCAGCGTCAATTACCTGTTTAGCCATATTAATAAATTCATCAGGGTCAATCCAGTCTTGGTCCATTGACAGTAAACCGTATTCCACCCCATTTTCGTACCATGAAACACTTTGATTAATCTGCGTTTCTATTTCGGAACTTCCATAAGCGCACATAAACTTGTTTTGTTTGTATGCCTCAATATCCTCTTTTGTAAGATAAGCGTAAACTTTTGTAATGTCCTCGGCATCAGGATTTTGTTTTCTCACTTCCGCCATAAGCTTTTCAGCTTCAGCCTTATCCTCAGCGCTTACCTCTTTTTCCTCAATATCAGGCGGGAAACATTTGTAAACATAGTCGGAATAGTATATCTCCACATTTTTGTAATTTACAGCTTTATCATAGTTTTTTCTGGAAAATAAATCCTCTGTCATTTTATCAGCATTGAAATAAAGTTTTTGCTCTGATTTTTCGCCTTTATTTTTCACATAGTCAAATTTAGCGTCTTTGCTTCTTACAAGCACGTTTCCGGCTTCGTCCGTACCCATTGAGTCTGAATAATTATAACTATCAAATTTAAAGCCGTTGTCAAATTCCTCTACATATTTAAAGCTGTAATCAAATTCTTTTTTTATAGTGTCTTTATCAGGAAAATCACTTTTAGCCGTAAGATTTGAACTGCTTCCGTGCCAGAATTTAACCCCGCCTGACGCTACAATTCCAGTAGCGGCAGTAATACTTAAAGCGACAGCGGCGATTGCGATGTACATTTTCTTGGATTTTAATTTCATAACATTTCCTCCATTCACTTTGTTTTTAATATTTGACAGCATATCATCTGAAACATCTATGTCTTTCGTTACATAATCAAAAGTTCTTTTAATTTTATCATCAAAATCATTATCGAATATACCTGAGGATTTCATCACTTCCACTCTCCTTTGAAAAATCATTTAAAAACCGTCTAAGCTTTCGTCTGGAATTAAAAAGTCTGGACTTTACCGTTCCTTGAAAACAGCCCATAATTTTGGAAATTTCTTTCACGGAAAAATCATTGAAATAAAAAAGTATAATAGTTGTCCTTGACTTTTCATCAAGCATATTAATCGAACGGTAAAGCTCCTCATATTCTTCTTTCTCAAAAATCTTTAAAGAACTTGTATCGGCGTTATCAGAACAACATTCTGCCTGTTCAAAAATATTTTCAACGGGAGTAACTTTTTTATTGTAGTTTGAATATCTCCATGAAAGCCTTGTGACGATTTTAAAAAACCATGGTTTAAATAATTCGGGATTTTTCAGATTTTTAATTTTTGTATAGCATAATATAAAAGCTTCTTGTACGACATCCTCGCTTGTAAATTTGTTTCCCGTAATAAGGTAAGCCGTACCTACAGCCTTATTCTTATATATTTGAAAAATCTCCTCAAAAGCGGAATAGTCGCCTTTTTGCATTTTTATAATCAAGTCAGCCTCACTCATAATAACCCCCCGTTTTAAAAAACTTGGCTTTTTTCAAAGCCTGTAAAAGGTACCTTTGTATATAAGAGCGTAATTGTTATGAAAAGGTTCACAAATAAGAAAAATTTTTTTAATCAATTCCGTAAAGGCTTCGGAAAAAGTATGATAAAAAAAGCCAATTACAGTAAAATAATTCTATTAATAAGCGTTTTCTAAAAAATTTTTAATTTTCAGTTATATAGTCAATCAACTAAAAATCTCGAAATAAACTTCTTTTTCATTACTTTCGTCTGTATCCGTTCTTTTTCTGAATCTTCTCAATCATCATCGGAGCTTTCCATATTTTTATAAAATTATTGAAATACACTTTCATTATTCTATTATACGCATAAAAAAACCCCGGCAAAAAACCGGAGTTAAAAACAAGGAAGGCGTCGCCCGGATTTGAACCGGGGATCAGGGAGTTGCAGTCCCATGCCTTAGCCACTTGGCTACGACGCCGTAAGGAATAAAGTATGAAAATGACCCGTAGGGGAATCGAACCCCTGTTTTAGCCGTGAGAGGGCCACGTCTTAACCGCTTGACCAACGGGCCATAAAATATAACTAAACCAAATACCAGTAATTACTTAGCACCTTTTTATAAGTACAAGGCGCTGCCCGGATTTGAACCGGGGATCAGGGAGTTGCAGTCCCATGCCTTAGCCACTTGGCTACAGCGCCGCAGTGACTCGTAGGGGAATCGAACCCCTGTTACAGCCGTGAAAGGGCCGTGTCTTAACCGCTTGACCAACGAGCCGTAATTAAGAGTAAACTCCCCGAGTAGGATTCGAACCTACGACCCTTCGGTTA
>CATLIG010000008.1 GCA_949948985.1 uncultured Clostridia bacterium | reverse complement strand
ATATTTTTACCGTAAAATATTTTTTACATACAGTTTTTACATAAAAATAATATTAAACAATTTGACACTTTTACTTAAAACTATTTTTTAACTCCATAGCTAAAATCAACAGCTTTAAAAAAAATTATAGTTAATATTGACTATATTTCCGGAAGTACTTTAAAAAAATAAAAATAAGGGTTTAAAAAAATAAATAATATAGTATAATAAAATTAAACAGTTTTATTTCAAATATTTCCATAAGAAAGAGGTAAAAAAAATGGACTTATCCCAATATAAGAAAATACACTTTGCCGGAATAGGCGGCATAAGTATGTCGGGGCTTTCTGAAATTTTATACAATAAAAATCATGAGATAACAGGCTCTGACAATTCTGAATCTGAAATAACAAAACATCTTGAAAGCATAGGAATAAAGGTATTTATAGGTCAAAAAGCGGAAAACGTGGCGGACGACACCGACCTTTTTGTATATACAGCGGCGCTGAAACAGGACAACCCCGAAATAGTAGAGGCTAAAAAAAAGGGAATAAAAATAATTGACCGAGCCGAGCTTTTAGGAAGTATGATGAAATATTATACATATCCTATCTCTGTTTCCGGAACCCACGGAAAAACAACAACATCATCAATGATAACGGAAATATTTCTGAAAAACGACGATAATCCCGCCGTAACCGTAGGCGGAATACTTCCGTCAATAGGAGGTAATTTCCGAGTAGGCTCAAATAAATATTTTGTAGCGGAGAGCTGCGAATACTGTGACAGTTTTTTAAAATTCAACCCTTTCAGCGCCGTAATATTAAATATAGAATACGACCACGCTGACTACTTCAAATCCCTTGAACAGCTTTATACTTCTTTTAATATTTTCGCCAAGAAAATACCAAAAAACGGTTTTCTTGTAATAAACAGCGATATACCCCAGATAAACAAAGTTTTAGACAATGTTTCCTGTAAAATCATCAAATACGGAACAAAAAACAAAGACGGATGGCACGCTGAAAATATAAAATTCAATAATAAAGGCTGCGGAAGCTATACCGCTTTTTTAGATGATAAGAAAATATGCGGCATAGAACTGTCTGTACCGGGAGAATATAATGTATTAAACTCTCTTGCCGCCGCCGCGCTTTGTTTTAATCATAATATACCTGTAGAAAGTATAACGGAGGGTCTTAAAAATTTTAAGGGAACAAACCGTCGGTTTGAGTATAAAGGCTCTTTTAACGGTGTAACGGTAATAGATGATTACGCTCATCACCCTACTGAAATCAAATCAACCCTAAGCGCCGCTAAAGCCCATGATATAAACAAACTTTGGTGTGTTTTCCAGCCTCATACTTTCAGCCGTACAAAATCTCTTTTAAATGAATTTTCGGAAGCTTTCGATTGCGCCGACATAATAATACTTCTTGACATATACCCCGCCAGAGAAAAACCCGATGGCACAATTCACTCAAAGGACCTTGCGGAATTAATAAAAAAACAAGGAAAAAATGTTCTTTATATGGACAGTTTTGAAAAAGCTCAGAAATATTTAATTTCACACTGTATCCCAAATGATATGTTGATAACTATGGGGGCGGGAGATGTATATTTAGTGGGAGAAAACATTTTATCCACATTATCCACAGAGTTACGCACAATATAAAATAATTGTTTATTCACAAAAAGCTAACATAATCTTACACTCACCCCTGTTTTATTTTATAACCCTTTATTTTTTGGTAAATTTAACTGTTTTTTTTATACTTCAGATTATTTATGTTAATACTTTTTTTAAGTTATCCACATTATCCACAGAGTTACACACATTTAAACATCTGTTCGCAGCCGATATGTTTAAAATACAAATAAAAAGGAGAATTTTTATGACAAAAAAAATAAAAAAACGTTCAGAAATAAAAGAAGAATACAAATGGCACATAAATGACCTATGTGAAAGTGATGAAAAATGGGAAGACCTGTTTAAAGATGCCGCAAAAAAAACCGAAAATATTTTATCGTTTAAAGGAAAAATAAGTGATAAAAACAACATAAAAAATATTGGTAAAATCATAGCGGATTGTTTAAAAGCAAAAGACGACGCCGGACTTTTGGCTGAAACAGTATATGTCTACGCTAATCTACGCTCAAATGAGGACAGTACAAACTCAAAATATCAGGCAATGAGCGGAAAAGCTGACACATTAATAACTATGTATTCTTCCGTATGCTCTTTTATTGAACCTGAGATACTTTCCGTTCCCTCCGAAGAAATAGAAAAAGCTTTAAAAAATACAGCCGAGCTTTCCGTTTATAAACATTATATAAAGGATATTCTTCGTGAGAAAGAACATATTCTTCCGGCTGAACAGGAAAATATTCTTGCGCAGGTATATGAGATAGCGCAGGCTCCCGATAACATTTTCGGAATGCTCAACAACGCCGACTTAAAATTTGACGATATAAAAGATGAAAAAGGCAACCTTTTGCCTATGACCCACGGAAAATACATCTCCTATCTAGAATCCCCTGACAGGGAAATAAGGAAACAAGCGTTTTACTCCTGCTACAGCGCTTATTTAAAACAAAAAAACACCCTTTCGGCAATATATGGAGCGTCTGTAAAAAAAGACGTGTTTTTCTCAAAAGTCAGAAAATACAATTCAGCGCTTGAGGCATCGCTTTTTCAGACTAACATACCTGTTTCCGTATATCATAATTTAATAGCCACAGTAAACAAATTTCTTCCTCTTATGCACAGATACATTGACATAAGGAAGAAAAAATTAAATTTAGAAGAGCTTCATATGTATGACCTTTATACTCCCATAGTAAAAGACGCGGATACAAAAATGCCCTATGAAAAAGCTAAAGAAATAATAATAAAAGCTCTCTCTCCTTTAGGTGACGAATATATCTCAAATCTGAAAAAAGGACTTTCAGAAGGCTGGATTGATATATATGAAAACGAGGGAAAAAGAAGCGGGGCGTATGCTTGGGGAGCATATGGATGTCATCCTTACGTGTCGTTGAATTACGATGAAACCATAAACAGTATGTTTACTCTTGTTCACGAAATGGGACACGCTATGCATAGCCATTATACGTGGTCAAATCAGCCGTATGTATACGGCGATTATACTATATTTGTCGCCGAGGTGGCTTCCACTGTAAATGAGGCTCTTTTAATGGAATACCTTTTAAAGACCACAACAGATAAAAATGCTGGAGAGTACCTTATAAATTATTTTCTTGAGCAGTTCAGGGGAACTTTATTCCGGCAGACAATGTTCGCCGAATTTGAGCTTATTACCCACGAGCTTGTAGAAAAAGGTGAAACCCTTACCTTTGACGGATTATGTAAAATATATCGTGAATTAAACGTAAAATACTTCGGGAACAATATTGTGATTGATGATGAAATAGACCGTGAATGGGCAAGAATTCCCCATTTTTATAACGCGTTTTATGTATATCAGTACGCCACAGGCTATTCGGCGGCGATAGCTCTTTCCCAAAAAATACTAAAAGAAAACGGAGCGTCTGATTATCTTGAGTTTTTAAAAAAAGGTTCTTCCGAATATTCTATAGACCTCCTAAAGACGGCGGGAGTCGATATGTCAGTTTCAAAGCCTATAGAGGACGCTATGGAAGTATTCAAAGGACTTCTTGACAAAATTCAATAGACCTGTTCGGTAACCTGAGTAATGACGTCTGACAAGAAATTTTTTCGTCAGATTAAACTTAATTTTCGCAGTAACTTTGTATTAAAAAAAAATTAAGTAAAGTATGTCGGAAAATCAGTTGTCAGACGGTATTGCATAGATTATCGAACAGTTCTGTCAGACTTTTGGTATAAAAATGAGCCGTGGTACCGATTATTCAGTACCACGGCTCATTTTTTACAGACTTGTTCCGAAACAGTTCTATTCTTCCTGCACGTCAATATCGTCAGACAATTTCATATCCCCCGCTTTTCCGTAATTATCCATATCACTAAACAAACTCATATTTTCCATTTCACCGTAATTATTCATACCGGAAAACAAATTTTTGTTTTCCTCACCATTACAATTATCGTCCGCATTTTCTTTAATAACTTCATTTGTTTCCTTTGAAGATGAATATGCTTTTTCAAGTTCCTCCGCGGAGATATTCATACTAGCGGCAAATTCTCTTATATTGTCAAGCAGCTCGTCAAAACTTAATCCTGGCTCTGTTCTCTCAAATTCCTTGTATATTGAGTAGAGCTTTGTGGTATCTGACATTTTAACATATATAAAAGCAAGGTCTATAAGTATAGATATATACAAATCTTTATTTTTTTTCGATTTTTCGCTTAAAGAGCATAATATACTTTCAGCAGTTTCATAGTCGGAAGTATTGATATATGTCTTCGCCAGCATAGCCGAATCTCTTATGTATTCCTCGCTGTTTTCTCCTAAAATTTTTTTCTTTATCTCAATACTTTCCCTGTACATTTTTTTTGCTCTTGTAAAATCATTTTTCTGAAAATAAATATCCGCTATATTTTTTAAACTTGACGCATAATAAAGATGATTTTCGCCAACAATATTTTTAATAATATTTAAAGCTTTTATTCTTAACGTCAACGCTTTATTCTGATTTCCAAGATGTAAAAGGGTATTGGCCAGTTTATTCAGAGCCTCAGCGTAGTAAGGGTGAGTTTCGCCGGCAAAAACCTTTATAAGCTCCACAGACTGCTCATAATAATTTTTCGCTTCCATATAATTTTTTGCCTTTTCATAAATAAAAGCGAGATAATAAGCATTTTTAAGATACTCGTCAGAGCGTCCTCCCTTAACTTTTTTAAGCAAATCAAGAGCTGATATGAAATATTCGCAGGCATTTTCCAAATCGTTCTTTCCCTCGTAATCATAGCCTATCATATTAAGATTATCAATATAATCAAGGTCTTTACGCACTCTAAGAGAAAGAGCTTTTTTATGGTATTTAAGAGCGTTCTCATAGTCCTCGGCATTATAAAAAGCGCTTCCCAGATTTGACAGACTGTCTATATATTCTGTATGCCCCTCTGGAATAATATTTTCCCGTATTTTGCATACATCTTTAAAGTAATCAATAGCCTCGTCAATTTTCCCCATATACCCAAGCTCTACCGCTAAATTAGTTATTATTCTTGAGTAATCAAGATTTTTCCCATGAATTTTTTCCACTATATCGGCTGATTTTTTAAAAAGTGCCGCCGCCTTTGAAAACCGCCCCTCTTTTGAGTAAGCGCACGCTAAATTATAAGCATCGTCAGAAAAAAATAAAGTATCAGAGCCTTTATTCGTGTTGTATAATTTTAATATTCTTTCGCCTGTTAATATCGCCTTAATAACATCATCATTATCGTATGCCTCAGAAAAAGTCTTTCTAAGTCTGTTTATTTGATTTCTGTACATTTTCTCACCTATATTCTTTCTTCTTTTATTGTATTAAAAGCATCTTCTATCACTGAAAAGGAATAGCCTTTTCTTGTCAAAAAGCCTTCTATACGCTTTTTTTCTTTTAAATCATAGTTCCAAAACCCATATTTTTTTCCGATTAACTCAACAGCTTTTTCAGATTCATCAATATAATTCTCACAAATTGCCTTTTCAATTATATCCTCTGCTATACCTCTTTGTTTAAGTTCATACCGAATCCTGTTTGTGCCAAATCCTTTAAGGTTAAATTTATCCCTTAAAAAACAGCCTGCATATTTATAATCATCTATATAATTGTATTTTTTCAAAAGAGAAACAACTTTATCGGTTATATCGTCAGTATATTCCTTTTCTTTAAGCTTAAAACGCACTTCTTTTTCCGTGCGGGCCTTAAAACTTAAATATTTGACCGCCGTATCTCTGGCTTTTGCAAAAATAACATTTTCTTTTATAAAATTAAATCTTTCCTCCGATATTTCATCACATTCAAAAAGCTTATAGTACAGCATATCTACCTCGTCAAGTCCAAAAGCGAACTCCCCGTCGATAAAAACAGAATATCTCTTGTTATTATTCTTTTGTTTTTGTATATTGGTTATTTTCAACTTATCACCCGCTTTTTTACAAGCAATCAACTTGAAAATGGATAAAATGAAACGATATGAAAACTATTCATTTTTAAGTTGATTGACTATATCTGATTTATTTTTAATAAACATATTTTTTGCTCATTTTCAAACTAATTGACTATAATTCACCTTAATTTATATAGATATATCATATTTTATAAAAATTTACTGTAGTATTATTCTATTGTTTAGCTATAATTTAATTATATCAGAAAAAACGCTCTGTTTCAATTTTTAATAAAAAAAAGTTGCCATTGCCGAGATATAATGTTATACTTATAATAAAATTCTTTGACTATTTTTGTATGCTGTTGTAAAAATTTATTATAAATGAGGATGTTTATTATGAAATCAAATAGAATAAAACAAAAAACAAATCATTTCTCAGCGGGGCTTTTTATTATGACATTTATTTCTTTATTTGCCGCCAATAATTTCGCTTTTGCTGAAAACTTTGCCGAAAACGAGCCTTTGGGACTTTATAAAAAAGTTTATGCCACCGACTATTCAAATAATAACACAAACGTTGGTTCCGCTGATTCCCAATCTCCATTAAACTCTCCGGACAATTCTGATTCTTTTAATCCTTTTGAGGAAATTGTAACGACAGAAAACGCCGATGCCGTTACTAACCAGAAAAATATGTATTTTGGAAACGGTGACTTTTACTGGTTTCGAAGATACATTTTTAAAAACACAGTTGACGGAAAAAGATTTTCATCTTCTGTTTCTCTTCCAGGAAATAAAATTGAAATAAGATATTTAGACCCTTTGACAAAACAATGGGTTCTTACAAGCGACCTTTCAAAACTCTCCAATGTTAAAACGACCCTTTTTATAAACACTGATACAAACAGCGCTGTTATCGGCGTTCCTGCCGTTTATAACAATTTATTTACAAACAATACTTTAGAGGTTATGAAACAAGAGGAAATGCCCATCTCAATTTCTAAGTCCGGAGAAAACTATATAATTACATTCAGCTTTCCTCAAAATGCCTCAAGAATCGGTGAAATATGGTGCCTGCAATCGCCTAATAAACTAATTGACTGGTCTACTCAAAAATATTACAATTATCTGAAAGTACACGACCTCTCTGTTGAAAGACGCTGGTCCTGGGACGGATACTATTTTCCCACACCATCAAATTACAATCCGTCAGGCGCAAATGTTTTGTACAGACACCCCGCTAATTATACAGGAGCGTCTTTTATAAGACACGGTGACTGTCCGGCGACAAAAGATTTAGGTTTTGTAATGACATATACCTGCCTTAAAAATCAAAACGAAGAAGGTTTTTGGGCAACAGGACCGTCATCTCAGTGGCTTATATCAGATTTCGGAATATCCGAGAATTTTTATGATACCCGTTTTTCAACAGATTTTGCCATAAATCTTATTTTTGCTTACAAAAAATGTGGTTATCAGCCGTTTCTTGACGGCGCTGTAAAATATGGGGAATATTTTTTAAAACACGCTGAGAAAAATCATTATGAGGCAGGCGATGGATGGCTTGTAGAAGATTACGCTCCCAATGCGTCCTGTGAGGCATACAAAAGAACGCACGTTTCTTTAAATCATCAGGTAAATGAAATAAACTTTTTATATTATCTTTATAATGAAACAAAAGACTCCAGATATTATGACCTTGCGGGTAAAATGCTTAAAGGTATAGATAATACAAAATACAAATGGGTTCTTGCGGACGGAAATCTTAATTATGCTCTTATGTACGAAGGTACCGGAAACATTATGGTAGACTACCCTTCTCTTACTTATAATGATTTATTTGAGCTTAAATCAATACTTAACGGCTACGGTATAAATAACATAACAATAAATTACCTTATGGAAAGCAAAAAAGCTTATATGGACCTTAAAGGAATAACCGATTACAGAAAAGAATAAAAGGAGATATTTAATATGAATAATAATAAACCTATAGTCGGAATTATTATGGGAAGCGATTCTGATTTGCCCGTTATGCAGGAAGCGGCAAAAATTATGGAAGAATTTGATATTCCTTATGAAATCACAATTATTTCCGCTCACAGAACTCCTGATTGTATGTATGATTACGCTAAAACGGCAAAAGAAAGAGGACTTAAAATTATTATCGCAGGCGCAGGCGGTGCCGCGCATCTTCCCGGAATGACAGCCGCTATTACATCTTTGCCTGTAATAGGCGTTCCTGTTAAAACAAAAACGTTAAGCGGAGTTGACTCTTTGTACTCAATAGTACAAATGCCCGGAGGAATACCTGTTGCCACAGTAGCAATAAACGGAGCTAAAAATGCTGGCCTTCTTGCTGTCCAAATAATTGGAAGTTTTGATGAAAAAACAAACGAAAAAATAGTAAAATACAGGAAAAATATGGAAAATAATGTTAAAGAAAAGTCAAAAATACTCGAAAACGCTCATTTTTTGGAATATATTGAAAAATTTTTGTGAAAATAAAAAATATACTTGTTATATTGAAAATTATAATATATAATATATAATATATGTGAAACATAAAAAATATAATGTACTTTTTGTACTTGTATTTTTTTCAAGGCACATACAGACGGTATTCCAATAAATACAAATAAGTTTTCCGCCCTCTTAAATACTTATTTTACGGAAATATCGGCTGACTGCAACTATTACGTGATAATTATGACAAAGCAAAAACAATGACAAGTAAACTTTGTCTTTAACTTATGAAAATATTGACATATATGTTCAATAACCTGAAAAACAACGAGTTACAAGAGATTTTTTCGTCATATAAAGCTTGATTTTTGTTGGAATACACATAAAGTCTTTCACAAAAATCAAGAAAAGCGTTGCGAAAAAAGGTCTGTCAAACGGTGTCACGGAAATTGTTGAACAAGTCTGATAAAAAACAAATTCAGGACAGCCTTAAAAATTTTAAATCAAATTTTTACATAATAAATATATATTTTCTTTAAGTAATGCCATTTTGTTTTTCGCTTTGGTAATTTTGCGTAAAATTTTAAAAATCTATATTTTATTACGTAAAAAGGACGCTTGAAAAAACTTTTTAAAATCAGCATCAAAGTGTCTTTGTACGGCGAAGAAGGAGGTAATAACCTCCCAATTGATTAAATTTTTTGACTGGGGGATAATTATGATTGACTATAATAAAATTATTGGTTCAAATGTAAGATTTGAACGGCAAAAAAGAGATTTGACTATTGAGGAACTTTCTGAAATTCTTAACATCGCGCCGGGATTTTTAGGACTTATCGAAAGAGGGCAAAGAGGTACAAGTATCAAGAATTTGTGTAAAATAGCTGAATTTTTCAGTATTTCTTTAGACCAGCTTATAACCTGTCCGGCAGGCACTGTCGTAAAATCAGAGGCTGAACTTATGCTTGAAAAAACAGAGTCCCTTCATCTTAAAGAAAAATACACAACAGCCGTAAGTCTTATTCACGGACTTAATGCCATTGAAATTGACTATGTTATTTCAACAGTAAAAAGTATGAGAAAACTTTTAAAACAAAACGAAATAAAAAACAGCAAAGAAGCTGCTGTGGATTCAATTCCCGATGACATTGATGATGAACTCGACAATAATCTTTAAAAAACAAACACACTAAATACTGTATGAACTATCAGAGGAAAACAGCAAAATAATTTTACCGTATCACTTTTATTTATATTTTAATTTTCAGACGTACTCTATAAATAATAATTAAAAAACTCTGATTATAGCAATTACCCATGTTTTTAGTGCGAAACAATAAAATACTTTCTTAAATTATGTCAGATTTTATAAAAAAAGCTAATCTATTCTTTCTTTTATTGTTTCGCTATAAATAAAAACAAATCAGTGTTTTTCTTAAACCGGAGCTGTTCTTAAACTATTAGACCTGTTTAATACTATCTTAACGGTATTTTTGTTAATATATTTTCCCTGTTTAAGAACAGTTCTTATTTTAATTTCAGTTAAAATATCTATTTATATCTTCTTTGCTTATAGCGGGATGCAGAGCTATATTTATACCATTTGATATTATATTGGCAAGT
The DNA here is from genome assembly GCA_949948985.1 of uncultured Clostridia bacterium. Lineage (GTDB taxonomy): Bacteria > Bacillota > Clostridia > Lachnospirales > CAG-274 > MGBC114079. Next base: position 56,969 of record CATLIG010000008.1, on the reverse strand, counting down.
CTTTTTATTACCGCGTCCACTTCTTTGGGAGTTACAAACATATTTCCATCACAGGGAGTTAGTATTTCATATATAAGGCTGTATTTTTCATCTTTGTCAAGAGTGCTAAGCATTTTATAAAATTCTCCGCCTTTTTTTGATTTTTCCGTCATCTCATTTAAAACCTTATCCATAGTATCATTTATAAGCGTGGCAGCGTCCACAACTGTAGGCACTCCTATCGCTATTACAGGAATTCCAAGCGTCTTTTCGTTTAATACCATACGTTTGTTTCCTACCCCTGAACCGGGACTTATTCCTGTATCGGACATTTGTATCGTTGTGTTTATTCTTTCTGTTTTTCTGGCGGCTAAAGCGTCTACGGCTATTACAAGGTCAGGATTAATACTTTCGCATATTCCTTTTATTATCTCACCCGTTTCTATTCCTGTTATTCCCATAACCCCCGGAGAAATAGCGCTTACTGCTCTTACGTTGTTATCAATTTGGTCAGGCAGACTTTCCGTTATATGTCTTGTTACAAGTATTCTTGAAATTACAAGAGGTCCTAAAGCGTCAGGAGTCACATATCTGTTTCCCAGCCCCGCCACAAGTATAAGTGATACCTTTTTTAATTTCGCAAGACTTGCTATATTCTCGCTCAAAACTTTTATTATCTCCTCGTGGGTTTCCGTGTCATTTTCTTTCATAGATGGAGATTCTATAGTTATATAATTTCCTATTGGTTTTCCGGTGCTTTTTTCACCGTTTTCATTTGTTATTCTTACTTTTGTAAGTTTTATTCTATCATTTATATTTTCTTCTGTAATTTCTATTCCATCAAGTTCGTCCCTATGGGAACTTGTGTCTTCTTCCGCCTCTTTTTCAGACATTATAAGCTCTGTCGCCTCAATGGCAAGGTCTGTCCTCACAGAAAAATTTATGTTTTCCTCATTATTGTTTTCTTTTTTCATTTAAACACCTTCCTTGATAAACTTCAAGTATCATATTTTATTATTTATTAAATTTTTTAAATTATTCATTGACTTATTTGTTTTTTTGAGTTAAAATAATGTTGTTTATGTTTGTTCCGGCTTTTGAGTACGTTGCTTAAAAGTGGTCTTTACGACAATATTTACCCTCTATATTCGGAAAAACTTGCAATAGCTTTTATATTAAATATAACTATAAATATAACTGTCTGATTAAAAATCAGCGTTCCATATTATTTTTTAGGAGGAAATTACATTGGCTAATATTAAATCAGCGAAAAAACGTATTAAAGTTATCGCTAAAAAAACTATGAGAAATAAAATGATTAAATCCGCTACAAAGACCGCTATTAAAAAAGTTGTTTCAGCCTCTCAAAAAGGCAATAAAGAGGCGGCAAAAGTTGCCCTTATAGATGCTGTAAGAACTATTGATAAAGCTTGCTCAAAAGGTGTATATCATAAAAACAACGCCTCAAGAAAAAAATCAAGACTTTACAAACTTGTTAATAAAATGGCTTAATAATCATACTTTTTAATACTTATACACTCACAAACTTTAACAGACCTGTCCAAAAACCTATAAATCCTTATATGAGTTCGGATTTTACTGATATACTCATATATCGGTTTAAAAGTTTCCGGACAGGTCTGTTATTTTCCCTGCAAGTTACATTAAGGTCTGTTATAACAATTCGCAAAATTGTTTTCCGTTAAGTTGGCATTTTATTTATTGAAATATTTTCATATTGTGGTATAATAAAATATGCTACAGCAATTAATTAAATTAATTTGTATCAATTAATTAAAAATTTGCTGTAAATATTTATTTTTACAACAAATTTAGAATAGACAGAGAAATTGCTGTAATATTGAGGATTATTCCTTAAAAAAATTTTTCGCTATAAAAAAAATTTGAAAAAGGTGAAAAAATGGCTCCGAAAAAAAATGACGCTTCTAAAAAAACAGATAAAAACAATAACGTCAGAGTAAACCGAAAAAACAGTCTTAAACCTGAAATTATAAGTATAATAACTATAGGTATATGTATACTTGTTATTATAAGCGTATTTTCAGGAAACGGAAAAAACGCTGCCGCTTTTTCCGATAACGCTATAGGCTTTTTAGGAGGTATAGTATGCTGGCTATTAAAAGGCATTTTCGGCATAGGCGCTTATGTCCTTCCTTTCGCCGTAATATGCCTTTGCTCATCAGCGTTTTTTTCCGATGATAAAAAAATAAAGCTTTCAAAATTTATTATAAGCATTATATTATTTTTGATTTTAATTAGCTTTATGCATCTTTTGGGCGGAAACAACGAAAAATCAGCCGTTGATTGTTTTAACGAGGGCGGCGCTCTAAACGGCGGATTTATAGGATGTTTAATAGGAAATTTCTTATACGGTATCCTTGGCTTCGGAACATATATTATTTTTGTTTTGCTTGCCATAATTCTTGTTGTTATGATTACAGGAAAATCTTTTATGAGCTTTTTAAGAAATGCGTATTTCAAAATCAAAAATCTTTTTGAAAAAGACGACTTCTTTGAAGATGAAGAATATGAAGATACAGAATTTTCAAACAAAAATTTCTCAGATGAAAATTTTGATGAAAAAAAAAATCGTAAAATAACCCCAAAACATTCCGAAAGTATAAAAAAAAACTATTCTGACAGAAAAAAGCAATACATGGGGAAACGAGTCGTTAGAAAAAACGGAAAAATATTAAGTGTAAATATTCCTGAAAAAAGAGTAAGTCAAGAAAAAATGAAAATTTCTCTTTTCATTGATGAGATTAACAAAAATAAAAACAAAAGCAAACTTCCTTCTTTTTTGTCTTATAATAAAAATAAAAAGAACAATATTGATACTGCTTTTAATAATACAAACGAAACTAAAGACGTATCTTTAGACTATGAAAACTATGATGAAAATATTGTAATAAACGGAATGGTCGCAGACAGCGACAACATACAGGAAAATTTCTATGAAAACTCTCCTGATTCCTATAACTATACTGAAAATACTTTTGAAACCCCTAATAATGAATATGGCTATCCGTCTTTAAAAGACAGACTTTCAGAAAAAGAACTTCAGGAAAAAGTTATTGAGAATTTAAAAGAACGGTATAGGGAAAAAAGCGAAAGTTCATATGTCTTTGGGGACATAGAACATACGGATTATAACAATAATGAATTTTCCAAAAAACAAAGTTTTGACAATGAGATTTTTTATGATGAAAACTCCAGCAGCGAGATTTTTGACAATGAAATACCCAATGATGACTTTTTTAACAATGAATACATTGACATCGAAAATACAGACGTCGGTTCATTTTCCGAAACAAATGAAATCCACAACAGCCCTGAAGAAACTGATATTTCAAACTACGATGAACATACAGACACCACTAAAGAAGAACTTTTTCCTGTCTATGAAAACGAGGATTTTATTCCTGACAAATTTATATATAATGAAGAGGAAACAGATGAGAATTTGCGAAAGGCTATGTTTGATTATTTCGACGGAGATATAGGCACATCAATTAAGCCTGAACCGACATTTCATATTGAACAAAATAACATTAAACCATCTGAAAATAAAAGTCCTTTACAAAAAACCAAACATAGTGTTAATACTCAAAAAGAAAACAATGCCTTTACAAATCCAAATAAAAACTTAATAAATATAAACAAAAATAATATTTCCTCAAATACCGTTTCTGTTCCAAGAGAAATAAACAGATTGGACGAGCCTAAAATTTTACAGGCTGAAAAACAGATTTTAGTTAATGAAAATTCCGCTCAAAAGGAAATTCCAAAAAAAGAATATATATTTCCTCCCGTTTCTTTTTTGGAAAAAAATCCGGTTGTTCCCAATCAAAGCTCCAGAGAGGAAATTCTCGAAAACTCAAGAATTCTTGTAAAAACTCTTAAAAGTTTTAATATTGAGGCAAAAGTAAACGAAATAAGTAAAGGTCCTACTGTTACAAGATATGAGCTTTCTCCCGGCGAAGGAATAAAAGTAAGCAAAATTTTAGGATTAGCTGATAATCTGGCTATGAGTCTGGCCGCCAAAAGCATACGTATTGAGGCTCCTATACCTGGTAAAGCTGCCGTTGGTATTGAAATACCAAATAAAGAAGTCACAAGCGTATATTTAAGTGAAGTAATATGCGATAAAAATTTTCAGGATTTTCCATCAAAACTTGCTTTCGGGCTTGGCAAAGATATTACAGGAAACGTAATAGTCGCAGACATTGCTAAAATGCCCCATATGCTTGTTGCGGGACGTACAGGCTCCGGTAAAAGTGTTTGTATAAACACCCTCATTACAAGTATTATTTATAAAGCAACCCCTGATGAGGTCAAGCTTATTATGGTTGACCCAAAAGTTGTTGAGTTAAGCGTATACAACGGAATACCTCATCTTCTTATTCCTGTTGTGACAGACCCTCAAAAGGCTGCTGGCGCTCTTAACTGGGCTGTTTCCGAAATGATGGCTAGATACGACCTTTTCGCAAAAACAGGTTCAAGAAACATCAAAGGCTATAACAGCTACTGTGTTGAAAACGGTATTGATAAAATACCTCAAATTGTTATTATTATTGACGAGCTTGCCGACCTTATGATGGTGGCCTCAAAGGATGTAGAAGCCGCTATATGCCGTCTTGCACAGCTTGCCAGAGCTGCTGGAATTCATCTTATTATAGCTACTCAAAGACCATCTGTAGATGTTATTACAGGATTGATAAAAGCCAATATCCCATCAAGAATCGCTTTTGCCGTTTCATCCACCACAGACTCACGTACTATACTTGATATGGGCGGAGCTGATAAACTCCTTGGTATGGGAGATATGCTTTTTAAATCTGTTTCCGTTGATTCTGACAAGCCTCTTCGTATTCAAGGAGCTTTTATTTCCGACAAAGATGTTGAAAAAATTGTTTCATTTATTAAGGAAAACAATCCGGCCGTTTACGATGAGGCTCTTATTGACAAAATAACAAGTACTACAGCTTCGGGAGATAAGGGAGGAAACGATGACAACAGTGACGACTCTGATGAACTTATTGACGAGGCTATAAACTTTGTCGTAAAAAAAGGAAGCGCGTCAGGCTCTATGCTTCAGCGAAAATTTAAAATAGGCTACAACCGGGCCGCGAGAATTATAGAAGAACTTGAAGAAAGAGGGATTGTCGGTCCTGAAACAGGCACAAGCAAACCAAGGGCCGTTCTTATGAACCGATATGAATATGAGGACTATATGGAAAGACGGCGAGATTATATATAAATTACTTAATCTTCAAAACCGTAAGCTTTACTCCCATATACACTAAATTAATGATAAAACCGTGGACTCTGCCCACACCCGCTCGCTTTTTTGTAAAAAAGCGGGACAAAAAACTTTAAAATTTAAAATATTAAAAAAGTGATAAGAATTACATTTAATCGTATTTTTAATTTTAAAAAACTAAAAATACCCAAAAGTCAACTTTGTTGATAATTCAAATCCTATGTTTTGCGTTATGAGTCAAGTGGCTTTAGCTTTTGTCCCTCGCGTGGTACGGAACAGCGTCCCTTGGTTTTTATAAATCCATACATTACAACGACTTAAAGGAGGACTTTCTAAAATGAAAAGCGATATTGAAATTGCACAGGAAGCAAAAATGCTTCCAATTACACAAATTGCCGAAAATTTCGGAATTGGCACAGAATACCTTGAACTTTATGGCAAATATAAAGCTAAATTTTCTGATGAAATTTACGACTCTTTAGATAAAAATAAATCAGCAAAGCTTGTTTTGGTTACAGCGATAAATCCTACTCCTGCCGGAGAAGGAAAAACTACCACAACTATAGGTCTTTCTCAGGGACTTAACAGACTTGGAGTAAAATCAATAGTAGCCCTCAGAGAGCCTTCTCTCGGACCTTGTATGGGTATTAAAGGCGGAGCCGCCGGAGGAGGATATTCTCAGGTTGTTCCTATGGAAGATATAAATTTACATTTTACCGGCGACCTGCATGCTATGACAGCGGCAAATAATCTCCTGAGCGCTATGATTGATAATCATCTTCAGCAGGGAAATACTCTTAACATAGATACAAGAAGTATTATATGGAAACGTGCCCTTGATATGAATGACAGAGCTTTAAGAAACGTTGTCGTGGGAATGGGAGGACGATTAAACGGTGTGCCCCGTGAAGACAGCTTTCAGATTACTGTAGCATCGGAAATTATGGCTATTGTCTGCCTTGCCGAAAACATAAAAGACCTTAAAGAAAGACTGGGTAAAATAATAGTCGCTTATAATTCAAAAGGAGAACCTGTAACCGCTAAAGACCTTAAAGCCGACGGAGCTATGACAGCTCTTTTAAAAGACGCTTTAAAACCAAACCTTGTACAGACTCTTGAACATACCCCTGCCATTATACACGGCGGACCTTTCGCTAACATTGCTCACGGATGTAACAGTGTAAGAGCAACAAAACTCGCTATGAAACTTTCAGACGTAACTATTACCGAGGCAGGTTTCGGCGCTGATTTGGGGGCTGAGAAATTTTTTGACATAAAATGCCGTAAATCAGGTATCAGTCCTGACGCTGTTGTTCTTGTGGCTACCGTGAGAGCTCTTAAATTTAACGGCGGAGCTTTAAAATCTGACTTGGACAAAGAAGATACCGACGCTCTAAAAAAAGGTTTTGTCAATCTTGAAAAACATATCGAAAATTTACAGAAATACAATGTTCCTGTTGTTGTTACTTTAAATTCATTTATTACAGATACAGAAAAAGAAATAAATATAGTTAAAGAAAAATGCGAGGCAATGGGAGCTGATTTCGCTTTATCCGATGTATGGGCAAAAGGAGGAGAGGGCGGACGTGCTCTCGCCGAAAAAGTTCTTGATGTTCTTAACAATAAAAAAAGTGAATTTAAATACCTATACGATGAAAATCTATCAATTTGCGAAAAAATAAATATTGTATGCAAAGAAATTTACGGCGCCAAAGGTGTTTCTTTTTCTGATAAAGCTGTTAAAGAAATTAAAAGAATTGAAAATCTCGGACTTGACAAACAGCCTGTATGTATAGCTAAAACCCAGTATTCTCTTTCGGATAATCCAAAACTTTTAGGACGTCCAACTGATTTTGAGGTTACCGTTAAACAAGTTACCGTATCTGCCGGAGCCGGATTTATAGTAGCTCTTACGGGAGATATTATGACAATGCCCGGACTGCCTAAAATCCCCGCGGCAGAAAAAATTGATGTTGACGACAACGGAAAAATTATCGGTTTATTTTAAAATTACCGGAAGGAGTGTTTTTTGTGGCACAGATTATAGACGGGAAAAAAATTTCCCTTGAAATAAAAGACGAAGTAAAAAAAGAAGTTGAAACTCTTGCGAAAAAATCTATAAATCCTTGTCTTGCCGTTATACTTGTAGGAGAAAATCCCGCAAGTTTAGTATATGTGAGAAATAAAAAAAAGGCATGCGAATATGTGGGAATTAAATCCCTTAGTTATGAGCTTTCCTCGGGCACTACTGAAAAAGAACTCCTTGACCTTATCGACAGCCTTAATAAAAATCCTGAATGCAACGGTATTCTTGTACAACTTCCTTTGCCTAAACATATAAATGAGGATAAAGTGCTTCTCTCAATTTCTCCTGAAAAAGATGTTGATGGATTTCATCCTTTTAATGTTGGATTGCTAAGTATTGGAAACGCCGTTTTGAAAGCCTGTACTCCTGCCGGCTGTATTGAGCTTATAAAAAGAAGCGGAATTGATATATCAGGAAAAAAATGTGCTGTTCTTGGAAGAAGCAATATTGTAGGAAAACCTGTTTCTATGCTTTTAACCGCTGAAAACGCCACTGTTACTTTATGCCACTCAAAGACAAAAGATATAATCAATGAAACAAAAAATGCCGATATTATAATTGCCGCAGTAGGTAAACCTAAATTTCTAAAAGGTGATATGATATCAGACGGCGCTGTTATAATAGACGTAGGTATAAACCGAATGGAAAACGGAAAACTCTGCGGAGATGTCAATTTTGACGAATGTGAAAAAAAAGCGTCTTTTATTACTCCTGTTCCGGGAGGGGTAGGACCTATGACAATCGCTATGCTTATGAAAAACTGCGTTTTGGCATGCAAAAGCCAAAATAAAATATAACAAAACAACAGACCTGTTTAAAACCACCTAATAATGATTGACAAAAAATTTTTTGTCAATCATTAGCGAAACAATAGACCTCCTCTGAAACTAGCAAATTGACAGATAAGTGCAGATTTTGCTGATAGGCGAAATTAAATTTTCGCCGTAATACTCGTAGTGGTATTTCAAGAAAATTTAATAAATCATATCGGAAAAAGATGTGCTTAGACGGCATTTTATATGTTTTCGAGGAGGTCTAATAAAATAATGAACAGTAAAACTTTAATAAAACTTGATATATTAATTAATTCTTTTATTATTTCGCACTAAAAATTTTGCGAAAAAAATTTTGTGAATTGTTATAATTGTTATGAAAAGGGATGTGTTTTTTTTGGAACATACAAAAATTTCTTTTATATCTCTCGGCTGTGACAAAAATCTTATGGACAGTGAAATTATGCTCGGTCTTATTGAGGAAGAGGGATATATTGTTACTCCTGATGAAAGCGACGCTGATATTATAATTGTAAACAGCTGTGGCTTTATCATGGACGCAAGCAGTGAAGCTATCGACAATATTTTAAGAATAGCTGATTATAAAAACAGAAAATTAAAAGCTATTATTGTTACAGGGTGTATGGCTCAAAGATATAAAGACGAGATTTTTAAATCTCTTCCTGAGGTAGACGCTGTTGTTGGTACAGGTGATTTTGAGAAAATAGGCGATGTTATAAAGTCCGTTTGCAAAGGCAAAAAACAAGTAAGTCTGATTACGGACAACAACAATAAATTACAGGAAACCAACAGTCTTAAAAGAAAAATTTCAACTGCCGGAGGATTTGCCTATTTAAAAATAGCCGAAGGCTGCGATAATTTCTGTACTTACTGTACAATACCCTCTTTAAGAGGTCGCTACAGAAGTCGTACTATGGAAAGCCTTATCCTTGAAACAGAAATGCTTGCCCAAAACGGAGTAAAAGAAATTATTATTATTGCTCAGGATACATCTCTCTACGGAACAGATATTTACGGTAAAAAAGCTCTCCCCGAACTTTTAAGGAAAATTTCAGCTATAAACGGCATAGAATGGATAAGGCTCTTATATTGTTATCCTGAAAATATTACAGACGAACTTATTGATGAAATTTCTGAAAATCCTAAAATATGTAAATATATGGACATGCCCATTCAGCATTCCGATAATGATATTTTAAAACGTATGGGAAGAAAAAGCACAAGAGAAAACCTTGAAACTACCATAAATAAAATACGTAATAAAATGCCTGATTTTTGTTTTCGTACCACCTTAATTGTAGGTTTTCCCGGAGAAACCCAAAAACAATTTGACAATCTCGCTGATTTCATACAAAAAATAAAATTTGACAGGTTGGGTGTATTTACTTATTCAAGAGAAGATGGAACTCCCGCTTATAAAATGCCAAATCAGATTGAAGAAAAAATTAAAGAAGAACGAAAAAGTTATATCTTAGAATTACAAAAAAATATCTCTGCGGAAAAATGCAATAAATTTATCGGAAAAACCTTAAAAGTTATTATTGAGGGAAAAATTGAATATGAAGGCAATGTATTCTGCGGAAGAAGTTATCGTGACTGCTATGAAATTGACGGATTTGTTTTTTTTGAAAGTGATGAAGAACTTATCGCCGGTGATTTTATTTTTATTAAAATCACAAGTTCGTCCGACTATGATTTGATTGGAGTGATTGACTATGAATTTACCGAATAAACTTACTTTATTCAGAGTTTTGCTCATACCTGTTTTTGTTGCTATACTTATTTTTTACAAAGAACTAGAAATTGATATTGCCACAGCTAAATATATAGCCGTAAGTATTTTTGTTATTGCCTCCTGTACAGATGCCATTGACGGATATATTGCCAGAAAATACAATATGATTACTAACTTCGGTAAATTTATGGATCCCCTCGCTGATAAGCTCCTTGTTACGTCAGCTATGATTTCAATGATTGGTCTTGACGCCAATGTTATTATGCCATCGTGGGTAGTCGTCATTGTAATTGCCAGAGAATTTATTATAACAGGATTCAGACTTGTAGCGGCAGAAAAGAAAATTGTAATTGCCGCCGGATTTTGGGGTAAAATAAAAACGATTACTCAAATGGTTATGATTACGGTTGTTCTTCTTGACTTTGACGGAAAATTCTTTTGGTGGACAGGTACTGTTTTAATATGGCTTTCTGTTATTTTCACAATTATTTCCGCCGCGGATTATATTATAAAAAATCTTGACGTATTTAAAGATTAGTATTATAATACGTAAATCAATTTTTAAAATTTCAGAGAAAAATGTTTGATTTTTTTAATGAGTTATAGTCAATCAACTTGAAAATGAGAAAAAGGAGGCGAGCTAAAAATCCTTTTTGCCGCCGAACTTACTTATTTTTAAGTTGATTGACTATAAGAGTTATTTAAAAACAGGAGGTTGATTTTTTTGAAAGCTGAAATTATAGCTGTCGGCACTGAAATTTTACTTGGAGATATTTTAAATACAAACGCTCAGTATATATCAAAACAGCTTGCTCTTTTAGGTATAGGCGTTTATTATCAGACAGTTGTGGGAGATAATGAAAACAGGCTTTTAAACGCTTTTAAACTTGCTTTTGAAAGAGCTGATATTGTAATTACAACAGGCGGCCTTGGTCCAACCGCCGATGACATTACAAAAGAAACAGGCGGCAAATATTTTGGTCTTGAAATGGTCGAAAACGATGATGCGGTTAAAAATGTGTCTGATTATTTTAAAGGCCGTGAAATGCCGGAAAGCAATAAAAAGCAAGGACTTGTTCCTAAAGGCTCTGCCGTCTTTTACAATCACAACGGCACAGCTCCAGGGTGTATGATTGAAAAAGACGGCAAAACACTTATTATGCTCCCCGGTCCGCCTTATGAAACATCTCCTATGTTTGAAGAATATGTCATTCCTTTTTTAAAGAAAAAGAGTAATATCACAATTATATCTAAAGTTTTGCATTTAAGCGGAATAGGCGAAAGTGCCGCCGCTGAAAAAATTGCCGATATTATGGATAAAAGTGAAAATCCTACAGTCGCTCCTTACGCAAAACCTGCTGAAATGTTTTTCAGAGTAAGCGCAAGAGGAAAAAATGAAAAAGATGCCGAAAATATTATGCGTCCTGTTATTGATGAAATTTATAACAGATTAGGTGAATATATTTACGGCGAAGACGAGTGTACTTTGGAAGAAGCCGTTGTTAAACGTCTTGAATCTAAAAATTTAACAATAGCGTCTGCTGAATCATGCACAGGCGGTCTTGTTGCCGGAAGAATTATAAATTATCCGGGGGCGTCAAAAGTTTTTGTGGACGGAGTTGTTTCCTACTCAAATGAAAGCAAAATAAAAAGACTTGGAGTAAGTGAACAAACCCTTGAAAAATACGGTGCGGTAAGCGAACAAACGGCTAAAGAAATGGCAGATGGAATTGTAAAAGTACTTGGCGCTGACGTTGGTATTTCTACAACCGGCGTAGCCGGTCCTGACGGCGGTACTGATGAAAAACCCGTTGGACTTGTCTATATAGCCGTTTCTGTCAAAGGCGACACAACTGTCAAAAAACTTAATTTAAAAGGCAGCAGAAATAAAATAAGAGATAGAGTTGTTACAGAAGTTTTGACTCTATTATTAAACAAATTACAATAACGTTTGTAATAATTTACAGAACTTTTTGATAATACAACAGAATAATTCCTTTATACATCATATTTTATTAAAATTTGCCTGTTTATTATTTTATTGATTTTTCATAACAGACCTGTTCAATATTATAAGTGACATCTTTTGACAGAAATTTTCTGCCATACTTTGCCTGATTTTTTAAAAACTTGAAAAGTTTCCTCAAAAATCAGACTTTATACGACAAAAATATTTCTTGTCAATCGTTGCCACTTATAGTCAATCAACTTGAAAATGAGAAAGAGGAGGCAAATTAAAAATTATTTTTGCAAGGCGACGGAGGGAGAGCATAGCTGACTGCCTATGCCGACCGACGGCAACACAGCAAAAAGGATTTTTAGCCGCCGAACTTACTTATTTTTAAGTTGATTTACTATATATCAATTCACAGAATTTTTAATACAAAACAATAAAAATTACTCACTATATCCATTTTATTAAAGTTTGATTAATCAATGCTTGAAACTTAAACAAACTGAAAAATTAATTTAACACTTGAAAGTGTTATAGAATTATTAGATTAAACTCATTCTTATAAATTTAATAATTTAAAAAAACGCTGTAAAATATAATATAAAACACTTATTAAAAACCCTACATAAGGAGAATATATATGGCAGAAAAAAAGAAAGCAAAGGAAAATACAATAGATATTTCCACCCCTGAGGGTAAAGCTGAATCTCTTAAAAACGCTCTTAAACAGATTGAAAAAGCATTTGGAAAAGGAGCTGTTATGAAACTCGGGGAAGACAAAGGAAATATTAATATTCAAGCAATTCCCACAGGATGTTTAAGTCTTGACATAGCTATAGGAATAGGAGGAATTCCAAGAGGAAGAATAATCGAAATTTACGGTCCTGAATCATCAGGAAAAACAACTCTTGCCCTTCATATGGTTGCCGAAACTCAAAAAATAGGCGGAACAGCCGCCTTTATTGATGCTGAACACGCAATAGACCCTATTTACGCCAAAAATCTCGGCGTAAATATTGATGAACTTTATGTTTCTCAGCCTGACGACGGAGAACAGGCTCTTGAAATAGCCGAAACAATGGTCAGGTCAGGAGCGGTTGATATAATAATTGTCGACTCTGTAGCGGCTCTTGTTCCCAAAGCGGAAATAAACGGGGAAATGGGCGACTCACATATGGGACTTCAGGCAAGGCTTATGTCGCAGGCTCTTCGTAAACTTACAGGTATAATCAACAAAAGCGAATGTATTTTAATATTCATAAATCAACTTCGGGCCAATATTGGAAACGCGGCTATGTACGGTCCCAATGAAACAACTACAGGAGGACGTGCTCTCAAATTTTACGCAAGTATACGTCTTGATGTAAGAAGGTCAGATTATCTTAAATCAGGCTCTGAAATTATAGGAAACCGAACAAAAGTTAAAATAGCTAAAAACAAAGTAGCTCCGCCTTTTAAAGTTGTTGAGTTTGATATTATGTATGGAAAAGGTATTTCTCATACAGGAGATATTCTTGACCTTGGAGCCAACCTTGACATTATAAACAAAAGCGGTTCATGGTATTCATATAATGACAAAAAAATAGGGCAGGGACGTGAAAACGCTAAAAAATACCTTGAGGAAAATCCTGAAATCGCCCTTGAAATTGAAAACACTTTAAGAAAACACTATGAACTTGACACCCTTGACGAAATGGAGCACAGACAAAAAAACGACAATGAAATGCCAGCCGACAATAGTTCATCTGAAATATCCGATGATGAAAACGAACCTATTAAGCTTCCCGATTTTGAAGATGAAGACGCGATAGACGAAGATTTTGATGATGAATTTGGTGAGTTTAATGATGATTTAAGCGATATAGTTATTAATGAGGAGTAGCCGAAAAAATGGACTGCCGCTTTAAATTTTTAATGCGGCAGTCCATTTTTTATATTTCTGCGGCTATTTATTTTTTTTGGCTTCTTTTTCAGCCTTAGCCTCCGCTTTTGCCTTAGCTTTTTTTTCTTTTTGCATAGCTTTCATTTCCTGAGGCGTTTTCATACCCGCAACACTCACTATATATATTCCCGCGATTTCAACCTTTATATTCTTTTTCACGGGAATAGCGGCAAATACTTTTTTATCGCATATAAGAGTCATAATCTGCGGTCCTATCTTTGCCTGTACGAAACACATTTTCATTTTTTTATATATTTTAGGCATTTGTTCAACAACCGCTTTAGGCATATTTACATTTGTAATTTTATCACGTTTTTTATCTATTACATAAATACTCATTGAATTTTTCATTTTTTCAATCATTGTTTGTTGAGTATCCATTTTTTTATATGCCCATTTATTAAGAAAATAAAGACCCGCAAGTATTGCTCCTATAATAACAACTATTATTATTACCCAATCAAGAAAAGACATTTTTAACCTCCGAATGTTGTAAAATTTATATTACAGCAATTCCTGAATAAAAAGAGAACAGAAAAACTATTTTATTCAATATTTTTTAACCTGACTTTAAAAAAATAAAACGCCTTTCAATAAAATTTTGAATAAAACATTTTTTCTATATATATAGGAATTGTTGCAGAACTGTTTTTTAACCATACATTACACATTTTACAACATTTTACCTATATAAGTCAAGCCTCAAAATAATTATATTATTGAGGCTTGACTTTATTTTTTTAATCTCTATTTTTCAACTCTTACTTTAAACGTTTCCTTGACCTCATCTCCGTCAGTACTTCTGGCATAAACGGTATATGTAATTCTTCCCGTGTCGCTTGTTTCAAAGTCAAGCTTCCATACGTACTCATCATCATCTTTTTCCGTACGTTTCTTTTCAACAGCCACTCTCTTGTCATCGCCGTCCTCAATCCATACTCTTTCAACATTTGTAGACGTTCTTACTGTTACATATACTTTATCATAAAGGTCTACAGTAGTATCGTCAAGGTCAATATCATATATTTCAAGGTCTTCTGACTCCTCAATATCTAATGTAAACTTACGTTTTACATCTTTATTGTTTTCATCAAAAGCGTAAATATAATAATTTTTATCCATCTGAGCGTCCTTTATAGTGAGCGTCCATGTACGGCTTTTTCCGCTTTTTGAGGAAGACGTTGTTGAATCTATCGTATCGCCCTTATTATCTGCTACCTCAACTTTTACCGCCACATCTGACGTCACTACCT
Source organism: uncultured Clostridia bacterium (assembly GCA_949948985.1). Taxonomy (GTDB): domain Bacteria; phylum Bacillota; class Clostridia; order Lachnospirales; family CAG-274; genus MGBC114079. The sequence continues at coordinate 41,942 of CATLIG010000008.1, read as the reverse complement.
TTATTTTGACGTCGTCTCCTTCTTCAGCGTCATCATCCTCCTGAGAAACACTCTTTATTATAAGCTTATCATCGTCATACTCTATACCTTTTACACTGAAACTTTTATGAGTATCATCATCATCACTGTAAGCGTAAACATAAAATTTATTTGTACCCGTATCATTTACAGGTACAGTCAACTGCCATATTTTTTCATTGTCGCTTTTATCTTTTGATTTTTCGTATATTGTCTTGGCTACTCTGTCATCATCATTGTCCATTATACGTATCTCATTTATATCGTAAGTTGTCTTTATTTTTACAGTCACATCTCCGCCTTTTGCTACTTCGTCCTCATCAGTATCAATATCCTTGATTTTACATTCATCATCGTCATCGTCATCATCATCGTCATCTTTACTGCTGTCCTTATCAACATCTATTGTTACTGTCTGATATTCACTTGTATAGCCTTTGGCATTTCCGGCGTGAATTGTAAACTCTCTGTTTCCGGATTTCGTCATTTTTACTCTTCCCTCGAAAACCCTGTTATCTCCTGATGCCGTATAACTTGTAAGTTCTTTTGTATCAGCGTTAAAATCATTTTCGATTTTTACTTTTGTTGTTGTGGCATTTGCATAAACCGTAAACTCAACAAAATCATTTCTATCCACAGAATAGTCGCTTACGGTATAATTTTTAAGCTTAGGAGATGAATCGGCTACTACAGATATATTTACAGGCATTCCTGTTTCGCTGTAGCCTCCCTCGTTTCCGGCGTATACCTGTACGCTTTTATAACCTGTTGTGTTTGAGTTAGGCACCCAATTTACAGAAAATGTTTTTGTACCATCTCCATTTTCTGTATATGTAACGCTTTCGTTTACCATTGTATTTGTATCGGTATCAACAAGTTTTACCTTTGTAGCAGTCGGAGACGCTAAAATATTAACAAGAACTTTTTCTCCCGTATTTACGGCTGTCTTATCAGGCTGTGCCGTAAGAACAGACGGAGTATCAGTTGTTATTATAACCTGTCTTGCCTCATTGTTCCAGTCCACAACAGCACCCATAGCTTCTCCAAGCATACGGACAGGCATTAAAGTCCTGTTCATTGAGTTTATAGACGGGGTATCAAAAGTAAGAGCCTCTCCGTTTACTGTTATAACATTTGACCTCATTTTGTGTACAATTGTACGGCTGTCTTTTTTAAACGTCATTGTTTCTGTTTCTTTATTCCAGCTTATATCCATTCCAAAATACTCCGCCGTAGTACGTATAGGAACCATAACACGGCTATTGCTTATTATCGGCTGGGCGTCAGGAAATATAAGCTTACTGCCGTTTAAATAAACTCCGTCAATATCGTTAGCCCCAGCCGCCAAAACTGCCGCTGTGTTAAAAGATACAGCGGATACCGCTAATATTGAAGCCGCTAATAAAGATATTATTTTTTTCAACAAGTCAATCATTCCTTTCTTTAATTTTCATCAAAACAATAAAAACTGCTTTGTTCCAATCACAAAATTATAGCAATTCACAAATCCTGCTGTCAGTTTGAATATCTCCGTATAATTATTATAGCATACAAAAAACTACTTTTCAATTTCATCATTATTAAAATTTTATTACATATTTGTCAAATAAAATATACTGACTTTTCAAAAAGAGATTTAAATTCCATAAGTCTTTCTATATTCAATCATTTTATCAAGATATTCTTTTCCCTCAATTATTCCGTCTTTAATACATTCTATAATATCCTCAATGGTTACTATAGAATAAACTTTAATTCCAAATTCCTCATAAATCTCTTGAACAGCGGATTTATCGCCTTTTCCTTTTTCCATTCTGTCAACAGAAATAATTATTCCCTTAATTTCTGAATCCGCCGCTGATTTCAATATGGGAAGAGTTTCTCTTACAGCGGTTCCGGCGGTTATTACATCTTCAATTATAAGAACCTTGTCACTGTCTGAAAGCTTATGTCCTACAATAACTCCTCCCTCTCCGTGGTCTTTAGCTTCTTTTCTGTTAAAGCAATAATTCACGTTTTTATTATATTTTGAATAAATAGCTGATGCCGCCGCTACACAAAGAGGAATTCCTTTATATGCTGGCCCAAAAAACACATTAGCGTCAATATTGTTTTCCTCTATACATTTAGCGTAAAATTCTCCAAGCTTAGCTATTTGCTCACCTGCTTTATAATTTCCTGTATTGATAAAGTAAGGAGCCTTTCTTCCGCTTTTTAACGTAAAATCACCAAATGTCAAAACATTAGACTCACACATAAATTTTATAAATTCTTTTTTATAGCTCATTTTTCATACCTCCATTATTTTAATTTACAGCTATTTTATTTTATCACATATTTTTTCCCTTTTCAACCATAGAAAAAATAGACCTGTTCAGTAACCTGATTGATTATGTCTGCCAAGAAATTTTTTCGTCAGACGTAACTTAATTTTTGCGGTAACTTTCCAATTTTAATTTTCATAAAAACAACCTGAAAAAGCAAATTTTAACTTGAACAAATAAATACTATGTGTTATATTTACTTATAGCAATTCTCAAACTCTTTAACAGACTTCTTTTGAAACTACTAAATTATATAAATCCAATAAAAAAATAAATATTGAATTAAATATTTTTTTCTGCCGATACTTTTACAAGTGTGGAGTTTCGAAAGAAGTTTATTACAAAAATTCTTGAAAAGTTTCGAAAGAAGTCTAATAGACCAATATGAAATAATAACTATATTTTTACAAATATTATTTTTCAGAAAGAAGTTTTAATTATGAATAAAAAAACAAAGGCAATATTTTTTATTACAGCGTCTGCATTTTTTTTCGCTCTTATGAATACTTTTGTTAAATTATCAGGAGAACTGCCCGCTATTCAGAAAAGCTTTTTCAGAAATTTAATAGCCCTTATTGCTGCCGGTTTAATTCTAAAAAAGAGCGGGATAAGTTTTAAACCTCAAATGAAAAATCTAAAACTCCTTATTGTTCGTTCCATAACGGGAACTATCGGCATTTTAGGAAATTTTTACGCTGTAAGCAATTTACAGCTTGCTGACGCTTCTATGCTCCAAAAATTATCGCCGTTTCTGGCAATAATTTTTTCATTTATTTTTTTAAAGGAAAAAGTAAAGCTTTATCAGATTTTATGTGTAACAGCGGCTTTTATCGGAAGCTTGTTTGTCATTAAACCCGGAACAGACGTAAATATTTTTCCGGCTTTAATAGGTCTTATAGGCGCTATGGGCGCCGGTGCGGCATATACCGCGGTAAGAGCTTTAGGAAACAGAGGTGAAAAAGGCCCTGTAATAGTATTTTTCTTTTCCGCCTTTTCATGTATTGTAACTCTTCCATATATTTTATTTAATTACGCTCATATGAATTTTTATCAGACAGCTATGCTTCTTTTAGCCGGAATTGCAGCCGCCGGAGGTCAGTTTTCTGTTACCGCGGCTTACAGCAACGCACCTGCTAAAGATATTTCGGTGTTTGATTATTCACAAGTTATTTTCGCCGCTGTTTTCGGGTTTATATTTGTTGGTGATTTGCCTGATATTTACAGTATTTTTGGATATATTATCATTTTCGGAATATCTTTTATTATGTTTTTTATAAACAAAAAAACAAGCTCTTAAAAGTATAGTCAATCAACTTATAGCAATTCAACTTAATAATAAACAAGTTCGGCGGACAAAAATCCTTTTCACTGCGTTGCCGCCAGTTGGCATAGGCATTCGGCTATGCTCTCCCTCCGCCGCCTTGCAAAAATAATTTTTAGCTCGCCTCATTTTTCTCATTTTCAAGTTGATTGACTGTAAAACTCATTTTTACGATGAAAACAAAAAAGGCAGTACATCCCCATGTACTGCCGCCCCTAAATATTTTTTATCCCAATATATATCTTCCTTACATCAATTCCGTAATAGAATTATAAAAGAAAAAATATTTATTACAGCGATTTATAAAATTTATTTTTTTATTATTTTGCTGTAATTTATTCTCATAGTATAACTCTGATATGAATAAATATTTATATAAATCTTTTGGGAGTGTTCTTATGTCTGTTATTATAGGAATAACTCATTCTTATGAAGATAATTTTCCCAAAATAAACGCGGATTATTTAAAAGCCGTTTCCTCATTTGGCGCAGTAAGCCTTATTATTTCTTACAATGAAAGTCCCGACAACATTCTTGATATTGCCGATGGTATTATTTTATCAGGAGGCGGCGATTTAAGCGAATATCTTATTACAGAAAAACTAAGCCCCAAAGCCCGCGGTCTTTGCGTCAAAAGAGATGTCTATGAAGCGGAGCTATGCCGAAAAGCTTTTGCCAAAAATATACCTCTCCTTGGAATATGCAGAGGTATTCAGGTTATGAACACTTCTTTTGGAGGAAATATATACCAGCATATTGACGGACATATTTCAGAAAACAGCATAAACAACATTACTCACAAAATATCCATAAGTAAAAAAAGCTTTCTTTACAATATTATAAAAAACGATACCGCCATAGTTAATTCTTTTCATCATCAGTGTCTTTCCGATGTTTCCCCAATATTTGATATCTCGGCAACATCTGATGATTCTATTATTGAGGCGGTTGAATGTCCAAAGAGAAACTTTTTTGCAGGAGTTCAATGGCATCCTGAAAAAAAACTTGATGAAAAATTGTCAAAAGGAATTTTTGAAAAATTTTTCAGTTGCTGTCTGAAAAACTCAAAAGCCTGATTTCCACAGTACATCCCTCAATTTCATTGTTATAAATATAAAACTTTCCTTTATGGCTTTCTATAATTTTTTTGCATATCGGCAGCCCAAGTCCGCTGCCGTTTGCTTTTGTCGTAAAAAACGGATTGCATACAATCTCCGAAAAAGATTTATCTATTCCTAAACCATCGTCAGAAATTTTTATTATTATTTCCTCACTTTCTCTTTTTACTGCTATACTTATTTTACCCTCATCTTTTATCGCCTCAATAGCATTTTTTATTACATTGAAAAAAACCATACATATTTTTGAATATTCACCAAAAATTTTTAATTCCTCATCATCGCAGGTAAAATCAAATGATATTTTTTTACCGTCAAAAGGCGTACTGAACTCATCTATCATATCCACAATCAAGTCATAAATAAAAATAACTTCTCTTTCAGCATTATTGACAGACGACACAACTTTTGCGAAATCTTTTACCACATTTATTATCTTTTGAAGTTCTTTTTTCATTACCCCATAATTTTTTTCATAAACTCCGCTTTTATCGCTTGTTTGTATATAATCTATATTAGCTTGTATAAGAGCTACAGGATTTTTTACTTCATGGGTAAATTCCTCTGTAAGTTGTTCAAGATTAGGTATATTATAAAAATCCATAAAATATCCCCCTAATATTCTATAAAACTTTTTATAAATTTTTTAATAAAACTCATTATATAGTCAATCAATTTGAAAAGGAGCAAAAAGGCGAGCGAAAAATTATTTTTACAAGGCGGGCATAGACGTAGCCCTACGTCAACTGACGACAACACGGTAAAAATGATTTTCTGCCGCTGAACTTGTTCATTTTTCAAGTTGATTGACTATAACTGTGTTTTATTGAATTTTATGGAAGCTTTAATACCATTCCATAATAAATTTTATTTGGATCATCTATTTTGTTAGCAGACATAATATCCTGTGTTTTTTTATTTGTCCCATAAAATCTTATACTTATTCCTAAAAGGCTGTCCCCCTCCTTTACAGTATATTGAGCTGGTCTTTTGTTTTCCGCCGCTGTTTCTTTCTTCACAGCTTCCGAAGCCTTAGCCGTAGTTCCCTCAGTTGGTTTTTCTGTTGGTTTTTCTGTTGGTTTTTCCGTTAGTTTTTCTGTTGGTTTTTCTGTTGGTTTTTCCGTAGGTTTCTCTGTAGTGCTTTCAATTGGTTTTTCCGTGGTAATTTTTTGCTCGGCAGGCTTTACCGTCGTCTGCGCCGCGGAAACCGGCTCTTTTGTTAATTGTTCATTTTTCGCAGCAAAAACACTTTGCACATTTCCCTCCTTTATAGTTTTTATAAGATATGTATATGAATTATCCATTGCTGCCACTTGTTTTTCAACATTATTTATACGGTCGTCATTCTTTATTATACTTGCTCCCATTACAATACAGGCACAGAACAAAACCGCACTTAACGAACCCAGAAAATTGACAAGTTTTTTCTGTTCCGTTATAATTTTTCCTTTACGTCTTACAGTACGGGATTTTTCTGTACGAGGCTTTTCAACACGAGGCTTTTCTGTATAATCTTTTGAAAAACTGTTTCTTATTTTTTCAACTGTAACATCTTTTATTGTTTCAGGAATAATTTCCTTGTCCTCTGAGTCATTTATTTCAAAATCATCGTCAAATAAGTAATCGACCGTTTCTTTTTGCTTGACAAATTTATTCTGAAGCATATACTCGTGCATTCCCTCATTTCTGTCATAGTAAATAAAATAACCCTTTACCTCCTCAAGACCTCCCAAAACCTCGTTTTTACAAAAAAATCCGTTTACCTTTTCTATAGGGTCATATATAAACAATACGCTGTAATATTTTTTAAAATTATTTTCATGATAATTTATAAGGGTACTGTTTAAAAATTCCCCGTATCCCGGCTGTATATAAACCCAGCCAAGTATTTCATCTCCCAAAAAATATTTACCCATTTCTTCTTTTATGTAATTATTGCTTTTTTCTGTCAGAATTTCCATTCCGGCTTCAGTCTTGCTGTACTTTCCTTGTATCATACCGTTTATAAAAAGTATATCCTCGCCTTCAAAAACTTCCTTCTTTCCTGTCAGTATACCTATTTTCTCATCACATTCAGCAAAAGACGCATACTGCTGTATATATGTATATACATAGTCCTCAACATATATTTTTAAACCATGGGATATGCTTCCTACCTGCTTTATATTTGTTGGCAGTTTATGTCTTTTTTCTTCCTGCATATTTTACACCCCCGTTGAATATAATATTTTTTTGGCACAACAATAGTAACATAACACACCTATTAATTTTTGGCATTATAAGTCGATAAATTTAAATTTTTAAATAACATTTTGGCTTATAAAAATTCATTATATTCACTATTAAATAAAATGTCAGTCTAATTTTACATTTGTTGACAGCTATATTTCACAATAATTTTTAAAATCTCATAATTCCTTAAATTTTACGGAAATTTTTTAGAACAAAACAATAATACTACAGTATATAAATTTGTTTTTTAGGGAAAATTAAACCTATAAAATTTTACAGTCAATCGGCTTGTTTTTTATCCATTTTTACGGCAATTACAGAATTGCTGTAAAGCTGTTTGACTAAACTCAAAAGGAGTGCGGTATTTTGGCAAGTCTTTATGTTGATTCTCAAGCAAAAACAGCATTATTTGATTTTAAATATGCTCTGAAAAACATTCTGACAGAATTTACAGCTCAAAAAAAAGAAAAAAGAAAAATTATAATATTATGCATAGGTACGGATAAAGCTACCGGAGACAGTTTAGGCCCTCTTATAGGATACAAATTAAGCCGTCTTCCAAAAATACGGAATGTTGAGATATACGGAACTTTAAAAAATCCCGTACACGCCGTTAATCTTGAACAAACTATCAGCGATATTTATAAACTTTATAAAAATCCTCTTATTATTGCTATAGACGCTTCTCTTGGAAAAATGGAACATATCGGATATATAACAGTCGGAAAAGGCTCTATAAAACCCGGCGCAGGAGTAAAAAAAGATTTAGGAGAAGTTGGTGACATTTTTATAACAGGTATAGTAAATTTAAACGGTTTTTTAGAAATCTCCCTGCTTCAAAGCACTCGTCTTTCAATCGTTATGGACATAGCGGATATTGTAACAGACGGTCTATGGAAATGTATACGCGAAAATATTAATTATAGCGAACCAATAAAAAAATAAACAATCAAATATCAAAAACTTGATATATTAAAGAATTTTTTTATTGGTTTGCACTAAAAATTTTGCGAATTGCTATAGACAAACTATTGGTCTTCTTTCGAAACTACGAAATTACATCAATTCAACAAAAAAATATTTTATAGTCAATCAACTTAAAAATAAGTAAGTTCGGCGGCAAAAAATCCTTTTTGCCGTGTTGTCGTCGGTCGGCATAGGCATTCGGCTATGCTCTCCCTCCGCCGCCTTGCAAAAATAATTTTTTGCTCGCCTCCTTTTTCTCATTTTCAAGTTGATTGACTATACTCAAAGGCATTTTGTTTTTTAAATGCCGAAAGCTTTAAGATACATTGAATAAGTTTGAAGTTTCGAAAGAAGACTATTACAATAAAACATTAATTACAGCCACGAACCTGTCAGGAAATTTAGTTTCATTTTTGAAACAAATATATTGCTTTTTTTACTATTATGTGTTATAATAGATTTGTTTAAAGATTATAACAAAAATTTTTACCGCATCAAAACAATTTTTAACCTTATGAAAGGATTTGGGGAGTATGATAACAAACAAAAAGAATAAATTAAAATTCAGCGATATGATGAACAAAATAAAAAATTATGACAACATAACAAACAACTTAATTACCAACGTAAATATGCTTATAAATCCAAAAAATTTTAAAAATTCAAACATAAAAAAATTTTATAAGAATATTTCAGATGAAAAAGAAAAAAATATTACATCAAACAATACAATAAAAAATTTTAAAAACAATATAGATGAAAAAAACTTTTTTAGCAAAAAAGAAAATCCGATATTAAAAAATATTTTTAATAAAAAAATAACCAGCGAAAAATTTTCCGGCAATTACACAAAAGATAACAACTTTTCAAAACACAAAAGTTTTCCTCAGAAAAAAATCAATCAAAATCAAGGAAAAATAAATTATGACAATTTAAAAAAAAGCTCTGTTTTATCAAACTATCCTCTTTTTAGAACAGATTACAACAAAGAACATTCTGACAAAAGTTCATTTTTTAAAACTTATTTTAATGACAGCTATATAAACAACACATCAAAAATTTTCAGCACAAATAAAAATTTACAAAAGGGACTTTTTAAAGAAAAAATTTTACAAGATAAATTAATTTTACCTGAAAAAAACAATACAGACAATATAATTTACAAAACTGCTCTCATTCATACAGTTTATGAAAAATTAAACAATACCAAATTATATGAAAAAGCTAAAGATAAAAATACTCAGACCAACACTTTATTAAAAACAGGTAATTATCAAAACTTTAAAGAAAACTTTTACAGCAGCGGCATAAAAGACACAAAAAAAGCTTTTATTAAAACAGCCGGCGTACATAATTACAGCAACGGAAAAATATTCAACGAATTTATCCCTAAAAAATCAGGTTTTAACAATCTTGAAAAAAATATTCACAAAATAAACAACGGTATTTTTCCTGACGAGGACATTAAAAATTTTGGTTTTAAAAAAATGAAAGATGATTTATCCTTTCACTTAAGCGGAAAATCCTCCGACAGCGTCACCGTTTCACCAAATATCAATATTGAAATCAAACCACAAAATCCCGCCGCTGATTTTAACAAGATATGGAGCGAAATAGGCGACAGGCTCAACTCAGAAATAAACTCCTCTGTAAACGGATTTCACACATGATTTATTAAAAAAACTCAAATCCTCACTAGATTAAGGATAAAACCGTTGGTTCTTCCCACACCCGCCCGCTTTTTTGTAAAAAAGCGGGGTAAAAAACTTTAAAATTGAAAATATTAAAAAAATGATAAAAATTAAATTTAATTGTATTTTTAATTTTAAAAAACTAAAAATACCCCAAAAATCAACTTTTCCGATATTTCAATTTCTCAATAGCAAAGCGTATACTTTGCGTTTAGGGTCAAGGGAGATTCTCCCTTACAGGGTGTGGGACAGCGTCCCACGGTTTTAAAAACAGAATGTTGGAGGGACACGTCCCGCAGTCTTTATTTCTTTTAATTGTCAAAAATTATTGATACAGGAAGTCCCTCGTGAATTCTGTAAATAGCGTCGGCAAAAAGCTTTGCGGCACTTACCTGATTTATTTTAGAAATTCTCTTTTCCTCTGGCAGTTCCACCGTATCAAGAACAAGCAGTTCTTTTATCTGTGAATTCTCAATTACCTCTATCGCGTTTCCTGATAACACAGGATGAGTACAGCACGCGTAAACCTCTACGGCTCCTCTTTCTTTAAGAGCGTTCGCCGCATTTGTTATTGTACCGGCAGTATCAATCATATCATCAACCAGTATTACATTTTTTCCATCAATATTGCCGATTATGTTCATAACCTCAGAAACATTTGCCTTTGGCCGCCTTTTATCTATAATCGCTATAGGTATCTCAAGTTTTTCCGCAAATTGTCTTACCCTTGTCACACTACCTAAATCGGGAGATACAGCTACAACATTATCAAAATTTACAAATTTTCTCTGATAATAATCTGAAAGTATATGCATACCTACCAAATGGTCTACAGGTATATCAAAAAATCCTTGTATCTGAGCACAGTGCAAATCCATTGATAAAACTCTGTCTGCTCCCGCTTTTGTTATAATATCAGCCACAAGCTTAGCGCTTATCGGATCTCTGGCTCTTGTTTTTCTATCTTGTCTGGCATATCCATAATATGGTATAACAGCGTTTATTCTTCCAGCCGACGCCCTTTTTACAGCGTCAATCATAATCAAAAGTTCCATAAGATTATCATTTACAGGAGAGGACGTAGGCTGAATAATATAAACGTCCGCCTCTCTTACAGGGTCGTTTATTTTTATGCTTATTTCACCGTCACTGAATTTAGTGACCTCCGACTCACATAAATGAAGTCCAAGCTCTTTCGCTATTTTCTCGGCAAGCATTTTGTTTCCGTTACAGCTTAATATTTTAATGTTTCCATTATATGAATTAATCATAAAAATCCTCCGGAATAATTATCGGGCGTTATCAGCAGCGTATAAAATTTATCGTATAGCAATAAACAATAAAAACAGATACTATTCATTAACTCTTCTCCAGTCCGGCTTATTGACCTGTTTCGCCCTGGCAATAGAAAGCGAACCCTCCGGTACATCAAAGGTTATTGTAGAACCGGCCGCGGTAAAAGCGTTTTCTTTTACCGTAACAGGAGCTATAAGATTTGTATTGCATCCTATAAAAGCATTATCTCCTATTGTAGTTCTGAATTTATTTTTTCCGTCATAGTTTACGGTTACAGTTCCGCATCCAAAGTTTACATTCTTTCCTACATCGGAATCACCTACATAAGTAAGATGTGAAACTTTTGTGCCGTCATCAATAGTAGAGTTTTTAATCTCAACAAAATCACCTATTTTTACATGCTCTCCTATTTTAGAATTTGGCCTTAAATAAGCGAAAGGCCCTATAGTAGTATAATTATCCACCTCGGCGCTTAATAAAACCGATGCTTGTACGGTAACACAATCTTTTATTATTGAGTTTGTAATTCTTGAATTAGGTCCAATTATACAGTCCGTACCTATTTCTGTCTTACCCTCGATAACTGTACCCGGAAGTATTACTGTATCAGGTTTTATAACAACGTCTTTTCCTATATAAGTATTGTCAGGGTCTTCAATAGTCACTCCGTTTACCATATGATACTCGTTAATTCTCTTTTTCATAATTTTTGTAGCCTGAGCAAGCTGGAGTTTTGAGTTTATTCCAAGAAATTCATTCTCATCATCAGCTATCATAACGCCTACGTTAAGACCTTTATTTTTCATTATCTCAAGACAGTCCGTAAGATAATACTCATTCTGAGCGTTATCATTTTTTAACTCTTTAAGACTCTCCGCAAGGTCTGACGCTTTAAAAACATAAACTCCCGTATTTATCTCCTTAATTTCCTTTTCTTCATCGGAAGCGTCTTTTTGCTCTACTATTTTATCAAATGAATTATTATTTCTCACAATTCTTCCATATCCCGAAGGGTCGTCAAGCATTACAGATACAACTGTCGCTGAATTGCCGTCTTTTCTGTGACTGTCAAAAAGCTCTTTTATGGTTTTTCCCGTAATTAACGGAGTATCTCCGCAAAGTACCAGTACATCTCCGTCTGTCCCCATAAAACTCTCCGCCTGCATAACCGCATGACCTGTTCCAAGCTGTTCTTTCTGAACAGCAAATTCAGAAACACTATCTCCTATCATAGCTTTTACCATAGCGCTCTGATGACCAACGACAGCACATATCTCATCAGCTCCCGCCTCTTTCGCCGCCTCAATTACATAATCAATCATTTTTTTATCAAGAACCTTATGCAAAACTTTCGGAACTTTCGATTTCATTCTTGTTCCTTGTCCGGCCGCAAGAACAACAACCTTTGTTTTACTCATAAAAACACACCTCATATTTCTTTATATTTTAAAAATTCAGTTTCATAAAGATTATTTCCGTCACTGTCTATAACCACAATTCCCGGAAACTCAAAAACCTCAAGCCTGTGTATTGCCTCCGCTCCCAAATCATCATACGCTATTACCTCGCTTTTTTTTATGTGATTTGACAATAAAGCGCCCGCTCCTCCTATCGCTCCTATATATACCGCCTTATATTTTTTCATAGCGTCTATAACATCTTTGCTTCTTTCTCCTTTTCCAATCATCACCGTAAGACCAAGTTCTATTGTTTTCGGAGAATAAGCGTCCATACGACAGCTGGTCGTAGGCCCTACAGAGCCTATAGGCTCTCCTGGTTTCGCCGGAGAAGGCCCCGCAAAATAAATGGTCTGATTTTTTATGTCAAACGGAAGCTTTCCACTCCTTTCATATTCCTCAAGCATTCTTTTATGCGCCGCATCTCTCGCCGTATAAATTATTCCGCTTATTTCAACTATATCTCCGGCTTTAAGCTCTTTTACGGTATCTCTTGTAATTGGTGCAACAAGCTTTACAGTCATTTTCCGCCACTTCCTTAATTTTTCTAATCAATATCTTTTTTATTTCGGCTGCTTGAAAGTATATTAAGCCTGATAATAAAATCCTGCTTATTCTTTTTTCCTATAACCTCCAGAATAAGTCCAATCGCCCAGCTTATAACACCTACAGACGCACAGCCTACCGCTACGATAATAGTAGGGAATTTTAATACCATACCTGTTTTAAAGAAATTCAAAAGCACAGGCGTAAAAAATCCCGCCGCCAAAAGAACAAATATAAGTCCTATTATACCAAAAAAGAAAAACGGTTTATAATCTCTCAGCATTCTGAATATGGTTTTTATAACTTTTATTCCGTCTGAAAATGTATTAAGCTTTGATACGCTTCCCTCTGGTCGATCTCTGTACTGAACAGGTATTTCCCTTAAATTGAATTTTTTATCAAGAGCGTTTATTGTCATTTCTGTTTCTATCTCAAAACCGCTTGATGTAATTGGCATCATTTTAACAAATTCATAGCTGAATGCCCTATAGCCTGTCATAATATCTTTTACATCGCTTTTGAAAAGCTTGTTTATAAGACCTCTTACAAGTACGTTTCCAAAATTATGAAAAGGTCTTTTGTTTTCCGTAAAATACGTTGAGGAAAGTCTGTCGCCTATTACCATATCCACATTTTCCTCAAGAACAAGACGTACCATCTCCGGAGCGTACTCCGCCGGATATGTGTCATCCCCGTCTATCATAATATAGCAGTCCGCGTCAATCTGACGAAACATACTTCTTACAACATTGCCCTTACCTTGTCTGTATTCCTTTCTTACAACAACATTTTCATAAGATGACGCTATTTCTGAAGTTTTATCTGTCGAGTTATTATCATATACATAAATTGTAGCTTCAGGAAGAACTTTCTTAAAATCCTCTATTACTTTTCCTATGGTTTTTTCCTCATTATAGCACGGCACCAAAACCGCGATATCTTTTTTCATTTGTACTCAAAAGCCTCCTTATAATTTTCTGTACTACAGCCAAAACTGCACAAGATGCGTAACATAATAATGAACAGTCGGATTTGTATTATACAAAGCGTTGTCTCCGTAAAAGAATATGGTAGCGAAATCATAATAAAAGCTAAACGCGAAACCACATATCAAAACTGTGTAAATATGTTTTTTAAGATAATCATTTACTCTTTCCAGAAGTATAAGAATAAGTATAATTCCGGGAATAAACATCAGCCACGCGAAATCAACCATATACCTTTGCAAAAGTCCGGCAAGCTGTGTATCCGCTATAACTATCATAACGGAAAACAATATACTCATAATACAAAAATGAAACAGTCCTTTAAGTTTAAGGGAATTTTTAAATTTAAAAACAAACAAATTTATACATAGAAGAAAATGATTAAACAATATTCCTCCAAACAAATACTCGTGTATTGTAACTCCCATATAATTTGTATAAAACCACACGTCGCTTATAAAAGGAAATCTCGGACTATATGCTGGAGGCTGAAACAAATATGAAAAAATTCCAAGCGCCGACCTTCCAAGCACAAATCCTCTTTTTGTCATATCGTTTGTAGTAAGATTATAATTCGCCCCGAAATCAATTACCGAATCAAATCTTATATAATTATAATACATAAGTCCCGCTGCTATTACAATATAAGGCATAATAAATACCAATGTTTCTTTTATACTGTCTTTAGAAAAAAGTTTTCTGTCTTTAAAAACTATATTAAAAAACAGCGGAATAGACAAAAATGAGCCAAGCAAAAGCTGAGGACGGCATCCGGCTACCAATGCCATACACAAAGAACCCATTAAAAGACGCCATTTTATAAATCCCTCAAATTCCATATTTTCTTCGCTTTTTTCAGCTATATCGAATTTCTTATAATCTTTAATATTTACTTTTTTCTCATTTTTACTGTTTACATAGCTATATTCCTTATATCTGACAGACGATATCCAAAAATATAATCCCGAAACGGAAAATGTTACCGCCATTATAATCGGCAGTGAGTAAAAGTCAGGTCTTTTAAGAAGATATATTATTCCGCAGCTGTCTATAAAAAAGAAACTTAATAAAATATAGAGCAAAAAAGGAACATCTTTAAAATACCTTTTTATTATCCTATGAACAAGACCCAATACGGCAAACATCAATATTATAGCTGTAAATACTATTCCCGCGAAAGTCGGAAAATCATTTCCCGTTATAACCTTAAAAGGCAGATAATATGTTAATACAGGAACTATTCCGAAATATACATAATATTTTCCATTATAATAAGCTCTGTCCCACAGGAACTTCTCACCCGTATCCTTAAATGTTTCTTTCCTTAAATTTGTGTCATAAGGATTATCCATATTTTTAAGAATATCCGACGGTTCTTTATCAAGGTAGACGTGTCCGTCCAAAATAGCATCCGTAAGCTGCTGATATTGCTTATGATGCTCTATTTTTGTATTTACAAAACCGGGATTAAAAAGGCTTATTCCCGTAAAAGCGAAAATATGAACAATTATTACAGCGCATAAAGCCCATTTCTGCCTTAACGATTTTAAATTCAGCGTATATTTGTAAAAGCAAGATTTAGGCCTTATCATATAAACAACGAGAATAATCAAGAATACCGCTATTATTCTTATAAATGAAAAAAACATAGGATAAGAGGCGTTTATCCTTATCTCATTAAAAACAAATCTCTCTTTATCTTTTGTTTTAAACTCAATTTTAATTTTCTCGCTCTCACCGCTTAAATTTAAGTTTATATATTTACTTTTTTCAACATCTCTTACCACATCTCTTTCCGGCAGACTGAAATAAAGGGCATTCGCCTCGTCTGTCGCCCATATTTTATAAACCGTTTTCTTATCGCTGTAAGATTTTCTTTTTACATTTGAAATATCTATATAAACATTGTCTATTTTTTTATTTATGTCATTTAACTCAATATAGGCCTCTTTATTATCAGTAATAAAAATCGATGGTTTCAACTGTCCGTCATCGTTTGTCCATTTATTATTCTCGTCGTATTCTATTCCATCTCCAAAGGTTACCTTATCTATATTTTCAGGAGTAATAACAATCTCGTTGCCGTCAGCCTGAGTAAAAAACCTGAAATTAAAAACAAATATTTCCAAGATTAATGATATTATAAATATAATACCGACGCTTTTTAAAAACTTTTTCCTGTCCATTACACATCTCCTATATCAAAAATACAAATTACGACAAAACCAACGATTATAATAAATATTGTTTCACGCTAAAAATTTTGTGATCCGCTATAAACCTTTTTTTCTGAATATTTTATAATTTATCGCGGTAAAACAATACAACAGTAATCCATTAAAAAAATTATACTCAAAATATTTAAACAAAGCAAGCCTTTTTTACGTAAATAAAAAACAATCTTGAAAATTTTTGTCTGTTTACATCAATTACGGTAAAGATTAGTAAAAATATTTCTCAATAACCTCTTTTGCCTTTATAAAACAGCCTCTCCGTGCCTTGTCACATGACAGCTTATATTTACAGCTACAGGAAGTCCGGCTATATGTGTGGCAAAAGTTTCAATATTTACGCCTAAAACCGTCGTCTTTCCCCCAAGTCCCTGCGGTCCTATTCCTGTTTTGTTTATATTTTCATAAAGTTCTTTTTCAAGCTCTTTTATATGAGGAATTTCTGAGCTTCTGTCAACAGGTCTTAAAAGCGCCTTTTTTGAAAGATACGCGCTAAGCTCAAAATTTCCTCCTATTCCGACTCCGACAATCATAGGCGGACACGGATTTGACCCCGCGAGTTTTACCGTTTCCATTACCGCATCTTTTACTCCCTCAATTCCCTGAGAAGGTTTAAGCATATGAATTTTACTCATATTCTCGCTTCCAAAACCTTTTGGAGCTACAGTAATTTTAATATTATCCCCCGAAACAATATTATAATGTATTACCGCCGGAGTATTATCTTTTGTGTTTACCCTTAACAAAGGGTCTGATACAACGGATTTTCTTAAAAATCCCTCACTGTAGCCCTGCCTTACTCCCTCATTTATTCCGTCCGTAATATTTCCGCCTTTTATATGTACCTCCTGGCCTATATCAACAAAAACCACGGTCATTCCCGTATCCTGACATATAGGTTTCATTTTTTCTTTCGCTATGTCCGCGTTTTTTATAAGTTTTTTTAAAATATCTTTTCCTATTTCCGATACTTCCGTATCTTCAGCATTTTTTACAGCACTGTATATATCGTTATTTAATATACAGTTTGATTCTATACAAAGTTTTTTCACAGTTTCTGTAATTTCATTTATATCTATTTCTCTCATTTGCTTTTTCTCCTTTTATTTTTTTATAGTCAAAGCCTGCCTGCCCATTTGTTTCCACCCTTTTATAAATCTTGTCTTTTCCTTTTTTGTATATCCATATTCTGATAAAGGGTCATTTATATACACATATTTATCGTCATACCCCACTATAAGCACAGAATGCTCATTATAAGTAACTGTTATTTCCCCGTCGGGAGTTATCCATTTCTCAAAGTTTTTCTGAGGAAGCTCGTCATATTTTGTATTTATTATAACCCATACAGGAGAGTTTTTGTTTATAAAATAATATAAATCCTCAAACTCACAGCCTGTAAGGTCAAGAGAATCATTTCCGGCATAATCAGACAAAAGAGCAAATACCGGCTTATGGTAAACTCCAAGTCCCTTTTTTGAATAGTCGTAAATATCTCCTACAAAACCATTATTGGGATTTCCGTAATACTTTTTGCCATCTATCTCATTATAAGGAGTAGTATCTTTTTTTATCGCTTTCGCTAAAACAAGTTTATCTGTTTTATATCCCTTGTAATTTAAAAGCATAGCCAGACTTGTTACCTCACAGCCCCTTTTAAGCTCCGGAAGCTGTTTTATATGTCCTACTCCCATAATTGTTTTATTCTCTATTTTCTCATGATTATTCCATACAAATTTATTGCTCTTTCTATAATATATATCCGCATAGCTATGTTTTTTAGCAAACGCCGCTGCGTCAGCGAAACTTCCAAACACTTCGAATTTATCTTCCCCGTCTGTATACACATTATACTGAGGAGTATTATCCCACAGCCAAAAGTTACCGTTATATCTTTTTACCGAGGCATTCTCATATCCTGAAGCGTAAGCTACAGCTTCGTTATAATCGAAAAAACTATTTATTAATTTATCATTTTGATATACCTGAAACTCTCCCTTATACTCATCAATTATAATTTCCCTTGCTATAAAATCTTTTTCTTTTTCCTCTTTTTTTGTTTCCTGTCCAAAATTTACAAAGCTTTTTATCTCTTCGTTAGAAAAAACAAAAAAAACATAAAATAATATAATATTTAAAAAAACAAGAATTAATATAAGCAAAAAAACAACTGCTTTCTCCAACTTTTTCATAACACATTTACCGCTGCCTTTCTTTAGACATGTTTAATAACCTAAATAATAACGGCTTACAAAAGACTTTTTTGCAGGACGAAACCTGATTTTGCAGGAATACACGGAAAGTATTTTAAAAAAATCAGTTAAATTATGGTTGAAAAATCTCTGTCAAACGGCGTTACAAAGGTTATTCACAGGTCTATTATAACATATAATTTTATTTTTTTGTATACCTTTTACGGTCAAATATAAATATTTATTTTTTTAGACTTCTTAATAAAATACATTACACATAACAGACTTCTTTCAAAAATGCATCATTACAGCAATTCCTGTAAAAAAAATATTTTTTTCTTGGATTGATGTAATTTTTTAGTTTCGAAAGAAATTTATTGATAAAATATTTTTTTCTGACATTTCTGAAATTACTGTAAGGTTTCGGAAATTTTATGATAAAATTATGTCGTATTTTAATAAATCTGTATATTGTTGATAAGTTTATCCTCATTTATTTGGTAATTGTTGATAATTTTAAATTTTGTTGTTTTTTGTTCTTGATTATCCACATTTTTTTTGTTATTATATTTACATTACTGTTCATAAATAAAATTGAGCCAAAGTTATTCACATTTTGTTGATAACTCTGTTGATAACTTTATTAAATCTTATATTGTTTCCATTTTATTGTACTTTTTTATGAGGATAACTTTTTTTTGATTTTGTTGATAACTCTATTCAGCGCTTTTTTCATCTCTTTGTTTTGATGTTTTCCACTTATTAACACTATTTGTTATCCACATAATAAACATTTTTTCAGTTTTCAACAACTCCTTTTTATTTATCCGCAAATTATTGACATTTTTACCTTTACAGGGGGTACCGCTTATGAACGCCATATGGGAGAACGCTCTCAAAATTATCGAGGAAAATATGAGTCCTACACCTTTTTCAACTTGGTTTCCCAAATTAATACCCGTTGCTATGAACAACGAGGCTTTTTTATTGACCATAACAGGAGATAATCCGGATTTAACAGAAAAAATAGTGACTCTTCAATACAGCGAACTTATAGAAAAAGCTATAGCCTCAGTTACCGGAAAAAATCTTCACATTATAATTAAATTAAATATTGAAAATGATTTTCTTGAAAATTTTAATAAAAAAAGTGTTTCCAAAGAAAAAAATTCCGATGCTAAATTAAAGGATTTCTCGGCAGATCCTACATATATATCCGCCCCTTTAAATCCAAAATACGTATTTGAGAACTTTGTAATAGGAAACAGTAATCAGCTTGCCTATGCCGCCGCGGTGGCTGTCGCCGACGCTCCCGGAATCGCTTACAACCCTCTTTTTCTTTACGGAAACGTTGGTCTTGGCAAAACTCATCTTATGCATTCGATAGCTCACCACATACTTGAAAAAAACCCTTCCGCAAAAGTAGTATACGCTTCCTGCGAAACCTTTTTGACAGAACTTGTAGTCGCTATTCAGAACAACAAAACAAAAGAATTTAAAGACAAATACAGAAAAGTTGATGTTCTTCTTATTGACGACATACAATTTATATCCTCAAAAGAAGCTACTCAAGATGAGTTTTTCTATACATTCAACGCTATATGGGAACTTAACAAACAAATTATTATATCAAGCGACCGTCCCCCAAAAGAAATAGCTACTTTAGAGGATAGATTGAGGTCAAGGTTTTCCTGCGGTCTTACAGCAGATATTCAATCTCCTGATTTTGAAACAAGACTCGCCATACTCAAAAGAAAAGCAACCCTTGACAATATTGAAATGCCTGAAGAAGTATTTAATTTTACAGCAAAAACAATTACCTCAAGCATACGAGAACTTGAAGGCGCTCTTACCACGATAAGCGGATACTCAAGGCTAACAGGAAAAGAAATTACAACTGATTTAGCTAAACTCGCCCTTAAAAATATGATAATAAATTCTGAAAAAGAGGCTCTTTCAATCGATTATATCCAAAACACCGTAGCCGATTACTTCGGTGTTTCCGTAAACGACCTGAAAGGTAAAAGACGAAGCAAAAATATTGTATATCCAAGGCACGTCGCTATGTATTTCTGCCGAAAACTACTTGACTGCCCTCTGGCTGATATAGGCAATTCCTTCGGAGGACGAGACCATTCTACCGTTATAAACGGATACGAAAATATATTAAAAGGTCTTGAAAAAAACTCCAATCCAAGTATAGTTAAAAATATCTCCGACATTGAGACTATACTTAAAAAAGATTAAAAATATTAAAACTGTGAGCGCTGCCTGCACCCGCTCCGCTTTTTCCCCGGAAAGCGTGCAAAAAAAACTTTGATATTGAATATATAAAAAATTCGGTATAACTTAAATTTACCAATAATTTTAAAATTGTAACTCGGAAAAATACGGCAGTAATCAAATTTGCCGATAATTAATATCCTCAATAGCAAAGCCTATACTTTGCGTTCAGGGTCAACAGAAAAAAAGTCCCTTACAGAGTCTGAAACCACAGAAATTAATTTTTAAAATTTTAGAGAAAAAATTTTACTTTTTTAATAAATTATATAAAATTTTTCAAATTGAATTAAAAACTTAGCATAGCACACGTTCTCGTTATAAAGTTTAAAGTTTATTGACGTGGCTTTGCCCACAGTTTTAAAAAATTGATTTCCGTAGTGCAAAACAGCGTCCCACGGTTTTATGTTGATAACTGTGTTAGTAAATTGTAAGTAACTTTTTTTTTGTTTTCTTTTGTTGATTGTGTTGATAAACGGGTATGTTATCCAGTGTATATCCACAGGGTTTTCTTTGACTGTGTTCCCTTGTACATACATTGTTGAACCATTTTTCCACATTTCCACCCTACAACAACAACCACTTCCAAAATTAATTATTTATTTATGTATGTTATTCACATTGAATTTTGTTGATAATTTTTTTTTATTTTTTTGTTTTTCCACGAAAGGAGATTTTTTTATGCTTGTTACCTGTACAAAAAATGAATTGCTTTCTAAAATAAATGTTGTATCAAAAGCTGTCGCTGTTAAAACAACTATGCCAATTCTCGAATGTATTCTTATTACTGCTGATTCTGCTGGCATGAGGCTTACAGCTAATAATCTTGAACTGGCTATCCAGACAAGCAATATGACTGATGATGTTACTATTATGGAAAAAGGTCTTGCAGCGCCTGAGGCTAAAGTCTTTTTTGAGATAATAAGAAATTTGCCTGATAATATTGTTACTTTGGAAACAGACGAAAATAATACTTTGATAATTAAAAGCGGTAAATCTGAGTTTAAAATACTTTCCCTGCCGGGTAACGATTTTCCTGAAATTACTCATGTGGAAAAGATTATAAAATATGATGTAAAATCAAACATTTTTAAAAGTATGATTAAACAGACAATTTTTTCTGTCGCTGTTGAGGATTCAAAGCCTGTATTGACAGGAGAACTTATTGAAATAAAAGAGGATTGCTTTAATATTGTTGCTATAGACGGTTTCAGGGTTTCTTTCAGAAAAAATATTATTGATAATAAAAACGAAAATGTAAGCGTTGTTGTTCCCGCGAAAACTTTAAACGAAATAAGCCGTATTATTTCGGATAAAGAAGATGAAATGATTTCTATGTATTTTACGGATAATCACGCTCTCTTTGAAACGGAAGATTTCACCGTTGTTTCAAGGCTTCTTGAAGGAGAGTTTTTTAAATATGAACAAAGTTTTATAAACGAATATACCACTTTGGTGAGAATTGACCGTCACGAACTTTTAAGTTCTGTCGAAAGAGCGACTCTTATTTCAAGAGATTCAAAGAAAAATCCTGTTGAGTTTAAAATAGTGGACAATAAAATGATTATTACATCAAATACCGAAACAGGAACGTCATATGAGGAGGTATACGCGGATACAGAAGGTGAAGACCTTACAATAGGATTTAATCCGCGTTATATCATAGATGCTCTTAAAGCTGTAGAGGATGAGAAAATTAATATTAAATTTATGTCTTCTTTAAGTCCCTGCGTTATTGAGGAAATTGACGGGGAAAGTTATAAATATCTTATCCTGCCTTTGAGAATTAAGGGATAGACGCATCAAAACAATAACCATACTTATAGCAATTCAACTTAATAATAAACAAGTTCGGCGGACAAAAATCCTTTTCACTGCGTTGCCGTCAGTTGACATAGGCTTTCGACTATGCCTGCCTTCCGTCGCCTTGTGAAAATAATTTTTGTTTCGTCTACTTTTGTGTATTATTAAATTGGATTGCTATAATAATACGAAAATCAATTTTTAATTAAAAAAAAGAATCTTTGCTCTTTTCAAAATTATATAATTTTTTTCACATTAATAAAAAAATTTAGCAAAGCGTAGCTTTGCGTTGTAAAGTTCAGGATTAATCTCTTTTTTAGGTTTTACAGGTGGGTGAATTGCCCGTGGTTTTTAAAATTTGATTTCCGTGTATAACAGGTCTGTTGAATAAAATTATTTTTTACAGTGTTTTTCAGAAATTGCTATAAACGTGTAAAGGAGACAAATATTTTGGAAATTAAAATAAAAACAGAATTTATAAAACTTTCTCAGGCTCTTAAACTGGCTGATATTGTTTCCCAAGGTTCTGATGCTAAAATTATTATTGCTAATGGAAATGTTAAATTAAATGGTAATGTGGTTTTTGAAAGGGGTAAAAAAGTTTATCCCGGAGATGAGATTGAGGTTGCGGGCTTTGAAAAAGTCAGGGTTTATTAAAATGGTGTAATTGAAAATAAGCAAAAGGAGGCGAGATGGAAATTATTTTTATAAGGCGGAAGAGGAAAGCATAATCTCAGTTATATGCCGACAGGTGATACCGCTTTAAAAATGATTTTCATCCGTAGAACCTTTTTATTTTCCTGAAAATTAAATTTTTTGTTTTTGCGTGTGAATTTTATGTATATTGATAAATTATCTGTAGAGAATTTCAGAAACTTGAAAAAAGTTAATATTGATTTTAACAAAAATATAAATATATTATATGGAGATAATGCCCAGGGAAAAACAAGCATTCTTGAGGGTATTTATTTTTGTGCCACGGGAAGAAGCCACAAAACTCATACGGATAAAGATGTTATAAATTTTAATGAAAATGAAACACATATAAAAACAATTATACGGGACGATACAGCTTGTGATAAAATTGATGTACATTTAAAGAAAAATATGAAAAAGTGGATTGCTGTGAATAATATGCCTGTAAAAAAAATAGGCGAACTTTTCGGCTTTCTGCATATTGTACTTTTCGCTCCTGAGGATTTGAGGCTTATAAAATCCGGACCTTCCGAAAGAAGGCGGTTTATAGACCTTGAAATGTGCCAGCTTAATAAAATTTATTATTATAATCTTAAACAATACTGTAAAATACTTAAACAAAGAAATAATCTCTTAAAGGAAATCCAAAAAAATAAAAGTCTTAAAGATACTCTGTTTGTATGGGACAGTCAGTTATCAGAATTCGGGGAGAAGATTATAAAACAAAGACAAAAATTTATTTATGATATTTCTGAATTGGCTTCGGAAATACATAATAAAATTACCGGCGGTAAGGAACGTCTTGAAATAATATATAAACCAAACGTAAGTTCGGATATGTTTGAGAAAAAACTTATTAAAAACACGGATAAGGATATTTTTTATGGTACTACAAGTACGGGACCTCATAAAGATGATGTTTCTTTTATTATAAACGGATACGACGCTAAGGATTACGGTTCTCAGGGACAGCAGAGATGTTCCGCACTGTCAGCAAAACTCGCTGAAATTGAAATTATAAAAAAAGAAAAGAAAACCAATCCTGTTTTGCTCCTTGACGATGTTTTATCAGAGCTTGATGAAAAAAGACAGTCGTTTTTAATTGAAAGCATAAAAGATATACAGGTTATTATAACTTGTACGGGTATTGAGGATATTTTGAAAAAGACAAACGCCGATACTCAGGTGTTTTTTGTCGAAAACGGAGACGTGAAACTCACGGTCTGAGTTTTTTTATTTTGTGAAATTTTTTTGAAAATTATACTAGTGAAAATTTTAAAATTGTGGTATAATATACTTAAAGAAACTATGATTATAACAATATACTTGTTATTGACAGTTCTGATTGATAAATTTAATAAGGTTATAAAAAAATAAGTTATCACGTTTATAGGGATTAATTTTTATGGTTTTGGCTGAAAATTTTCATATATGCGTCAGAACCCTTTTTACATATATATTAATATGTTTACGGGGATTTTACGTAATATAAAAAATTTTTAAATTTTACCTATTTATTTTTTTGTTTGCTGTACAGAGAAATTTTTTTGGGGAGATGATTATTTGTTTTTAAATATTGGGGAAAAACAAAGTATTTTTTTTAATGACATCATTGCCGTTATTGATATTGAAAAATTGAAGGGTAAAATTAATGACGAGTTTATTGAGAATATGATGAAAAATAATAATTGTGTCAGCTTGGGTAAAGTTAAAAGGTCGGCTATTATTACCGAAAAAAAAGGCAAGTCTAAGGTGTATTTATCGTCTGTGTCGGTGTCGTCTTTAAAGAAAAGATTATCAGGTATTTCAAATTTTGTAAAATAGACATATTCTATAACCTATAAAGAACCAAATAAGAGAATGAACAGACAAAATAGATGAAAAATGATTTGTCAATCGGTATTGCGACAGTTCAGAACAGTTCTGATAATGGTTTATAACGGAAGTTTTAATTTTATGACGGCAAAAGTTTCAGGCTTAATGCCGGAGAAAATGTTGTTAATTCTATGAAATATCAGGTTTGTCAGAAAAATTTAAAATTGACGTCAGTATTTTTTATAAAATCTGATTTTGACGGGATTAGATAAATTATAAAACAATGTTTTCTTAAACAGTCAACGAAAGGAAGATTCTTTTATGTCAGCGGAATATAATGAAAATCAAATTCAAATATTAGAAGGGCTTGAAGCGGTCAGGGTACGTCCGGGTATGTATATTGGAAGTACGTCTTCAAAAGGACTGCATCACCTTGTTTATGAGATTGTGGATAATTCCATTGACGAGGCTCTTGCCGGTTTTTGCTCGGAAATAGAGGTTATTGTACACAAAGACAATACGATATCCGTAAAAGACAACGGCAGAGGTATACCCGTAGGTATTCATCCTCAAAGAGGAATTCCCGCAGTTGAAGTAGTATTTACTATTCTTCACGCCGGCGGGAAATTCGGAGGAGGAGGATATAAGGTTTCCGGTGGACTCCATGGCGTAGGAGCATCTGTTGTAAACGCGCTGAGCGAATGGCTTACCGTTAAAATTTACAATGACGGCAAAGTGTATGAACAGCATTACTCAAGAGGAGAGGCTCTTGATAAGCTTACAGTAATAGGTGAGTGCGGAAAGAATATTACAGGTACTTTTATTCATTTTAAACCGGACGCTGAAATTTTTGAAGAAACTGTATTCAGCTATGAGATTTTACAGCAGCATCTTCAGGAAACGGCATTTCTTACAAAAGGGGTTAAAATTATTCTTACGGATTTAAGAAACGAGGAAGAACCTCTTAAAGACGTATATCATTATGAGGGCGGTATAAAAGAATTTGTTGAACATATAAATAAAAATAAAGTGCCTGTTTATGAGGATATTTTTTATTGTGAAAGCGTCAGGGACAATGTGTCTGTGGAAATTGCTTTTCAGCATAACGATGGATTCGCCGAAAATATCTACACTTACGCCAATAACATAAGCACTGTTGACGGAGGAACGCATCTTGCCGGTTTTAAGTCGGGTCTTACAAAAACTGTAAACGATTACGGAAGAAGATTTGGTCTTTTGAAGGAAAGCGATAAAAATTTATCCGGTGAGGATATAAGAGAGGGCATAACTTGCATTATAAGTGTTAAAATTGAAAATCCACAGTTTGAGGGGCAGACAAAAACAAAACTTGGAAACAGTGAGGCAAAAAGCGCTGTTGAGGCGGTTTTATCGGAAAATCTCACTTATTTTTTAGAAGAAAATCCCGCTGTAAGCAAATTGATTTTTGAAAAAGCTCTTGTGGCCTCAAGGGCAAGAGATGCGGCTAAAAAGGCAAGGGAACTTGTAAGAAGAAAATCGGCTCTGGAAGTGTCAAGACTTCCCGGAAAGCTTACGGACTGTGCTGAAAAAGACCCGTCAAAATGCGAAATCTATATAGTCGAGGGTAATTCTGCGGGAGGTTCTGCCGTAGACGCAAGAACCCCGAAAACACAGGCGGTTTTACCCCTTAGAGGAAAAATACTTAATGTAGAAAAAGCCAGACTTGACAGAATTTTGGGAAATGAGGAAATAAGGTCTATGATTACCGCCTTTGGTACCGGAATTCACGAGGATTTTGATATTTCAAAACTCAGGTATCATAAAATTATTATTATGACCGACGCCGATGTGGACGGAGCTCATATTACAACTTTATTGCTAACTTTTATTTTTAGGTTTATGACGCCTCTTCTTGAAAATGGATATGTATATCTCGCAAAACCGCCTTTGTTTAAGGTGGAAAAGGCTAAAAAAGAATACTACGCCTATAGTGATGATGAACTGTCGCAAATCCTTGACAAAATAGGCAGAGATGGAATTAAGCCTATTCAAAGATACAAAGGTCTTGGTGAAATGGACCCTGAACAGTTATGGGAAACAACTATGGACCCTGAAAGAAGAATTCTTATGAGAGTTACTGTTGAGGACGGAAGACTTGCCGATGAGATTTTTGATAAACTTATGGGCGACAGGGTGGAGCCAAGAAGAGAATTTATTCAGGAAAACGCTAAGTATGTAACTAATCTTGATGTATAAAAAATAACGGTTTTAAAGTTTTTGTCCCGTTTTTTTCAAAAAAGCGGGCGGGTTTGGGCAGAGCCCAAGGTTTTAAGTTGGAGGAAATATTTTATGGAAAATCAATATGATAAAATTTTAGATGTTGAAATTTCCGAGAAAATGAAAACATCGTATATAGATTACGCTATGAGCGTTATTGTGGCAAGAGCTCTTCCTGATGTGCGTGATGGTCTTAAACCTGTTCACAGGCGTATTTTATACGCTATGAACGAGCTTAATCTTGACCCTTCGAATGGATATAAAAAATGCGCCAGAATTGTCGGGGACACAATGGGTAAATATCACCCTCACGGTGATACCGCTATTTACGACGCTCTTGTTCGTCTGGCTCAGGATTTTTCTATGAGATATCCTCTTGTGGACGGTCATGGAAATTTTGGGAATATAGACGGATATCCTGCCGCCGCTCAGAGATATACTGAGGCGAGAATGAGCCGTATATCTCTTGAAATGCTGGCGGATATTGAAAAAAATACTGTTAATTTAAGCGATACTTACGATGGTGAAACAAAAGAGCCTGATGTATTGCCGGCAAGGTTTCCAAATCTTTTGGTAAACGGCTCGTCAGGTATTGCTGTAGGTATGGCTACAAATATACCTCCTCACAATCTTACAGAAGTAATAGACGGTATTATAAAAATTATTGACAACCGTATACTTGAGGGAAAAGATACAGATATTGACGAGCTTGTGTCTATTATTAAAGGTCCTGATTTTCCGACAGGCGCTACTATACTTGGAAGAAGCGGTATTTTAAGCGCTTACAGGACAGGCAGGGGCAAAATCAATATTCGCTCGGAGGCGGAGATAGAAACTTTGCCTAACGGCAGAGAAATAATAGTCATTACTGAAATTCCTTATCAGGTAAACAAAGCGCGTATGATTGAAAAAATCGCCGAACTTGTTAAGGATAAAAAAATAGATGGCATTTCAAGTCTTAATGATGAGACAAGCAGAGAGGGTATAAGAGTTGTTATTGAATGTAAAAAAGACGCCAACGCTTCTGTTATATTAAACCAGCTCTACAAATACTCGTCTTTGCAGGAATCATACAGCATAAATTTTCTTGCCATAGTTAAAGGCGAGCCTAAAATTTTAAATCTTAAACAAATTCTTGAATGTTATATTGAACATCAGGAAGATGTTGTCACAAGAAGAACTAAATTTGATTTGGACAAGGCTTTGAAAAGGGCTCATATTGTCGAAGGCTTTTTAAAGGCCCTTGACCATATTGACGAGGTTATAAGCATAATAAGGTCCTCTCAGACTACAAATGAGGCTAAGGAAAAACTTATTAAAAGATTTGATTTTACTGACGCTCAGGTTACGGCTATTGTTGAAATGCGTCTTAGAAGTCTTACAGGTCTTGAAAGAGAAAAACTTGAAAACGAATATGCAGAGCTTATGGAATTTATCAGTGAGATGAAAGCTATTCTTGCCGATAAAAACAGACTGTTTCAAGTAATTAAAAACGAACTTATCGTAATAAAAAATAAATACGGTGATGAAAGAAAAACAAAAATAGTCGCTGACTATGGTGAAATAGATATGGAAGACCTTATTGAGGACGAAATGAGCGTGGTCACTCTTACAAGACTTAATTATATAAAGCGTCTGCCACTTACAACATACAAAAGTCAGAACAGAGGCGGAAAAGGTATTATCGGTATGCAGACAAGAGATGAAGACCTTGTTAAAAATCTTTTCTTATCCAGCAATCACGATTATATACTTTTATTTACAAACAAGGGAAAGGCCTACAGGATAAAAACTTATAAAATACCCGAAGCCGGAAGAACGGCTAAAGGAACTCCTGTTGTTAATTTGCTGAATCTTGATTCAGATGAAAAAATCAGCGCGGTTATCCCTCTCAGGGAGTTTAAAGACGACTACCTTATTATGACTACCAAAAAAGGTATTATTAAGAAAACCGAAATTCAAAAATTCGGTAATATTAAAAACGCGGGTCTTATCGCTGTTAGTCTTAAAGACGATGACGAGCTTATATCAGTTAAAAGAAGTGATGGAAAAAGTCAGATTTTTGTTGCTACAAAATTTGGTATGGCTATCAAATTTGATGAAAATGATGTAAGGTCTATGGGAAGAATGGCTTCAGGAGTTCACGCTATAAAGCTTAAAGAGGGCGACGAGGTTATCGCGTCAGAAGTTGTTGATGACGGATTTAAAATGCTTATTGTTTCTGAAAAAGGTTTTGGAAAATGTACAAACGCCGATGAGTTCAGATTGCAGACAAGAGGCGGTATGGGTACAAAGGGCTACAAAATTACCGATAAAACGGGTAATCTTGTTGGCGTGAGTATGGTAAACGATAATGAAGAGCTTATGATGATTACAAGCGATGGCGTTGTCATTAGAATAAGAATAAAGGACATTTCAACTACAAGCAGAATTACTCAGGGGGTAAAACTTATTAACGTAGGAGAAAATGTTAAGGTAATGAGTATCGCTAAAATTGAGGAAGAATATATTGATGATGATTTACCTGAAGAAGACGAGGAAGAAAATCAGGCTCTTGATATTTTGGAAGATAATTTATCTACAGACAATTAATTATATAAACGGCCTATATCAGTTAGTGTAAAGTAATTTATTTCTGTATTTTATTAAATGTAAGGCATTTATTTTACAGAAATGTTACAATTTTAAAAAAACAGCCTTTTTTTCATTGTTTTACTTGACTTGATTTTTGTTATCTAATATAATGAAAGAAGTGCTTGTGCATAGAATATAGACAGTGAAACGCTTATTTAACACTAATATTAATTAAAATAACGGTTATTGAAAAATTTGTGAAATTAAAAATTTGTTTTTTTTAATTGAAATTAGTTAAATTATTCAAAAATTATTTTTGTTTTACAGGCGTTTCTATAGAAGAGAATCGAAAGGGAGGTTTATTGAAATGAAAATGACATTTCAGCCTAAAAAAAGACAAAGAAGCAAAGTTCATGGTTTCAGAAAAAGAATGAGTACAGTAAATGGCAGAAAGGTTTTACTTAGAAGACGCAGAAAAGGCAGAAAAGTTTTATCAGCTTAATTAAAATAGTCTTTATAATTGTGGTAAAACAGTATTTTGCGGTTGTCGTAATTATTTTCAGGATGTTTTATGAATGCGGAGCAGATTTTTTAAATTTGTTACGCATTAAAAGCAGACGACTGAAAAACAGCCGTCTGCTTGATTTAATGATACTTTTTTTGTGTTATTACAATTTATGGGGTCGCTTTTTGTGACCTTTTATTCTTAGTATAGGGATTGAGAAGTTTTGGTTTTTACAGAATCTTTAAAAAAAAATTATCAGTTCAGATTTGTTTACAACAGAGGTAAATCTATAGCAAACAGACATTTGGTTATGTATGTCGTGAAAAACGGAAAGAATTTTAACAGATTAGGTATTTCCGTAAGCAAAAAGGTAGGTATCAGTGTCGTAAGAAGCAGAGTTACACGTCTTATTAAGGAAAGCTACAGATTGACGGAGGAAAATATCAAATGTGGTTTTGATATTGTTATCATAGCAAGAAATTCCTGTAATGGTGAAAATTTTGAAAATATTATGAAATCTTTTAAGCATTTGCTGAAAAAGCACAGCTTATTAAAGGAGTTATGATTTATGAAAAAAATTTGTCTTTTTTTTATTAATTTTTACAGAAAATATGTTTCTCCTTTTAAAAGACCTTGCTGTAGATTTTATCCTACCTGTTCAGCATACGCTTACGAGTCTTTTTCAAAATATGGTTTTTTTAAGGGGTTATATCTTACGCTTTGGAGAATATTGAGATGCAATCCTTTTTGCAAAGGAGGGTATGACCCTGTTCCTTAAATTTTTATAATCCGTTTTGGGAGGTATTTTATATTGTTTAATATCGGAGCTTTTATTACTTTTTTGACAGATGTGATTATTCCGGATGAACCGGGATTTATTGTGGGACCTATATCTTGGGTTCTGGGAATTATTTTAAATTTTGTTTTTAATCTTGTTTATATTTTTACTGAAAATCTTTCACTCGGCATTACAATTATTGTCGTAACTATTATCGCTAGATTTCTTATGCTTCCCCTTGCTTTTAAACAGCAGAAATCTATGGTGGTTATGCGTAAAATTCAGCCGGAAATAAAAAAAATTCAGGATAAATACAAAGACGATATGGCAGACCCTGAAGTAAAAAGAAAAATGAATACGGAAATGCAGAAGCTTTATTCAAAGCATAATTATAACCCTTTAAGCGGATGCCTTCCGTTAATTATACAGTTGCCTATATTTATTGCTTTGTACTATATAATGCAGAATTCTTACGCTTTTATTGACACTATCAATGACTCTTATTCGGAAATAAGCTCTGTTGTTATTCAAAATGTAGCGGATGACAGGGAAGAGGATTTAAAAATTATTGAACAAATGGACAATGTCACTGTTATAAAACAGAAAGGCGAAGACGAAAGAACGGCGGAAGAAAACAAGACCATTGAGGAGTATGAGCGAAAATATGGAAATATTGACGCTTTAAGACAAAAGTTCCCGGCTTTAAGGGAAGATGACTTAAATAAAATGACAGAAGATGAAAAAAATAGTCTTACAAATTATTATAAAGAACATAAATATATTTTTTGGGCAAGAGATTTTTACAGAAATGAGCTGTACAAGATGATTCCGGAGGATATGAAAAATCCTGAACCGGACAGTGATGTGGAAGAATTCGATATATCAAAGCCGGAGCATATGGCTAAGGCTTTTGATAAATTCAGTCTGGATAAATGGGGCAGAATAAAAAATGTCTTTGAAGATGAAAAAATAAATCAAAATCTTGAAAAGAAAGAAAATATAGAGGACTTTGGTATAGGTATAAATCTTACGGAAATCGCCGGATTTGGGTTTCCGGGAATTGTAATTACTCTTTTATCCGGTATAACTACTTTCCTTTCAAGCTGGCTTATGATGCGAAAAAATAAAAATATGGGCGGAGCCGCCCAATCTCAGCAAAAAATTATGATGATTACAATGCCTCTTATTATGGCTTGGATTACGTCCACTCTTCCTTGCGGCGTTGGATTGTACTGGATTACTTCTAATGTTTTTATGATTGTTCAGCAACAGGCGTTGAATAAATATTATGAAAATAAGCTTGAATTGGAAGCTTCTAAATCCAAAAATGTTATTGAAGAAGTTCCTGAAAAAAGGAACAGGAAAAGCAAGAGGTGATTTTTATGGTAAAAAGCGTTGAGGTTACCGGAAAAACTAAGGAAGAAGCTGTTAACAACGCTTTGGCACAGCTTAACGTAACTATTGACGATGTTTTGATTGAAGTGATTGAGGAAGGAGCCAGAGGTTTTCTTGGCATAGGCAGCAGACCTTTTAAAGTTAAGGTAACTGTAAAGATTGACCCTGTAAAAGACGCTAAGGATTTTTTAAGAGAGGTTTTTGTTTCTATAGGTGTAAGTGTGGATATTAGCTGTGATTTTCCTGATGGGAAAAATCTTGATATTAATTTAAAAGGCGATAATATGGGTGTTATTATAGGAAAAAGAGGTCAAACTCTTGATTCTTTACAATACCTTACAAGCATTATTGTAAACAAAAAACAGGAAAGTTTTGTGAATGTAAGAATTGATACCGAATACTACAGGGATAAACGAAGAGAAACACTTGAAAAGCTTGCTATAGGACTTGCTAAAAAGGCTAAACATCTCAGAAAAGATGTTGTTCTTGAACCAATGAATCCAAAGGAAAGAAGAATTATTCACGCTACCTTGCAAAATGACAGATATGTTACTACTCACAGTGAGGGTGAGGGTAATTCAAGATACGTTGTTATAACTTTAAAAGAAGAGTATAAGGACAACGGATATTTTAAAGACAGTTACAAGAGCGGTAATTTTAAATCTGATTATAAGGGCGGATACAAAAAATACAGAAGCAATTATAAAAGCGGATACAGAGGAAGCTATAAGCCGGATAACTCTAAAAGCGGTTATGGCTACGGCAAAGACAGATATGATGAGTCTGAAAAAAATATAAATGACGCAGAAGAAGTATAATTGAAATAAGAGATAATTTAAATTATAGCAGTTCTGTATATTAAAAATAAAATTTTATTCAAAATTTTAACGAAAGGTGTTTAATATTTTAAATACCAAAAGTATAAAAAATATCAGACCTGTTCTATAATAGACCTGTTCAATAACATCTGAAATGACGCCTGACAGAGTTTTTCTGCCATACTTTATTTATTTTTTTTAAATACTTTTAAAGTATTTAAAAAAAAATTAAGTTTTGTATGACTAAAAAATCTTTTGCGAATCGTCATTACATACTTTTTCATACAAAGTATGTATGAAAAAAAGTTCTGTCGGACGGTATTGCGGTGTTTGACGGACAGGTCTGTTGAATAAGATTTTTTTTCTAAAGTTCTTACGAAATTGCTTAAAGCTCTTGATTAATGAGAGGAAGAATGCAGATAAAACTTCCCCTCAATTTGCTTTTCCGGCGAAAGGGGTTGTTTCAACAAATTGGTTGTTCGGCTGTCTTTCGCTTATTTTGTTTGTGATTGGTGGGTATATATATGAATTTCAATTTAGAAAATACTATTGCCGCTATATCAACTCCTGTTGGGGCAGGGGGGATTGCTATTGTACGTATGAGCGGTAAAAACGCTGTTTCTGTTTTGGAAAGGGTTTTTATTCCCGCAGGAAACAAAAGTGTTTATGATATTAAAAGTCACACCGTTACTTATGGAAATATTGTTGACGAAAACAGAATTATTGACGAAGTACTTGTAATTGTTATGCTTGCCCCTAAAACATATACAAGAGAAAATGTAGTTGAAATAAATTGTCATGGAGGAATAAAGGTAGTAAAATCAGTTCTTGACGTACTTTTGAAAAACGGCGCTGATATGGCTATGCCCGGAGAGTTTACAAAACGGGCTTTTTTAAACGGAAGAATTGATTTATCTCAGGCGGAGGCGGTAATAGACCTTATTAACGCTAAAACGGAACTATTGGAAAGAGCTTCTTTAAACAGGCTCGAAGGCATACTCTCAAAAAAAGTAAAGGCTCTAAGAGAAGAAATTCTGACTATGACCGCTCATATTGAAGTGAATATTGATTATCCGGAACACGATGATAATATTTTGTCAAGAAATATGGTATGTCAAAAAACGCAGGAATTATTAAAATCTGTACAAAACCTTATTAATACGGCGGATATGGGCAAGATTATCAAAGACGGTATTAAAACGGTTATTTTGGGAAAGCCTAACGTGGGAAAAAGCTCTCTTATGAACTGTCTTATTGACGAGGACAAAGCTATTGTGACAAATATTCCCGGTACTACAAGAGATATACTGGAGGAATATATAAATGTAAAAGGCGTGCCTCTTAATATTATTGATACCGCCGGAATAAGAAAAACTGACGATGAGATTGAAAAAATAGGTGTTGAAAAATCTAAGGAATATGCTAAAAAAGCTGATTTTATATTGTTTGTCGCCGATGGTTCAAGAATATTTGAAAAAGAGGACTTTGATATTTTTGAGTTTATTAAAAAAGAAAATAAAAAAACAGTTGTTATAATAAACAAATCAGACCTTGGTATGAAAGCGGATATTAATAAAATTTATGATTATGTTGATAAAAAATATGTTATATCTGTTTCGGTGAAGGAATACAAAGGTATAGATGAATTATTTGATAAAATAAAAGCTTTATTTTTTGACGGCGAAATTGATATTAATAATGAAACTATAGCTGTAAACGAAAGAAACAAGGCTTCTCTTATAAATGCTGAAAAAAGTCTTAAAAATGTGATTGAAACTGTAAAAAATAAAATGCCTCAGGATTTTTTATCTATGGACCTTATGGACGCTTATGGTTTTTTAGGCGAAATTATAGGTGAAAAAGTTGATGAAGATATTATTGATAAAATATTTTCTGAGTTTTGTCTTGGAAAATAATTTACAATTCTTTAGGAGGAAAAATTTTTATTATGCATTTTATAAAAGCCAAAGGAATTTTATCTGCGGAAAACAGAATGAATGTTTACAGAGGCTGTTCTCATGGTTGTATTTATTGTGACAGCAGAAGTGACTGTTATCAGATGAAACATCCCTTTGAGGATATTGAGGTAAAAGAAAACGCACATTTACTTCTTGAATATGCCCTTAAAAGAAAAAGAAAAAAGTGTATGATTGGAACAGGAGCTATGTCAGACCCTTATATGCATTGTGAAAAAGAAATTGAGATTACGAAAAAGTGTCTTGATGTAATTGACAGATACAGTTTTGGAGTTTCTATTTTAACAAAATCTGATTTAATTGAAAGAGATATTGATTTGTTCAGAAGCATAAATGAAAAAGCAAAGGCGGTTGTTCAGATGACACTTACTACCGCTGATGAAAAACTTTGCGGAATTATTGAGCCTAATGTATCTTCTACTTATAAGAGATATATGACTCTGAAAAAGATGAAAGATAATAATATCCCTACAGTTGTATGGTTTTCTCCTATACTTCCGTTTATTAACGATACAGAAAAAAATTTAAGAACTATTTTAGAATATTGTTTTGATGCTGACGTAAAAGGAATTATATGTTTTTCTTTTGGAACTACTATGAGAAACGGAAGCAGAGAGTATTTTTATTCTAAACTTGATGAACATTTTTACGGCATTAAGGATATGTATATAAAAAAATATGGTTTTTCTTATGAGTGCAAAAGTGAAAAAAACAAAGACTTTATGAGAATTTTTCAAAGTGAATGCGACAAATACGGCATTATGTACAAAGTTGATGAGATATTTAATTATTTACAAGAATTTCCGGAAAGTAATTTCCGACAGATGACATTATTTTAAAATTTGTAATAAAAACCGTGGGACGCTGTTTCATATGAACTAAGTTAAAACCGTGGGACGCTGTCCCACACCCTGCAAGTGACAATGTCCCTTGACCCATAACACAAAGCATACGCTTTGCTATTGAGAATTTGAATTATAAGAAAATTAGACTTTTACGGTATTTGTAGACAAAAAAATTGAAAAATACGATTAAAATTAATTTTTATAGATTTTTTAATTTTTTAAATTTTAAAGTTTTTTGCCACGCTTTTTTACAAAAAAGCGGGCGGGTGTGGGCAGAGCCCGCGGTTTTACATTTAAGTTAGTGAGTATGGTGCAGAACCTACGGTTTTATTAAGGTTTTTATATGTGTTGAAAGGTTGAGGAATGTATGAGATATGACGCACAGGAAGCTGATGTTGTTGTTGTGGGAGGAGGTCATGCCGGTTGTGAGGCATCTTTGGCGGCGGCAAGAATGGGACATACTACTATTATGTTTGCTATAAATCTTGACAGTATCGCTATGATGCCATGTAATCCGAATATCGGCGGAAGTTCTAAAGGTCACTTAGTAAGAGAAATTGACGCTTTAGGCGGTGAAATGGGGAAAAATATAGATAAAACTTATATACAGACACGTATGCTTAATACAGGAAAAGGCCCTGCTGTCTATTCTTTAAGAGCACAGGCGGATAAGGCTAAATATCATACTGAAATGAAAAAAACTCTTGAAAATACTCCTAATCTTATTGTTAAACAAGGCGAAATTATTGAAATTGTTACAGAGGATAACAGGGTTTTGGGTGTTATTTCAGAATCCGGAGCTTTTTACAAATGTAAAGCGGTTGTTTTATGTATGGGTACTTATTTGCAGGCACGGTGTCTTTATGGCGATACAATTATAAACAGCGGCCCAAACGGTTTAAGAAACGCTGTTGGTCTTAGCCAGAATCTTAAAAAGCTTGGAATAAATATTTTCAGATTTAAAACGGGGACCCCTGCCAGAGTTGACAAAAGAAGTATTGATTTCAGTAAAATGACTGTTCAGGAGGGCGATGAAAGAATTATTCCTTTTTCTTTTGAAAACTCAGCTGAAAAAATTGAAAGAGAACAAATACCTTGTTATCTAACTTATACAAATACGGAAACTCACAGGATTATTAAAAACAATCTTGACAGGTCCCCTTTATACGGAGGCATTATTGACGGTACTGGACCAAGATATTGTCCATCTATTGAAGACAAGGTCGTAAGATTTGCTGATAAAGAAAGACATCAGATTTTTGTTGAGCCGGAAGGCGAGGATACAAATGAAATGTATATACAGGGTATGAGTACGTCTTTGCCGGAAGATGTACAGGTTGCTATGTACAGGACTATTCCGGGTCTTGAAAATTGCCGTATTATGCGTACCGCTTATGCTATTGAATATGATTGTATTGACGCGACTCAGCTTAAACTTAGTCTTGAGTTTAAAAATATCAGAGGACTTTTCAGCGCGGGTCAGTTTAACGGTACATCAGGATATGAAGAGGCGGCGGCACAGGGAATTATCGGAGGTATTAACGCTGTTTTATATATTGAAAACAAAGAACCTCTTATTCTTGACCGCTCGGAGGCTTATATAGGCGTACTTATTGATGATATTGTGACAAAAGGAAGTAAGGAACCTTATCGTATGATGACGTCAAGGGCAGAGTATCGATTACTTTTAAGACAAGACAATGCTGATTTGAGACTTACTGAAAAAGGATACAATGTCGGTCTTATTACAAAAGAAAGATATGAAAAATTTATTGAAAAAAAAGATTTGATTGAAAAGGAAATAGAAAGGGTTTCTAAAGTTAATATCCCTCCTGATGAAAAATTAAATAGATTTATTGAGGATAGGGGAGGTTCTCCTCTTTCTACTGGAATAAAACTTTCAGAACTTATTAAACGGCCCGAACTTAATTATCACGATTTAAGTTTCGCCGATGAATTAAGACCTGATTTACCTTATGATGTGGCGGAACAAGTTAATATACAAATTAAATACGAAGGGTATATTAAGCGTCAGATGATTCAGGTAAAGCAGTTTAAAAAAATGGAGGAAAAAATTCTTTCTCCTGATATTGACTATTACAAAATGAAAGGTTTAAGGATTGAGGCAAGGCAAAAGCTTAGTCAGATAAAACCTCATAATGTAGGACAGGCATCAAGAATAGCGGGGGTTTCTCCGGCGGATATAAGCGTACTGCTTGTTATAGTCAATCAACTTAAAAATAAGTAAGTTCGGCGGCTAAAAATCCTTTTTGCCGTGTTGCCGTCGGTCGGCATAGGCATTTGGCTATGCTCTCCCTCCGACGCCTTGCAAAGATAATTTTTAGCTCATCTCCTTTTTCTCATTTTCAAGTTGATTGACTATAATATTGAAATGAAATAGCACGGCGTTTTTGGATACGCACAATTTTTTTAAAATAAAAATATAATATTTCTGAAAGTATTTTATAAAGGCGGTGATATTTTGGAAAAGAAAAGTTTTTTTGTACCATGGCAAAATGATTTTTGTTTTGGAGAAAGAACAGTTTTGCTTAAACTTAAACATAATTATAAACAACATCAATTTTATTTTAATTCCGAAACCCCTCCTTATATTAGTTTAATAAATGATAATATAACTCCAAAATCATTTATTAACGCTGTTATTAATAATGATTTTGACGATGCTATGTCATATATAAGCCGTTTCAGTATTTTTCTTGATATAGAATTGATTAAAAAAATTTTCAGCGGAATTAAGTCATATAAATATATTCCTATTTCTTATAAAAACAATTATTTTTCAAAGTTTGAAAAGGTTAATTCGGTTTTTGTGGCAGATGAAAATAAAAAAAAGATTTTGCATTTTTATCTTATCAATGAACCTGATTCATTCAGCAAGTGGAAAATATACCGTATTGAAGAAGAAAATATAAATGGCAGCGCCGAAAGGAAAAAGCTATGGATAAAATTTTAGCGGACGCTTGTGAAAAAATGGGCGTATCTCTTGATAATTCACAAATATGTGATTTTTTTAAGTATATGGAATTATTACTTTTATGGAATCAAAAAATGAACCTTACGGCTATTACAGAACCAAAGGAGATATTATTAAAACATTTTGCCGATTCTGTTTCTCTTTTGCCTTTTGTTGATTTAAAAAACAAAAGTGTTGTTGACGTGGGAACAGGAGCGGGTTTTCCCGGAATTCCATTAAAAATAGCACAGCCGTCTTTTAATATTACTTTAATTGATTCTCTGAATAAAAGAATTAATTTTTTACAGACGGTTATTGACGAAATATCCCTTTCTGATGCAATATGTGTTCACTCAAGAGCCGAAGACGCGGGTCAGAATATTTCTTTTCGTGAGAAATTTGATGTATGTGTATCCCGCGCTGTAGCCAGACTTAATATTTTATCAGAGTATTGTCTGCCTTTTGTTAAAGAAGGCGGCGTGTTTGTTTCTCTTAAAGGTCCTGATATAAATTTGGAAATTGAAGAAGCGGAAAAAGCTATTCATATTCTTGGAGGTACTATTGAAAAAACTGAAAAAATAAATATTCCTTTTACTTACATTAATCATACTTTAATTATAATAAAAAAAGTAAGACAAACTCCTTTTAAATATCCAAGGAAGTCAGGAAAAATTTCTAAAAACCCTATCAAATGACAGGGTTTTTTATATTTGTTTGTCATATGTAAAACATTCTGAATATTTTGAATTGTTTTTTATATGACTATTACTATGATATAATAATTTTATGTTAGTATACGCAAAACAGGGAAATTTATTTAATCCGCTGATTTTGTATTACTATAAAAAGGTTTGATAATAATATTATTTGGGGGCTTTTTATGGAAAATATGGCGATTGTCAGAAAAAACGAGATTGTTCAAATTCCTGTTTCTATGATTAAACCTAATCCTTATCAATCACGATATTTTTTTGATAGAAAAACGGTAGAAAATCTCGCAAAATCAATAAAACAATTTGGCGTTTTACAGCCGATTTGTGTAAGACATCTTGGAAAATACAGTTATGAGCTTGTTTTTGGTGAAAGGAGACTTAAAGCCTGTAAAGAAATAGGTATGTTTTATATACCATGCATTATTGTTGACATTGGGGATAAAGACTGTGCGGTAATTTCTATTATAGAAAATATCCATAGAAAAAATACTGATTTTTTTGAAACTGCCGAGGCTATTGAAAGTATTATTAAATATCATGGATATACTGTCTATGAGGCGGCGGAATTTCTTGGAGAAAAAGAATCTTTTATAATTAATAAGCTTAAACTTGTTAAGTTAAAATATGAATGTAGAAGAATTATCAAAGACAGTAATTTATCAGAAGAATTTGCTTTGATTTTTACAAAAATTAAAGATGAAAATTTACTGAAGATTATTATTGATGCTGTTTTAAAGTTTAATTTAAGTATAAAAAAGACAAAATCTCTTGTTGAATTTCTTATAAAACGTACATATATGGGAATTAAGACAGACAAAGAAGATATTGAAATGATGATTACAAAATTTATTAAATTAAATATGGAACAAAAAATAAAGTTTTATATTAACGATATAAAAATTTTTACAAATTCAATTTATCAGATTGTTGAAACAATGAATGAATCAGGTATGAAAACTGAATGCAGATTTGATGAAAATGATAATTCTATTGAAGTAAATATAAAGATTAATAAACATAATGATTTAAAAAGTTGATATAAACCTGTCTGATAATAGAATTGTTATTGGACAGGTTTGTTTTTGAAAAAATATAGTCAAATAACTTATATATAGCCAAACGATAAATAAACAGATAATATTTAATAAAAACTGATATATAAGAAATTATTTTATT
The DNA here is from genome assembly GCA_949948985.1 of uncultured Clostridia bacterium. Lineage (GTDB taxonomy): Bacteria > Bacillota > Clostridia > Lachnospirales > CAG-274 > MGBC114079. The sequence goes on along the minus strand of CATLIG010000008.1, from coordinate 960 downwards.
ATAATTATTTCGTAGTTTTGAAAAAAGTCTATTGTTTTGAACCAAAAATTTAGCAAATTACTATAACAATATTTTTAAGTTGATAGACTATAAATTGTCATAAAATAGGGATTTTTAAAGGAATTTAGTTTAACAATTTGTAAAATTTTTGAGTATTATGTATAGTCATTCTACTTAAAAATTGAACAAGTTCAGCGGATAAAAATCCTTTTCAATTTGTTAGTGGTTGGTCGCAAAGCTATGCTTTGCTGTTCGCCTATGCGTCCCAGTCAGTCGGAGTAGTAGGTACGGCTACGCTCTCTTTCTACTGTCTTGCGAAAATAATTTTTATCTCGCTTCCTTTTGCTCATTTTCAAGTTGATTGGACTATAAGATAAATAGATAATATTTAATAAAGCTTGTTTCTAATTGAAAATTCAGTGAATGCTATAAATTTTTGTATTTTATATTTGGCGATTTTTTAAATATCTTTTATAAACTTTTTATTATTATATACGTATAATTTTATGTTTAAAGAAATAAGCTATGATAAAAATTTCGATGTTTTACTTTGAGGAGTGTTTTTAATGCCTGATGGAGGTAATAATCATAGTTATGGTATAGTTGCTAAAATTTTAATAATGTTTTTATCTTTTGTCCCCGGATGTGGTCATATGTATATGGGTCTTATGAAAAGAGGCATGTTTATTTTATTTTCTTTCTTTTCTTGTTCTTATCTTGCTACATCTATATTTTTTAGAGTATTTACTTTTGCTTTTATTATAATTTGGTTTTTTAGTATTTTTGATGCTTATAATTGCAGAAAAAAACTTATGGAAGGTAAAATAGTTGAGGATACTGTTGATGATATAAAAAAGTTTTTAATGAAACCTAGAAATATTATTGTTTGTGTATTTGGAATAATTACTATTCTTGAAGTTACAAGAAGCAGTATTATATTTGATGATTTTGTTATTATCA
>CATLIG010000007.1 GCA_949948985.1 uncultured Clostridia bacterium | reverse complement strand
GTCTACATTTTGGGATCGCTTTTGTTTATTCCTGTCCCAGCAATTGTATACTACTTCCCCTGGCGGTAATCAACATTCTCTCAATCCCTTTTTCTTGTTGTGTCTACCTTATAGGGTACATTATATTTTCTTTTTAAATACACCCTTATATAATAATATCACATAATAACATATATTTCAAAAAAATTTTGCTGAATGTGTTTTCAAAATTTCAAAAAATTTTCAAAATTTTTTGAAATTTCTCTTTACATATTGAGTTAAAAAATATAATATATATATTAGGATATTATTTTTTACGTAAGGAGAAATTGAAATATGGTTAGAACAAGATTTGCGCCAAGTCCAACGGGATATATGCATATAGGAAATTTAAGAACAGCTCTTTATGAATATCTAATTGCCCGTTCAAACAAAGGTAAATTTATTCTTAGAATAGAGGATACGGACAGGGAAAGATATGTGGATGGAGCTGTTGATGTAATATATAAAACACTTGAAATGGCGGGAATATCACACGATGAGGGACCTGATGTCGGAGGCGATTATGGTCCTTATATACAAAGTGAGAGAAAAAACAATTATATTGATTACGCTAAAGAACTTATTGAAAAAGGCGAGGCGTATTATTGTTTCTGTACTAAAGAGCGTCTTGATGAAATGAGGGCTAACAGCGGTGAGACAGCTGCTAAATATGATAGGCATTGTCTTGGTTTGTCAAAAGAGGAAATTGAGGAAAATTTAAAAAATAATGTGCCTTTTGTAATAAGGCAAAAAATAAAAGATGGTACCACCACTTTTAATGATGAGGTATATGGTGCTATTACTGTGGATAATTCAGATATGGAAGATCAGATTTTAATAAAATCAGATTTTTTGCCAACATATAATTTCGCTAATGTTATTGATGACCATTTAATGGGAATAACTCACGTTATACGAGGAAGCGAGTATCTTTCCTCAACGCCTAAATATAATTTGCTTTATGAGGCGTTTGGTTGGGAAATACCAACTTATATACATGTTCCGCCGGTTATGAAAAACGCTTCGGAGAAGCTTTCAAAAAGAAACGGAGATGCGTCTTTCCAAGACCTTATTAAAAAGGGTTATCTTCCCGATGCTATTACAAATTATATAGCGCTTTTGGGGTGGGCGCCTTCTGACAACCGTGAGATATTTACAATGAGCGAGTTGATTGAGGCTTTTGATGTAAAAGGACTTAGTAAATCACCGGCAATATTTGATATTGCGAAACTTACATGGATGAATGGTGAGTATATTAAAAAGCTCGATTTTGATAAGTTTTTTGAAATGGCTTTGCCTATATTGAAAGAATCTGTAAAAAGAGATGATATAAATTTGAAGGTACTGGCGGAATATATTAAAACAAGAATAGGAACTTTAGATGATATTAAGGATATGGTTGATTTTGTTAATGGAATAAAGGACTATGACAATTCCCTTTACACTCATAAAAAAATGAAAACCACAGATGAAATAAGTCTTAAATCTCTTGAAATGGTTCTTCCGGTACTTGAAAGCGTTGAAAATTGGGATAATGATACTATTTATGAAAAACTTGTTTCGCTGGCGAAAGAAAATGAGCTTAAAAACGGACAGATTTTATGGCCTGTAAGAACAGCTTTGTCAGGTCAGCCAACATCTCCGTGCGGAGCAAGCGAACTTGCGGTTTTACTTGGAAAAAGCGATACACTAGACAGAATTAAAAAGGCTATAAAAAAGCTTTCGGGAATATGATAGAAAGGAATTAAATTATTCTAATCTGTTTTTCACATAGTTCGCAGTATTTATATTATTGGCTCGGAGAGAACATATGGTTGTGTATGTCTGCAAAATTTGTAATATCCGGCTGCGGGCGATATTATGGAAAGCTTTTCAGAAAGGAGTTTATTTATGCTTCAAAATTTGAATAGGGGAAATAAAATTTCAATATCTTTTGAAAATAGTCAAAATAAGACATATACAAGTTATATAGAGGCGGTGTATGAAAATCAGCTTTTGGTTTATAATCCTATAAAAGATAATAAGCTTGTAAGTCTGCCAATAGATAAAGATATTTTATATATGGTAAAAATATATAATGAAAAAGGGATATATTCATATCATAATGTATCAATTAAAAAAAGAATTAGCAAAGATGAATATCAATTTCTTCTTATGGAAAATTTTAATTCTCTTGTGCAGGAACAAAGACGTGAGTTTTACAGACTTGATTGTATGGTTCCTTTTCTTATAAAGGATAAAAATGAAGAAACTTATCAGGCTATAATAAAAGATATAAGCGAAGGCGGACTTTTGTTTGTAACGAATCTCGATATGCTTCCATCGGAGGAAAGAGAATGCAGCGTAAGTTTTAACAACGAAAGAATTTCAATGATTATAAAATTACTTGATAAAAAAGACCATACAAAGCCCGGATGTAAATTTGAGTACAGAGCAAAGCTTTTATTTGTAAGCGAGGAAGATAAAAGTGTTCTTCTTGGATTTATATTTGATGCTCAGCGTAGTTATATAAGAAAAAATCAAAGTAAATCAAAAGTGTAAAATTTGCACAAATGTTTATAGAACAGGTCTGTTTACAATGCAGCAACAGACCTGTTCTTGAGTAGACTTTTTTCGAAATTTTATATCAATACTGGTATCGTTAGAAAAAATATTTTATTCAATGCTTCTTAATGCTTTCGGCATTTAAAAAGCAAAACACCTTTTGCTGAAACATTAAATAAAATATTTTTTATTGGATTGATGTAATTTTATAGTTTCGAAAGAAGTATAGCATGTAGTACCATATTCAAAAGTTTACAGCAATTCCGTTGAAAGTAAAAAAACATTTTATTTAAAATTCTGTAAAAAGATATTTTGTTTTTTAAACTCAGAAATTGTAAAGAAATTTATAGTAAAATGTTTTTTATTTCAGGAATTCTTACGTAATTGCTGTAAGGCAGTTTATTATAATATAGTCAAACAACTTGAAAGATGAACAAGCTCGGAGGCTAAAAATTATTTTTATTATGCCTCCTTTTGTTAATTTTCATATTGTTTTACTTATAAATACAGGGCTGATGTGAAATTTTAAACAAAGAGGTGGTAAAAATGATTTGTCATAAATGTGGAAAACAGCAATCGGATACTTTTAATTTTTGTAATTTCTGCGGAGCATCATTAAAACAGAATTTTTTGGATTGTGAAGATATAAAAAACAATAATAATTTTGATATTTCCGCAAATGATAATTATGAGAATATTCATAAAAAAACAGATTCATATAAAATACAAAATTGTGACAATACTAATATGACAAATGTTGTTAAACATAAAAAAAATTTACAGGTATCCGGTATTTTATCTTTGGTATTTGGTATTTTAGCATGTTTCTGTTTTTTGATTTTACCGTCTGTTTATATATTAGGAGATATTTATAGAAATGTTGTTATATTATTTCCGTGTTTTACGATAGCGGGATTTATTTTGAGCATTATTTCAGTATACAAAGACAAAAATTTTAACAGGGTTGTTATTTCTTTTTATATTAATTTTGCTATGTTTCTTTTTGCGGTTATGTATTTTGGTTATATAATTTTACAAAAATATTCATAGCAATTCACAGAATTTTTAGCGCGAAAAAATAAAAAATTCTATGGTTGTAAGGTCTGTTAAAGTTTGACTATTAATTATTTTATTGTTTCTCCGTAATTTATTTGTTGTTTTATAAAAAAATCACAGATGTTCTTTTGGAGGCACTTATATGACAAAATTGCTTTTAAAAATTTTTATTAAGGATTCTGAAAACGTTTCAAGTCCGTCTGTAAGAAAAAAATACGGTGCTTTAAGCGGAGGTATCGGAATTTTTATAAATATAATACTTTTTATTATGAAACTTTTTGCCGGAATTTTTACATCGTCTATTTCTGTTATGGCAGACGCTTTTAATAATTTATCCGACGCGGGGTCTTCTATTGTAACACTTGTAGGCTTTAAAATGGCTGAAAAACCTGCTGATAACGACCATCCATACGGTCACGGGAGGGTTGAGTATATAACGGGACTTATTATTGCTTTTATTATACTTATTATGGGACTGGAACTTTTAAAGTCATCTGTTCAAAAAATTATAAATCCTGAGGATGTGCAGCTTACAACAGTCTCACTTATTATACTTATTGTTTCTATAGCGGCAAAATTATGGCTTTCTGTTTTTAACAGAAAACTTGGTAAAAATATTAATTCATCGGCTATGTTTGCTGTTGCCTCTGACAGCCTTAATGACAGCGTAGCTACAACGGTCGTATTAATAAGTCTTCTTATTAAACATTTTTTTGATATGAATGTTGACGGATATGCGGGAGTTATTGTAGCTTTATTTGTAATGCGCTCGGGTTATGAGACGGCAAAAGATACTTTGCAGCCGCTTTTAGGAAAGTCTCCTGACCCTGAATTTGTTAAAAATATAGAAGATTGTATTCTTTCAAATAAAAAAATATTGGGAATACATGATATGATTGTTCATGACTATGGTCCAGGTCAAACTATTATTTCTCTTCACGCTGAAATTCCATGCGATATTGATATTATGGAGGCACATGATATAATTGACAGCGCTGAGGAAAAAGTAAAAAATAAATTTAATTGTGAAATAACTATACACATGGACCCTATCGCGGTAAATGATGAATTTGTTATAGATCTTAAAGAAAAGGTTTTTGATATTATTTCTTCAGTTGATAAATCTATTGGTTTTCATGATTTTAGAGTAAAAAAAGGGTCTGTTATAACAAACGTCATATTTGATATTGAAATCCCATTTGATTTTATGTATACTGATATTGAAATTATTGATATTATAACGAAAAAAATTGTAGAAAAAGATGAAAAGCTTTGTCCTATTATTCATATTGATAAGAAAGTGGTCTGATAAAATTTTTTATTTATGTATGTGGTTTGTTACAATGTTTTGTTAAAGGAATCTTTAAAACTAAAAAAATCAAGTATTTATATTAATTTGATTTTTACAGAATCGGTTTTAAAGGTTCTTATTTTATTAATAGACTTGTTTTTATAGCGAAACAATATAGTCAATCAACTTGAAAATGAGAAAAAGGAGGCGAGCTAAAAATTATTTTTGCAAGGCTGCAGAGGGAGAGCATAGCCGAATGCCTATGCCGACCGACGGCAACACGGCAAAAAGGATTTTTAGCCGCCGAACTTACTTATTTTTAAGTTGATTGACTATAAAAGAATGAAAATCTAATATTTAATAAAACTTTATATATCAAGAAATTTTTTTATTGTTTTGCACTAAAAAATTTGCGAATTGCTATAAATAGAATACAGTAATTTCTGTAAGATTTTTTAGTTTTTACAGAAACTCAAGTTCTTAATAATTTTTTAATACTTTTATGAGTTTTTTTTTAAACAATGTTTTATATAATTATACCAAGGAGGTAAATAAAATGAATTATAATATACTTGTCGCGGACGATGATAAAGAAATTTTAAACGCTATAGATATTTATTTATCCAATGAGGGAATGAATATTTTTAAAGCAGCAGACGGTATGGAGGCTTTAAAAATTATTGAAAGAGAAAAAGAAATTCATCTTATTATTATGGATTTAATGATGCCTAAAACAGATGGTATTCAGGCTATTTTACAAATAAGAAAGGAAAAAGAAATTCCGATAATAATTCTTTCAGCCAAATCCGAAGACCAAGACATTGTTCTTGGACTTAATGTAGGGGCGGATGATTATATAACAAAGCCTTTCAGCTTTATTGAGCTTGCCGCGAGAGTTAAATCAAATTTAAGGAGGTATGTGAAATTCAGCTCTTATAAAAAAGACGACAGTGAAATTTTTATAAGAGGTCTTTATCTCAATAAAAAAACTAAAGAGATAACTGTAAATGATGTTTCTGTTCGTCTGACTGCCACGGAATTTAAAATTTTAGCTTTACTCATGGAAAATCCCGATGTTATTTTTTCTATTGAGGAAATTTATCAAAAGGTGTGGAATGAGCCTTTTTTGAACAGTGAAAATACCGTAGCGGTACATATAAGACGAATACGTGAGAAAATTGAGGTTAATCCTAAAAAACCAATATATTTAAAGGTGGTGTGGGGAATTGGATACAAAATTCAAAAATGAAAATAAATTAAGCAAAAAGGTATGCGTATTAATAGTTATAGCGATAATTTTTATTGTTTCCGGAATGATAGGCATTTATGAGCAAAGAAATGCATATAATTATAAACTGAATTTAGCTAATGACAATGAATTTAATTCTGGGATTGTAAATTCAGAGGCTGTAAGATATGTAAAAAACTTAAATAGGTTTTATATATATTTTAAAGATTTTGACTCTAAAAAGGCGTATTCTCAAATGCAGATTTTAAAGGAAATGATAAACAGCAAGAGTAATACCAATGAGAATGACAATAAAACGATTTCAAATGAAACGCTTATAGAAAATGATATGTCTCAAAATTATAACGAAAATAATGTTTATGAGGAAGCGGAAGAAGTACAGGTAGAGCCTGAGGAGTTTTATTTTGAAAAAGAGCCTGAGGAATATTACGGATTTAAAGAAGATGACTGCCGAAATATGCCGAAAGAAAAATTGATTAAAATGTATCAAGATTTAAAGAGTGTATATGATAATTATGAGGAAATAAAAGAATACCTGAAAAAAACAAAAAGTTTTCAATATAAAATTGAAAATAAATATATAAACAAAGTTTACACAAATAATGAAAATATCGATAATGAAGAGTTTTACGCAAAATTTGGTATTGACGATTCAATGTTTGCGGAAAAATTTAATGGTCAGCTTCTTTCCACCTCTTTTGAAAATAATGGTATAAGTGGGTATATAATTATACCTAAAAATATGGGCGATATAAGCAATGATATATATATTAACATTAAAACAGGCGAACTGGCAGATAAAATATATCAATATCTTAATTATATTATACCAGGTTTGTTTATGATTGCTTTTGCTATAATTATGTATATTTTATTAAAACAAAAATCATCAGCTTATGAAATAGTGAAAAGGTGCTATAGAAAGTATAAAAAAATACCTATTTGCTGTAAAATAATATTATTATTTTTTGCCATAGAATATTTTAATGAAAATCACAGTTTAGATATATGGTATGATTATTATGCTATGCAAATGAATAATATAGTTGGGGATATAATACGCTTACTTATATATTTTCTTGTTTTTACAGCATTTTTTATAAGTGTTTTTTTCAGTATCATATATATTATAAATATGATTTTAAAACCATCTGAGTTAAAAAATGAATATGAGATTAAAATTATTTATGATATATCACGTGATACAAAATATATATTGAATACAAGGAATTACTCTCTTTTTGTGTTGTATATGTTTTTGATTGCGGGAACGGCAGTATCAATTTTTCTTTTTATAATGGTTCTTAGATATTTAGGTTATTTTAACTTGATTGATTTGTGTGGTATTATTATTCTGGAATTTTCAGGGCTTATAATTGTTTATAAAATAATGAAGCTTATTTTATCATATTGCAAGTTATCATATTGTATGGAAAATATGGTAAAAGGAAATGTAGAAAATATCTCTGAAAAAAGCAAAGCGTTTAAAAAGCCTTTTGAGGATTTGCAGAAAATAAACGATGATATAAAGGAAAAAATTGAGGAAATGATGAAAAACGAAAGGCTTAAAACAGAGCTTATAACAAATGTTTCTCATGATTTAAAAACCCCTTTGACGTCAGTAATAAATTATATTGATTTACTGAAAGAAGAAAAAATTGACAATGATTCGGCGAAGGATTATATTCATATTATTGATGATAAAGCGCAGAGACTTAAAAATCTTATCGATGATTTGTTTGAGGCGTCCAAGCTTTCGGCAAAGCAATTTAAGCTTGATATAGCTAAATCAGACGTAATCGCTCTGCTTAAACAAACTTTAGGTGAAATTAATCATAAAATTGAAAAGTCAGATATTAATTTTGTAATTGAACTGCCGAATAAACCCATATACTTAAATATTGACGGCCAGCAAATATGGAGAGTTTTTAATAATCTTTTGAATAATATAATAAAGTATTCTCCTCAAAATTCAAGAGCCTATATATCTCTTGAAGAAAATGAAAGCGATGTAAAAATTATAATGAAAAATGTTTCTAAAGTTCCCTTGAATTTTAATGCAAATGAACTTTTTGAAAGATTTAAAAGAGGCGACAAAGCAAGAAGTACGGAAGGCTCAGGACTTGGTTTGTCAATTGCTAAAAGTATTATTGAACTTCATGGTGGGGAGATAAACGTACAAATTGATGGAGATTTATTTAAAGCTGTGGTTGTTTTAAGAAAAAACATTAATGATGATCAAAATTAAAGGAACTAAAAAAAGTCCGTATCTGTTTTTTAAAAGACAGATACGGACTTTTTTTAAGGAAATTCAAATAAAAATCTTTTATTTCAAAATATATTCGATGATATCTCGTGTGATAGGAATTGCTTCACTACCATTTCCGGCATTTTCAAGAAGTACGGTTACGGCGATTTTGGGGTCTTCGGCAGGAGCGAATGCCGTAAACCAAGCGTGGTCCGCTCCTGACGGTGTTTCGGCTGTGCCTGTTTTACCGGCAATAGTAATTCCTTTTATTTTAGCTTCCGCTCCGGTTCCTGAGTCGACTACTTTTTTCATCATTTCAGTAAGCTTTATTGATGTTTGCTCAGAAAAAAGAACAGACATTTCTGTTGGTACAGTTGTTTTTAAAGGTTCTCGTGAATAAGATTCAATACGGTCTATTATATATGGTTTCATCATTATACCTTTATTAGCGACGGCTGATGTTATCATTGCCATATGAAGAGGAGAAACAAGGGTTTTTCCTTGACCGATTGCTGTTTCTACTACTTCTGTTGGTTTTGAGTCATTGGAAAGCGTGAAAGAGCTTTTATTATATTCAAGAGTAAATTCAAGAGGAGTGTTGAACATTGCTTTTTGTGCATACAGCGATAATATATTACTTCCGATTTTTTGTCCGATTGTAGCAAAAAATGTATTGCATGAATGTTCTAAAGCACTATAAATATCAACTTTTCCGTGAACTGTTGAGTTAAAACACCGGATTTTTTTTCTGTCAAAAAAATCTTCTCCTTTGCAGGTATATGAAAAATCGCTGTAATTGGGATTTGTTTCTATTTCCGCTCCTGCTGTTAATATTTTAAATGTTGAACCGGGCGGATATAGTCCTTGAGTAGCTCTGTTTAAGAGAGGACTGTTTTTATCATCGTCTTTTAATTTGTCCCAATCTCTTTCTATTTCGATTGGATTAAAAGACGGATAGGATACCATTGATAATATTTTGCCTGTTTTTGGCTCCATTACAACAACAGCGCCTTTTGACCTTCCGAGTTTTTCATATATATAATGCTGAAGGTTACTGTCTATTGTAATGAAAATATTATTTCCTCTAGGTATGTTTTCTTCTGAAAAAATGGCGTTTGCTCTTTGAAGAAGTTCATTATCAAGCTCTTGTAATGTGAAATTGCTTTTTGCCTCCAAACCTGATTTGCCTTTTGGCATATAGCCTATTATATGACAAAATTCTTCAGGATAATAATACTCACGTTTTATACTTCCTCCGGAGGTTACAGTTTCAGCAAGAGTTGTCCCATTTGTGTCAAATATTATACCTCTTTTTATACTGTTGTCAATCATATTTAACCGAGGATTATATGAGTTTATTGAGGTTTCTTTCTCAAATATTATAAGATACAGCAAATGTGCTATTATCAGAATAAACAAAAGCGAATAAAAAAAGAATACTCTCTTCATATTTTTTTTCATCTTTATCACCGTCTTTTTTTGTTTTGACACTGGTACGTGCGTTCATTTAAAGTACTTATCCATTGTATTATTCCAAAAATTATAAAACACATAATCATTGATGTTCCGCCGTAGCTCATAAACGGAAGCGTAACGCCTGTAAGAGGTATTAATTTTATTACTCCGCCTATAATTAAAAATGTCTGGAAACACATAAGGCAGGTAAGAGCGGATACAAGTACGCTTAAATATCTGTTTCTTGATACGAGGGCTATTTTTATACAGGAATAAAAAATTGTGATAAATATTAAAATTATACCTATTGCAAAAATAATCCCGAATTCCTCGCATATAGCTGAAAATATAAAATCACGTTCTACAATAGGTATTGCTGTAGGAAGTCCCTTTTTTAATCCAGAACCGAAAAAACCATAGGTTCCAATAGCAAAAAGGGACTGCGTTATTTGATAGCCGCTGTTATTTATGTCTTGCCACGGATTTATCCATGTTGCGACTCTTATTTTTATATGGTCAAAGATTTTATACGCGGCGAAAGAGCTTACCGCTGACGTTAAAATACCTAAAAGTAAAATCAGGTTGCTGGAAGTTGTGATATATATTACAACCATATATGTTATAAAAAATATTAATGCACTGCCAAGGTCTTTTTGAAATACTAGAAAAAGAATTACAACACCGCTTAAAAAGGTAGGTACTATTATGCTTATAAGTTTCAGTTTTGGTTTTGCGAGTTCAGCGACAAGATACATTATAAAAAGAAGTTTTATGATTTCAGAGGGCTGAAATGTCAGATTTTTTATTGTAAGCCAGTTTTTAGCTCCTCCTTCTGTATCTCCGAAAAAAAATGTCATTAATAGCATTGTTATTGAAAGTAAAAGGCATAAATATTTAAGTTTTGACAAATCTTTTATAAAATTAAGAGCAAATGGCATTAAAAATACTATTAAAAATCCTGAAAATAACCACAATAACTGTCTTTGCGCAAGTTCGGGTTTTAATCTTTGTAACATAACAAGTCCCATATCGCATAAAAATAATATACTGTTCCATATTAGTCTGTCAGAGTTTGGATAAGTCAGCCTTAAAACCATATTGGCTATTGTAAATAAAATTATTCCAAAAAGACATACAAGCATTGTTTCTGGTTCAAAAGAAGTGGTTTCGCTGTCAAAAGCTAATATAAGGAACGCGTTTATATGAAAAAGTATAAGTATTATATATTGATGGAATACACATTTTTTTTGATTAAAATGGAATATTTCTTTTTTGGTTAAAATCATTTTTATATTTTGCCATATGAAAAATATCATATAAAACAAAAATAAATATTTACTTAAAAGTATTATGAGTTCATACATAAAAATCACTCCGAAAATCTAAAAAACGCTGATTGCAGTGAGTCGCGGATTTTTTTGTAAAATTATTTTTTATACCATTATAACATTTTATAAAAACGGGTGAGAAACAATCAAATGCTTTAAAAATAATTTCTCTAACCGACTACTGTTATATTATGTTTTCTATAAATCAGTTATCAGATTTCTTCTGAAACTTTACAGCAATTCCGGAGAGGTTGGAAAAAGGTATTTTATTCAATAATTTTTAACGCTTTCGGTATTTAAAAATCAAAATGACTTTCTATGAAACGTTGAAAAAATATTTTTTCTTTTTTTTGGAATTGCTGTGATGACACAGTTTCAAAAGAAGTCTATTATTTTTATAAAACTCTTTTAAAAAAGTGACCTTCCGTAAATCCGTTTTCTTTTATATTTGCTATTGTATCTTTTATACGGGAGTCAGTTTTTTTTCCTGATAAAAGTTTTATATGAGAATAAAGTATATCGTCACTTATTTTAACATTTTCATTGGTAAGGGTAATTCTAAAATATTTAGCGGGGATAGGTGTTATTTCATTAAATCTGTCTAAAAGGCATATAGGTGCGCTGCTTAATATATATGAGGTACAGGAAATACAGTCTGTTTGTATGGGAAAGCAAACACCTAAACGGTCTTTTAAATAATAATTGTGTTTATTGCCTTTTAAAGAACAGAATTGACCCGATTTTTTTTCAGCGTCATAAAGACCGGCAGGACATTGATGTGTAGTCATTAATGTAAGCTTGCCGTATACAAAAATTTCAGTATTATCCATCGCTGTTTCTTTAAGTTCTGACAGTGTAAGTTCAGGTGAAAGAGTAATCTCATCAAAACAAGACAGAGCGAAAGAGACGCTTGCGCTGTTGAATATATTGAGCGTGTAGTCGGCGGCAAGCTTCTTTTTTGTTTTTATATTGCTTAAATTTCTTAAAAGGTAACCATCGGCATCACTTTCCTCAAAAGATTTAAGTGCTTGTTTAAATGATTTAAAAAATGGTTTTCTGTATATTTTTGGAAAACAAATAAAAAACTCTATATTATTTTTATGAGAAAGCTCTATATATGTTTTATAATTTTTAATTAGTATGTCGTTAAACTCAAAGTAAATTCTTTTTATATTGTGATTTAAAGCGCAATAGAATTGTTCTTCTGTGTTAAGATGAACAGTTATATATTTGTTTTCAGGAAGAATTTGCTTTTTGGGAAAGTATACCACATCTATATTTTCTTTTTTATACTGAATGATTATTTCTTTCTCAAGAGATAAAAGAGATTCTCTTTTTAATGAATTTATATTGCTTATGGGTATATAAATATTGTCATCACAGACTATCTTTTTAAAATTTAATTTATATGGCGTGTTTCCTGTTTTGGAAAGACGTTTTACAAGTTCTTCTTTTGTTATGGGAGTTTTTTCGGCGGGACTGACAATAGCTCCGCTTGTTTCAACGGTTATATTATTAAAACATAGTTTTAATTTTAACGGCATATTTGTTTTTGCTGTTACATAGGCGTAAATCTCAGTTTTTCTTACGTCTTTTTTATATTCTTTTTTTAGTTCATCATTTAATATTTTATCAAAGGATTTATATACATAGTTTCCTTTTTTTATATTGCCTTTTATTTTTAATGATATTGTATCATTTTTTTTTGCGGTTTTTGAAATTCCCGCACCAACGTGAGGTTCAGTATTTGTCCATATTTCTATTCCGTCGCCTGGAACTATGTTATCGTAAAGATATATTATGGCTTTTTCTGATTCTCTGTTGTAGCTTTTTACAATTCCTATTTTTATTCCGCTGCTTTTGGGAGATGGACTTATCATTTCCGTTCCGGCCCAGTTTTTCATATATCCGGTTGAAAAGCTTCCTCCTCGGTTGAATATCTGAGTTAAATTTTTTATATCTTCATCTGAATAATTGCTGAAATTATTTTCTATAGAAAAGTCAATGTATTTTCTGTATATTTTTGTAACTTGCGCAACGTATTCGGGACTTTTCATCCGCCCTTCAATTTTAAAAGAGCTTATACCACATTTAACGAGGCTATCAATTAAATTTAATGTCATTATGTCTTTTGGACTTAAAAGGTAATCTTCTTTAATTTTCATATTATCCTTATAAAGAGAATACTTTAAACGGCATGGCTGAGCGCATTGACCTCTGTTTCCGCTTCTGTCGCCTATAAAGCTGCTCATAAGGCATCTTCCTGAATAGCTTACACATAGTGCTCCATGAATAAAAACCTCTATTTCTGAAGAAGTTTTTTCACATATGTCAGATATTTCATCAAGTGAAAGTTCACGGCTTAACACAATTCTTGAAAAACCGAGCTTGTCCAAAAAATTTACAGTATCGATATTATGCGCTGTCATTTGTGTACTGGCGTGAAGTTTTATTGAAGGGAAACTTGATTTTAAAATACTAAATATTCCTAAATCCTGTATTATAAAGGCATCAGCTCCAGCATAGAACATTTTTGAAACAAATTCAAGAAGCTCGTTTATTTCTGAATTCTTATAAAGAGTATTAATGGTTATAAAAACTTTTACATTTCTTATATGACAAAAATCTATTATCTCAATAAGCTCGTCATCGGAAAAGTTTGCAGCATATTTTCTGGCACTGAATTTTTTACCTCCAAGATAAACCGCATTACATCCATTATTTACAGCGGAGTATACACTTTCCTTTGTACCGGCGGGGGAAAGCAGTTCAGGCGGAGTGTTTATTTTCAAAATATCACCTTATTTCATTTTAAAATGTTTTAAAATCTAAACAGATATATTATTTATTATTGTCAAAGTTGTCTATAAAATCGGCTAATTCATTTTTAGCGGTTATTAATTCGTTTTTGGTAGTTTTTAATTCTGATTTAATCTGAGAGAGCTCATTTTCAGAATCTTGCAGCTTGGATTTAGTCTGGGAGAGCTCGTTTTCGGAATTTTGCAGCTTGGATTTGGTTTGAGAGAGCTCATTTTCAGAATCTTGCAGCTTGGACTTAGTCTGAGAGAGCTCGTTTTCGGAATCTTGCAGCTTGGATTTAGTCTGAGAGAGCTCATTTTTAAAGGCTTCAATACTGGATTTAGTTTGAGGAAACTCATTTTCGAAATCTTGCAGCTTGGATTTAGTCTGAGAGAGCTCGTTTTCGGAATCTTGCAGCTTAGACTTAGTCTGAGAGAGCTCGTTTTCGGAATCTTGCAACTTAGACTTAGTCTGAGAGAGCTCATTTTCGGAATCTTGCAGCTTGGATTTAGTCTGAGAGAGCTCGTTTTCGGAACCTTGCAGCTTGGATTTAGTCTGAGAGAGTTCATTTTCGGAATCTTGCAGCTTGGATTTAGTCTGAGAGAGCTCATTTTTAAAGGCTTCAATACTGGATTTAGTTTGAGGAAACTCATTTTCGAAGTCTTGCAGCTTGGATTTAGTCTGAGAGAGTTCGTTTTCGGAATCTTGTAGCTTGGACTTAGTCTGAGAGAGCTCATTTTCAAAATCTTGCAGCTTAGACTTAGTCTGAGAGAGCTCGTTTTCGGAATCTTGCAGCTTAGACTTAGTCTGAGAGAGCTCGTTTTCAGAATCTTGCAGCTTGGACTTAGTCTGAGAGAGCTCGTTTTCAGAATCTTGCAGCTTGGACTTAGTCTGAGAGAGCTCATTTTCGGAATCTTGCAGCTTAGATTTAGTTTGAGAGAGTTCTACATTTATAAGGTCGAAATTTATTTTTGATTTTTCTGTTTCTTCTTCTAAAGTTTTAAAGTTTTCTTTAGTCTGAGATAACTCTTTTTGTGATTTTTCAAATTTATTTTTAAATTCATTAAGTTTTGAGGTCAATGAATTTATCTTTATTTCCAAAGATTGACGTTCTTCTTTCATTTGGTCTATTTCTTTATCTTTTTTTATTAAAAAATCATTATTTATTTGAGATTTATTATCCGCTTTTAGTGTTTTTTCCTCAAGGATTTTATTTTTTTCTTTTTCTTTGAAATAGTCGTCTGCTATATTAAGAGTTACAATTAAAGATGCTTTATTTAATCCTACCTGATTTAATGTGCCTTTATTTAACTCATTTATTTTTTCGTTTATGTATTCCGCAACTGATTGAATATACTTTTCACTTTCCACACCGACAAGCGTATATACAGTACTATCTATTATTACTTTAACATAGTTTTTTTTGTCTTCCATAGTTTATGCCTCCTTGTAAAAAGTGGATATAACAAATTTATATTCATTATATCATAAAAGTAGTTTATAATAAAGTCATTTTATTATAAAAAAGCACAAGGTTTTTAATTTTACGGCAATTCCGGAACAGACTGAGAAAAGAAAAAACGTCTTATGCTAAAATTTTGAATAAAATATTTTTTCTACAATATAGCGAACAAATAAAATGATGAACAAATAAATTTTAATAGAACTGATATATTAAGAAATCCTGTTGTTGGTTTGTAATAAAAATTCTGCTAATTGGTACATGCCGGAATTACTGTAAAACACAAAAAAATTTTAGTGTATTTTACAGAATAGGCTTTTATTTTTTTTAAATTTGTTGTACAATATAAATAAGTGTAATTTATATCAAAACAATAAAGTAATGACAGGGTGAGAGAAATGCTGTTTTAACAGAGTAAAAATCAATTATGGCAGGTCTATTACAAAAAATATGTTTTTAGTTTGTTAAAAACGGATTTTACACTAAATTTCAATTTAAAAAATAATTTTAATTTTATTAAATTTTTAATGGCCGTATTTTTAGTTGAAATTAAATTTATGTCTGATTTCTGACTTGGTGAAATTATTTATTGTTTTGAGTTATAGCAAAATAATAAAATTATGTTTAAACTCGATAAATTATTTTATTGTTTAAACTTGTTGATTTTATAAGTTGCTACAAATTGACGTTTATTGAATGTATTTATAAAAGCGTTATGAAAATTGTTTTTCCAGAAGATTAAAAGGAGTGACATTATGATTTCTAATCAGATTTTACAAAATACCATTGATGGTTTAAAAAATATTACACGCAGAGAGTTTAGTATCGCTGAAAGAGAAGGAAAGATTATCGCTACAACAGAAGAAGATTTATTGAACTCAACTATTGACAGAATAGAACTTTTTATAGCTAGTCCCGCTGAAACTCAGCTTGTTCAGGGATATCATTATTTTAAGGTTTTTGACAGCGGAAATACGGAGTATGTCGTTCTTACAAAAGGAGAAGATGATGAAACATACAGAATAGGTAAAATAACAGCTTTTCAAATTCAAAGTCTTCTTGTGGCGTATAAAGAAAGATATGACAGAGATAATTTTATAAAAAATTTACTGCTTGACAATTTGTTGCTTGTGGATATATACAGCAGAGCTAAAAAATTACATATTGAGAATAATGTGAGAAGAATTGTTTTTCTTATTGAAACTGAGATTGATAAGGATTTAAATGTTGTCGAAATTGTGAGAAATATTTTCCCGGCTAAAGGCAAGGATTTTGTTACGGCGGTTGATGAGAAAAGTATTATACTTGTTAAAGAACTTAAAGAAAAAGAGGAAGATGAAGAAAAAGAAGAAATTCAGAATATTTCGAAAACTATTTATGATACCCTTACGTCAGAGGCTATGAGCAATGTTTATATAGCAATAGGAACGGTTGTTTTTGACCTTAAAAATATTTCATCTTCCTACAAAGAGGCTAAAATGGCTCTTGAAGTTGGCAAAATTTTTGAGGAAAGCAAAAGTATTGTTAATTATGAACAGCTTGGAATCGGCAGACTTATTTATCAGCTTCCGACTCCTCTTTGCAGAATGTTTATTAACGAGGTACTTCATG
Organism: uncultured Clostridia bacterium; assembly: GCA_949948985.1. Taxonomy (GTDB): domain Bacteria; phylum Bacillota; class Clostridia; order Lachnospirales; family CAG-274; genus MGBC114079. Next base: position 52,321 of record CATLIG010000007.1, on the reverse strand, counting down.
GTCTTTCAATGGAACAGTTTGATGAAGAAACGCTTGTTACTGTAAATAAATTTTTTGAAAACAATCTTAATGTTTCTGAAACATCAAGGCAGCTTTATATACACAGAAATACTCTTGTATATAGACTTGACAAGCTGCAAAAAATGACAGGTCTTGACCTTCGTAATTTTGATGACGCTATTATTTTTAAAATTATGCTTATGGTAAGCAAGTATATGAATTATAAAGATAATTATATGTATTAAAAACAATTATAGCAATTCGCAAAATTTTCAGCGTGGGGTAATAAAAGAATTTATATATATTTTATTTATCAAGGTTTGATTGTGTATTTTTTTATTGCTTCGCTATAGAAAGGATAATTATATTGATAAATTTACATAATGTTACTAAAATATATGAAAACGGCTCTCAGGCATTGAAAAATGTATCTGTTGATATTGAAAAGGGTGAGTTTGTTTTTATTGTGGGCTCTAGCGGTTCAGGAAAATCAACTTTTTTAAAAATGCTTCTTAAAGAGGTTGACCCGACTTCCGGAAAAATTTTAATTGACGGAGAGGATATTGCCGATATTACAAGAAAGGAAATACCTTTTCTCAGAAGAAAAATGGGAGTTGTGTTTCAGGACTTCAGACTGCTTCCCAGTAAAACGGTTTATGAAAATATAGCTTTTGCTATGCAAGTTGTTGAGGCTACACCGAGAGAAATACGCAGAAATGTTCCGGCGGTTATTTCAATGGTAGGGTTAAGCAGAAAGGCGAGAGCTTATCCAAATCAGCTCTCAGGAGGAGAGCAGCAGAGAGTCGCCCTCGCCAGGGCTATTATTAATAAGCCGCCTATTTTACTCGCGGATGAGCCTACGGGTAATCTTGACCCGGATACGGCGTGGGAAATTATAAATCTTCTTAAAGATATTAATACGAGAGGAACTACCGTTATTGTGGCTACCCACGCTAAAGAAATAGTCGACGCTATGCAGAAAAGGGTAATTTCTCTTAAAAAAGGTGTTGTATTAAGAGATGTAAAAGAGGGCGGGTACAGCGATGAAATTTAGAACTTTAAAATATCATATAAGACAAGGAGTTTCAGGCATTCTTAAAAACAGGCTTATGTCTCTCGCGGCAATTATTACAGTTATGGCATGTATTTTTATACTTATTATTTCTCTATGTATCGTTGAAAATATAAGTTATGTTATTAATCAGTTTGAGTCAAAGATAGGAGTTAATGTATATATTAAGGACAGTGTGCCTGATAGGGACGTTTCTATGCTTGAGCAGAAATTCAAGGAAATTTCTCATGTTTCTGAGGTTAGATACATATCAAAAGAAATGGCTTTGGAAGAAGGCAAAGGTTCTTTGGCAAGCAGCGACTCAAAGCTTTGGGAGGGGCTTGAAAAAGATAATCCTCTTCCACGCTCATTTGTACTTATGATTGACAGCTCGGAAAATCAAAGAGATGTTATTGCCGCGGCAGAGGTGATTCAAAAAAGCTATGAGGAAGAAATTGTTTCAAAATCTGTAGAGGAAAATTTTAAGACAGAAAACGTTGGTAAATCAGAAAACGCTGATAGAACAGAAACGTCTGAAAACACATCAGAGGAAACGGAAAACTCAAGTATTTCTGATTCCTCAAAAGACGCCAGCGGTATTTCTCTTGAGGAATATAAAAAGGCGGAAATGAGTGTTATCGGAGCTGAAGATTATAAATATAAAGGCATATATAAAATTCAGGCTTCTCAGTCTCTTGCCGATTCACTTTCAACGATAAAAAATACAATAAGAATTATTAGTATTATACTTATACTTGTTATGGGAATTATAGCTACCGGAATTATTATAAATACTATAAAGCTTACTGTGCTTTTAAGAAAAAACGAGATAAGTATAATGAAATATGTCGGCGCTACAGATAGATTTATAAGAGGGCCTTTTATTGTTGAGGGACTCCTTATTGGAATAATAGGCTCTGTTATTCCATGTATTATAAGCTGGATTTCTTATGATGAGATTATAGGAGCTATGTATAACGAGTTTTCTCTCCTGAAAAGGCTTTTTGAGTTTAGTCCTAGTGTGGAGGTATTTTCATTTATTGTTCCAATAGCTGTAATTCTTGGCGGAGGTCTTGGCGTAATTGGAAGTATTACTTCTGTCAGAAAGCATCTTGATGTTTAATTTTTATTGAAAGGACTGTAAAAATTGAAAAATTTTGTTGGTAAAAAAGTTATTTTTGCTTTTTTTATGTCAATGTGTTTTTCGCTTAATATGCCGGTATACGGTGAAAAAAGCGTTTCACAGCTTCAGAATGAGCGTGACAGCATTAAATCTCAGAGTGAAAAAACCCAAATATCTCTTGACAGCACAAAGAAAGAAAAAAGTGATGTTCTTAAAGAAGTTGAACGTATTGACAATCAGCTTATGGAAGTTATGAGAGAAATTAACTCGCTTAATGAAAAGCTTGATGAGACCAAAGAAAGTTTAGCAAAAAACGAAGATGATTTGAAGAAAGCGAATGCTGACAAAGAAAGTCAGATTGACCTTTTTCGTGAGCGTATACGTATTATGTATGAAAACGGCACGGAAGGATATTTGGAAATTATTTTGGAATCAGAGGATTTTTCAGATTTTTTAAGGCGTGTAGAGTATGCTGATAAGATTATTGAGTTTGACCAAAATATTATTGCTCAGTATGAGGAAACAGAAAGAAAAATCTCAGAGGCTATTGAAAATATAAAGATTAAAAAAGAGGAAATTGAAAAACTTTCAAAGGAAGAAGAGGAAAAAAGGAAGATTCTTGACAAAAGACTTGAGGAAAAACAAGAATTATTTAAAAAACTTTCAGAAGATGAAAAGAAATATATTCAGCAGCTTCAGGATTTGGAGGACGCTGACAAGGAAATTGCGGAGCTTATAAAAAAAGAACAAGCAAGGCTTAACGCTCAGAAAAAAGCCGCCGCCGAAAGAGCCGCCGCCGAAAGAAGAAAAAGAGAAGCAGCAGCCGCCGCTGCCAGAGCCAGAACGAATATTTCAAATGATAATTCTTCAAAGACGGAAAGCGGAGGTTCAAATAACGCTCAAAGTCAGACAAGCAATAATAATACTGTTACTGTTCCGGCTCCGTCAAGTTCTGATTTTTCATCAAGCGGAAGTAAAATGGCGCATCCTGTTCCGGCATATAGCGGGACAGCTCCTAATGAGGCCTATGGAAAAAGAACAAATCCAATAAGCGGAAAAGAAGAAGTACATAAAGGTGTTGATTTAAAAGCGACTTTAAATACAGACGTGGTTTCCGCCGCGGGTGGCACGGTTATTTTCGCGGGAGTTAAAAGTGGGTATGGAAATACAGTTATTGTTGACCATGGTGATGGAACGAGTACGTTGTACGCTCATAATTCAAGTCTTACCGTTAATGCCGGCGATGAGGTAAGCCGAGGTCAGGTTATCGCAAAAGCCGGAACTACAGGGTATTCGACAGGCGTTCATGTTCATTTTGAGGTAAGGAAAAACGGAATAGCTGTAGACCCTACACCTTATCTTGAGTAATGGTTTTATAACAGTAATTTTCAGAATTATGGAAATCTCTGAAAAAACATTAAAAAATATGTATTTATAGTTTGGATTTATGAAATTGTATAGTTTCAGAGATTTCCGTTTTTACCTGATTTTATATTTGAACAGGTTTATGGAAAATTAACAAAATAACGGTAGCTTTATACTAGACTTGTTTAAAAACACGGAAATTAGTTTTTGTAATTTTAAAGAAAGATTTTTTCTCATTTGATAAATTGTATAAATTTTTTAGATTAAATTTAAAAAAACTTAGCAAAGTGTACGCTTTGCGTTATAAAGTTTAGGGTGTGGGCAGTATCCACGGTTTTTAAAAATTGATTTTCGTGATAGAACAGGTCTAATAAGATTAATTAAAAAATATTTTGCCGTCTTGCTGCCACCAATTTTTGTGAATTGCTATAATTGAATTTAACCGGGAGGCTTGCTTTATGAGGAATAAGCTTGTAATAAATATTATAATCGCTTATTTTGTTGTTTTATGTATTGTGTTTTTTGTTCAGCTTAATGATACTGAAAATAATGAGGAGTCATATAACCAAACTGTTGAGGTAAGTGTTTCAAAGCCTGACAAAATGAGAGATTCTGTCGCGTTAAAGGTCGGAAGCTCATCAGTACTTTTAAATGATAAACTATTTTCTATTGACCCTAAAGATGAAACAATTATTACAAAAGTTATCAATAATGAGGTTTTTGTTCCGGCTGATGTATTTTCAAATGTTTTTAAAGGAGAGGTTTCATGGAATGAGGAATTAAAAGAGCTTGTTTTGCGGTATAATAATAAAGCTGTTATACTTAAAGAAAAAGATAGAGAAATGAAAGTTATTGATAACATTGACGAAAATGAAAAAATTATTCAAAATAGTATTATGATTGTTGATGATAATGTATATGTGCCGTTGCGAGATGTCGCAGAAGAGTTTGGAAAAAATGTTTTCTTTGATGGTGATATTGTTATTTTAAGCGATGGCGAAACTGTTTTTGACAGTAAGAACGATAAAGGTCTTATAGGCGAGTTGCTTGAAAGATTAAAGCTGAGAAATGTATATGCATTTAAAAATAATAATGAAACAGTTTATTTTAATTCAAAGTTAATTTCTATAGACGAAAATAACAATGAAATTGTACCTGTTTCTGAAAATGGCATTAATTATATTCCTGTAAAAATGATTTCGTCTGTTTTTGGCGGTGAAACGGTATGGAATAGTGAACGTAAGGAGATTACGATTAAATACAACCAAAGAGAGGCAGTATTTTCAAGTAAAAGCGATAATGTATATGTAGATACTAACAATAAAAAAGACCATTTTATAATGCCTGACGCTTTTAAAATTTTAAACGAGTATTCATATTTGTCACTTGATTCTTTTGCCGATGTCTTTGGAAAAAATATATTTATTGACGGAGACTGTATTATTATAAGCGGTAAAGACAATACTTTTGATAAGGAAAAAGACAATGATATTATTATGAAAATAACGCAAAGTATAAAATAGACCTGTTCGGGAAGCTGAGCAATGGCGCTGGGCAAGAAATTTAAATGTGTGCCAAGCGGTATTGGGTAGGTTATCGAACAGGTCTAATAAGACAATACAGGAGAAAAAAAGATTTGTTAAACGGTGTTATGATGGTTTATAACAGGTCTTATAAACGTTTATAGTTTATTTTTGAGTACAATAATGTTTTTTTAATTTTTATTTAGGAGTGAAGTATTTTTATGTCAGAGGAAAAAAAGAAAATTATTTACAGCGCAATGCAGCCTTCAGGGTATCCTTCTCTTGGAAATTATTTGGGAGCTCTTAAAAACTGGAAAAATCTTAAAAACGATTTTGACTGTATTTTTAGTATCGCCAATATGCACGCTATTACCGTAAGGCAAGAGTCCGCTAATTTAAGAAAAAAAACAAGAGATTTACTAACGCTTTTTATAGCAATAGGTCTTGACCCTGAAAAAAATATTATTTATTATCAGTCAGACGTACCAGCTCACGCTGAACTTGCGTGGATTCTTAATTGTTTTACTTATATGGGTGAACTTAACAGAATGACTCAGTTTAAAGAAAAATCCTTAAAACATTCTGAAAACATAAATGCTGGTCTTTTCACATATCCTGTACTTATGGCGGCAGATATTCTGCTTTATCAGACAGATGTTGTTCCTGTGGGGGAAGACCAGCGTCAGCATCTTGAGATATGCAGGGATATAGCTGAGAGATTTAATAATATTTACGGAGATGTGTTTAAAATTCCGGAAGGCTTTATTCCTAAAACAGGGGCCAGAATTATGGGTCTTCAGAACCCTGAAAAGAAGATGTCTAAGTCAGAAAGTGATAATGATAATAATGTTATTTATCTTTTAGATGATATAAATTTAATAAGAAATAAAATAAAGAGAAGTGTGACAGATTCGGACAATGAAATAAGATATGGTGAGGATAAGCCTGGAATAAGTAATCTTTTAAATATTTATGCCGCTGTTACTGGAAAAAGCGCAGGGGATTCGGAAAAGGAATTTAAAGGCTTCGGATATGGGGAATTTAAAGAGGCGGTTGCGGAAGCGATTATAAAGGAGATTAAACCTATTCAGGAAAAATATAAAGAACTGTCAATGGACAAGGAGTATATTGATTCTGTAATAAAAGACGGTGCGGGAAAAGCAAATTATATCGCTAATAAAACTTTGAGAAAGGTTAAAAAGAAAGTAGGCTTTCCGCAGTAGAAATTATAATTATATATTCGGTGGATGCACACTCGCACAAATGGTATATGCCACTTACAGTGACTGTACTCGATGCAGAGATAGTGGTAATTAATCAACGTCTATACAAATAATAAATTTGTTTACAGCAATTTTTAAAAATTTTATAGCAAAATAATAAAATATAGTAATTCCGGTAATTTAAGAAAAAGGTGTTGAATAAAATGTTTTTTCCTGTGTTTTTTTGAATTGAAGTAATGCAGTCTAATTATTTTATTGTTTTGATATAATATAATTTATATTATAAAGAAAGGAAGGTTTTAATTATGGATTTTATTCAGGATAAGAAAAAATTTGATTTAATAAGTTTTGGCGAAGTTATGCTTAGGCTGTCTCCTCCTGATAAAGAAAAAATCTCTCAGGGGCAGGTATTTGAGAAAAACGCTGGAGGTTCGGAGCTTAATGTGGCATCGGGAGCGGCTTTTTTGGGAGTGCGTTCAGCAATTATCACTAAGCTTCCTGATAATAAAATAGGTCGTTTTATTAAATATAAAATAAGATACGGAAATGTAAGCGATGATTATATTGTTTATGATGATACGGAAGAAAAAAGGCTTGGAATATACTATTATGAAAGTGGAGCTTATCCGAGAAAATCATCTGTGGTTTATGACAGAGCTCGTTCTTCAATGACAACATTATCATTAGACGAAATTAATCCTGAAATTTATAATAAGACAAGAATTTTTCATGTAAGTGGAATTACTCTTGCTTTAAATGAAAACTTGAGAAAAACAGCTATTGAGCTTGTTAAAAAATTTAAAGCGTCGGGAGCCGCTGTTTCTTTTGATGTAAATTATCGGGCAAGTCTATGGAGTGAGGAAGAAGCGAGAAACACTATAAAGAGTATTTTGCCTTATGTTGACATTTTATTTGTTTCTGAAGAAACATCAAGAAAAATGATGCAGAAAAAAGGAACTTTGCAGGAGATTATGAAAAGCTATACTGAAGAATACAACTGTAAAATTGTTCTTACAACCAAAAGAGGAGTAGTAAGTCCTACACGTCACAATTTTGGCTCAATTATATATTTTGACGGAAAATTTTATGAAGAGCCTCCTTATGAAAATATTGAGGTTGTTGACAGAATAGGAAGCGGCGATGCTTATGTTGCTGGCGCGCTTTTTGGAATTTTGAAATACAGCGATGTTCAGAAAGCTCTTGAGTTTGGAAATGCTATGAGTGCCGTTAAAAACACAATTTATGGAGATATGCCGGCAAGCAGTCTTGAGGAAATTGAAAGTATTATTAAGTCTCATAAAAGTACCGGAAATGAAAGTGAAATGAATAGATAGATTTTTAGGGAAAAGAGCAGCAAAATACTTCTTTGGTATATTAAAGATTAGAATTGCTCAATAATATAAAGTGATACCGATTGACAAAAGATTTTTTTGTTAATCGGTATCAGGCAGATTATTGAACATGTTTATATTATTTCACTATAACATATTTTTTGAAATTTGACGGATATTTTTTGAAAATTTATTAAAAACTATAATTCGTTTCTGAAATATGACAAAAGTTTTTTTTCTATTCTTGAAATTTGTACTTGTGAAAGTCCTACTTTTTTTGCTACCTCAGATTGAGTCTTATCCTCAAAATAACGAAGTTTTATTATTTCTTTGTCTCTTTCAGGAAGGTTTTCTATAAGCTGTTTAAGCAGTATATTGTTAATTATTTTTTCATCGGAGTTTTTTTCTGTATTGAGCTTATCAATTAAATAAATGGGGTTTCCATCGTTTTGGTATACTGTGCTGTATATAGACTCTATTTCTTTATTTGAGTCAAGGGCAATAACAAGTTCATCTACAGTAGTATTAAGATTTTCCGCAATGAAATTTATTGTTGGGCTTTTGCCTGTTTTTTTTGTAATTGTTTCTTCAAGCTGTTTTGCTTTTGAGGCAAGGTCTTTTAGAGAACGGGATACTTTTATTGGACCATCGTCTCGCAGGAAACGTTTTATTTCACCGAGTATCATTGGAACAGCATAGGTTGAAAATTTTACGTTAAAAGAAAAATCAAATTTGTTTATACATTTTATAAGCCCTATTGAACCAATTTGAAAAAGATCTTCTGATTCATAACCTCTGTTTGAAAATCGTTTTACTATACTCCATACAAGACCTGAATTTTCTTCTATAAGCTGTTTTTTCGCATCTTCATTTCCTTGTTGGGCAAGCTTTATGAGTTCGATAGTAGTATTCATATTTAATACCGTATGTCACTATGTAGATTCATTTTGTATTGTTTTTGTCATTTCTACTATTGTCCCTTTGCCTATTTCTGAAGATACGTTTATCTTGTCCATAAATGATTCCATAACTGTAAACCCAAGTCCCGAACGCCCTAAATCGGGTTTTGTTGTATATAATGGAGACATTGCTTTTTCTATATTTTCTATTCCTTTGCCTTTATCCTCTATTTTTATGTAAACTGTATTTGATTTTATAGTACATCCCATAAAAACTTCACCGGGATTATTTTCATAGCCGTGGATTATAGCGTTTGTTACGGCTTCTGATACAGCTGTTTTTATATCATTAAGCTCGCTTAGTGTTGGATTTAGAGGTGAAATAAAAATGGCTGTGCTTGCTCTCGCAAATCTTTCATTTTCGGGGATTCCTTTGAATTTCATCATCATTTCATTATTATAATTCATTGTTTTTACCTCCCGAAAGAAAACTCTTTTAACGCTTTTTCAGGATTTTCATAGTACTTTATTATTTTAAAAAGTCCCGATAATTCAAATATTTTTTTTATGTTTTCGTTTATTGATACGGCGGCAACTTTTCCGCCGTTAGCTGCAGCGTTTTTATATCTTCCCATTATTACACCTATTCCGGAACTATCCATAAATGTTACATTGCTTAAATCAAATAAAATATTTTTACTGTTTAAACGTTTATATTCTTTATCGGTTTTGTTTTTTATATCATTTGCTGAATAATGGTCTATTTCACCGGTTATTTTTACTATTAATGTTCTGTTTTCTGATGTACATGAAATACCCATTTCCTAACATCTCCCTTCTTATGGCAACTCCTAAAATTTTTAGTGCGAAATAATAAAACAATTTTGAGGTTGGTTATATTTTTATAATTACATAATAACACTAAGTAAAAAATAAAATCAACAAAAATTGTATAAAAAAATAGAACAAATATTTGCATAATGCTTTACATTTTCGGAATTTATGATATAATATAACCATAAACTACAGAATATTATATTTTACAACTTATAGCAAAACAATAAAATAATGAACAAATGAGTTTTAATAAGATTTGATATATTTAATTAGTTATTTTATTGTTTTGTTCTGAAAATTTGCGGATTGATGTAATAACAGGTATGTTTAATAACTTTCATAACACTGATTGATAAATCTTTTTATGCCTGTCTTTAACTGATTTTTTAAATACTCGAAAAGGTCAGGTAAAAATCAGGTTTTCTCTGATAAAAAATATTTTATCAATCGTTATTAGACTTGTTTTGAAACTATGAAATTATATTAATCCAACAAAAAATATTTCATTCAATGTTTCAGCGAAAGACGTTTTGCTTTTTAAACGCCTAAAGCGTTAAGAAGCATTGAATTAAATATTTTTTTTGTCGATATCTGTGTAAGTGTAAAGTTTCAAAAGAAGTCTATTATTAATTTATCGGATATGTTTGATGAATTTGTTAAATTATTATTTTATAAGCTTTTTAAATAAATATATAAAAATTTCTATATATTTATTTTCTAAAACTGGTTTAGGAGTGATTTTATGGAGAAGCTTACAAAAAGACAGCAAATTATTTTTGATTTTATAAAGCAGGAAATTAAGACAAAAGGTATTCCTCCATCTATAAGAGAAATAGGCGAAGTGGCAGGTCTTTCTTCAACTTCATCAGTGCATCTTAATCTTAAAAATCTTGAGAAAAAAGGATATATTTCACGGTCAAAAGCGAAAACAAGGTATATTGAGGTTTTGGAAACTAATTTTTATACGCCTGAAAAAGAAATCGCTCAGGTACCGATTATAGGAGAAGTTACGGCAGGAGAACCTATTCTCGCTGAAAGCAATATAGAGGGACACTTTCCCGTTCCTGTTGAATATCTTAAAAATAATGAAACCTTTATGTTAAGAATAAAAGGTGACAGTATGATTGGTGCGGGAATTTTTAATAAAGACCTTGTTATTATAAACAAACAATCTTTCGCGGCAAACGGTGATATTGTCATTGCGCTTATAGAAGATACCGCTACTTGCAAACGTTTTTTTGTTGAGGACGGACATGTGCGTCTTCAACCTGAAAATGAGGCGTTTGAACCAATTATATTAAATGATGTTTCTATTTTAGGAAAAGTTATTGGTCTTTTTAGGAGTTTTTAATTATGCATAATTATATAAATTTTCTTGTTAAAAAATCAGATGTTAATAAAAATGAGTTTTATAATTACAATCCCAAAAAAACAAAGGAGAATCAGGAAATAGAATATAAAAAAATATGGGAACCGGTTGTTGATAAATATGTTATTTTTGATTTGGAAACAACAGGATTAAGTCCTTATAATGACAGAATTATTGAGATGGGGGCTATTAAAGTAGTAAATGGTGAAATTGTTGGAGAGTTTAATGAGCTTGTTAATCCACAAATACCTATTCCGCCTTTTATTTCAGATAAAGTTCATATAACGGATGAAATGGTATGCTCAAAAAGAACGATTGACGAGGTTTTACCGGAATTTATGAATTTTATTGAGGATTTTACTCTTGTGGCACATAATGCTAAGTTTGATATGGGATTTCTTATATGCAGTTTAAGCAGAATGGATATGGAATGTAAAAATCCGGCTGTAGATACGCTTTATTTAAGCAGAAAATATCTTAATCTTGTAAGAAACAGTCTTGGATATATTGCCGAAAGCTTTGGAATTGAGTTAAATAACGCTCACAGAGCTTTTGCAGATGTTACAGCACTTTTTGAAATATATAAAATAATTATAGATTGCTGGAAAAGAAATAAAGGTGTGTAAATAAATTTTGAAAAATTTTAATGATATATTCTGTTTTTGGAATTTTTGAGGATTTTACCAATTTTATCTTTAAAATTTTGTTTTTTAAAATTCTGTAAAATTAAAAATAATTTGAAAAGAGAAAAAAGTATACAGGGGTTTGTATACTTTTTTCAAGGGGAGAGAGTATATTCGAATAATAACTAATAAGCATTTTTAAGTATATTGTTATATCTTTTTTATGTACAACAATATTTAAATTTTATAAAATTTTAAAACACTATAACTAGTATAATAAATAAAATCAAATTTGTAAAGAATAAATTTGTATTGTATTAAAATTCTATAAAAATATAACATTTGTTTCATTGTATCATAAAGTTTTTAAAAAGTAAATAAAAACTTTATAAATTTCATAAATTTTTATAATATAAACAAAATACTTGCCTTTTTTGATTTAATATTATATAATAAATACAAATTGGAAATAATATCAAATATATGTTTATGTCAATTTATAGTATTAATTTTAGCAAAATAACAGTATATATTTATATATTTTTCTGTTTTTGATAAGGTTTAAAAATATAACTGAATTTTTAGTATTTTGGAGGACTAGATATGAGTGATGTAATTGAAAAAATGTTATCAAGAAGAAGTATCAGAGAATATAAGTCTGATATAATTCCTAAAGATATTCTTGATAAAATACTTGAAGCAGGTACTTTCGCAGCTACAGGAATGGGAAAACAATCGCCGATAATGATTGCTATTACTAATAAAGAAGTAAGAGATAAGTTATCTGAAATGGTAAGAAAGGCAAAAGGAAAAGAAGTTGGCGTTGACCCTTTTTACGGTGCTCCGGTTGTTATTAGTGTACTTGCGGATAAAAATATTAATACTCATGTATATGACGGCAGTCTTGTTATGGGAAATCTTATGCTTGCAGCACATGAACTTGGTATAGGAAGCTGTTGGATTCATCAGGCAAAGGAAGTTTTTGAAACAGAAGAGGGTAAAAAACTTCTTGAGGAATTTGGAGTAAATGGAGATTTTGAGGGGATAGGTCAATGTGTTTTGGGATATGCTGATGGAGAAGTCCCAAACGCTAAACCACGTAAGGAATCTTATATTTACTATATTGAATAGGTGGTAATATGAGCTTAAATCAATTTTCAAGAACAGAACTTCTTTTTGGAAGTGAAAATATGAAAAAGTTTCAAAAATCGAGAATTGCTGTTTTTGGAGTGGGAGGCGTAGGCGGATATGCTGTAGAGGCACTTGCGAGAAGCGGTATAGGAACGCTTGATTTAATAGATAATGACAAAGTAAGCGTTACAAATATTAACCGCCAGATTATTGCTACATTAAAAACTGTTGGAAAATATAAAGTAGATGCGGCAAAGGAAAGAATACTTGAAATTAACCCTAGTGCTGATGTTAATGTATACAAGGTTTTTTATACACCTGATACAGCATCAGAGTTTGATTTTTCTCAATATGATTACATCATTGACGCTATTGATACTGTTACAGGTAAAATTGAAATTATTATTAACTCAGAAAAGGCGAAAGTACCTGTGATAAGTTCTATGGGTGCAGGAAATAAACTTAATCCTACGGATTTTGAGGTTTCTGATATATATAAAACATCTGTGTGTCCACTAGCTAAAGTAATGCGAAAGGAATTAAAAAAAAGAGGTGTAAAGAAGTTAAAAGTAGTTTACTCAAAAGAAATGCCTTTAACTCCGTCTATAAGTGAGGAATTAAACGGGTTGGAAAATACACGTCGTCAAGTTCCGGGAAGTGTTGCTTTTGTTCCGTCAACAGTAGGTCTTATTATTGCCGGTGAGGTATTAAAGGATATAGCGTATAAATGATAAATTTAAAGTTAATAAAGATATAATAGACTTTTTCGGAAATTTGCAGCAATTTCAGTAGAGTTAAAAAAATATTTTATTCTTATGGAATTGCTGTAATTGAATAGTTTTGGAAGAAGTCTATTTATAATTTGAAAAGTTTGTTTTAAAAATGGACTTTGGCATTAACAATTATTAAGTTTTAATGCCAAAGTCCATTTTTTATAATTTATTTTTCAATTTCTATAGGAAAAATAAAACCTGAGTCCAGTGCTTTTTGTAAAACTAAAGATGCATCTTCAGCGGTTACTGTATTATCTCCGTTTACATCTCCATATAAAGTATCTGATATTGTTACAATACTTTCATACATTGCGGATTTAAGGTTTTTATCTGTTGTTCCTATCAGCGCTTTTAGCTCTTTTATTGATGGGGATAAACGAGAATAAACAGTGTGGTTATAATTAGCGGATGTTTTGAAATCAAGATAACAAATTATTCCGTTGCCTATTGTATTTGATTTTGAAGAAGCTGTTATATGTATTATCTTGTTTGCAGTATCAATATTAAAATTTATATCTGAAAATAAGTTACCGTTTTCTATTGACGATGAAATGGGCTTTAAATATGTATCATCATATTGCACGTCAATAGCAAGTGATGATATTCCCATTGAGTTTCCTGTGAGAAGTCTTACAGGAACTCTTATTTTTTGTCCTCTGATTGTTGAAAAATCATCTATTTTAAATATAAGTGTTTCATTAAGACTTGTATTAGCGACAACGGTTACATCACATTTTTCCATAAAATTACCATCTGTTGATTTTACAGTTATTACGGCGGTGCCTATTTTGTTAGCTGTTATAATTCCATTAGGGTCTATTGATACTATGTTATTGTTTGATGAAGTCCATATATGTGATTTATTTGTTGCGTCTTCAGGAAGTACGGAAGCTGTAAGCTGAATTGATTCCCCCAGCGCTATTGTTACTTCATTTTCAGATATGGTAATTCCGGTAGCAGGAATTACCATTGAAAGTAAATAAGGATATCCATTATTAATATTTTCATTAATTCCCCATACAGAATTGAAATCCCAAAAAGTGAATTTCTCATTATATTTTTCTGAATCTTTCATTTCATTGTCATTAAGTCCAAACGCTCCTGTTTCAGATGTAGGCTGAACAGTTTTATTATAAAAGCAGTTTGTATAGAGCATAGATGGTCCGTTTGAAAAAGCGCTTGACGTTTTTCCAAGAACTTTGCCGATACAATAACTGTTTTCTGTATATTTGCTTGAGTTGTTATATCCTACGAATCCACCTACATAAGTATTATAGTTTGACGTATTTTCACAAGTTATATCACCTATAGAATAACAGTTTATAACACTCGCATTATTGTTATATCCTATAAGTCCACCGTTATAGCTGTCATAGGTCGTTTTACTTGTAAGTGAGGATATGTTGGATGAAAGGCTTATTACGCCACTGTCAGCATACCCTGCTATGCCTCCCATATAATTTAAGTATGAGTTTATAATTCCGGTATTTGAGCAGTTTTTTATATCTCCTTTTGAATAACCAACAATACCGCCAAAATATTTTGTGTCAAGGTCTGATGCTATACCCATAAAAGAGCAGTTAGAAATATTATTTTCAGAATAGCCGGCGATTCCACCGGTGTTTGTGTTTCCGTTTTTTATTTCTGCATATGATTTACAATTTATGATTTTTCCGTAATTGCTACCTGTAATTCCGCCTAAAGCTGTATCATCCGTGTAGTAATTTTCTGCGGAAACAAGGCCTTTGACAAAACAGTTTTTGATTTCTCCGTTATTAGCTCCGGCTATAATGCCTGTATATTTATTCCCTGTTATTGACGTTGCTTCTACTTTTAGATTTGTAATAGTTCCGTTATTTTGTGAGAATAGACCTATATATTCATATGAATTTGTTGTACTGCCTATTGTAAGTCCTGAAATCGTGTAATTATTTCCGTCAAAATTTCCGGTAAAGCCATCTTCTTCAGATGCGCATATGGGAGTCCAGCTTCTTGTTATGAGATTTATATTATTTCCAAGTTGGTAATACGCAGATGGGGGATACTCTCCATTTACAATAGAGATGAGATGCTCTTCTGTTTTTATTATGTACGGAGATGTTTCAGTTCCCAATCCGCTCATATCAGCGGCATAAGATGTAATATTAATTAGAAAAAATAAAGTGCTTGTTATAAAAGCACCTATAATTAAATTTAGTGTTTTTTTCATAAAAGCAAGCTCCTTTTTTTATTTTACAGCAATATTTATAGTAGAATTTTTAAAAGTTATTATAGCAATTCGCAAAATTTTTAGTGCAAACCAACAAAAAAATTCTTTGATATATCAAGTTTTTTGAAGTTTACCTGTTTATTTTTTTATTGGTTTGCTATAAGTTAAGATAATAACATTTTTTTGATTTATTTATTTTTCAATTATAAATTGTGCTGTTTTGTCGTAGTTGTTATATGTTCTTAAATTATAATACAGAATTAAAGGATAGTCAATAATACAGAATGGTAATAATTAAATTTTTTTAATAGACTTGTTTAAGACCACTGTGATAAGGGTTGACAACAGATTTTTTTGACAGACGAAGCATAATTTTTAGCCGTCGAACTTATTTGTTTTTTAAGTTGATTGAATATAATTATGAATAAATTATTTTTTGTTTTATAACAAAAATTTTATGGATTGCTATAAACATGGATTTGTGTTAAATTGTGATTTTATTAATAAAATTGTAGATTTTATTAATAAGTTATGTTATAATCATATTGAGTACAGCTATCTTTGGGAGGTGATTATATAGTTGATTCTAATTGAAAACATTAAGAAAAGATATAAAAAAAATATTTTAAATGGAGTAAATTTGAAAGTTGATAAAGGAAAGTGTGTGGGTATACTTGGAAGTAACGGCTGTGGAAAAACAACCTTACTTGGAATTATGTCAGGAACTCTTAAATATGACAGTGGTAAAATTTTTTATGATGGGCAGCTTATGGAAAATAAAAAAATGTTTTTAAAATATGTGGGATATGTTCCGCAGGAAAATCCACTTATTGAAGAAGTTTCCGCAAGAGATAATATAAGGCTTTGGTATGGATTTAAATATGATGAAAGCATTATTAAAAGTCTTGGTATTGACAAATTTATTGATAAAAAAATTTATGAGCTTTCGGGAGGAATGAAAAGACGTGTTAGTATAGCCGTAGCTCTTATGGGAAATCCTCAGATACTTATTCTTGACGAACCCGGTGCGGCTCTTGATATATATGGAAAGAAAGAAGTTATTTCATGTATAAAAAGATTTGCTGATCTTGGAAAAACTATTATAATAAGTACTCATGACAGAGATGAGATTGATATTTGTGATGAATTATATGTTATGGAGGAAGGAACGCTAAAAAAGAACAATTTTTAGTATTGATTTCAGTTTTAAATACAAGAACTGAAAAAAACGCTTAGGTACTATTTGTTGGATATTAAGCCGTTTTTTATAATAGGTCTGTTCTAAACCATCGTGACACCAATTAACAAACTTTTTTCTGCCTGTCTGTGTTTAACTTTCTTGAAAGCCTTGGAAAGTTTCTGCGAAAATCGGACTTCGATTGGTAGGATTATGAATATTTTTGATAGGAGAAGATTATATATGAACGAAAATGAAAATAGGTCTGTAAATAAAGCTACAGATGAGAACACAAATACCCAAAACAACAATTATGAACAGGCTGATATGCCTATTGTTTCTGAAATTAATGATACTGTAAAAAAAAGAGGTAGCAATAAAAAGATTATAGTAGGAGTAATTGCGGCTGTTATTGTTGTAATTGCCGCAGCCGCTGTTTATGCGTCATTAGCTAAGCCTGAACTGTTGAATATATTTAAAAGCGATGAAGAAATTTCCTTAAATAATAAAGAAATTATTTTAAATGCCACAAAAAATACTATCAATAAATATTTTGATGTTAATGAGGAAACTTTCTTTTCAAAAATTATAAATTCAAAAGTTATAGAAAAAGCTTTTTATGATGAAAGCTATAATCCTTCAATTACAATAAGCGGAGCAATAAAAGATTATCCAGAAATTCCAAGTACCCTTAAAAATATGGGTTTTAATGCAACAATAGATATAGATAAGCAGAATAATGATGGAAATGTCTATCTTAAAGGCTCTTATAATAATATTGATATTGATGCTTTCAGCGCTTATTTTAATGATGAATATGCTGTATTTAACGTACCTACCGCAAGTGAAAAGCTCTTTTTTAACTGGGATGATATGCCTCCTGAATTTTCAACTATGATACAAGAGTTTTCTAAAGGTATTGAAAAAAACAATATTGCGGCAAGTCAGGAATATAAAGATATGTCAGAAACTATAGGAGAAGATATAATTTCTATTCTTGATGAAAATATTGAAATAAAAAATGCCGGTGGGGAAAGTGTCGGAAATATACAATGCGATGTATATAAAGTTGATATTAATAATCAGCAACTCATAGAAATCATTAAAAAGATTTCTGATAAACTTTTCGCAAATAAGGAATATATGAATATTGTCAAAGAAATGACAATAAAAATGTATCCTGAGATGAAAAGTACTCTTGAAACAATAGATTTTGCAGAAGTTTCAGGGGAAATTTCAAAGCTTATTGATAAAATAGATATTAAAGGTGTTGAGATAAGTTTTTATATTAGTAAAGATGAGCTTGTTAAATTTGAAACCGATATTAAAATTACAGATAAAGAAAGATTTATTTTTGATGTTTCATTTACAGGTGAAAATGAATTTACTGATAATGTTGAATTTAAAGCATATATTTATAAAAATAATAAGTATGATGAAGGCATTTCTTTTACCGATATTAAAGAGCAGAATGGTTCTGAGATAAAAAAAGAGATGACTGTTTCTGTTAAATCAGGAGTGGATGAGAAAATAAACAGTGGAATTATTCTTGTGACAAATTATAATTCTTCTAATTCAAATTTTGATGGATATGTAAATATCACAGATAATGGAACATCAAAAAATACAGTAGAGTTTAATGGAACTCTTGAAAGTAATGATCAGGTGTTTGATATTAATTTTGATAAGTTTTTAATTGAGGACGCAGATGTTTCATTTGGATTAAAAATTTCAGAAGCTCAGAATATAAATGTCATCAATAAAGAAGGCGCTATTGATGTTATAAATAATCCTATGGGAGCAAATAAGGCTTTAGAAAGTATAATTGGAAATTTATATGGTTTAAATTCTTAGTCAAATTCATATAATTTGACTATCATAGTGTTAGTATTTTTGGATAGGAGATGTGAATTATGAGTGAAAATATGGATGAAGACGTAAATATAACCAATAATGTTCCTATGACGGAAATAATAACAGAATCTGCGAAGGAAACAATAACTAATTCTGAAATGGAGTCTATGGAAGAAACAAAGACAGAACCTGCGGATGAACCAATGATAAACTCTAAAACAGAGCCTGCCGCTATTATAGATTTTAATGAAAATAATAAAAACAACAAAAAAATGATAATAGGAATATTAGCGGTTTTTGTTGCTGTGGCGGCAGTTGGTATTGTTTTCGCAAAGTCAGGTTTATTCAAATCAAATATGGAAAGAATTATAGACGCTACAAAAAATACCGTTTATAATTATTTTTATGGAGATGAAGATGCCTTTTTATCAAAAATTTTTAATTCGGACGCTCTGCAAAAAACTTTTACAGATTCGGAATACGACCCGTCAATTACAATAAGCGGAACGTTTAACGGTTCATCAAGTAGGCTTAACGGGGTTGGGCTTGAGGCGACACTTGATATAGATAAAAGTGATAAAGAAGTAAATCTTTCAGGCAAAGGCGTTTATAAAGGTATTGAGCTTGACGGGTTTATGGTGTATGCTAATGATGAATACGCTATACTTGAAAGTCCTTATATAGATGATAAATTTTATGTAAATATGGAAGACTTGGTTAGTAATGGTATAATCGGTGATATTGAGGAATTTAAAAATAGACAGGATATACTTAACGAGTCATCTGAAAAAATCGCGGATATGGCAAGTGATATGTGGGATGACATCATTTTTGTTATTAACAAAAATGTTGAGGCAGAAAAGCTTGAAGGCGAAACGATTGAAAATATAGACTGTGATGTATATAAAATTAGTCTTAACAATGAGGATATAATAAACCTGTTCCAAAATATTACTGATGAGATGCTGGAAAATGGAAACTATCAGGATACTATTAAGGAAGTTATGCAGGATATTAACCCTGATATAGATGTGAACGAAATAGGCATAGATTCTGCTGTAATATCAAGACAAGTTGCCAAAGAACTTGAGAATATAGATATTAACGGTATTGATATGACTTTCTATATTAATGGAGGTGAGCTTGTCAGAGCGGAATTTGACTTACAGATAACAGATGGCAGGGGGTATGCTGTAGAAGCTTCATTTACAGGTGAAAATAAGCTGACGGATAATGTTGATGTTGAGATTTATTATTATAGAAACGATAAGTACAAAGATGGTTTATCATTTACAGATTTTACTGAAAAAAATGGTTCTGAGGTTAAAAATACAAAAACTTTAGCGGTCAAAAAAAATAAAGATGAGGAAGTAATAGGAGAATACGCTTTTGTGACCAATTATGACTCATCAAGTTATGAATTTGATGGATATATTGAAGATACAAATAATAATATATCTATGATAGAGTTCAGCGGAACGCTTGAAAGCAACAGCGATATGATTGACCTTAAAGTTGATGAATTTTCAATAATGGGAAAAGACGATACTTCTTTTGGAGTGAAAATATCTGAAATAGAAAGTATTGATGTTATTGATAAAGATGGTGCTATTGATGTTATAAATGAAAGAAAAGAAGCGTTAAAAGCACTTGAGGAAGTTACTAAAAATTTACCGTTTGATATTGATGATTTGATTTAATAATTATTTTTACAGTAATTTTGATAAATTTTATGATTTATTTTATTATTTCGCTATATTGATTTTATCAGTTGCTGTAAAAAATATATAGGACAATTTTCAAAAATTAGTTTTTATATTTTTGAAAATTGTCCATATACTTATATTTTGTTGTTTTTTGCATTATAGTCAATAAACTTGAAAAATGAATAAGTTCAGCGGCTGAAAATTATTTTTTCTACGTTATTGTCAGTCGGCATAGGACGGCGGCTATACTTTCCTTCCTCCGCATTGTAAAAATAATTTTTATCTCGTTTATTTTTATCCATTTTCAAGTTGATTAAACTTCTTTAGAAACTCCACGCTTGTACAAGTATCGGCATAAAAAATATTTAATTTAATATTTCTTGACGCTTTCGGCGTTTAAAAAGCAAAACGCCTTTCGCTAAAACATTGAATAAAATATTTTTTTATTGGATTGATATAATTTAGTAGTTTCGAAAGAAGTCTATTGACTATAAAAAATTTACAGGTTGCTACAGGTTTAAAGAGGGTATATATGTTTGTTTTTAGATTTTTTATTATTGAGTTAAAAAAAATATTTTATTCTCTGCCTAAAATAGCTTTAGGCTTTTTTGTGTCGGTTATTTGTGTAGGAATTATTGGTTTTGGAACCCTTTACTATATTAACACAAACTCAAATGATTTTAAAAGTTCCATAGTTGTATATATTCCGGAAAATGATAAATTTTTAAATTTTGCTGTAAATGCTTTCGAAAGTTCAGAACAGATAAGAGAATTATATAAGATTATAAAAGTTAATGAAAAAGAAAGTGTTGAAAAATCTGTTTTTGATGGAAAGGCAACGGCTGGTATTGTTTTTGAGGATAATTTTGTAAACAGTATTATTCACGGAAAAGAAAATATTTCAATAAATGTGTTTATTTCAAATGAAAATGAAATATTGAAAAGTATAATTATGAAATTTGCCGATTGTTATAAAAATATTCTTGAAAATGTACAAGCAGGGATATATTCTGTTCATAAAATATATGAGAACACAACAGGAGAGAAAGTTTCTGATGAAATAAATAAAAATATTAATATGGAATACGTTGATTTTGTTTTTTCAAAGTATAATTATTTTGATTTTGAGGAATATGGACACAGTATGAGTCTTATAGAATATTATATTTCTATGCTTTTTCCTTTATTTTTGATATTATTTACGATGCCTGTGGGAGCGGTATTGTATTCTTTTAAAAGGTGTTTCTATAAGTGCGCAAAATGTGGTTTTGTTATAACCGCGTTTGTACAAAATATGGTTATATTTATAATTATGTTTATTATTTCGCTTTTATGTATGACAGCCGCATTTCTTTTTAACGCTGATATAAACGGAAATATGTTGCCTGTTATATTTGAGCTTTTTACAATTTCGGTTGTTGTTAATACTGTATTTTTTCTATCAGAGGGAAATATAAGCGGAGGATTGATTTTATTTTTTATTGTACTTATATGCTCTTTTTTTGGCGGAGCTATTGTTCCTCCATCATTTTTGCCGGAATGGATTAAGGATATATATACATATTCTCCTGTATATGTGGCTGGTAGTAGATTTTCAGCTATATTTAACTCTTTTTACACTTTTGATAATATTTTTTATGATATTTTTATATGGATTGCGGGATATTTGTCTGTTTTTATTTTTGGGAGGAGAAAATGACGGCTTTTTTAATTTATATTAAACGATGTTTGAGAATTAAAATGTTTTTGGCGGTTTTGATTTTTATGCCTCTTATTGCTATTATTTTTGCCGTTTCTGGCAAAGACATTATTGGCGATATTAAATTTGGAGTTTATTCAGAAGGTGATTTTGGAAAACATATTGCAAAAGAACTTGAAAAAGAAAATACTTTTAAGTTTATTGTATATGACAGTATTGAAAAAATGATGAGGGATATGGTTGTATGTGAAATTGACAGCGGATATATTTTTGATAAAGATTTTGAAAAGGCTGTAAAAAAGTTAGATTTTAAGGAGTCAATAAATATACTGCGTAAGGATTCGTCAAGTGGATATAATTTTGCTAATGAAATTGTTTTCTCAAAAGTTTTAAATGTTGCAAGTCCTTTTGTTTCAAATAAATTTTTAAATGATATAGGAATTGATAAAACGGTTGATGAATACTATGGTGATATATTAGGCAGACTGAATGTTTTCTCGTTTAATTTTATTGAATCAGGTGATAAAAAAGATATAGAAAGGGATTTCCGGTTTGAAAATATTTTTGCTTGTTTTGCTCTCATAGGAAGTATTTTCGGAGGAGCCGTGTGCATAGGAGATAAAAAGAGAAATATCAAAAAAGGCAGTTTTTTTAATGTTCTTGCTTTTTCATCACTGCTTGTGTTTTCAGCGTTTATTTCGACAGCAATATGTGGTGAAGTAAGTTTATTTGTATTTTTTAAGTTCGCGATATTCGTTTTTACATCAGCATCTTTTGCGTATTTATTTACTTTTGTGAGAAATATTTTTTTATTATATGGAGTTATACCGGTTTTAATGATTTTTTCTTTCTTAGTGTCGGTTAATGATTTATGGATTGGAACTATGAGAGTTTTTTATGATATTTTTAAATGGATATTTCCTGTAGGATTATATTGTGATGGAAATATTATTGGTATGGTTGGTTATTTCTGTGCTGTAATGATTTTATGTATAATTAAAAAGGAGGAATTGTTTTGAAAAAAAGAATTCTTATTGGAGTGACAGTGGCGGTTTTTATGGCAGCTATGCTGATGTTATGTTATTTTTTTATTTTCTTGGATAAAAAAACAGAAAACAATAATATAAATGTTACTGAAACGAGAAATTATAATGGTAATATTGTAAACAGCGGTATTGTAGCTGAAAATAATGAATATATTTTTATTTCATCAGTTTCCGGAAAAAGTAATGGTATTTTCAGAAAATCAAAGGAAAATGGGGAAGTTATTAAAATATGTGATGATATGGCTATATATCTTAATTTTTATGAAAATGAGCTTTATTATGTAAATCTTAATGATAACGGAACGATTTATAAAATTGACGATGATGGAAATGATAAGAAAAAGGTAATTGATTATAAAGACTGTGAGTATTTTACTATTGCGGATGAAAGCGCTTTTTTTGAATATGGTGAGAATGGAAATATATATAGTCCTTACAGAGCGGATTATAACTTTGAAAATGTGACAAAACTAAATGACGACGATATGGAAGGGCTTATTTATGATAACGGATATCTGTATTACTCAAATTGGAGCGATGGCGGTAAAATTTATAAAATGAAAACAGACGGAAGTGAAAAAACAGCTTTAAATGGAAGTTACAGCAGTTTTTTAACTGTATATGATGACTGGGTTTATTATATTAATGATGATGATAATTATAAAATTTACAAAATGAAAACAGACGGAAGTGAAAATTCTTTGTTATGTGAAGATTCCGCTGTGTATCTTAACTGTTTTGACGGATATGTTTATTATTCAAATGAAAGTGACGGAAATAAAATATATAAAATCGGCTTTAACGGCGAGGGCAGAACTAAAGTTTCTGACAGCGAGGGAAGTTTTATTTTTATTGCTGATGGAAAAGTTTTCTTTTTAAAAAGCGCCGATGGAAATTTGTACAACATTAATACAGACGGAAGTGACGAGAAAATTGTTATTGAGGGGTAATAAAATTGTTTGATATTAAGGAGGAACTAAAAAAATTACCTGATAAACCGGGTGTTTATATAATGAAAGATACAAACGAGCATATTATTTATGTGGGTAAAGCAAAAGTCCTTAAAAATCGTGTAAGACAGTATTTTCAAGAATCGTCAAATCATTCTCCAAAAGTTGTAAGTATGGTTAAACATATAAAAAGTTTCGAGTATATTGTTACAGGGACAGAAGTTGAAGCTCTTATACTTGAAAATAATCTTATAAAAAAATATTCTCCGAAATACAATATTATGCTTAAAGATGATAAAACATATCCTTATATTAAACTTACGCTTAATGAAATGTTTCCAAGGCTGTATATGACACGCCGCCATGATAAGGACAAGGCAAAATATTTTGGTCCGTATACAAGTTCGGCGGCAATAAAGGAAACGATAGAGGTTATACTTAAAATATGGCCTTTAAGGAGATGTCTTAAAAAGTTTCCAAGAGATTTTGGAAAAGAAAGACCTTGTCTTAATTATCATATAGGTCAGTGTCTGGCACCATGTGGAAACAATATATCAAAAGAAGCTTATGACAAGATGATTAGTGAGGTCGTTGATTTTCTTAACGGTAAACATAAGGAGATTATTAAAAATCTTCAAAAACAGATGGAAGAAGCGTCTGAAAATCTTGAGTTTGAAAAAGCAGCAGAATTCAGAGATAAAATTCTTTCGATAAAGAAGCTTCAGGAACGTCAGGTTATTGAGAATATGTCAATGGATGACAGAGACGTAATAGCTTTTGCAAGAGCCGGTGATGAAGCCATTGTACAGGTGTTTTTTATAAGAGGAGGAAAAATGACAGGACGAGAGCATTTTTTGCTTAATAATGTTGAGGGGATTTCAAGGAGCGAACTTATTACGGATTTTGTCAAAAGATTTTACGGAGGAACTCCTTTTATTCCTAAAGAGCTTATTTTGCAGGAAAGACTATGCGATGAGGATGATATTCTCAAATGGCTTTCTTTTATAAAAGAGCAGAAAGTTATAGTTACTTATCCTCAAAAGGGTGAAAAATTAAGACTTATTGATCTTGCTTCGAAAAACGCTATTATTACTCTTGAGCAGTTTGGTGAAGAACTCCAAAGAGAAAAAAGAAGAACTTTCGGCGCTCTTGGAGAAATAAAAAAAGCTCTTGGAGTTGATTTTGAACTGGAAAGAATTGAGTCTTATGATATTTCAAACACGCAAGGAGTTGATTCTGTAGGGTCTATGGTTGTTTTTGAGTATGGCAAACCCAAAAGAAGCGATTATCGTAAGTTTAAAATAAAGACGGTTTTCGGAGCGGATGATTATGCCAGTATGGAAGAAGTTATTACAAGAAGGTTTCTTAGATATAAAAAAGAAAAAGAGGAAAACAATGTTAATGGAAAATTCAACAAACTTCCAAGTATGATTTTCCTTGATGGCGGAAAAGGTCAGATAAATATTGTAAAGGATGTACTTTTAAAACTTAATATTGACGTGCCTGTATGTGGTATGGTAAAGGATGATAAACACAGAACAAGAGGTCTTATTTATAACAACGAGGAAGTTATTTTTAACCCAAGCTCTGAGGGATTTAAGCTTATTACAAGAATTCAGGATGAGGTTCATAGATTTGCTATTGAATATCACAGAAAATTACATCAGAAAACCCAGATTAAATCAATACTTGACGATATAAAGGGAATTGGTGAGAATAGAAGGAAAGCTCTTATGAAACATTTCGGCTCGGTTGAAAATATAAGAAAGGCAACGGTTGAAGAGCTTAAAAATGTTGAAAGTATGAATGAGGCGGCGGCTAAGTCTGTTTTTGATTTTTTTGAAAGGATAAGAAATGAAAATAAGAAAATATAAAAAAAATGATTGTGAACAGATTGTTAAATTATTTTATAATACTGTTTGTTTTGTCAATTCAAAGGATTATTCAAAAAGTGAAATTGACGCTTGGGTTAGTGGAAATTTAGATATTGATAAATGGCACAAATCTTTTGAAAATCATTATTGTCTGATTGCGGAAAAAGAAAATATTATTGTTGGTTTTGGTGATGTATATGGAAATTATATTGACCGTTTATACACTCATAAAAATTATCAGAATATTAAAATAGCATCATCAATTCTTTATAAACTTGAAGATTACGTGTTTAAATGTTCAGAAAAAACAATTAACACACATGCCTCTATTACAGCAAAACCATTTTTTGAAAAAAGGGGATATCAAGTAGTTAGAAAGCAGCAAGTTGAACGTAATGGTATATTTCTTACAAATTTTGTCATGGAGAAGGTTTTATGAAATATTTATGGCAATTTGTAAAGTTTTTACAACAATTCCAAAATAAATGGAGAAAAGAAAAACTATTTTAATAGACCTTCTCGGAAACATAGAAAATGCAATCTAAGCACATCTTTTTCCGATATGCTTTATTAAATTTTCTTGAAATACCACTGCGAGTATTACGGCGAAAATTTAATTTCGCCTATCAGCAAAATCTGCACTTATCTGTCAATTTTCCGGTTTCTGAGGAGGTCTATTGTAAAGTTTCGAAAGAAGTTTAATAATTTAAAAATTTAGATTTGAAAAAATACGGCAATAATCAAATTTTCTAATAATTCAGCTCAACAATAGCAAAGTATATGCCTTACGTTTAGGGTCAAAGAACTTTTGTTCTTTACAGGGTATATTACAGAGTTCTGTGGTTTTTAAAAATTGATTTCTATGACATTAAATATTGAAATATTTTTATTTTTGAGGTATTATTATATTTGAGATGAAATTTTTTTCAGAAAGATAAAGATTCTGTGTTAAAGATAAAGGAATTTTTATTTATTACAAGGCATTATGATTAAGTTTTACGGTTTTATAATAATGATTTGTAAATATAGCAGTTTGCAAAATCTTTAGCGAAAAATAATAAATAGACCTCCTCGGAAACATAGAAAATGCAATCTAAGTACATCTTTTTCCGATATGCTTTATTAAATTTTCTTGAAATACCACTGCGAGTATTACGGCGAAAATTTAATTTCGCCTATCAGCAAAATCAGCACCTATCTGTCAATTTGCTAGTTTCCGAGGAGGTCTAATGAATTCCTTTATTTTAGGCTTATTAGAGTTTAATTGTTTATTATTTAGTTGTTTTGTCACAGCTTGTTATTTTTAGATTTTACTTTGGAGGATTTTGTTATGTATTCTGTTTCACTTAAAAAGGTTATTAAAGAATTTGATTTAAAAATTTTGACAGAAGAAGTGGATATTGACGGCAAACTTGTTGAAACTCCGGAAATTAACCGACCTGCTCTTCAGCTTGCGGGTTTTTTTGAATATTTTGACAGTGAAAGACTTCAGATTATTGGTATTGTTGAATATACTTATTTAAGTAAGATGACTCCGGAAAGCAGAGGCGAAACACTTAAAAAGATATTCAGTCATAAAATACCCGCTGTTGTTATGTGCAGAGGTCTTGACGCTTTTCCGGAAATGATTACTTACGCTACGGAAAGTAAAGTGCCTATTTTACAGACAGATACGACAACCTCCGATTTTATGGGTGAGATTATAAGGTGGCTCAATGTACAGTTGGCGCAAAGAGTAACTATGCACGGTGTATTGGTCGATGTTTACGGAGAGGGTATTTTAATTATAGGCGAAAGCGGTATTGGTAAAAGTGAGGTTGCTTTGGAACTTGTTAAAAGAGGACATCGTCTTGTTGCCGATGATGCTGTCGAGATAAAGCGTGTTTCACACGAAACTCTTGTTGGAAGCTGTCCGGAGCTTATAAGAGATTTTATTGAGGTAAGAGGTGTGGGCGTTATAAATGTAAAGCAAATGTTTGGTGTTCAGTCGGTAAAAGAGGCTCAGGGAATTGACCTTATTATTAAATTTGAAAATTGGGAAAAAGGCAAGCAATATGACAGGCTTGGTCTTGAGGCGGAATATATGGAGGTTTTGGGAAATCAAGTTGTATGTCAGACAATTCCCGTAAGACCCGGACGTAATCTTGCTATGATATGTGAGTCTGCTGCTATTAACAGACGTCAGAAAAAAATGGGATATAATGCGGCTCAGGATTTAAGCGAACGTATTATGAGTAATGCCGGAAACGTGGATTGATATAAAAATTTTATCTATAGTGAACTAATAAAAAAATTAATAGATTTGTTTAAAACTACTGTCATAACGATTGATAAAAGGTTTTTTCGTCAATTTATAGCCAACCAACAGACCTGTTTAATAACCACTGTGATAACGATTGATAAAAGATTTTTTGTTGGACGAAGTCTGATTTTTGAGGGAACTTTCCAAGTATTTCAAGAAAAGTTTGTCAAGTGGTGTTATGGTGGCTTAGAACAGGTTTGGTAAATAGGTTTTATAAAAATTTTGCTATTTCGTTGTTTTATTGTTTTGGTATAATAAGGAGGAGAATATGTTTTATATTGGTATTGATTTTGGCGGTACATATATTTCAGCCGGAATTGTTGATGAAAAAGGTAATATTTTATTGAAAAAAAGTACTCCGACTTTGGCTCAAAGACATTATACGGAAATTATATATGATATGGCATTTGTGTGTAAAGAGCTTATTTCAGGAATTAACGCCGATTATAAAGATATAAAAAGTATAGGTATAGGCAGCCCGGGAAAAATTGATGCGGAAAATGGAATTATTATTTATGTAAATAATCTTAAATTTGATAATGTCAATATGAAAAAAGAGTTTTCAAAGTTTTTTGATATTCCTGTTTTTATTGATAATGACGCTAACTGCGCTGCTTTTGGTGAGAGTATTTCAGGAGCTTGCAAGGGACTGAAAAATTCTGTCACAATTACCCTTGGAACAGGTATTGGCGGAGGAATAATTATTGATGGTAAAATTTACAGCGGAAGCTTTTTTTGCGGCGGGGAAATAGGGCATATGGTTATTGAGCATAAAGGTAGACAATGCACCTGTGGAAGAAAAGGTTGTTTTGAGAGTTATTGTTCAACATCCGCTCTTACAAGACGTATGAAAGATATTTTAGTGAAAAATGAAGATTCACAAATGTATAAAGATATTGAAGGCAATATTGAAAATGCTGATACGAAAATGCTTTTTAAGTTTTATAAAGACGGTGATTTTTTGGCAAAAGAAATTGTTGATGAATATATTGGATATCTTGCGGACGGAATTACTAATATCATTAATATTTTTCAGCCTGAGATAATAGCTGTCGGAGGAGGAATTTCGGCTCAGGGAGATACTATTTTAAATCCTGTTATAAAGCTTGTTGAAAGAGATGTCTACGGGGGCATTTTGAAAACAAAAATTACAACGGCTGCACTTGGAAATGATGCCGGTATTGTTGGGGCGGCTATGCTTGGTAATTGATTATAGGGAGCTGATTTTTTTGAATGAATTTAAAAATAATTTAAAAAATGTTGTTTTTAATGAAACTATGAAAAAACATACTACTTTTAAAATAGGCGGTAACGCTGATATTTTCATTGTTCCTGAAAATATTGACGAAGTAGTGAAAAGTATTGATTTATGTGAAAAAAACAATATACCATATTATATTTTGGGAAATGGTTCAAATCTTCTTGTTGGTGATAAAGGTTTTAGAGGTGCTATAATTCAGATTTTTAAAAATTTAAGCAAAATTGAAGTGTGCGGAAATATTATAAAAGCTGAAAGCGGAGCACTTTTATCAGCGATTTCAAAAAAAGCCCTTGAAAACGGTCTTTGCGGTCTTGAATTTGCGGCAGGTATACCAGGAACTCTTGGCGGCGGCATTTGTATGAATGCTGGTGCTTACGGCGGGGAGATGAAAGATGTTATTTCTAAGGTTACTGTTCTTAAAGACGGTAAAATTTTTGAAATTTCAGGATATCAGGCTGATTTTCAATATAGAAACAGTCGTATACTTAAAGAAGGTATGATTGTACTTGGTGCTGAATTAGTTCTTAAAGAAGGAGATTTTAATGAAATAAATGCTAAGATGATGGAATTTAACAAACTCAGAAGTGAAAAGCAGCCTCTTGATTTTCCAAGCGCGGGAAGCACTTTTAAAAGACCGGAGGGGTATTTTGCAGGAAAGCTTATTATGGATTCAGGGCTTAGAGGGTATGCGGTAGGCGGAGCCGCGGTTTCTGAAAAACACTGTGGTTTTGTAATAAACAAAGGTGGTGCGACAGCCGAGGATGTTTTAAGACTTATTGAAAATGTCAAAAATATTGTATATGATAAATTTAATGTAGTTCTTGAACCGGAAATAAGAATTATTGGAGAATTTTAAATTGTGCATTATATTAAAATTTATTTACTTATTGTTTTGTCATAAGTACAAAAATATTTATTCACAAACTTTAGAATTTAATCAAATTTGGTTTTGGAATTGCTGTCTATATATTCAGTTTTTGTAAGAGTTTTTTACTACAGATGTGTTTGTCAGCTATGGGATTATAAATTTTATAAAAAGGGTGATTTTTATGCAGTTTGTTATTTTAACAGGTATGTCAGGCGCAGGAAAAAGTCTTGTTCTTAAATTTTTAGAGGATATTGATTTTTTTTGTGTGGATAATTTACCTCCATCTTTAATACCTAAGTTTATTGAGTTGTGTAAAATGCCCGAAGTAGGCATTGAAAAAGTCGCTTTGGGTATTGATATAAGGGGAGGAAAGCTGTTTAATGATTTATTATCATGTGTTTCAGAGGTTCAAAATGAAAATCACAAAATAAGCATTTTATTTTTAGACGCTTCTGATGAAACTCTTTTAAAACGTTTTAAGGAGTCAAGAAGAAATCACCCGCTCGCCAGAGGGGAAAGGCTTATTAATGGCATTATGCGTGAGAGAGAACTTTTGAGGGACGTCAAAAGACGCGCTGATTATATTATTGACACAAGTCATATACTTACAAGACAGCTTAAAGAAAAAATAAATGATATTTTTCTTGAAAATAAGATTTTTGAAAGTCTTATGATTACTGTACTTTCTTTTGGTTTTAAATATGGTATTCCAAGTGACTCAGATCTTGTGTTTGACGTGAGATTTATACCTAATCCATTTTATATTTCTGACCTTAAAACACTAACGGGAAACGATATTAAAGTACGGGACTATGTTATGGAGTGGGAGGAAAGCAGAGAATTTGTTGAAAAACTTGAGGATATGATTTCTTTCCTTATTCCCAATTATATTAAAGAGGGAAAAAATCAGCTTGTTATTTCTATCGGTTGTACAGGGGGAAAACACAGGTCTGTAACACTTGCTAATGAGCTGTATCGTTCTTTGCAGAAAAATGGTCATAGTGTTATTATTAATCACAGGGATATTGACAAAGACGCAAAAAGATAGTATATTTAAAGTGGTGGTTTTATGTCTTTTTCTTCAGATGTTAAAGAAGAGCTTTTTAATTTATACGATGGTAACAGGCATTGCAATATTGCTGAGCTTTCAGCTATTTTACTTACTTGTGGTGAATTTGCCTATGATATGGAAAACGCTTATATAAAAATACAGTCTGAAAACAAATACGCTGTGCTAAAATGCCATAATCTTATTAAAATGCTTTTTGGCTGTAAATGTGAGGTGTTTGTACGAAGTAGCGGAGAAAACAGGAAAAACAGGCTGTATTTTGTCGCTGTCAGCAAGAAAGAGTCTGTTTTTAATATTTTAAACGCTACAGGAATTATTGAGGACGGGATTGTCTTAAAAAAAGTAAATTCTGTTATTGTCGGAAGTACATGTTGCAAAAGAGCTTTTATCAGAGGAGCATTTATTTCCGAGGGTTCTTTATGTAATCCGGAAAAAAACTATCATCTTGAATTTGTTGAGTCCTCTTTGGAAACAGCGGAAGTAATTAAAAAGATTATAAATAGTTTTTCTGTTGAATCAAAGGTTGTTAAACGAAAGAAACATTTTATTGTTTATATTAAAGAAGGAGAGCAAATTGTGGAGCTTTTAAATATTATGTCGGCTCACAAAGCTCTTTTGAATTTAGAAAATGTAAGAATTATTAAAGATGTAAGAAATAATGTAAATCGTATTGTCAACTGTGAAACCGCAAATCTTAATAAAATTGTTCTTGCTTCGGTTAAACAGCGGGAAGAAATTGAATATATTCAAAAAACGGTAGGTCTTTCCTATTTACCTGAACAGCTTGAGGAAGTCGCACTGATAAGGCTTCAGTATCCTGATTTAAGCTTAAAAGAACTTGGTGAAATGTTGGTTCCTCCTGTCGGAAAATCAGGAGTTAATCATAGACTAAAAAAAATTATTACTATAGCGGAGAATTTAAGGGAGGAAATTATGTTATGATAGAACAAAAAATTAAAATCGCGACGGATTTAGAGGCGAGATCCGCCGCGTTGTTTGTTCAGGCTGCTAGTAAATTCAGAAGCAGTATCAAGGTAAGGGTTGATACTAAAATTGTTAACGCTAAAAGTATTATGGGAATGATTTCTCTTGGCATACTTGAGGGTCAGGATATTGTTATTATGGCTGATGGTGACGATGAAATGAGTGTAGTGGGAGAACTGAAAAAAATTTTACAATAATTTTATGGTAAGCAAAACATAAAAAATTTTACTGAAATTTAACATACAGGTCTATTCTTAAATTATTAAATTTTGTCATCATATTTTTATTTATATTATTATAGTTAAGTAATTTGAAAATGAGCAAAAAGAGGCGAAATAAAATTTATTTTCGCAAGGAGTAGAAGAAGAGCATAGTCGTAGTCTATACTGACTGACACTAATGCAGCGAAAGTAAGTTTTAGCCGCCGAACTTGTTTATTTTTAAGTTGATTGACTATAAAACTTGTTTGATAATTTTCGCAATACTGTATTACAATTTTTTTCAGCTGTACTTTACTTAATTTTTTTGAAATATTTTTTAAATTTTATTGCTTTGTTGCGAAGGAAACATTGATTTGGCGGCTAAGAAAATAATTTTATGCCATTAAATCAGTGTTTCCTTATTTTTATATTATAGTCAATCAACTTATAGAGAAACAATAAAAAATAAACAGATGATTTTAGACTTCTTTTGAAATTTCATACTTATATAGATATCGCAAAAAAATATTTAATTTAATGCTTTTTAACACTTTTGGCATTTAAAAAGCAAAATGCCTTTTGCTCATTTTCAAGTTGATTGACTATAAAAGGATTCTTTATTGTTTCGCACTGAAAATTTTATTAATTTGTATAAAAATAAATTTTATGAGTTATATTGAGGGAGGATATAATAAATATGAGTAAAAATAATGTTGAAATTGAGCGGAAGTTTTTGATAAAAGAAATTCCTTTTGAATTAAATTCTTTTAAAAATTCTTTTATAAAACAGGGGTATATTTCTATCGACCCTGTTTTAAGATTAAGACAGACGGATAAAGAGTATGTTTTTACATTTAAGGGAAAGGGTCAGATTAAAAGAACTGAATTTGAGTTTCCTCTTTCAGAAAAACAATTTTGTGAATTATGGAATAAGGTAGAGGGTAATGAAATTGTAAAAAGAAGATATTTTATACCATTAAATGACATTTATACCGCGGAACTTGATATTTATGAAGGAAATTTAAAAGGTTTTAAAAATGTTGAAGTTGAATTTTCTTGTGAAAAAGAAGCTGATATTTTTCTTCCTCCGAAATGGTTTGGTGAGGATATTAGCCATAATCCCAAATATACAAACGCTAATATGGCTTTTTTTGGATTATAGGGATTTACAGCATTTTTTACAATTTGAAAATAAAATTTTATTTAGTTTCATTTTGCTTATTTTCAAGTTGTATGACTATATAATTAAACAGACTTATTTCTTATGAAATTTTTATAATTGTATAAGAAATAAGTCAAATGTTTAAAAATTATTTTACTGTAATAATTTTCAGGATTGTTACAATATTATTATGTCAATTTATAAAATTAATGAAACTAAACAATAAAATGACTATACAACAGGTTTTGATAAAAATTGATATATTAAGCGAATTATCTATTGTTTTTTTTATAAGAATTTTGTGAATTTATATAGATTTTAGTACGATTTTATGAATATTATTAGTAGTATTTTATTATTTTTTTATATTTTGTTTTTTTTATTAAATGACAAAAAATAAAAAACACTTTCAAAAACTATTGCATTTTTTGATTAAATATATTATAATTAATGTACTGGTATAATATACCATATAATGTAATATATTACAAAATTAAACTAAGGGAGGTATTAATTTGGAAGAAACTAAGTTAAAAATACTAATAGCAGATGATAATAAGGATTTTTGTGATCTTGTGAGTAATTTTCTTGATAAGCAAGAAGATATGGAAGTAATTGGGGTTGCTTATGATGGAATTGAGGCATATGAAAAGATCATAAATGAAAAACCGGATGTTGCGATTTTAGATGGAATTATGCCGAGGCTTGATGGAATAGGGGTTCTTGAAAAACTCAGTACAGTTCAGACTCAAACTATTTGTATTATGCTTACTGCTATTACTCAAGAACAAATTACACAGAAAGCATTTAGTCTTGGAGCGCAATATTATATAGCCAAGCCGTTTGATATGGAACTTCTTATAGCAAGAATTCGCCAGCTTAAGGAAAAGCCTGCCGCTAATGCGAAACAATCTGCTCTTTTTGACAGTTTCGCTAAAAAGGCGGAAGTTGATCTTGAAACAAGAGTTACTAATATATTACATGAAATAGGAGTTCCAGCACACATAAGAGGATATCATTATATGAGAGAAGCTATTATTATGGCTATTAATGATATAGATGTTCTCAATTATATTACAAAAGAGCTTTATCCATCTATTGCTAAAAAATGCGGTACAACTCCAAGCAGAGTTGAAAGAGCTATAAGGCACGCTATTGAGGTTGCGTGGAGCAGGGGAAAAGTTGATGTTATAGATTCTCTTTTTGGATATACTATAAATAATCATAAGGGAAAGCCGACTAATTCTGAGTTTATCGCTCTTATCGCTGATAGACTGCGTCTTGAGCTTAAAGCCTCATAAATTATTATTTATTTACTTATATTTATATAATCGGAAATATATGAAAAAACTGATTAATTATAATAAAAGACAAGAAAATATGTGGTAATTTATAATAAGGAGTATTTTATTGTTATTAATGACTTATTGAAATATTATTAAATCAGTATTTTCATGAAATTACATCAGAAAAAATAAATTACGCAATTTCCAACATAAAAAATCGCCTCGCCAATATAATAGCTGAGACGATTTTTTGTGTGTATTAAGTTTGCGATAGTTTATACAGATTATTGAACAGGTCTGTTATTCTTCAGTTATAAAATTATCAGCGTTATCTATGTTTAAGGCCAGTATTTCTTTAATATATTCATCTTTTGAGTTTATAGCGGAAGACAAGAGATTTATTGATGATAAACCACATCCCCAAAAAGCGTTGCTTTCAATTTCAGGAGTATTTTCCGATGTAAAGGATATTTTAACTAAATCAGCGCAGTTTTTAAAAGAATAATTTCCTATTTTTTTAATAGAGCCAGGAAAAGTAATATTTTTTATATTTGTATTCGAAAAAGAATAATCTCCGATTTCTTCTAAACTTTCAGGTAAATTGATTTCAGTAATATTAGTATTTGAAAAAGCGTAGTCGCCTATATATTCAAGACCATCATTTAACTTAATTGAATTGAGCTTTAAATCACTGAAAGCTCCGTCACGTATTTTTTTTACGGAAGAAGGGACGGTAAAGTCAATTAAATTTGAGTTTCCGATGAATTGGATAAGCTCTGTTTTATCTTTATTATAAAGTACACCGTCCTCAGAGCAAAAATAATCATTACTTTTCACATTAAATGAATTTATATTTGAACAGCCCTCAAAAGCGTATTCTCCTATTTCTTTTAATGATGACGGTAAATTTAGTACTCCTGAAATATCAGCGTTTTTAAAAGCTTTATTTGATATTTTTGTTACTGTATCGGGAATTGTAAAGTCACTTCCGCCTTTTCCAAGAGGATATCTTATTAAAGTTGTTCTATGATAATCATACAAAACTCCGTCTTCTACATCAAAATGTTTTTCTGATGAGTTGATATTAAACTCGTTTATATATATACAATCTGCCAAAGCGTTGTCAGCTATTTTTGTAAGGCTTGATGGAATTGTATATATTGATGCTATATTTGCGGATGGATAATGAATAAGAGTGGTTACATTTTTGTTATATAAAATGCCGTTTTCTATTGAATATCCAACAGGGTCACCGTTTGATGAAGTAAATGTTTCAAGAGAGGTACAGCCGGTAAAAACATCTTCTCCAAGGGTTTTTAATGATTTCGGAAGATTAATTGTTTTTATTGATGAGCAGTTATAAAATGCATTATTCCCTATTGAGGAAAGTGCTGAGTTTAATTCCACTGTTTTTAAATTGCTGCATTCAGAAAAAGCGTATATGCCAACGGACGATACTTTTTCAGGAAATTTAATTGATGACGTTTTTACATTTGAAAAGGCATAATCGCCTATTACGCTTAATCCACTTCCCAAAGTTATTTCATTTAAAGATTCACAGTTATAAAAAGTACCTTCTTTTATTTCATCAAGAGGTGAAGGAAGTACTATTTTTGTTATATCTGTAAACGCAAAAGCTCCTTTTCCTATTTTTGTTATTGCAGGAGAAAGATTTATTGTTTGTACTCCTGATTTATAAAAAGCGTAATCTGAAATTTCCAGTACATTTACTCCCATTTTTACTGTATTAAGCATTGGACAGTCGGCAAAAGTATAGCTTCCTATTTTAAACAGATTTACAGGAAGTTCTATTTCTTTAATATAGTCGTTTCCATAAAAAGCGTAATCATTTACTTCATTTGTTTCTTGTTTTATAGTATATGATGTATTTTTATTGCCTTCGGGATATTTAATTAAATTTTTTAATGATGAATTGTATAAAATTCCGTCTATTGATTTAAAATAAGGATTATCAGCGGATACGTTTATTTTTTCCAAAGAAGAACATTTTGTAAAAGCTGATGATGATACACTGTTTATACTTTTTCCGAAAGAGATGGTTTTTATATTGTTATTTGTAAAAAATGCGCCGTCCTCTATTTTTGTAACAGCATAAGCCTTTCCTTTTACGGTTATTGTATTTGGGATGATAATATCCTCAGTGTTTATATTTTGGTTATTTCCAACAGAAACCTCACCTAAAGACACATTACCAGGTTCTTTTATAAAATTGTATACAATTCCGTTTGATATTATATACGGCGCGTTTAATGAGAATGAAGGCACTGAAAAATCGAAAACAGGACTTTCGGCAAAAATATTAATAGGAACTGACGCTGTAATTATACATGAGCATAACGCTATGGATGTTATTTTTTTTATTTTTTTTGTATTCATAATAAACTTCCTTTCTGTCGTTTTAATTATGGAATATGCAAATTATTTTATTGTACTAAAAAATTTGCGGACTTTTATACAAAATAATTTCAGCGCAAATTTTTTATACATTAAAATCAGCTTTTCCTCATATTATTACAAAAGCTTATAGTTATTATATCATAAAAAAATTGTATATTGTATATTTTAATTAAATTGTTATAAAAAATTAATAAAAGTTACTTATAAAAAATATAGAGATTTGCGAAACTTTTATCGTAAAAAAGTAAAATAATTCCATATACACTGGATTTTCTGTAAATAAGATAAACTTAATTTTTGCTGAGCTGATTTTATGTGATATTTTTTTGATTATTAAAAGTTTTTCTTTAAATATAATAAAAAATATGGTAATATATTATTATGAAAAACAATCTTTGAAAATATTGTGTAAATAAATACATTTATTTATGAATATACAATATTTTCTCGGATTATGATAAAATTTTATTTTAATTTTGAAAAATTTTAAGGAGGTTTTTAATATGGCATACGCGAGAGCTAAAAAACATTACCGTGCTGTTCAAAAACAAATTGAAATGTCACCTAAGAAAGGTATTTTTATTCCAAAGAAAAAGAAAACCATGCTTATTTGTATAAGCGCAGCTATCATACTTATTGCTTTTATAAAAGGTCTTTTATGCGGTTATATTTTGGGAAGAAACGATTAAATTATAGCAAAACAATAAAGTAATTATATTAAATTTTATGAGTTTATATTTGTGTCATATATATTATTCTATTGTTTTACTACAATGATTTTATGGATTAGTGTAATTAGGGCGTTGTATTTCGCAACGCCTTTTTTCGGTAATTTTTGATTTAAAATTTAACAGTGAAAGGAAATTTTTGTTATGAAATTAGGTATTGTTGGATTGCCCAATGTTGGCAAAAGCACTCTTTTTAATTCTTTAACAAAGGGCGGAGCGGAATCCGCGAATTACCCTTTTTGTACCATTGACCCTAATGTGGGGGTTGTTCCTGTTCCGGACGAAAGACTTGATGTGCTTGCCGATATGTATAAAACTCAAAAGGTTACTCCGGCAGTTATTGAATTTGTTGATATTGCGGGACTTGTAAAAGGTGCAAGCAAGGGCGAGGGTCTTGGAAATAAATTTCTTTCTCATATACGAGAGGTTGATGCTATTGTTCATGTTGTACGTTGTTTTGATGATACAAATATTGTTCACGTTGATTCTAATGTAGATCCTTTAAGGGATATAGAAACAATCAATATGGAACTTATTTTTTCTGACCTTGATGTTATTGAAAGGAGAATCTCAAAAACCGAAAAGGCGGCGAAAGCTGATAAGACCTTAAAAAAAGAACTTGATATTCTTATTAAAATTAAGGAAGTTCTTGAAAATGGAAAAAATGCCAGAACTATTGAGTTTAAAGACCCTGATGAGGTAACTTTCGCTGAAAGTCTTACCCTTTTGACTTATAAGCCGGTTATTTATGCCGCAAATGTTTCTGAGGAGGATATTGCCGATGATAATGAGGAAAATCAATATGTAAAGAGGGTAAGAGAATTCGCAGAGGAAGAAGGTTCTGAAATATTTGTTGTATGTGCTAAAATTGAAGAGGAAATTGCGGAACTTGATACAGAAGAAAAGAAAATGTTTTTAAATGATTTAGGTATAGATAAAAGTGGTTTGGACAGGCTTATTACCGCCGGATACAGACTTCTAGGACTTATAAGTTATCTTACGGCGGGTGCTAAAGAAGTGAGGGCATGGACTATTAAAGATGGTACAAAGGCTCCAGGGGCGGCCGGTAAAATCCATAGTGATTTTGAAAGAGGATTTATCCGAGCGGAGGTTGTTACATATGATGACCTTACTCATTATGGAAGTTATAACGCTGCTAAAGAACAGGGTCTTGTAAGAAGCGAAGGCAAGGAATATATTGTTAAAGACGGAGATGTCATTTTATTCAGGTTTAATGTGTAATTTTTATTTTGGTATATAATTTTTATAAATACCTATAAGTACTATGTATTTCCGCAAAAGCAGATTTTGACTGACAAAAGATATGTTGTTAATCGTTGTTGTTTAGACTACAGAATAGATTTTATTAATTATTGAGATTTAAAGAGTATACAAAGAGTAGATGATGTATACTCTTTTTTTATATTAGACCTATTTGGTAACCTGAGTGATAACGTCTGACAAAAAGTTTTTTGTTAGACAAAACTTAATTTCCAAAGATTTCAAAAAAATCAAATAAAGTATGGCGGAAAAATAGATATCAGAAGGTATTACAGAGGTTATTGAACAGGTTTATTATGAGAGAAAACAAATTTTACAGTTGACAAATAAGTTATTTATAGTTTAAAATGATTGTATACTAAAAATATAAAAGGTGGTTGACAATTGTGATTAAGGAATTAGCTTATGATATAATTAAAAATAAAAAGAGATTATCAGTAAATGATGATTTATCTTTTTTTATTAATTGCAATCTTGACGAACTTAGTTTTTACTCCAATGAAATAAGAAAATATTTTAGGAAAAATAAAATTAGTTTTTGTACTATTATTAACGGTAAAGGCGGAGGGTGTAGTGAAAATTGTAAATTCTGCGCACAGTCGGCAAGTAATGCTACAGATTATTCACATTTTGATTTTATTGAAACTGAGAAAATTTTAGAAGACTGTAAAAAAAAGGATGCTTATAATATTGACTGGTATTCAATTGTTACAGCAGGAAAAAAGCTTTCAGGAAGAAACTTTGAAAAAGCTTTGATAACTTATAAAAAGCTTTCGGAAAATTGCAAAATAAAGTTATGTGCTTCTTTTGGACTATTGGAATATGATGATTTTATTAAGCTTAAAAAAAGCGGAGTAAGGAGATGTCACGCTAATATTGAGACATCTAGAAATTATTTTCCTAAAATATGCACTTCTCATACCTTTGATGATAAAGTTAAATGTATAAAAGCTGCGCAAAAGGCAGGTCTTGAAGTATGTTCAGGCGGTATTATAGGTATGGGTGAGACTTTTAATGACAGAATAGATATGGCCCTTGAACTTAAAGAACTTGACGTTGATTCAATTCCTTTAAATATTTTGATTCCCATAAAAGGAACAGTACTTGAAGATGTGGAAAAGCTTACGGAAGATGAAATAATAAGAACAATTTGTGTTTTTAGATTTATTAATCCTGAAAAAGAAATACGTATTGCCGCCGGACGGTCATTAATTGAAGACAGCGGGAAAAGGGCATTTTTGTCGGGCGCTGACGCTGCTATAACGGGCGATATGCTTACAACTTTGGGTACGTCTTTAAAAAGCGATATTGAAATGAAAAAAAAGATTGAGAAAATTTTATTATAAAAATACTAGACTCTTTTTGAAATATTACAGCAATTTTGAAAAAGTCTGTTTATGGAGGGATTATTTTGAATTCAAATATAAGAAATATTACACAAATTGCTATACTTACAGCTGTATTATGTGTTTTGAGTCCTTTGACTGTTAATATACCTGTAAGCCCTGTACCTATTTCTTTTGCTAATTTTGTTATTTACATATTCGCAGGTTTGCTTGGAATAAAAAAATCAATTTTCGGTGTGCTTATTTATTTGCTTTTGGGAATGGCCGGACTTCCTGTGTTTTCAAAAGGAAGCGCCGGAATAGGATATATTATAGGACCTACGGGAGGGTACCTGATTGGATTTTTATTTTGTTCTCTTGGCACTTCTTTAGGTTCTGAAATCGGGAAAAAATTTTTTAATAGTCAGATTTTAAGAATTATTATTCTTGTTACGGGTATGGTCTTAGGCACGATTATTTGTTATTTTATAGGAACAGTCTGGCTTTCTTATTTAAATAAGCTGGATTTTGACAAAGCTCTGGCGGCGGGTGTTATTCCGTTTATTCCAGGAGATATAGTTAAAATTATTATTGCGGTTATACTGATTATACCTATAAAAAAAAGACTTGAAAGAATTATTTAAAATTTTTTCACTGCCTGAAGATTTTTGACAAAAATTTAGAAAAATCAGAAAAAATAAAATCAGAATGTTTTTTACACTGTGACAATTTTATTTTTTCTGATTTTTTTCTGATTTTTTTCAATAATCTTTTTGTATCTTTTAAATTTATAACATAATGATTTTTTTAATTTAAAGTACATTTGTTAATAATATCTATTGTTTATTTTCTTTAGTTATGGTAAAATCATCTTTAGAAACGTTAAAAATTTATTGATTTTTAATTTTTGACAGGAGAATATTATGGGAAATCCTCAAAATGATAATATTAAAGAAAAAAAGAACAAATATATTTTAAGTATGATTTTTTTTGTCGCACTTGTGGGAGCTACTTTTTATTTGCTTCTTAAAGATTGCGATTTTGCCGATATTATTAATTCGGTTAAAGGAGCCAGGTATCAATATTTAATTTTATCCATTATTATGGCGTTTGTATATGTTGCGGGAGAGGGGCAGTGTCTTAATATTATAATTAAATCCTTGAAAGGAAAAGCA
Organism: uncultured Clostridia bacterium; assembly: GCA_949948985.1. Classification (GTDB taxonomy): domain Bacteria; phylum Bacillota; class Clostridia; order Lachnospirales; family CAG-274; genus MGBC114079. Next base: position 10,499 of record CATLIG010000007.1, on the reverse strand, counting down.
AGCAGGGTTTTATGTTTTACTTATGGCTGCATAGATTTTTATTTTTGCGCTGTTACACCATCGGCTACGGGAGGACAGCCTATTGCCGCATATTATATGTCGAAAGACGGGGTGTCTGTGGCAACGTCCACAATAGCGCTGTTATTGAATACAATTCAATATAAATTGGTGCTTGTTATGCTTGGATTTATTGTTATGATTTTTAAGTTTGATATTTTAAACAAAAGTTTTTGGTTTACTTTTATGTTTATTTTTGGTGTGATTGCCAATATACTTACTATTGCTGTCTGTCTTACAGCGATTTTTTCAAAGTCATTACTTAATAGGGTTGTATATAAAACAGTAAATGTTCTTGTGAAAATAAAAATTATAAGAAATAGAAGAAAATTTCTTATGAAATATGAAAATCAGTTTAAAGATTATGAGAACAGCGCTCAATATATAAAGGATAATCCAATAGTAAACGTGAAATTATTTATGATATGTTTTGTGCAGAGAATTGCTTTATTTTCAATTGCTTACTTTGTATATAAAAGTTTTATTTTTGACGGAGGAGCCTCATTTTTTGACCTCCTGGCTATACAAGTGGCTGTCGCTATGGCGGTTGACTCGTTGCCTCTTCCGGGAGGTGTTGGCGCTGCCGAGGCTTTTACTGTTCAGCTTTTTACAACTGTATATGGCTCCGGTTTAGTCGCTACGGCAACTGTACTGACAAGAGGTATAAGTTATTATTTTTGTCTTTTAATATGTGGTCTGTTTTTTATAGCTAATCATATAAGGCATATTAAAATTGGCAGAAATAAAATCAAGAAAGGGGAAATATAAATGATTGGTTTTTATAATTATACTGTTATCCTTACGTATATAAGTCTCGCATCCTCTGTAATAGGTATTTTTATATGTACGAATTCAGCTCCTTTATACGGAGATATTCCAAATTCATTATGGGGTATATTATGTCTTATGATTTCAGGTGTGTGCGATATGTTTGACGGAAAAGTAGCAAGATCAATGAAAAATCGTACGGAGGCTCAGAAAAAATTTGGCATACAGATTGATTCTTTAGCTGACATTATTGGATTTGGACTTCTTCCTGCTGTTATTGGATACAGTGTTTTGCTTGAACAAGGAAGTATTGCCAATAGTGGATGGATTGTATTATTTTTTGCTTTATTTGTATTTTTTGTTCTTGCGGCTTTGATACGTCTTGCTTATTTTAATGTTATGGAAGAAGAAAGACAAAGCAAAACAACCGAAAACAGAAAAGAATACGAGGGTCTTCCTGTTACAAATACAGCGCTTATTATGCCTTTTATTTATATTTTTAAGTTCAGAATAGGGGACGACTGGTTTTATATTGTATATTCGATTATTTTATTTCTTGTTGGGTGTGCTTTTATTATTAAATTTAGAGTAAAAAAGGTAGGAATGAAAACAATGCTTTTGTTTCTGCTTATTGGGGTTATTGAATTTGTTTTTATTTGTATTGAGGCGATGAACAAATAAATTATTTTACTTATTATGAACAATAATTTTTAAATATGCCTGTTTAACAATCGTTGGAAATTCTTTTAACGGTTATTACAGCAATTAGAGGAAAACTATAGAAAGAAAAACTATTTTATTCAATATTTCTTTACGTGTTCAGAATTTGAAGAGAAAAACGTGTTTTGTTGAAATTTTGAATAGACCTGTTTGGTTACCGAACAGGTCTAATAAAGTATTTATTTAAGTTTTACCGAAATGGTTGTAAACAGGTTTACTATAAGGAGTTTTTATATGCAAAATGATTTTGATTTTGACGTAGTAAACAGAAAAGGCGAAGTTATCAAGTCTTCTCAAAAACAGGATACAGCTCTTAATTTTTTATATGGTTCGTTTTATGGAAGGATAATTCTCAAACTTTTGACAAGACCTTTTATTTCAAAAGTTGTAGGTTCATATATGAACAGCGGACGCTCAAAAAAAATGATTAAAGGATTTATTGAAAAACAAAGCATAGATATGAGTCAGTTTGAGGAAAGAGAGTTTAATTCTTACAATGATTTTTTTACAAGAAAAATGAAAGACGGTAAAAGACCTATTGATTTTGATGAAAATGCTCTTATAAGTCCATGTGACGCGAAATTATCTGTATATAAAATTGATGATGACAGTATTTTTGAGATAAAAAATTCTCTTTATTCCATATATGATATTTTAGGCGGAAATGACAAGGCTTTTGAGTTTTCAGAGGGGTATTGCCTTATTTTCAGACTTGCGGTTGACGATTATCACAGATACTGTTATTTTGATACCGGAGTGAAAGGCGAAAATATTACTATAAAAGGCGAGCTTCATACGGTTAAACCTATAGCTCTTAATAAATATAATGTATATAAAAGAAATTGCAGAGAATATACGGTTATGCAGACCGAAAATTTTGGAGAAGCTATTCAGATTGAAGTTGGAGCTATGATGGTGGGTAAAATAAAAAATTTTCATGGTGAACATAAATTTAAACGGGGAGAAGAAAAGGGAATGTTTGAATTTGGAGGTTCTACCATAGTTTTACTTTTAAAAAAAGATGTTGCTGATATTGATTCTGATATTGTTGAAAATACAAAAAAAAGAATGGAAACAGTTGTTAAAATGGGTGAAAAGATAGGAGTAAAGGCAGATTACAGCGAAACAATAAAATAATGTTGCAACAAATTTTTATAAAATATGATGGATTATTTTATTATTTCGCTTAAAAAAATTTGCGGATTGCTATAGGAGGGATTTACTTATGAAAAAAAATTTGTATAAACTCAAAAAAGGTGTTGCTCTTACCTTGGCTATTATTATGTCTGTCGGGGCGAATGTTTCTGTTTTTGCTGAGGAAAATATTTACGAAGTATATCAAAATGTTCAGACAGGAAAAAGTGATAATGTCCAAGTTAAGTTATTTAATTTTACAAAAGAAAGAGTCGATGGTGCTGTTAATGTTTTGCCTGATGAAAAAGGCACACATTCTGTTTTATCATCGAAAGAAGGTTTTTATTCTGTACCTGTTTATTCTCAGAAAAAGGGTTATGGATTTGTTTCACAGACTTGTGCTCAGCCTCCCAGAATTGTTGATTATTCCGATATTACAATAAAAGATGATGGTTATTACGTGAATCAAACGGATGAAAGCCGGTTTATTATGGTTGACGATAAAGGAAATGACATTGATCAAAGCAAATGTACAACTTATAATTTTGGCGGAATGGTTTTTCGCGTGGATGTACCTGCGGGAGCTTATAAAATTGAAGTTGAAACAACAGGTGGGGCTGATGTGACGTCTATGTCTGTTTCCGGTATGCAGACGACAAGAATTGAGTCAAATAAATTTTGGGATGTCGCTAAGCTTGTTCCTGTTAAAAATGTCGCTGAATGGAACGGGAACACTTGGTCTTTTAATTTTGTGACAGGTATTCCCTTTATTGATATTGAGATTGAGCCTAAAAAAGCAAATACATATGTTGGAATAAAAACTATAAAGCTCACTCCTATTGAGGCAGCGGAAATAAAAGACGGTGAAAAACCTACTATATTTACTTTAGGGGATTCTACCGTTAAAAGTTATATTTTTGAAGAAGCTCCTATGTGTGGATGGGGTCAGGTATTTGACAGGCTTTTTGACCTTGACAAGGTAAACGTGGTGAATTATTCCATGGGCGGACGTTCTATGAAGAGTATGTATCAGGAAGGCAGATTTAATGATGTTCTTCTTAATGGTAAAAAGGGCGATTATATACTTATTCAATCAGGTCATAATGATGAGAGAAAAGGTACGGCTACAGGTACGGCTGACGGTGAGAACGCAAGGTTTGGCGGAGGGTCTACAGAGGAAATGTATAAAAAATATATAACTGATTATTATATTCCGGCTATTTTATCAAGAGGTATGATTCCAATACTTGTTACTCCTATGACAAGGGCGGAAGGAAAGCCGACTAAAAATCATATATATGAAAATTCTTTTACAACAAGAAAGTTCCCTGATGTTATGAAACAAGCTGCGGAAGAAACAGGAGTTACACTTGTAGACCTTAATACAAGAAGTGTTGAATATATGAATGAAATAGGAACGTCAGGGACTACGGCTATTGTGTTGTCTATTGAGGCAGGGGAAACTCCTGGAAAAACAAACAGCGGAAGTTACGCTAACGGAAATCCTAATCTTAAAATTGACGGTACTCATTTTAAAGAAGCTTTGGCGAAACAATACGCAAGAATGATTGTGGAAGAAATCTATAAGGCTAATAAAAACGGTGATTCTAGTGTTGATAGTTTTGTAAAGATTTATTTAAAAGATGAAGTTGTCAAAGCTATTGAAAATGATGATTGGAGCAATGTTTATCCTGAGGTATGCAACGATACTGTTTCCGGTTTGGGAGCGTATTACAGAAACCAAATTGAGAAAATGCTTCAGCTTGGGGTTATGAAAAAAGATAAGAACGGTAATTTTAATCCTCTTGACAATATGTATACGGAAGAATTTATAGACGCTTTGTCAAAGCTTTGGGATATTGATAAAAATGAAATAAGAGGATATAAGAACACTCCTCTTACAAGAGAGGTTATGGCATCTGTTTTATACGATGCATATAAAATTAAATTTTCGGAAAAGCCTGTGTATATGACTGATTATAATGGAAAAGCTTTGTCTCCTGATGACCCGAATTATGATTCCAATCTTGTGGGAGAAGAAGCGCAGTATTATCCTTTAGCAGGTTTTGGTACCTTAATTGATACTGATAGAATATCGCCTGAGTATGCTGAGAAAGTAAAAGAGGCATATAATCTTGGACTTATCCGCTCAGAATGGGATATACAAAGAGGTACAATGAAAAATGGAAATAAAATTTCACCAAAACAAGTTGTATCAAGGGCTAAGGCGGCAAAAAGTTTGTATTTTGCGTGGGTGCTTTCAAAACCTATTTCAGATGAGACAGACTGGATAAAATAGTAGATTAATTTTATTAACCGCTATAGTTATTGTAATATTAATTAATAAGGAGTTTTTATAATGGGAAAATTAAACATTGTCGGGCTTGGATATATTGGACTTCCTACAGGTCTTATGTTTGCGTCAAATGGTATTGATGTTGTTGGAACTGACCTTAATGAAAGTCTTGTTGAAACACTTCAGAATAAAAAGCTTACTTTTGAAGAAAAAGGTCTGCAAAAACTTTTTGATAAAGCTCTTGAGTGCGGTATTGAATTTTCAAAAAAGCTTATTAAAACAGACAGATATATTATTACTGTTCCTACACCTTATATAAAGGAAAGTAAGAAAATTGAAGCAAAATATGTTGTTTCAGCGGTTTCTCAGGTGCTTGATGTATGTGAGAAAGGTGCGGTTGTTGTTATTGAATCAACCATTTCTCCTGGAACTATTGACAAGTTTATAAGGCCTGTTGTTGAGGAAAGGGGTTTTATTATTGGAAAGGACATTCATCTGGCTCATGCCCCTGAAAGAATAATTCCGGGTAATATGGTTTTTGAACTTGAAAACAATTCTCGTACTATTGGAGCAGATTCTCCTGAAATCGCTGAAAAAATCAAAGGCTGGTACAAAAGTTTCTGTAAGGGTGATATTGTTACTACAAATATAAAAACCGCTGAAATGAGTAAGGTAGTAGAAAACACATTCAGGGACATTAATATTGCTTTTGCCAATGAGCTTGCTAAAATATGTGACAGGGAAGGTATGAATGTATATGAGCTTATTAATATTGCCAATAAGCATCCAAGAGTTAATATACTTCAGCCGGGACCGGGTGTGGGAGGTCATTGCATATCTGTTGACCCATGGTTTTTAGTTGGGGATTATCCTGATATTGTTAATATTATTCTTGCTGCCAGAAATGTCAATGACGGTATGCCTGATTATGTTATTGGCAGAATGGGCAGTATTATGAAAGAAAATAACATAACTGATATAAGTGAGGTAGGTTTATACGGACTCACATATAAAGAAAATGTTGATGACCTTAGAGAAAGTCCAACATTACAAATGCTTGAAAGATTTAAAAAATATTTTGTCAAGGGTATTAATGTTTATGACCCTATGGTTAAGGAAAACAAGGTTTGCGGACAGATTCAGAATTTTGACGAGTTTATTGAAAAATCAAAATTTATTGTTGTGCTTGTGGGGCATCAGCATTTGAAAGATAATATGAATGTATTAAAAGATAAGATTATACTTGATACAAGAAATATTATTGAAGTGGGAGAAAAGGTTTATAAACTATAAGAAATTATTTTACAAAAGCATCTTGAAAAAGGTGCTTTTATAAATAAGGCATTCATGGCTATAATCAGCGTTTTTAAAAATTGGAGGATTATATGAGATATTTGGAAGATATAAGAGAGGGTGAGGCTCTTGTTGGGCATTATCTGTGTAAACAGAAACAAATGCTGAAATCAAGAGCAGGCAAAAACTATTTATCTTTGACACTACAGGATAAAACCGGAAATATAAACGGAAAAGTATGGGACCTTAACCATCAAATTCAAAATTTTGACGAGGGGGATTTTATAAAAATTGACTCTGTTGTTTTAATGTATCAAAATGAAATGCAGCTTAATATTAAAAGAATACGAAAGAGTCTGGAAGGTGAATATAATCCTCAGGACTATATTCCATGTACAGAAAAGGATATTTCTTCACTGTATGAACAATTTACAGGATACATACAAGGTATATCAAATGTTTTTATAAAAGCTTTGCTTGAAAATATTTTTATTAAAAACAATGAGATTTCTGAAAGATTTAAACAGCATTCAGCGGCAAGAGCTATGCATCATAATTATATGGGGGGGCTTTTGGAACATTCGCTTTCGGTTACTCAAATATGTGATTTTATGGCTCCGAGGTATAAATTTGTAAACAGGGATATTCTTATCGCCGCGGCTATGCTCCACGATATAGGTAAACTTTGGGAATTATCATCTTTTCCGGAAAACGAATATACAGATAACGGTCAGCTATTGGGACATATTGTTATTGGAACAGAGCTTATTTCAGAACAAACAGCTAAAATCCCTGATTTTCCGCCGGCACTTGCTATGCTTTTGAAACATTGTATTGTAGGGCATCATGGAGAATATGAGTTTGGTTCTCCTCAGCTTCCTAAAACTATAGAGGCATTTATTTTACATTGTGCTGATAATACAGACGCTAAAATAAAAATGTTTGAGGACGCTATTCAAAAAAATAATAATCAAGGACATTGGGCAGGATATCAAAAATCTCTTTTGAGAAATATACGTGATTCGGAATTTTAAAAATGAACAGAAAAAAAATATCAGCTAATGAAGTTAATAAGTTTTGCTATTGTAATTACCAATGGTATTATGAACGACTTTACGGAAATTCGGAAATAAGAAGATTGAATTCAGAATACTGTGAAAAAAATGGATTTACAGGAAATACAAATAAAAATTTTAAAAGAGGAAGAAATTTTCATAATAATTATCTTTTTAAATATAAATTTAAAAGGTTATTTAAATTTCTTAGATTATTATAAGGTATTGAATTTATTATGACTTTTTGTTTTATATGTATATTTTTGTTTTTATTTATTTTAATTAATAATTCTTTTAGAAAAGATATAAAAAAAGTAAAGCCTAAGGTACATCCATTTGGCTACAGACTTATTTATACTGACCAAAAGATTAAACACAGCAACAATGTTGTTGTATCAAAACTTCTGAAATCTGAGAAATTTGGACTTCAGGGGAAACCAGACTTTCTTTATAGAGGGTTTTTCGGAAAAATAATACCTGTTGAGCTTAAAAGCGGAAAAATTGGTGATTCTTATTTTCCTCACACAGGAGATATGATGCAGTTGGCGGTATATTTTATTATTGTTGAGGAAGTTTATGGAAAAAGACCTAAGTATGGAAATCTTATTTATAATGATTATATGTTTAAAATAAAAAATACTAAAAGTATTAGAAAAGAAGTTATTAAGCTTGTATCAGAAATGAAAGATATGCTTGAGACAGGTGTTGGAAACGGAAACTATGATTTTATTAAATGCAGGCATTGTCTTTGTAAATGTGTATGTGAATTTTATAACAGGAAGTGATTTTTATGAAAAACAATAAAAATAAGGCTGAAAATAAATCTGAAGTTAAAGTAAAGCCTATTAAATATGATAGTTTATCAAAACTTGAAAAGATATTTAAAGCGAGTGACTCTGAAATTATTGCCAAAGCAGTCAGAGATTTATTAATAAGGGACAAAGAATGATTATGGAATTAATAAAAAATAAAGATTATATTGTTGAAATTAATGATATTGGTGAAAATGGAGAAGGAATAGGAAAAATTGATGAGTTTGTTGTATTTGTCGATGGAGCTTTGCCAGGCGAGAAAGTTCTTATAAAACTTATAAAAATAAAAAAATCTTATGGATATGGCAAGCTTTTGGAAATTATCAGAAAATCAGATGTTCGTACAGAGCCTGTATGTAATGTATTTAAAAGATGCGGAGGATGTAATTTACAGCATCTGGTGTATTTGGCTCAGCTTGATTTCAAAACAAAAATGGTTAAAGATAATCTTCAAAGAATTGGAGGATTTTCAGATATTGAGGTTTTAGATACAGTTGGTATGAAAAATCCTTTTAATTATAGAAACAAAGCACAGTTTCCTGTTGGAATTTTAAATGGCGATATTTCTTTTGGATTTTATGCTCCAAGAAGTCACGATATAATTAACATTTCAAGCTGCTGTATACAAAATAAAGTCAATGAAGAAATTATTAGTGTAATCAGACAATTTATAAATAAATATAATATTTCGGTTTATAATGAGGAATCACATAAAGGTATTATACGGCATATTATGACAAGAGTGGGTTTTATTACAAAAGAAATTATGGTTTGTATCATTATAAATGGAGAAAGGCTTCCTAAAGCAAATCAGATTGTTAATATGCTTTTGAAAATTGATGGAATTTCGACTGTTATTTTGAATCATAATAATAAAAAAACAAATGTTATATTGGGGAATAAAAATTCTGTTTTATATGGAAAAGGTTATATAGAGGATTATATTGGAGAGTTTAAATTTACAATTTCTCCTCATTCTTTTTTTCAGATTAATCCTATTCAGACAAAGGTTCTTTACAGAACCGCTCTTGATTTTGCCGAACTTTCGGGAAATGAGATAGTTATTGACGCTTATTGCGGTATTGGAACAATTTCTTTATTTATATCAAAAAAAGCTAAAAAGGTTATTGGAGTTGAAATTTTGCCGGAGGCTATTTATGACGCAAAAAAAAACGCTGAATTAAATAATATTAATAATACGGAGTTTATTGTTGGAAAATCAGAGGAGGTTATTCCTGAATTATATGAGAAAAAAGGTATACAAGCGGATGTTTTATTTCTTGACCCTCCAAGAAAAGGATGTGATATAAAGCTTATTAATATGATTTTAGAGGTTCTCCCTCCTAAAATTATTTATATATCATGTAATCCTTCTACTTTAGCAAGAGATTTAAAATTTCTTTCCGATAAATATAAAGTGACTAAGGTACAGCCTGTTGATATGTTTTGTATGTCGTCTCATATTGAAACGGTTGTTTGTTTGTCAAGAATAAAAAAATAAAAGGTTTTATAAAAAGTGAAATTGTTTAAATATATTAAAGAATTTCACTTTTTAAGCACTTGATAATTTTACAAAAAGTAACAGCCCTATTCAATTAAAGGATATTGAATAGGGTATGTTTCAGGATATTTATAATTCATGATAATAGGGACATATATCCTCATATCTGCCGTCATTCATACGAAATCCTTTGGGAATTGTTCCTAATTGAATAAATCCAAGACGCTCATAAAGATGGCGCGCATAAATATTAGTTGCTACTACAGCGTTAAACTGAAGTATTTTAAAGCCATGAATTTTTCCTTGAATTAAACTATCTAAAACCAGTTTTTCACCAATACCCATTCCTCTGCTTTCTGAGTTTACTCCATAACTTGCGTTGCATATATGCCCGCAGTGTCCAAGATTATTAGGGTGCAGTATGTATAATCCACATATTTTTTCTGTATCAGTATTTATAGCAACAGCGCTGTATGTTTGTGAAGAGAAAAATTGTTTTCCTGTATCGTATTTTAAAAAGTCTTCTTGTGGAAAAGCAGTTCCCTCTTCGACAATATCATTCCATATTTTAATCATTTCAGATAAATCTTTTTCCTTATATAATCTTATTTCAATATTCATCATTTTCTCCTAAAATTATAATTTTTTAATTATAGTAAAACAATAAAAAATTTATTGGTTTGTACTAAAGATTTTTTGAATTGTTACAACATATCTTATTGTTTAAGTATATACTATAAGAGCCTGTCTAAAATCTTCTAATAAGCACAGAAATAAAAGCCAAAACAGTCATTTGTAAAGAAGTATGGAGTTTTCTTTCACAATTTTTCCAAAGCCGACGATATTTTTCAAGCCATCCAAAA
>CATLIG010000006.1 GCA_949948985.1 uncultured Clostridia bacterium | reverse complement strand
TTAGTTTTATTAATTTGCTATGGTATTATTGAAAATAGTTTAACAAAAAATAAAGATAATCATTTTTTTGTTGAAATTATTTTTATCTGCTTTTTATGATTGGTTAAAGAAAACCGAGAAGAAAGGAGGAAATTTTGTTTATAACAATTATATTTAAATTTATGTGAATACGCGAATAAAATTATAAGGAGATGATAAAATGCGTAGATGTATGAGTTTTATCCTTTCGTTATGTATGCTGGTTAGTACATTTACGGTTAAGCTTTACGCAGAACCTGAAATTCACGAGTCTAAAAGTGTAAAAGCTACAGGCGCAAGGCAAATGGAATATTTGACAAGAGGAGCTATAGGAGCGGAAATAGACGGAAATGTATATTTGACATGGAGGCTTCTTGGAAGCGAGTCTATTGAAACAACATTTAATATTTATTGTAACGGAGAGCTTCTTATAAATGTGGATAACACAAATTACACACATACTGGAGGAAATAAAAATAATACATATAGAATAGCTCCGGTATTTAATGGCAAAGAGGGAGTTCTTTCAAAAGAAGTGCAGATAGTTGAGGGACATAAAGACAGTTCGTGACCGATTCCTTATGGATATATAGATATTCCTATTGAGGCGCCGCCTGATTCAAGAACATCTACTGGTTCAAAATACACTTATTTGGATAATAAGGGTAGTTATACAGATAGCAGTGGTAAAAAACAGTATTATTCAGGAGGAGCAAATGACGCTTCTGTCGGTGATGTTGACGGAGACGGAGAATATGAAATAATTTTAAAATGGGACCCTACTAATTCAAAAGACAGCGCAAGTTCAGGAGAAACAGGAAATGTCTTTATTGACGCTTATGAAATGACAGGAGAAAAATTATGGAGAATTGATTTAGGCAAAAATATAACGGCAGGGGCTCATTATACACAATATATTGTATATGATTTTGACGGAAACGGAAAAGCGGAGCTAGCTATGAAAACAGCGCCCGGTTCTATAGATGGTCAGGGAAAATATGTTACTGAAGCGTCAAAAATCGCTGAGATAAAAAATGCTGATAATTTCGCTTTTTATCTGGATACAACCAGTACGGATAAAAAGAAAGGCCGTATTCTCTCAGGACCGGAATATTTGACAATATTTAACGGGGAAACAGGTGCGGCAATGGACACCATTTACTATAATCCCGGAAGAGGAGATTTAAACAGCTGGGGAGATGATTACGGGAACAGAGCAAGCAGATTTGTAGCGGGTGTGGGATATCTTGACGGAGTAAGACCAAGTCTTATTATGTGCAGAGGATATTACGCAAGAACCGCTGTTGCCGTCTATGACTGGGACGGTGAAAATTTAAAGGAAAAGTGGGTGTATGATACAGGAACAAATAAAAAAGACCCATATTTCGGACAAGGAAATCACCAGTTGTCTATAGCTGATTTGGACAACGATGGATGTGATGAGATTATAAACGGTTCAGGAGTATTGGAAAATGATGGAAAAAGTGCGTATTCGACAGGTTGGGGTCATGGAGATGCTTTACATGTAACTGATTTTGATAATGACGGAAAACAGGAAATATTCAGTGTACTTGAGGATAAACCTCATTGGGGAACCGGATACCGTGACGGCGATGGACATATTAATTGGAAAAAGGTTGGAACTGACGATATCGGAAGAGGAATAATGGCAAATATAAGCAAAGAGCACGGTGTTTTAGCGTGGAGTTCTCAGGGATTTTATGATATAGAAGGAAATGAGATGACTTTAAATGGAACGTCAAACTGTGCGCCGAATTTTGTTATTTACTGGGACGGCGATTTATTAAGAGAACTTCTTGACGGTGATAAAATAATAAAATGGAATGACGATACAAACAGTTTTGACAGACTCTGGACTATATCTAATAATAACGCTATAGAACGAAACAATGGAACGAAAGGAAATCCTTGTCTACAAGCGGATTTATTCGGTGACTGGAGAGAAGAAATAATAATGAGGCATTATGACAATACGGCTCTTAGAGTATTCTTTTCTCTCGCTCCTACAGATTATAAAATGCCTACTCTTATGCACGACAGTCAATACAGATGCGCTGTTGCTTGGCAGAATGTGGGATATAACCAGCCTCCGCACCCAAGCTTTTTTATAGGGCCTGACAAAACAACCTACGCACAGCCGAATATAGACGAGGTATACCCATGTAAAGTGGATTTTAATGTATCTACTGTTAAAGGTGTATGTGAGGGAGCTGAAATTTGGATTGGAACTCACTCTGTTGTTACGGATTCATCTGGAAAAGCATCTATTCCTGTAGGAACAGGTGAAAATATTTATAAAATTGTGAAAAACGGATATATAACCGCAGAGGGAAGATTTAATGTAGAAAAAGACAGCAAAGAAGTAAAAATAAACCGCCGACTTGAAACTAAGGCAGAGTCTAGTATTACTATTGAGTTTAAGACAGCAGACGGAGTAAAATTGAAAGATTCCGAGGTAATTAATAAAGCTGTTGACGATACTAATGATTTTGAGGTTTCGGAACAATATAAAGAGGATATTTTGTCAGAAAACGGAAAAGTATATGAATACGCTCCGGATTTATCAGATTCAAATTCTGTTCCGGCTGGTATTGATAAGACTGTTAAATTGGTATTTACTGAAAAAACGGTTCCCGGTAATTATGGAAAGGAAATATATACTACCAATTTCTCTAAAGACGGATACAATGCAAATTCTGAAAAACACGGATATACCGCGGGTGCGGAAGCACAGTACGGAGCTTTAGGCAAATTTAAGTATGGTTCGTACAACATAGGCGATAAAGATATTACTATTAATTTGCCAGAGGGATATACTGATTTTATAGCTGAATTTGATATGGCATATTTAGATAAAGACAGTGCTGTAAACGGAGGAGCTATATTTGGACTTACACCATTTTCCGGAAATTCTCAGGGAACAACTTTCGGAATGAGATTTACAGGACAGCTTGTTCCGCAGATTGGAGCTGTATGGGGAAATGCCAATTCTACTAACAATATAAGTTTTTCGGGCAATATTTCAAATAATGTAATGCTGCATTATATTTTACAATGCGGTGACGGAAAAATGACTCTTACTGTTTTAAACAAGGAAACAGGGGAAATATCAAGAGAAAGCTTTAATCCGGGAGGACTTAGAAACAATGTGGGTTCGGCGGAAAGACCTGTAAACAAGTTTAAATTTATGAGAGTAAATGGAAATGGAAATGTTAATATCGCTCTTTCAGACTTTAAAGTTTATACAATGGATGTTCCAAGTGAAACAGAATGGGATTACGGAGAAAATATTTTTGCGGCTATTCCATCAGAAACAGATATTTCGCCTAAAAAAGCGGTATTTAATACAATAGACGGAAAACTGAGTATAGATATGAGTGATAAGTTTGTATATGAAATAACTGATACAGACGGAAATATAGCAGACGAAAGCAAAGGTATTTCTATAAGCAGGAACAAGCTTATAGTATCAGAAAACGCTAGCGGTGAATATTATCTTGTGTGCAAATATAAAGATACGATTATAAAAAGAACAAAAATTGTTACGGCAGATAACGGCGTATCTGTGGAGTATGTAACCGATAGCGGTGAAAGACTTAAAGAAAGCAAAATTAATATGTTTAACGCGGGGGACAGTTTTTCTCTATCTGACGAAGATAAAGAGGACATAGAATTTAACGGCGTTACATATGAATATAATGCTGATTTGTCAAGCGATACAGCTTTTCAGGTAAACGGAGGAAAGACAGTGAAGGCTGTGTTTACAAAGAAAGTTGTACCTGGGGAGTATGACACAAACATATATAATACTAATTTCTCTAAAGATGGATTTTCGGCAGACTCTCAGACGCATAAATATAATACTAATGGACTGACTGCCGAATACGGAGATACTGACGGTTCTAAATACGGAGCTTATCTTATAGGAGATAAAGTGATTACTATTGATATGCCCCAAGGCTATACTAATTTTGTGACTGAGTTTGATATGACGTATCTTGGAAATAACAATGATATAGCTGATAATTCTATATTTGGAATTACTATGCTTGGAGAAAAATCTCAAGGAACAACAATAGGAGCGGGACTTAAAAACGCTTCGTCTTCTCCTGAATTCGCATCTATATGGGGTGGTGGAAAGTTTGGATATTTCGGAGAAGTTCCTAATGGAATGCTCCATTATATAATTGAGTGTAATGAAGATAGTATGTATTTTACTGTTGGAAATAAAAATGGTGAAATTATTAAAAGCAGAACTTCGGTGGCACTTAGAAACAATGTAGGCGCTTCAGATAATCCTGTAAAAAAGATTCAATTTATGAGAGGTTATGGTGCCGGCAATATAAAAATTGGTCTTTCGGGTCTTAAAGTATACAAAATTAACGGACCTACTAAAGAATTATGGCCTACAGAAGAAAATATAGAGGTATCAGTTCCATCATCAACAGAAATATCGCCTACAGAGTTTAAGCATGAAACAGATTTAAAAGGATATTATGTTGACTTAACAAAAAGTATTACTTACTCAATAGTTGATTCAAACGGAAACGTGGCTGCGCCGGCAGATATTTCGGTAAATGAGAATGGTATTCTTAATATTGGAGCAAATGCAGATATAACAGGCGGAGATTACGCTGTCAGATGTTCTTATAACGGCAACAAAATAAGAGATATTAAAATCTCAAAGAAGAAAAATGTTTTGACTGTTAATTATGTATCAGCCGGAGGCATTAAACTTAAAGAATCAGAAGTTATTGAAAATGTATCAGATGAGTTAATTGATTCTAAAAAAGATGATATTTTAAAAGGAAATATTACTTATGAGTACTCACCTAATTTTACCGATGAAAGTTTTGACGGTAAAAATGAAATTAATTTAGTGTTTGAGGAAAAAAGAACTTTTGACGAGGATATTTACAGAACATATTTTGCTAAAAATGGATTTTTGCCAAGTTCAGCTAAACATGGTTTTAGTACAGAAATAATTCCTGATTATATTAATGATTCTTATGGAAACAAATACAGCGGATATGTTATTGGTGATAAAGGTATTGACATAAATTTACCTAAAGAATGTACTGATTTTGCTGTTGAGTTTGATATGAAGTATGAAGAAACAGGAGCGGTTCCAAAAGAAGGTTCTCTCTTTGGCATTACGGCTTATGGCAAAAATGGAGCGTCAGGAAATACTGTAGGGTATTTAGTTGAAAATGATGGGTATTCCTATGCTGTAAGCAGTGAAAATAAGATGACAAAGGGTAAGCCTGCTGATTTAAGTAAAACAGCTCATTGTCTTATTGTTTATAACAACAATAATATACAAGTTTCTATTGCGGACAAAAATACAGGAGAAATTTTACAGGATAAAATACAGGCAGAATTACAGAATAGAGTAGGGGCTTCTGATAATCCTGTAAACAAACTTTCAATTAGACGAGATGGCGATTCGGGAAATGGAAAATTGATTTTGGGTGATTTAAGAGTTTATAAATCAAATCATGTAATTAACTCAAAATGGCCTTATGAAGGTAACGTTTATTTGACAGGACCTTCGATTGTGAGCTTTAAACCTGATTCTTTTGAAGCTTTGGCATGGAGTGATTATTTATCTGTTGATTTATCAGGAGGAATTTCCTATAAAATTACAGATAAAAATGGTGCAGATTTTGAATCGGAATACTTATCTATTGATGATAATGGAAATCTTTCAGTTAAAAAGAACGCGCCTGAAATAGAGCTTAAAGTCGTTTGTATATATAACGGTCAGGAAATTAAATCATTTGATGCTATTGTGCGACCTATTCCTGTTGTTATAGAAGTAAATGATTTCACTGATGATAACGGAATTATTAATTTTAACGCTTCTGTTATATCTAAAGTTGAAAGCAAAAACGCAGTTATTATAGCTGCTTTGTATAACTCAAACGGAATGTTAATTGATTCTAAATATAAAAACGCATCTATATCAACTGAGATTTCAAATTATACTTTCTCTCTTGATAAAAAACAAATGTCTGATACTGTTCTTAAAATATTTATTTGGGAAAGTATGGACAATATGAAACCCGCTTTCAATGTGGAAACATTTAAGAAAGAAATAAAATAGACCTATTTAATAAAAATAATTAAGCAAAGTATTTTTTATTAATATAATTTCTTAAAAAATGTCTATTGAGCAAAAAAAATCGGCAAAGTAAAATCTTTGCCGATTTTTTGACGTATATTAATTATAGCGAAACAATACAAGTATAGTTAAAAATAAAAAAGTTCAGTGGGAAAAATAAATTTTATCTCACTTCCTTTTAATTATTTTTAAATTGATTGACTATAATATTTGATAAATCTGATATTTAAAGGAATTATTTTATTATTTCGTGTTAAAAATTTTGCGAACTGCTAGGACTGTTTTAAATAACCGCTATATCTGTTTTGACAGACCTTTTTCTGTCATCCTTTGTTTGTTTTTTTTGACAGACATAAAAAGTTACCGCAAAAACTAGATTTTGTCTGGCAAAAAAATTCTTGTCAATCGTTACTGTAGTGGTTATCGAACAGGTCTAATATCTATATATTTTTATTGAAATTTGCTTCAAGTCTGAAAATAGGCATACCTTTACTTGAAAATTTTTCCTCATATTCTGTCATAATATTACCTTCAAATTCACTGTTGTGAAGGTCAAGACATATATTTTTCATTTTCCAGTTTTCCTGTGACTCAAATTCATTCAGAGAAAACTCAAATAAAATTCTGCTATCTGTTTTAAAAAATAATTCACCGTTTTCACCAAAAATATCACTGTATATTTTAAGAAAATTTCTATGAGTTAATCTTCTTTTTGCCCATTTTTTTTTATTTGGCCATGGGTCGCAGAAATTTATATAAATCCGTTCTATTTCAGACGGCTCAAAAAAATTTCTTAGATTTTCAACATCAGCTGTAAAAAAAGCAAGGTTTTTTCCGACATTTTTTTCTCTTCCATTTTTTAACGCGGAAACTATTACCATACTTTGTCTTTCAATAGCTATATAATTAATATCGGGGTTTAGTTTTGACATAGTCGTAATAAACTGACCTTTTCCACATCCTATCTCAATATGAATAGGATTGCTGTTATTAAAAAAAGTTTTCCATTTGCCTTTTAAATCATAAGGATTTTGAATATAATTTTTATTTGTATTAAATTCATTTTCTGCCCATGGTTTTCTTCTTATACGCATTAATATAGTCCTCCATATAAAATTTTCATAGTCTTTATGAGAAAATATTACCATAATATAAAAAATGTCGCAAGTGATTATTTTTTATTTTTATTATAGCAATTTATATGAGGATTTTGAAAATAAAAAATAATGTTATTCTTATTTTATTGAAATTGTATTATAGTAATTTGTAAAATTTCCAGTGTGAAACAATAAAAAAATTTATAAGTTTTTATTAAATATTATCTGTTCATTCTTTTATTGTTTCGCTCTAATAGACCTTTTGAAACAGGTCTATTAGTTTTGGTTTTGAAATTAATAGAAAAATTATAGACTAAGAAAAAAATATTTTACTCAATATTTTTAACGCTTTCTGCGTTTAAAAAACAAAACGCCTTTAGCTAAAATTTTGAATAAAATATTTTTTATATACATACCAGAATTGCTGTAGACTTGTTATAAACTACTATAATACCGCTTGACAAAGGTTTGTCATCTTATATTTGTTTATTTTTTTTGAAATACTTGGAAAATTTCTGCGAAAAGTAGATTTCTATTGATGAAAAAATCTTGTCAATCATTATTAGACTTCTTTTGAAACTTCACACTTTCCAAAATATCGCCCAAAAAAATATTTAATTCAATGCTTCTTAATGATTTCGGTGTTTATAGTCAATCAACTTAAAAATTGAACAAGTTCAGCGGCTAAAAATCCTTTTCGCGTTGTTAGTGGCTGGTCGCAAAGCTGCGCTTTGCTGCTCGCCTATGCGTCCCAGTCAGTGTAGGTTACGGCTACGCTCTCCTTACACTGCCTTGAGAAAATAATTTTTATCTCGCTTCCTTTTGCTCATTTTCAAGTTATTTGACTATAAAAAGCAAAATGTTTTTCGCTAAAACATTGAATGAAATATTTTTTTGTTAGATTAGCGTAATTTCTTAGTTTCGAAAAAAGTCTATTATAGTGGTTTTAAAAAGGTATACTTTTTGTTTGATATAATTTTTTGAAATTATACATTTATTTTTAAAAGCCAATATCCATAGTCACCATCTGACGGACGTTTATCCTCGCAACACTTGAATTGTTTAAAACCTTGTATTCCGGCCTCAAGCCTGTAGTTTGAAAGATATACCCCCGGAACTCCAAGTATATATTTTTCTTTTTTATTTTCAAAATATTTTCCTAAAATAAGATGTTTATACTTTTTTTCGGAAAACGCGACAAAAGGATTATTAAGATAAATCCATATTTTACCAGGCAAAACAACGAGTTCGCTTAAAGCTATTCTTACCCATACTATATCTTTTTTTTGCTTTTGAAAAGGTGACATTTTTATATTATTTTCAAATATATAGTCGAGTCCTAAATTTCTAGTATAATTTTTTTCTTTCATATCATCTATATGTATAATTTTTGATTTTTTTAAATTATTTTTTCTTTCTTTTTCTATTTTTTCTATGCTTTCTTTAAATTTTTTTATTATATCACTAAAATTATTGCCTGTTTTCTGCAACTCATTCAGAGAAATGTTGTTTTTATTATTAATTTTATTTTCTGAGATTTCAGTAAATTCAGTTTCTTCACAAACACAGGCTAAGTTTTCAATGTTAATTGTATTTTTGTCATTTTCTGTATCTGTTTTTTCATCGTTTTTATTGTCTTTATTTTTGTCTTCATTTATTTCAGTATTTTTATTTTCTTTGATAACATTTTCTGTAATATCGTATTCTTTTTCAAAAAACTCTGTGTTTTCCTGAAATAATTTTTCTCCTTGGTTGTCTATATGGGCATCGCTTTCACTAATATTATTTTTATTGGTATTGTTTTCACTAGTATTATTTTCGCTAGTATTATTTTCATTGGTATTATTTTTGCCGATATTGTTTTCGTTGGTATCGTTTTCATTGATATCGTTTTCATTAGTATTATTTTCAATAGCATTATTTTTATTATCTTCACTATATTCATTTGGATTCTGCGTATTTTTTTCAAAAAATGAAAAGCCTTCTTTCCATTGTACAACACTACCGACATATCCTGTTAAAAGAGGCTTGATTGATTTACAGTTAAAGGGCATAACGGCTACAACATGGAAATCTTCTATTTTTAAATTTGTTTCATATATATTTTCCGGGTCAAACTCTGTTTTAAATTCACCTTTTCCGTTTTGATCCGCTGATATTTTTCCTATATCGACACCAATATTATTACCATTTTTACAGCTTATGAAAAATATAGTATAATCTCCCTTTTTTAAACCTTGGATATAAGCGGAAAATCTCCCCTTTCCAAATCTGACCTCAATGACGCACCTTCCCATAGCCTCTCTTAAGTCATAGGAAAAGTCTGAAATTTCCTGTTTTAAGGTTACAAACATTCTTGCGTAATTTCTGGAATAAATCATAAAACCCCTCCATAAATATTTTGCTGAATAAAATTTTTTTAAATAATTTATGTCAATAAAAAAATTAATGAAAACGCTGATTAATTCAAAATAAAATATAATTTATGGTTTATACAGACTATGAAAATTCAGCGTTTATAAGTATATTTGAAAATTACAGCAAATTCAGTATATTTTTTTCTTTTCGAAATATTTCAGGAGTTGATGTAAAATCTATCAAATATACAAGTATGCGATATATACGCACTCGTAAACATATGTAATATTTGAGAAAAGAGGAAAGTGCGTCTTATCGTAAAGAACGAAATATTTAATTACTGTTTATATAGTCAAAGTATTTAAAAAGAATTAATTTTGCCGGATGAAAATCCTTTTGTTTTTTTAATTTTATTGAGACTATATAATACCAATTTGATGATTATAGTAACTTATAGTAATTCGTAAAATTTTTAGTGCAAAACAATAAAGTAATTATTTATGTATAAAGTTTATCTGTTTATTCTTTATTGTTTTGTTGTAAATTTAATATTTTACCATAAATTTATATTACAGCAATTCCTGTATAGTATAGAAAAAATATTTTATTCAAAATTTTACCGAAAGGCGTTTTGTCTTTTAAATGCCAAATTAAGAAATATTGAATAAAATAATTTTTATTTTTCTGTCTATTCAGGAATTGCTGTAAGGAATATTTCTCTATATATAAATATATGAAACGGTAAAAAAAAATATTACATATTTGAATAAATATAAATCTATTTTATATAATTTTTTATGTTTTGTATTTTTTGTTGATTTTAATAAATTTTTTTGCTTTTTAGTTGTAATATTTAATAAGTGTTTTATATTTTCAAGATGGATTTGTTTATTAATTAAATAAAACTATAATGATTTGAAAGGTTTTTAGTGCGAAACAATAAAAGAATTTCTTTATATATCAGATTTTATTAAAAATAGTCTGTTTATTCTTTTATTAGACCTGTTCGGAAGCTATTAAAATTCCATTTAAGTTGAGGACACAGTATCAGCAATTACTGTGAAGTCCTGATATGCAGTAATTTACAAAAGATAACGTTTTATGTCTTGACGCAGATAATTTATATTAAGAGGGAGTAAATATGTGTATTAAGAAAGTTTCGGTAATAACATTAATTTTAACGTTGATATATTCTTTTACTTGTTTTTCAGCACCATGGATAAATATGAATATAACATATGATGGAAAGACACAAAAATATAATGCTGAAAATATATATTTGTATATAAATGGAAAACGTGTGGAAAATCTTCCTATGCCTGCTATAATTCTTAATAGTTTTACTTTGGTACCGGCAAGAGAAACTTTTGAGCCATTAGGCGCTAAAGTTGAATGGAATAAGAATACGGAAGAAGTTACTGTTACATACAAAGAAAAAAAGATTGTAATAAAAATAAATTCAACGTCGGCACAGGTTGATAATGAAGTTGTTTCTCTTTCTGCTCCGGCAAAAATAATTAATAATAAAACTATGATTCCGGCTCGTTTTATAGCTCAGTCGCTTGGTATGAAAGTTGAGTGGGACGCAAAAGCAAGAATTGTAAATATTAGAGAAAATCCTCAGAATGAAAGTTTAATTCTGATTGAACCTAATGAAGTGGATTCTAACAGTGAAAAAGAACAGTCGGAAATTGTAACAGAACCATCGTCTGAAAGTTTTCTGGAAACAACAACGGAAAGAGCTCCTGTAAATCTCAAAAAAACAGAGTGTGAGAACGGAGTTGTCAGAATAAGCGCTGATGGAAATTTGGGGGATTTTGCCACAAAAGAATTAAACAACAAAAAAATAACATATCTTTTAAGTAAAACAAATTTGCCGGAGAAAGAAAAATATTCTTTTAATGATGATTTTGTTGAAGATGTGATTTTTAATGAAGTTTCAATAAATGGCAAAAAATTTACAGAGGTTGTGTTAAATTTAAATAAATGGAAAAAGCCTGTTTCGTATATTTCAAAAGACTCAAAAACCTTTATTGTTGACTTTGTAAACAACGCGCCTGATTATGAAAAAATGAATGTCGCTGATCTTGATGAAGAACCTCTTTCATCAGATTCTGATATTGCGGAGGATAATATAAAAAATACATCTAATAATCTTTCGGAAATAACATTTGACAATAATATATTTTACAAAGATGGATACTTATATATAAAGAAAAAATCAGGATTTAATATAAATAATATTACACAAAAAGATAATTATCAATATAAAGAATATGTAATAGATATGGGGTGTAATCTTTCGGATTTGGTTAAACAAGGCAAGTATGCTGTGAATAATGAGTTTATTGACTCTGTTGAAATAGTAAATTCTTCCTCTACAGAAGTAAAAATAAAGGAGAAAAGAATTCTCGCATATAATATAGTTGAAAATACAGATTATATTTGTATACAACCGATATTGCCTAAGAAAAAATATTCAAAAATTGTTGTACTAGATGCTGGACACGGTGGAGATGACCCGGGAGCTATATCGGAGAAATATGATGTGGAAGAAAAAGATATTACCCTTTCGATAGTTAAAAAGACTGTTGATTTACTTGAAAAAGACGGAAAAATAAAAGTATATGCCGTGCGTCTTGATGATACCTTTTATACTCGTCCTGAAAGAGCTGATTTGGCAAATGAACTTGGAGATATATTTATATCTGTTCACGCTAATTCTTTTTCAGGAGAAAAAGCAAACGGTACAGAAGTATGGTATTATCCTCATTCAAATGACAGTATAATTGGTCTTACTTGTGAGGAACTTGCAAGATGTCTTCAAAAAAATCTTATTAAAAATTTAAAGAGTACTGATCGAGGAATTAAAAGTACAGATTATGATGTACTTGCTTTTACAAATATTCCTGCCGCTTTATGTGAAATGGGCTTTATAACAAATCCGGATGAAGCTGTTAAGCTAAAAAGTGATGAATACAGAAATTTAGCTGCTTTGGCTATATATAACTCAATAATGGAGTTGTTTGAAAAATATAAACCTCAAAGGTAATATATGAAAGGGGAATGTAAATGTCTGCTAAAATTATAATCGCGTCATATACAAAAAGTTTAAAAAATACACTGGCAAGAAATATTGTAGGGTTAAATATAGATGTAAAGTTTTCATTTAATATAGTCGAGGCAGCCTCTTATTTTAGTACTACAGAACCTAATATTTTAATTTATGATATAGATAATGGTGCTAACCCTTCAAAATATATAAGTATGTTGTTAAACAAATATAAATTATTAATAATACTTACAGGGGCAAATCCTAAAAGAGCATATGATTTTTACTCGTTTGGAATAAAAGATTATATTATAAAACCGGATAATTTTTCATCTTCTGACGGAGAAGAGTATATCCTTTCTATAAAAGAACGTATACGTATGTTTTTTGAAGAAGTAAAAAGAACGCATAAAGGTTCAGGTTTAACTTCATTTAGCTTAAATCATCAATCAAACAGACATCATAGTTTGCTGCATAATCATAAACATAATTATAACAATATTTCGAAGTTTGGGTATAAAAATGATATTGTAATTGCTATAGCGTCGTCAACTGGAGGAACCGAGGCCCTTGATAAAATAGTCAGAGAGCTTCCGGCGGATATGCCTCCTATATTGGTTGTACAGCATATGGCAAGCAGTTTTACAAAACATTTTGCGAAAAGGCTTAATAACTTTTCAAATTTAAATATAAAGGAAGCGGAAGACGGAGAAATCGTCTATCCGGAAACTCTTTATATAGCGCCGGGGGATTTTCATATGCGTCTTGTAAAAAGCTCAGATAAACTTGTTATTCGATGTGTGACAGATAAAAAGGTTAATGGCGTACGTCCCGCTGCTGATGTTTTATTTGAGTCTGTTGCTCAGATTATGGGAAATAAAGCTATAGGTGTTATTCTCACGGGAATGGGATCAGACGGTGCGAAAGGTTTGAGCATTATGAAAAAGGCTGGTTCAATAAACATTGGACAAGATGAGGAAACTTCACTTGTATATGGTATGCCGAGAGTAGCTTACGAGCTTGGTTGTATTGATGAACAGCTTCCTTTATCAAAAATTTCTCAAAAAATAATTGAGCTGTCAAAAATGTAATCTGTTCTTACTCTCTTAACAATAGACTTCTTTTGAAACTATGCAATTAAAGTAATTCACCATATTGGAATTACTGCAAAGTTTTGAAAGAAGTCTAATATTTTTGTGGATTTTTTTATTTCAAATCATATAATATTATATAAAAATAATTTTATGGAGGTAAAAAATGACTGCAAGGAATATAAAGGTAAGATATAATATGAAAAGTGAGCTTTTAAGAAATTCAATTGGTAATAAAAGAAATTTTATAAAGGCTCAGAATACAAATGAAAATATTCCTGAACCTATTTATTCACCTGATTTTGAACAATATCCAAGATGGTCATATGAAAATGAGTATGATTTTTTTAATAATCCATATAATCAACTGCCAAATATGAATGTTCCACAAAATCAAATACCAAATCAACCACCGTATAATCAACCGTCATATAATAATCCTATGTATAATCAGCCATATAATCAGTTTCCGCTGTTATATAGAAATCCATATGTTCCTGTGGGGCGTGAGCGTATTTCAAGAGGGTATAGCCAAACTACTTATGAACATGATAAATCTCTTTTGAAACTTTTATATGCAAATATAAATAGGGAATTGTATCCTATAATTCAAGATGTTTTAAATGAATATGAATATGATGGAAGTCCGATTTACGCAAAAGAAATAGACAGAGAAACAATCGCTCAGCTTATTGATCGTGTACTTAACCATGCGGGTGATATTTCTGATAATGTTCAGGAAGTTATGCTTGATGAGCAAAGTCAGATTATAGAAGAATATATTTTTGAATGGAATAGGCAAAATTTATTGAAATCAGTAATAGAATTAATTTTATTAAATGAAATATTTGAGGTAAGAAGACCAAATTATAGGCGTGTCAGAAATAGATATAATTATAATAACGGGGTATATGATGGAATAAATTATTATTGAGAATGTTTAACAACTGTAAAATGTCAGTGTAATATAAACTTTTGCCGTCAAGTGAATATGATTTTTTTACAAAATATTTGATAAAAAATCATATTCACTTGACGGCAAAAGAATTATTGTAAAACTACTTAATAGTAGTTTTTTTATTTTATATAAATATAGTCAATCAACTTAAAAATAAGTAAGTTCGACGGCTAAAAATCCTTTTTGCCGCGTTGCCGGCGATCGGCTGTGCTCTCACTCCGCCGCCTTGCAAAAATAATTTTTAGCTCGCCTTCTTTTTCTTATTTTCAAGTTGATTGACTATAAGATTTAAATATTAGTAAAAATAATGTATGTCAGAAAAATTATAATTGTGATGATAAACGGTATTGTTATTATTTTTTCTTGAGGCATTTCTGAGGATGGAAGAGGAGCGATATTATTTTTATTTATTTTAATAAAATATTTAAATATAAGAAAAAATAATATTGTAAAAATAACTGCTGTCAAGCCTATTGATATTACCTCATTAAGTATAAGTTTATAACTATATTCAGATGATATTTCTTCTATAGACTGATTTGGGGTGTTTTCTAAAAGTCTAGATGATATAAATACAAAAAGTCCTTGTGTTCCATTTATTATAAAATGCGATGTTATGGATGCAAATATAGAATCTGTATACAATACAAAAAGTGAAAATATTGTACCGGCAAAAAAAGCATATATAAACTGATGAGGGTCTAAATGCATTATTCCGAAAAATAATCCGGAAAGCAGAGAACTTTTTAATATTCCTGTACTTCGGCAACCTGATAATATTATGCCTCTAAATACAAATTCCTCAAATATTGCCGGAAGAATAGCAGAAACAAACAGGAATATTAAAAATGGTATTGATGATAGTGAACTCATTGTGTTAGAAACATTGTTTGGAAAGATAAAAGATGTTATTAACGCAATGAAATTTAAAATTGGTTGAATTAAAAATGACATTAACAAAATTAAAAGAAAGTTTTTCATACTTATTTTTTTTATTTTAATGGTCTTTATAACGCTTTCTTTTGTTACTTTAAAATACAGTATCATAGGAATAAGAGAACATATAATGGGTGTTATAAATAAAATAAATACTATCAGATAGGTTTTATCTTCAAAGTATATTCCAACAAGTTTAAGCATACTTAAAATTATAGGAATAATAAATTCAGATACAGATAGATAAATTAATAAAAGCATCATAAAGTATATTGTTTGTTTATATCGGTTCATTTTTAGCCTCCTGTTTTTTTATCATAATTTTTGGGTAACCTATAAATTTGGTGAAACAAATTTTATGAATATTACTTATTTACAAACTAAGCTAGTTTTTCATTAGACTTATTCTTTTAATAATAACGCTGAATGCTTTATAATATGCAAGGTGGAGGAGGGGGAGAATAGCCTCTATTTTATTTAGGCTTATGACAACACAGTAGATTATAAATGGGCAAGTTATTATGAAAGAATTAAGTTTTATTGAGTGCTGGTATTTATATATAATCAATTCTATGATAAATTGAATTTCTTTGTCAAGATATATTTACAAAATTATTTTTATGTTTTGATAATTATGGCAATTTTCAGAATTTTTAATGAGAAGGAATGCTAATAAAAGAATTTTTTTATATATTATGTTTTTAAGAATTTTATGTTTATTCTTTTATTACTTTGCTATAAATTAATAATAGTCCTGTTTGAAAACCTCTGTGATGCCACCTGACAGCTATTTTTCTATTATACTTTGTTTAATTTTCTTGAAATATTTATAAAATTATGGCGAAAATCTAAACTTAGATTTTCGAAAAGATATTTTGTCAATCGTTATTATGATGCTTTTAAACAGGTCTGTTAATATTTTGAGTGTAATTGAAAATTTTAATAAAATATCTTGATTGATGTAAAAAAAAATGTTATAATATATTATATAGTATTTAATAATATTTAACAAAAACTAAGCTTAAATTTGCAAAATAATAGTTATTTTTAAAATATAAAAATGATTTTTTTATGAAACGCTTTTATAAAATTTAATTTTTAACAGTTTTATTAACCAAAAAATAAGATTTTGTTTTTTCGGTTGGGGATTATATATATTTATACTTAAAGGTTAAATTATTATTGAATTTAATCTTTGTATTTGGGAGGTTTATAAAAATGGAGCAAGAAAATGTTTCTAAAAAAATAAAAGTTTCTGAAGTAAGACCTAACTGCATATTAGCAAGAGATGTTGTTACAAAGACAGGTGTTGTTATACTTGCTAAAAATACAATGCTTAACAGTGTGAATTTTACAAAGGTAGAACAAAATAATGTTGATTATGTATATGTATGGGAGGATTCCATTGACGATACTATACCTGCTTTTAAACAAAAAGAAGTATATACTGTTAATGACCAAATAAGGTCTGTTACAGATAATCCTGAATTTAAAGAATTTAACGGTGTTTATAATGAAAATCTTGATGAAATCAAGGAGATTCTCAAGTCAATAGGAAACGGCGGTGATATTAATAAAGAACAGCTTTTTAATATTGTAAAGGATGTTATGGGAAAAATAAACTGTAAAAGTGATATTTTTACATATTTAAGCTACCTTAAGGGAATAAATGATTATACGTACAGTCATTCTTTTAATGTGTCTCTTTTATGTAATATGTTTAGTAAATGGCTTAATTTATCTGAGGATGAAACGGAGGATTTAACGGTAGCGGGACTTTTACATGATATTGGCAAACTTAAAATAAACCAAGATATACTTAATAAAAAAGGAAAGCTTACAGATGAGGAATTTGAGGAAATTAAAAGGCATCCAAGTCTTGGATATGAGATGATTAAAGATGTTGATATTTCAGACTCAATTAAAGATGCTGTACTTATGCATCATGAAAAAATTAACGGTAAAGGTTATCCTTCAGGGCTAAAAGCTGATGAAATAAGCAAATATGCTAAAATTGTTTCTATTTGCGATATATATGACGCTATGACTTCCGACAGGATTTACCGCGATAAAATCTGTCCTTTCCGTGTTATAAGAAATTTTGAAAGAGAAAACTTTAGCATTCTTGATACACAATATCTTTTTGTATTTTTACAGAATATAGCGTATACCTATGTTGGAAGCTGGGCCAAACTCACCGATGGAAGAATTGCCGAAATTATATTTATTAATCAGTCGCAGATGTCAAGACCTATTGTTAAAACAGAGGATGAATTTATTGATTTATCCCGAAAGATTGATATTGATATTGAAAATCTTGTTTAATAAATTTTATTTATAGTAAATATTAAAAGTAATTTCATTGTTTCGCTTTCTGTATTGCTATAGAATATTTTTAAAAATATAAATAAAAAGAATTCTTATAGGATATTAATGAGGATTCTTTTTTAGTATATATGGGAGTAAACAGGAGAGGATTTCTCTGCGATTATTGCGTCTGATATAAAGATTATTTTATTATTTCGACTCTAAAAAATATATATATTGATTTATAGAAAGGTTGGTTTTTTATGAGTAATGTTGTTTTATTCTTAGCTGAGGGATTTGAGGAGATTGAGGCTTTGGCAGTTGTTGACATTTTGAGAAGAGGCGGTGTCGATATCTTTACAATGTCAATTACCGAGAGTAAAGAAGTTGTTGGAAAAAGCAATATTAAAGTTGTTGCTGATGTGGTCTTTAATAAGTCTATGGCTGTTAAATCGGAAATGATTATTTTTCCTGGCGGTACGGTGGGTATGGAAAATCTTAAAAATAATTCAGATGTTATTGATATACTTAAAGATTTCTCAGAAAATAATAAAAAAATATCCGCTATATGTGCTTCACCGTCTATTTTAGGAATTAACGGAGTACTTAACGGATATAAAGCTATATGTTATCCCGGACTTGAAGAACTTCTTAAAGGAGCGGAAATTGTTGATAAAAAGGTTGTATGTGACAGAAATATAATAACATCTAAAGGACCTGGGACAACTATTGATTTTGCACTAGCTATTCTAAAGGAATTAAAAGGCGAAGAATGTGCAAACAGTGTTGCGGAAGGTCTTTTATGGACATAAATAAATAATTACAGCAAAGTGACAAATTCAGGCAGTGCAGCGGTGGTTTGGAACAGGTTTATCACACATATTCTGAACCACCGTAATACCTTTTGACTATATATAGAGGAAAAAGAAAATAATGGAAGTTTATAAATAAAAAATTTCAAAAAAATTTTTTATTTTACTGTCATTAATTTTGTGAATTTCTTTAATGATTATTACTGTTTTTTTTCACAGGGAATTTGTATAAAAATTGATTGAAGCTTGTCTGAAGAAATTTGATTTATTTCAAGAAAGTTAAACGCGTTTTTTATTTTACCAAGGTCTATATTGTATATGTATGCTATATCTTCGGCAGAATATTTATGAGGAGATTTTTTCTCGAATTCTTTTTTTAACGTAGTGCATATATAGCTTTTGCCATTTAACATAATTGTAAGAAAGTTATCGCTTGTTACACAGGTTATATTTTTTTCTGACATTATTGCTTGTATTTCTTTTTCGCTTAAATCCAAAAGAACTGAAATGGTTTTTAACGGAATATTATATAGTTTACCTTTTAAAAGTATATCTATTTGTTTAAGCTTTGGAGATATATTTTTTATGTAATAATTCCAGAAGTTGCGGTAAGTGTTTTTTTGCATGTTAACTTATCCTTTCGGGGAGAATTTATTTAATTTTAATAATAACAGCAAAACAATAAAGTTATATATCACTTTATTGTTTTGCTACTTTGATTTTATGTATTGTTATAATATCTATATATAAATTATATCAATAATTATAATTATATTCTAGTTGTAATATATAGCAATATATAATGGCAGATGTGCTTTTTTTGAAAGGATAGATTTTATGAATGCTTTAAATAAATATTTCAGATACAGGCAAAGTCTTATCGAACAATATATAAAAGGTGATATGACAAAAGGCGAGTATTTAATTGAAAATCTTAACGCTGTTTTAAGTCTTAAATCAGAACCATTTAAAAAAATTGACTCTGTTGAAAAGGGATTATTCAATTATCAATATTTTAACGCCCTTGCTAAAGATGCAAAAATGAATGCCGAAAATGCTTTTGATGGGGAAAAAGCCAATTATTATTATGAAAAAAAAGATTACGCTACTCTTAAAGTTATTGAAATGTTAAACTATAAAGGTATTTCAGCCTATCCAATATATGTGAAAAGTAAAACACTTAAAGGAAAACTATTTGAAATTGTACTTGAAAACTACAATATGATTCTTCATTCTACAAATGAACTTATTTTAAAAAGACTTAAAGAAGAATCTGTTTTTAATGATGATATAAGAAAATCAATTATTGATGGATATATAAATCAAAGATATTAAAACAGTTTTTCATTTGAAAGGGGATATTTTTTTATGTACGATATTAAATCAAAAAAGGCGGAGGAATTTATTGATGATGATGAAATTCAAAAAACTATTTTATATGCCCGTCAGAATAAAAGTAATAAAGAGAATATACAAGCTATTTTAAAAAAAGCTAAAGAGTATAAAGGACTTTCTCATAGAGAAGCCGCTGTTTTGCTTGAGTGCGACCTTGATGAGGAAAATCAGAAAATCTTTAAGTTAGCAAAGGATATTAAGCAAAAATTTTACGGAAACAGAATTGTTATGTTTGCTCCGTTGTATCTTTCAAATTATTGTGTCAACGGATGCCTTTATTGTCCGTATCACTATAAAAATAAAAATATAATGAGAAAAAAGCTTACACGCGAGGATATTATAAAAGAAGTGACAGCGTTACAGGATATGGGTCATAAAAGACTCGCTATAGAATCCGGTGAAGACCCTGTAAATAACCCGATTGAGTATATTCTTGATTGTATAAAGACTATTTATTCCGTTAAACATAAAAATGGCTCTATAAGACGTGTAAACGTTAATATTGCCGCTACTACGGTTGAAAATTATAGAAAACTTAAAGAAGCAGGTATTGGTACATATATTTTATTTCAGGAAACTTATAATAAAAAAGCTTATGAGAAATTGCATCCTACAGGTCCTAAAAGCAATTATGCTTATCATACGGAAGCCATGGACAGAGCTATGGAAGGTGGAATTGACGATGTTGGTGTAGGTGTTTTGTTTGGTCTTAATATGTATAGATATGATTTTGTTGGTCTTCTTATGCATGCTGAGCATCTTGAGACGACTATGGGAGTTGGACCTCATACTATAAGTGTGCCCAGAATTCGTCCTGCTGATGATATTAACCCTGATGATTTCTCAAACGCTGTGCCTGACGAGATTTTTGAAAAAATTGTCGCTGTTTTAAGAATAGCGGTTCCTTATACGGGTATGATTATTTCAACAAGAGAGTCGCAAAAAACAAGGGAAAGAGTTCTTGAACTTGGAATATCTCAAATTAGCGGCGGTTCTAAAACAAGTGTGGGAGGTTATGCCGAAGAAGAAAAAGAAGAGGATAATTCCTCTCAATTTGAGGTTGAGGACAGGCGTACTCTTGACGAAGTGGTAAATTGGCTTTTAAAACTTGGATATATACCAAGTTTTTGTACTGCTTGTTATAGAGAAGGAAGAACAGGTGACAGGTTTATGTCACTTGTTAAAGCGGGGCAAATAGCTAATTGCTGTCAGCCAAACGCTCTTATGACTTTAAAGGAATATCTTATGGATTATGCTTCTGAAGATACAAGAAAAAAAGGTGATGAGATTATTGAAAATGAAATCTCCAATATTGTAAGTGATATGGTAAGAGAGATTGCGGTTAAAAATATCGCTGAAATTGAAAAAGGTGAGAGAGATTTTAGGTTTTAAGGGAATAATTATTATAAAGTCTTGTCTTTCTATAAAAACGTAATGCAGAAAAGCGATAAAAATTTTGTGGGTTGCTATAAATCTACGGAGGAACAGTTTATATGAAAAAAATAAGGGTTGTTCAAGTAAATAAGCTTTATGCGCCTATTGTAGGAGGTATTGAAAGGGTAGTTCAGGAAACCTCTGAGGGTTTAATTGACAAAAACGATATTGATATACAGGTTTTGGTATGCAGCGGAAAAAGAAAAACAACAAAAGAAAGATATAATGGCGTAAAGGTTATACGCTCCGGAAGTATAGGAATATATTTATCTATGCCTGTGTCTATACGTTTTTTTGGGTATTTTAAAAAACTTTCGGAAACAGCCGATATAATTCATATTCATATGCCGTTTCCTCTTGCTGATATTGCCTGTATTTTATCAGGTTTTAAGGGAAAGGTTGTCGTATGGTGGCACGCTGACGTGGTGAGGCAAAAATTTTTTATGCTTTTTTATGCCCCTGTTATGAAAAGGCTTTTAAAAAGAGCGGACTGCATAATTACAGCGACAAAAGGGCATATTGAAAGTTCAAAATATTTAAGACATTTTAAAGATAAATGTACTATAATTCCTTATGGAATTGATGAAAATGATTTTAAAAAAAGCGAGGATTCGGAAAAGATTATTGATAAATACAAAGTCTTTGAAAACTCAAAAAAAGTTTTGTTTGTGGGCAGACTTGTATATTACAAAGGCGTGGAGGTTTTAATTGACGCTTTCTCTGAGATAAACGGTGCGGAACTTTTTATTATAGGGGAGGGCGCTCTTAGGGAAAAGCTTATTAACAAAGTTAATAATTTGGGTATTTCAGATAAAATTCATTTTCTTGGAAGGCTTGACGATAACAAACTTAAAGCTTGTTTAAGGGATTGCGATATGCTTGCTTTTCCATCGGTTTCTAATGGAGAGGCGTTTGGTCTTGTTCAGCTTGAGGCAATGATATATGGAAAACCTGTTATTAATACTAATTTGCCGACAGGAGTACCTTATGTAAGTATTAATAATGAAACAGGTTTTACTGTTGAACCTTATGATGTGAAAGGTTTTGCTCAAGCTATTCAAAGAATGACTGATGATGACGAACTTCGTATGAAATTTGGAAAGAACGCTTATAAACGTGTAAAAGACAATTTTACAAAATCTAATATGATTAACAGTGTTTATGAAAAATATATTGAGCTTATGTTGAATAAATAGGCTATTTGAAACAGATGATTTTATTTAAATTAAAAAATGTATGAAAAAAACAGCGAAAACAAAATTATTTTACAGCATCGTGAGTTAGAAAAAATATTTTTTTCTTTTCTCTGATTATTTATTGTAAAGTGTTATAGTTTTGTTCGCTGTTTTTTTATTTATATTTATTGTAGTATTATTTTGTTGTTTAGATATAATTTACTATATTATTTAACTGAATTTCCAGCATTTACTATTTGATATATCTTTCCCGGTATGCTTTCTAATGGAAGC
Source organism: uncultured Clostridia bacterium (assembly GCA_949948985.1). Classification (GTDB taxonomy): domain Bacteria; phylum Bacillota; class Clostridia; order Lachnospirales; family CAG-274; genus MGBC114079. The sequence continues at coordinate 67,217 of CATLIG010000006.1, read as the reverse complement.
TGGTATTTTACAGCACCGGTTTTAAAAGCGACTTTTGGCATTCCGTATACTACGCAGCTTTCCTCGTCTTGGCCGATTGTTTCAGCACCTTGCATATGCATAAGCAAAAGTCCTGTAGCACCATCTGCACCCATACCGGTTAAAATTATTCCGAGAGCGTTTTTTTGAACGGTTTCAGCAACAGAGCTGAAAAGAATATCGACAGAAGGACAATGTCCGCTTACCTTTGCTCCCTCGGAGCAAATAGCTTTATAAATATTTCCCTCTTTACAAACTGTAAGATGTTTATCACCGGGAGCGATAAGAACAGTTCCTCTTTTTATTATATCGCCTGTTTCAGCTTCTTTAACATGAAGAGAGCATTTTGAGTCCAATCTTTTAGCATACATTTCTGTAAATCCTGGAGGCATATGCTGAGTTATTACTATTCCGGGAAGGTCCGGTTTTAATTGCAATAATACGCTAAGTATAGCTTCTGTTCCACCTGTTGACGCTCCTATGGCTATTAAATGAATAGGATTTTTTGAATTGCTTTTTGGTACAGAATGAGAATGGCTGTTTATTTTTGACGCAATACGTTCTAGGGTGGTATCATCAATTTTTACAGCAGGTTTTTTTGGAATAGACGGCGGTTTTTTATGAGTTATTGGTTTTGAAATTATAATTTTTGATGCCGCCGCCGCTTTTATTTTTACAATAAGCTCATCTTTTACAAATTCATTTATATTTTTAGCTGTCAATGAAGATGGTTTTGTTACAAAATCGACTGCCCCCACAGATAGAGCATCAAAAACTACCTCATTTAATGAACTTACCATTACAGTAGGAAGTTTATACTGAGGAAGAAGTTGTCTTAAAAACTCAATTCCATTCATTCTTGGCATTTCAACATCAAGAGTCATTACATCAGGTTTATGTTTCATTATAGCGTCTTTAGCCTCAAATGGATCTTTTGCTACTGCGACAACCTGAAGCTCAGGGTCTTTATTTAACGCGTTTAATAAAAATTCTTGAAATAATATGGAGTCATCTACTACTAATACTTTTATTTTACTCATAATAATTATAACCTCCCACATTAGAGAAATATTAATTGACATCATAAAAAGTGTCAGAATTTAATTTTATGAAGAACTGTTCTGTGAATATGATAAGTTATTTTTATATAAAAATTACAGAGCAGATATAAAAATTGTTTTTATTTGCGGTGATTTGCTAAGTTATTGTTATATTGTGGTAATTTTAATAATATTTAAACACGTCCTGTTATATTTTTTGATATATTGATGATTGTATGTATCTGAAATTTTTAATTTTTTTGTCTAAAACTTCCGACATACCTATAAATAAATAACCTCCGGGAAGCATACAGTCATATATTTTATTAATCAACTCAAGTTTTGTATTTTCCTCAAAATAAATCATAACATTTCTTAAAAATACTATATGAAATTTGTTTTTGAAATTAAAAGGCTGCATTAGATTTTGAGTTCTGAAAACAACATCGTCACGGACACTCTTTTTTACACGTTTTTTTTCAGGAGCATAATCGTCAAAATATGCTTTTTTCCATGAATTTGGAAGAGGTTTTAGTTGTTCTTCCAAGTATATTCCTTTTCTGGCATAATCCAATACTTGTGTGGAAATGTCTGTAGCAAGAATTCTTGTATCCCATTTTCCTGGTTTTGAATTGAAATAATCATGCAGTGTCATAACTATTGTATATGGTTCTTCTCCGGTAGATGACGCGGCTGACCACAGATAAATTGATTTTTTGTTTTGCTCGGCTGTGTATATTTTAGGTAGAACTATATTTTTCATATAATCAAAATGAACATTTTCACGTAAAAAAAACGTGTGGTTTGTTGTTAAAAGATTTACAAGCTGAGTTGATTCTTCTCCCGTAGGGTTTGATTTTATTTTTTTCATATACTCAGAATAGCTTTTATAACCATTTCTTACAAGGTAATTTTCAAGCCTCCCGACTATAAGGTTTTTTTTCTTTTTTAAATTTATGCCGTATTTTGATTGGACATAAGAAGTTATCTCATTAAATTCATTTTCAGATATATCCATAAATAAATCCTCCGTACATATCTTTTTATAATTATAGATTTTAAAATTAACGTGTTAAAACAATGAAAATACTTTTATTAATATAATATCCGCAAATTTTTTAAGGCAAAACAATAAAATGGCTTACCTAAATATCAGGTTTTATTAAAGTTTTTTATAGTACGGTTTTGTCGTTTTGATATAAATATAATAATCTATTGAATTTTAAGGTAAAATAAGAATATTATTGTTAAATATTGTTTTGTTATAAAATTAGGAAAACCGATATACAAGGCAGGATTATTTTTTATCAGACTTGTTCTAAACTATTGTAACACCGTTTGACAAATCTTTTTCCGCTTGTTTTTGCCTGACTTTTTGAAATACCTGAGGAGTTCCTGTAAAAATCAAAATTCAATTAACGAAAAAATCTTTTGTCAATCGTTATTACGGTGATTTTAAACAGGTCTATTGTTTCGCTATAAATTAATCAGTATTTCCCTTATATATAAATTGTATTTGTTTTTTTCAATTTTGTCAAAGATTTTTTGCAATAATTTATAGAAAATAAAAAAATTTAAAATTAGTCTTTTATTAATTAAAAATAAGGAGTATAATTTAAAGAAATAATGTAATGATATTTTGGTATTTCATTGTTTTGCCGTAATAATTTTAAAATATTATAAAACAAAAAATATTTATGAAAAGAGGTTTTTGAATTTATGGAAAAAGATATACTGGAGCTTTTGGAAAATGATAGCAGAATTTCAGCGGGTCAAATAGCCGATATGCTTGGCAAAGGTGTTGAAGAAGTAGAGGAATGTATATCAAAACTTGAGAAAGACAATGTTATATGCGCTTATAGTACACTTATAAATTGGGATAATACGGAAAGAGAATATGTGACTGCTCTTATTGAGGTAAAAGTTACTCCGCAGAGAGATCAGGGATTTGATAAAATAGCTCAAAGAATTCAAAATTTTGAGGAAGTAAAAGCGGTTTATCTTATGTCAGGAGCTTATGACCTTACCGTTATTATGGAGGGAAAAAATATAAAAGAAATTTCCTCTTTTATTTCCGCTAAGCTGTCTACACTTGATTCTGTACTTAGCACAGCTACTCATTTTGTTCTTAAAAAATATAAAGACCACGGAGTTATTCTTGAGCAGGAAAAAAAAGGTGATGAAAGGATGATTGTTTCACCATGACAGAGAAAAAATCTTTTATCGCGGAAAAAATTCAGGCATTACCTTATTCGGGGATTCGTAAATTTTTTGATATTGCGAACGAAATAGAAGGTGTTATTTCACTTGGAGTGGGAGAACCTGACTTTGACACGCCTTGGGCGGTTAAGGAAAGAGCTATTTACACTTTGGAAAAATGCAGAACTGTTTATACGTCAAATGCCGGTCTTTTGGAATTGAGAAAGGAAATATCAAAATATCTTAAAAGAAAAATAAACTGCGACTACAGTTATAACAATCAGATAATTGTTACAGTCGGAGCGAGCGAGGGAATTGACATCGCTTTAAGAGCAGTTTTAAATCCGGGTGATGAGGTATTAATCCCAGAACCGTCTTTTGTTTCATATAAACCTTGTATTATTATGGCAGGAGGTATTCCTGTTGTTATTACAACGAAAGTTGAAGATAATTTCAGGCTTACTCCTGAAGAAATACTTGAAAAGATAACTGACAAGACAAAAGCACTTATTCTCCCATATCCTAACAATCCTACAGGAGCTATTATGGAAAGAGAAGACCTTGAAAAAATTGCTGAGGTTTTAAGGGAAAGAGATATAGTCGTCATAAGTGATGAAATATATTCGGAGCTTACATATGGAAATAAAAGACACGTTTCTATTGCGGAAATTGACGGAATGTACGAAAAAACAATCGTTTTAAACGGATTTTCAAAATCTTTCGCTATGACAGGCTGGCGTCTTGGGTATGCGGCGGCTCCGGCTGATATTATCTCGGCTATGATAAAAATTCATCAATATATTATTATGTGTGCTCCTACGGTTAGTCAGTATTCAGCTATTGAGGCTTTAAAAAGTTGTAATGAAAGTATTGATAAGATGCGTAAGGAATATGACAGAAGAAGAAGAGTTATGCTTAAAGGTTTTAGAGATATGGGTCTTGAATGTTTTGAGCCTTTGGGTGCTTTTTATCAATTTCCGTCAATTTCGGTTACAGGTATGTCTTCTGATGAGTTTTGTGAAAAACTTTTATATGAGGAAAAGGTCGCGGTTGTTCCGGGAAGTGCTTTAGGTGAATGTGGTGAAGGATTTATCAGATGTTCTTACGCTTATTCAATTAAAGATATTAATATCGCTTTGGAGAAAATTGAAAGATTTGTTAAAAATCATAAAAAGTAATGAGGATAAAAGGAGTGATTTTATGGCTTATGAAGAACTTAAAAAGATAATTGATGAGAGTGAAAATATTGTTTTTCTTGGAGGTGCGGGCGTTTCTACTGAAAGTAATATACCTGATTTCAGAAGCGAAAAAGGACTTTATAACGCTGTTAATAAATACGGGTATTCGCCAGAACATCTTTTGAGTCATACTTTTTTTGTGAAGAATACAGAATTGTTTTTTGATTATTACAAAAATAATCTTATATACAAAGACGCTAAACCTAACAAGGCGCATACTGCTCTCGCTGAACTTGAAAAAAAAGGTAAACTTAAAGCTATTGTCACACAAAATATTGATAATCTGCACCAGCTTGCGGGAAGTAAAAATGTTTTTGAACTTCATGGTTCAGTATATAGAAATTATTGTGTAAAATGCAGGCAGTTTTATGATGTTGATTTTGTGTTGGAAGCGGAAAAAGTTCCGTATTGTGAAAAATGCGGGGCATTGGTTAAACCGGATGTTGTTCTTTATGAGGAGGGACTGGATGATTATGTCTGGAGTTCAGCCTGCAAATATATAATGAACGCTGATGTACTTATTGTTGGAGGTACTTCTTTAGTTGTTTATCCTGCCGCCGGACTTATTAATTATTATAAGGGAAATAAGCTTGTTCTTATAAATAAATCTGATACGGTTTATGATAAAAGAGCTAATCTTGTTATACATGAAAGTATAGGAGATGTTTTATCAAAGGTTGTATAATGTTTGTTTATTAAACAGGTCTATTTTCAAGTTGATTGACAATAAAAGCGTCAAACTTTTAAAGTTTGACGCTTTTATTGATATGTTTATATTTACAGGTTATAAAAAACAGTTTACTATGTTAAATTTTATTTTTGAATGAACATTTGTGTCCAGTAAGGTGTGCTTCCTGATTTGGCAAAGCCTAATCCCATATCGGTAAAATTTTTATTTAATATATTTTTTCTGTGACCCTCGGAATTCATCCATGCTGTTACTACAGCTTCCGCTGTTTTTTGACCTTTTGCTATATTTTCTCCCGCATTTTTATAACTTATTCCAAATTGTTTCATCATATCAAATGGTGAACCATATGTAGGAGATGTATGATTAAAATAATTTTTGTTTTTCATATCTTCAGATTTTAGCTGCGCTACTTTTGTAAGTTCTGTATTGAGTTTTAAAGGTGAAAGATTTTGCTTTGCTCTTTCTTTATTTACCAATTCTAAAACTTGAGAAGCGATTTGTGTGTTTGTTGACTGCGTATTATTTGTAGAAGGAGGGGTTGTGGTTTGAGTTGTTGTTTCAGTAGTGGATTCAGTAGTGGCCTCGGTAGTAGCTTCAGTAACGACTTCGGTAGTTGTTTGAGTTGTTGGATGTGACGGAGTGTTTGTATTATTTCCTGACGGGAATTTGCAAGAGTTTTGATAATTATTAGTAACAGGTTGAGTCTGTGTAAAATTAACCCACTCATATTTTCTATGATCTTTTGATAATTTCCAACCCATTGTACCAGCATAAGCTGTTGTTGAAGATACTATAAGTACTGAACAAAATATTGTCATAAATTTTTTCATAATATTAACCATCCTTTCAGATTCTCTTTTTTAATTAACATTTTAATATCAACCCCAGAAATTTTTAGGGGAAGAATAATAAAACAATTCACTTTAAACATATACGATTTTATTAAAATATGTTTATTTTTTTTATTGTTTTGCTATAAATAAAAAATATTTGTTTTTATTATAACGTAATTTGTATTTGTTTTTGAATTGTTTTGCTGTATGTGTTTATATTACAATATTATTAAAAAAATATAAAGTAAAAATTACTGCTATATTAGTAATAATTAATCATTAATTGATTGTTTTGGGAAAATGAAAAGTAAATAATCCTTAAAAAATCGGAAAAAATAAAAACTCAGGTGTAAAAAATTTCCTGAGTTTTTATTTGAATTTATAGAGCGTAAAGTGAAATTTGTTAAGATAATTTGACGAAATCTAAACAGAAGTAGTGAAGAATATTTTTTATTTACAGCAATTTCTGAATAGATGGAGAAAAGAAAAATTATTTTATTCAGTATTTCTTAACGTTTTCGGTGTTTAAAAAACAAAACACTTTTCTCTAAAATATAGAATAAAATATTTTTTCTATCTATACCGAAATTGCTGTAATAGGAACAAAAGTAGGTTTTAAATTTTTAAATTTTGATATATATTTAAAACCGGCTCTTTCAAGCATATTATAAGCTATGTCAAAATGGTCTGCGACATAATCAGGGGAATGGGCGTCAGACCCTGTTGTTATAATTTCTCCGCCAAGCTCCTTATATCGTTTTAATATATCATACTGAGGGTATGTCTGATTGAGATGATACCTGTATCCAGATGTATTTATTTCTATTCCCTTTCCTTTATATATAAGAGTTTTTAAGATATCGTCAATTATATCACTGAAATCTGAATATTTTAAAGTATTATCATCGTATTTTCCATAGCGGCTTATAAAATCAATATGTCCATACACGCAAAAATTATTGATTGAGTTTATATTTTTTAACATTTCGGTAAAATATAATGTATAGGCATCTTTTTTATTTTTATTTTCAAAGAAATTGTCAAAGTAAAGGTCTTTTCCACAAACACCGTGAGACGAACCAATTATAAAATCAAAATCGTACATTTTTGTGAATTTATTAATTGTATCCGCTATACTGTTTTCAAGACCTATTTCAACACCTAAAACCATATTTATTTTTGACGCGTATTTTTCTTTTATTATATTAAATTTATTTACTAAGTCATCATAATGGGGAGGAGCGTACTGCTTATGATAATCAACGTGGTCTGTTACAGCTATTTCATCTATGTTTTTTGAAATTGCAGCAAGAACCATATCTTCCATATCAGCATCACTGTCTAATGAATAGTTTGTATGAATGTGATAGTCTATTTTAAACATTATATTTTCTCCTTTTTTGTTATAAATATTTTAGATTATGGCAATGATTATAGTCAGACAACTTGAAAATGAGCAAAAGAATTTAAGATAAAATTTATTTTTGCTAGGCAGAGCCAGGAGAGCAATAACCAAAATCGTAGCCGTAAGACATTAATACAGCGAAAATAAATTTCAGCCATCGAATTTATTCATTTTTAAGTCACTTGACTATAACATATTATATCACAAAATTCAGGAAGTTACATCATTAATATGTATAATTTTGTTTTTTACTACATTATTGTTTATATAAGGCTTGATTTTATTACTTTAGTTATGTTAAAATATAACTGTTAATTTTGTAAAGATTATGTTTATTGAAATTCTGAGGTTAATGACGGCAAAACAACAATTTATAACAATATGCAAATTAATGACAGTAAAATAACAATTTACAGAGGTCTGGTTATTAATTAGACTTACTTGAAAACGGGCAGGTTGTCAGATAAATACAGATTTTTATGATAGGTAAAATTAAATTTTTGCCATAATATTTGTTATATTTCAAGAAAATTGAAGGATGCTGTAAACTGTTCGTGAACTCACTAAGTATATTATTTTTTTACACATATATAATTATTATATTTGTGAATTGTCATTATTTGTTATTTTTTTATATACAACAAGGAGGATAAAGAATGCCTATTGACTATTTTGGTGTTATTATTTCATTTGCTGGAGGACTTGGTTTATTTCTTTATGGTATGAACATTATGGCGTCCGGTTTGCAAAAGGCTGCCGGAAGTAAAATGAAAGAACTTCTTGAGATGATTACTAAAAATAAATTTCTGGGAGTTCTGATAGGCGCTTTTGTTACGGCGATTATACAAAGCAGTTCGGCAACGACAGTTATGGTTGTTGGATTTGTAAATGCAAGTCTTATGACTCTGGGACAAGCTGTTGGTATTATTATGGGAGCTAATATTGGTACTACAGCGACAAGTTGGCTTGTATCAAGCACTGAATGGGCTGAGTATTTTAAACCTGAAACTCTCGCACCGATTGCCGTTGCGGTTGGCGCTGTTATGCTGATTTTTTCTAAAAGAAATAATATTAAACAAATTGGGGAAATTATTGTAGGTTTTGGTGTTCTTTTTATTGGTATAGGAATGATGACAGGAGGGCTTGAACCTTTAAGTCAGTCGGAATTTTTTAAGAATGCTTTTAAAGAACTTGGTGAAAATCCTATACTGGGGGTTATTACAGGTGCGGTTGTTACAGCGATTATACAAAGCAGTTCGGCGTCTGTGGGTATTTTGCAATCTCTTGCCTTTTCAGGTCTTGTAACATGGAACTCAGCTATTTATATTATAATGGGTCAGAATATTGGTACCTGCTTTACCGCTATTTTATCAAGTATCGGTGCTTCTAAAAACGCAAAAGGCGCGGCATACATACATCTTTTGTTTAATATTATCGGAAGTATACTGTTTAGTATAATAGCTTATATATTCTTTGAATTTATAAAACCTGATATTGGGGCAACGTCTATTAATCTTCTTGAGATAAGTATCGCGCATACATGTTTTAATGTCGCTAATACGGTTATTATGTATCCTTTCAGCGACATTTTAGTTAGAATAGCGGAAAGTATAGCTTTAAGAGGAAAAGTTATTGAAGATGAGTCAGAACCTGTACATCTTGATGACCGTATTATGGAAACCCCTGTATTTGCTATTCAGAATTGTGTGAAAGAAATTGTAAGAATGGGCCATATGTCTTATGATAATTTTAAACTTTCTATTGATGCTCTTATGAATAAAGATGAAGAGAAAATAGCAAAAGTTTTAAAGCGTGAAAAAAATATAGATAAGCTCCAGAAAGTTATTACCGAATATATGGTTAAGCTTTGCAGCACAAATATTAACGAAAATGAGAAAAAAACGGTTACATCACTTTTTCATACTGTAAACGATATAGAAAGAATCGGCGACCATAGCGAGAATATTGTTGAAATCGCTCAGTTTATGATTCAGGAAAAAGTAAAGTTTTCTGAAACAGGGAGAGGGGAACTGTCAAAAATATGTTCGGCATCGATTGAATGTGTTAAAAATTCTATTGATGCCCTTGAAAACGGAGATGTTGACAAAGCGGAAAAGGTAGTCAGCGGTGAAGCGGCTGTTGATTATATGGAAAAAGATTTTCGTGCAAAACATATTGAAAGACTTGCTAAGCTTGAGTGTGACACAACGACAGGAGTCGCTTTTTTAGATACGCTTACTAACCTTGAAAGGGCTTCTGACCACGCTTTAAACGTCGCTCAGGGGGTTTTAAAAATAAAATAATAAAAAATTTAAAAAAGATAATGTTATAATATTGTCAAAGTAAGATTTTTATTTTATAATATATATGTTGGCAAATATTCTCAAAAGGTTTGTCATGTATATTGCAAGCTATATAATTTTATATGTTAAATGAGCCGTTATAACACACACGGCTTGTGAAAGGAGAAAAGGTTTTATGTTGAACAAAAAGACAGTTGATGATTTACAAGTTAAGGGCAGAAAGGTTTTGGTAAGATGTGATTTTAACGTTCCTTTGCAGGACGGAGTTATTACTGATGAAAACAGAATTGTAGCCGCTCTTCCTACAATTAAAAAGTTAATTGGCGATGGAGCTAAAGTTATTCTCTGCTCTCATCTTGGAAAACCCAAAGAGCCTACTCCAAGCGCTTCTTTAGAGCCTGTGGCAAAGAGGCTTTCAGAAAAGCTTGGTAAAGACGTTGTTTTTGCTGCTGACGACATTGTTGTTGGGGAAAACGCAAAAAAAGCCGTGGCTGAAATGAAAGACGGCGATGTTGTTTTACTTCAGAATACAAGATTCAGAAAAGAAGAAACTAAAAATATTGATACATTCAGCGAGGAACTTGCCGGTTTAGCGGAAGTTTATGTAAACGATGCTTTCGGTTCTTCTCACAGAGCTCATTGTTCTACTGTAGGTGTTACTAAATATATTAAAGAATCTGCTGTTGGATATCTTATGGAAAAAGAAATCAACTATCTTGGCAATGCGGTAAATAATCCTGAAAGACCTTTTGTCGCTATTTTGGGCGGAGCTAAAGTATCCGATAAAATAAACGTTATTAACAATCTTCTTGACAAGGTTGATACTTTAATTATCGGAGGTGGTATGGCATATACTTTTATGAAAGCCAAAGGTTATGAGGTAGGAAAATCTCTTCTTGAGGAAGACAAAGTTGATTATGCTAATGAAATGATGAAGAAAGCTGAAGAAAAAGGAGTTAAATTCCTTATTCCGGTTGATACTGTTGTAGGTATGGAATTTAAGAACGATACGGAATTTAAAACTGTTGATTCTGACAAAATTGAGGCGGACTGGCAGGGATTTGATATTGGAGAAAAAACAAGAGAATTATTCGCAGACGCTTTAAAAGACGCTAAAACAGTTGTATGGAACGGACCTATGGGTGTTTTTGAGTTTGAGAATTTCGCTAAAGGAACTATTGCCGTAGCTAAAGCTTTAGCTGATATTGACGCTACTACTATTATTGGCGGAGGTGACTCAGCGGCGGCTGTCAATCTCCTTGGATTCGGGGATAAAATGAGTCATATATCAACAGGCGGCGGCGCTTCTCTTGAATTCCTTGAGGGTAAAGAGCTTCCGGGGGTTGTCGCTGTTAATGATAAATAATTTTTAAGGAAAGTTTATTGACTTTATATTATTACATGATAAAATATAAAAAATCGGAGGCTTTTGGTATGAGAAAAAAAATTATTGCCGGTAACTGGAAAATGAACAAAACTCCTAAAGAGGCTTTGGAGCTTGTTAAGCTTTTGAAAGACAAAGTCAACACTGATAAATCAGATGTTGTATTTTGTGTGCCTTTTGTTGAACTTATTCCTGTACTGGAGGAGCTTAAAGGGACTAATATCGCTGTTGGCGCTCAAAATATGTATTTTGAAAACAGCGGCGCTTATACAGGTGAAATTTCAGCTGATATGCTCACTGAAATAGGAGTAAAGTATGTTATTATAGGACATTCTGAAAGACGTCAGTATTTTAATGAAACAGACAAGACAGTCAATAAAAAAGTTATTAAGGCTATTGAAAAATCTCTTATTCCTATTGTCTGTGTAGGCGAGACTCTTGAGCAAAGAGAAAAAGGAATTACTGTTGATTTTGTTCGTATTCAGATTAAATCTGCTTTCCAGAATGTTACTTCTGAACAGGCTGAAAATGTTATTATAGCTTATGAACCTATATGGGCTATAGGTACTGGCGTTACGGCGACAAGCGAACAAGCTGAGGAAGTATGCTCAGCGATAAGAAAAGTTATTTCTGAAATTTATGACCAAAATACCGCTGACAAGATTCGTATTCAATATGGCGGAAGCGTGAATGGTTCTAATGCTAAAGAGTTATTCGGTATGGCTGACATAGACGGCGGTCTTGTCGGAGGAGCAAGTCTTAAAGAAGATTTCAGCAACATAGTTAATTATTAGGAGAATGTTTTATGGATAAAAAAGTAACTGTTTTAATGATATTAGACGGATTTGGTATAAATGACAAAACAGAGGGAAACGCCGTTAAACAGGCAAATACGCCCAATATTGACGAGATGATGAAAAAATATCCTTCTGTAAAAGGTTATGCAAGCGGTCTTGACGTTGGTCTTCCTGATGGTCAGATGGGTAATTCCGAAGTTGGTCATCTTAATATGGGAGCAGGAAGAATTGTTTATCAGGAGCTTACACGTATTACAAAATCAATTTCAGACGGTGACTTTTTCCAAAATGCCGCTTTGATGTCGGCTGTTGAAAACTGCAAGAAAAACAATTCGGATTTACATTTATACGGTCTGTTGTCAACTGGCGGGGTTCACAGTCATATTGAACATCTTTTTGCTCTTCTTAAACTCGCTAAAATGAATGATATTAAAAATGTTTATGTTCACGCTTTTCTTGATGGCAGAGATACTCCTCCAACGTCAGGAAAAGGTTTTCTTTCAGAACTTGAAAGTAAAATGAAAGAAATAGGAGTAGGAAAAATCGCTACTATTTCTGGAAGATATTATGCTATGGACAGAGATAAAAGATGGGACAGACTTGAAAAAGCCTATAACGCTATGGTTTTGGGTGAGGGTGAAACCGCTGAGAGTGCTGAAAGCTGTATAACAGCATCATATGCTAATGATGTGACAGATGAATTTGTTCTTCCGACAATTATACTTGAGAACGGACATCCTGTAGCTAAAATAAAAGAGAATGATTCCATTATTTTCTTCAATTTCAGACCTGACAGAGCAAGAGAGATTACCAGAGCTTTTTGTGATAAGGAATTTGATTTTTTTGAAAGAAAAAACGGATTTTTTAATGTTAAGTATGTTTGTTTTACAAATTATGACGTTACTATTGAAAATAAAGAAGTAGCATATTCGCCTCAGGTACTTAAAAATACTTTAGGTGAGTATATTTCAAGTTTAGGTCTTAAACAATTAAGACTGGCTGAAACAGAAAAATATGCTCATGTTACTTTCTTCTTTAACGGTGGCGTTGAAGAACCAAATGAAAATGAGGAAAGAATTCTTGTTTCTTCCCCTAAAGTGGCTACTTATGATTTACAGCCGGAAATGAGCGCTTATCAGGTTACTGAAAAATTGATTGAGAATATACTCAAAAAAGAGTATGACCTTATTATTATAAATTACGCTAATCCTGATATGGTAGGTCATACAGGGGTTATGAGCGCAGCTGTGAAAGCTGTGGAGGTTATTGACGAATGTGTTGGTAAAGTTATTGACGCTTTGAAAAATGTTAATGGTCAGATGTTTTTATGCGCTGACCACGGAAACAGCGACCAGCTTATCGATTATGAAACAGGTCAGCCTTTTACTGCTCATACAACAAATCCTGTTCCTTTTGTACTTGTTAACTGTGAAGGCGCAAAAGGTATTAAAGAAGGCGGAAAGCTTTGTGATATTGCTCCTACTCTTCTTGAAATGATGGGTCTTGAACAACCAAAGGAAATGACAGGTAAATCATTATTAATTAAATAATATCTGAAAATAAGATTGATAAATATATAAAAATCAATTTTTATGAAAATCGCGGGTATTTTTATATATGAACTAATTTAAGAACAAAACTTTATATTCTGTTCAAATTTGCCTGTTTTTTTGAAAAAAAAGGGTAAAGGATAACAATCTCACGGTTTTATAAAAATTGATTTCCGTATTGACAATGTTATATTTTGGGTATTATTATATATAATATAAAACTTTTTATTTTTAAGTTTAATAAATTATTGAAGGGAGTTTACAAATGAAAGGTTATATTGAAATTTTAGAGGTTTTCGCAAGAGAGGTTCTTGATTCAAGAGCTAACCCTACTGTTGAGGTTGAGGTTGTCGTTGATGTGGACGGCGTTCAGTCTATGGGTCGCGCCGCTGTTCCTTCAGGCGCTTCTACAGGAGAGCATGAAGCTGTTGAGCTTCGCGATGGCGGTGACAGGTATATGGGTGCAGGCGTTGAAAAAGCAGTTGCTAACGTTAATGATATTATTGCTCCTGAAATTGAGGGTATGAACGCTCTTGACCAAGTTGCTGTTGACAAAAAAATGATTGAACTTGATGGTACTCCTAATAAAGCTAAGCTTGGCGCAAACGCTATTTTAGGTGTTTCTATGGCTGTAGCTAAAGCTGCCGCTGAAGCTCTTAACATTCCTTTGTATCAATATCTTGGCGGATTTAACGGAAAAACGCTTCCTGTTCCTATGATGAACATTATGAATGGCGGTAAACACGCTGACAATACTGTTGATTTTCAGGAATTTATGATTATGCCTGTCGGCGCTGAAAGTTTTAAAGAAGCTTTAAGAATGTGTGCTGAAATTTATCATAATCTTAAAAAAGTATTAAAAGGCAGAGGTCTTTCTACAGCTGTCGGCGATGAAGGCGGTTTCGCTCCTGACCTCGCTACTCCTGAAGAAGTTATTGATGTTATTTTAGAAGCTACTGAAAAAGCCGGTTATAAACCAGGTGAACAAATCAGAATCGCTATGGACGTGGCTTCTTCTGAATTATATGACAAGGCTGACGGAAAATATCATTTCCCAGGAGAAAGCCAAATGAAAGGCAAAGATATTGTAAGAACCGCTCAGGAAATGGTTGATTATTATAAAGCTCTTTGCGACAAATATCCTATTATTTCTATTGAGGACGGTCTTGATGAAAATGATTGGGAAGGTTGGAAGCTTTTAACAGATACTATTGGTGATAAGGTTCAGCTTGTTGGTGATGATTTATTTGTTACTAACACTGAAAGACTTAAAACAGGTATCGAAAAAGGTGTTGCTAATTCTATCCTTATCAAAGTTAATCAGATTGGTACTCTTACAGAAACTTTTGACGCTATTCAGCTTGCTAACAGAAACAATATGACTGCTGTAGTTTCTCATCGTTCAGGTGAAACCGAGGATGCTACTATTGCTGATATTGTTGTCGCTGTAAATGCCGGACAAATTAAAACAGGTGCTCCTGCTCGTTCTGACCGTGTTGCTAAATATAATCAGCTTCTTAGAATTGAGGAAGAACTTGATACAACAGCACAGTATCCAGGTCTTAACGCTTGGTTTAATTTAAAATAATTCAGAAACTGCCGCAAGATTGTAAATATTTTGCGGCAGCTTTTTTTAAAGGTATATTTATGGAGTATAAAGAAATAGATTTCAATATGCTTGATGAAATGACGGAATTATTTACGAAAAGTTTTAACGCTATGCCGTGGAATGAATGCTGGACAATAAAAATGGCTGATAAAAGGCTAAGTCAGCGTATGAAATCAGAGGGATTTTATGGTATATGTGCATATGCCGACAATATTTTGCGAGGATTTATTTTAGGATGCTTTGAGCAATATTATGATAAAATTGAGTTTGTTATACAGGAATTTGCTGTGGATAATTCAGCAAGAGGTAAGGGAATAGGTTCAAAAATAATATCTGAATTTGAAAAAAGGTTGAAAGAAAAGGGTGTTCGGAATATTACGCTTTTGACTATAAGAGGAGATATGACGGAACATTTTTACAATAGAAACGGTTTTAAAGAAGCTAAAAAAATGGTATTTATGAGTAAAAAAATATAATTCTACTAAGGAGGATGTTTATTATGGATATGAAAGATTGTTTATACTGTGGAAATAAAGAGAAACTTGACAGCCTTATGATTTATATTGCGGATTTGGGAGTATCAAAACTCTATCTTTTTAAGGAACAGACTTATTACGGAAGATGCGTTATGGCATACAATAAGCACGCTGTCGAACTTACAGAACTTAGTGATGAGGAGGCGTCTCTTTTTATCAAAGATATGCAAAGAGTCGGAAAAGCTATTAATAAAGCGGTAAATCCCGCAAAAGTTAATTACGGTATGTTTAGCGATACTTTGCCTCATCTTCATGTGCATATTGTTCCTAAACAGAAAGACGGATATTCTTTCGGCGGAACTTTTGATATGAATGTTAATCCTCCAAAATATCTTTCCGATGATGAATACAAAGAAATTATTGAAAAAATAAAAGCATCTTTATAAAAATTTTTGGAAAAGACTTGTTTAATAACCTAACTGATAATGCTTGATAAAAGATTTTTTTGTCAATAGAAGTTTGATTTTCGCAACAGAAACCAATTTTTAAAAACTATGGGATTGCTCACACCCGTAAACCCTTTGAAAAGGGTTTAATTCTAAACTATATAACGTAAAGTGTAGGCTTTGCTAAATTTTTTGATTTAATTTGAAAAGTTTTATATAATTTATTATAAAAAGCAAAAATTTTTTCTCTAAAATTTTAAAAATTGATTTCTATGAATTTTTCAAGTATTAATGCAAAAATCAAACTTCGCCTGACAAAAAAGTTTTTCGTTAATTGCTGATTAAGTTATCAGACAGGACTATAGCAATTCACAAAATTTTCAGTGTGAAACAATAAAAGAATTCCCTTCTATATCAGTTTTATTAAATATTATTTGTTTATTCTTTTATTGTTTTGCTATAATTATAGAAAAATTTTAATATATTGATTTTTTGTACCATGCTGTTTCCTTGATATTTTAATGTTTTGGGGTGGAGTTTTATGATTATCGGAACTTGTGTTGTTTATATGACTGCTGATTGGGTATTATCTTTGAAAGAAAAAAGAATGGTAGTTAAAAGCATTGTTGAAAAAGCGAAGAATAAATTTAATATATCTATTGCGGAAGTAGACAGACAGGACATTCATAAAAATATTGTTATTGGTTTTGCCTGTGTTACAAATGAAAGTTCTCACGCAAACAGCATTATAGAAAATGTTCTTAGATTTATTGAAAATAATACCGACGCGGTTATTGATGATGTTAAAATGGAATTATTATAATTATGATGATTACTATTTTTTAAAAAATGAAAAAAAATTAATAAATCTATAGACTTTGTTGGAAATTTATGATATAATCGTTAAATGTATAATATTCCAAGGAGGATTTTTTTTAAATGAGTACAATAGAAAATATTGATGTAAATAAGATTAAAATTACTTTTTCGGTTTCCGCCGAAAGATTTGAAGAAGGTATGAAATATTCATACAATAAAAATAAAGGCCGTATAAATGTTCAGGGATTTAGAAAGGGAAAAGCTCCAAGAAAAATTATTGAAATACAGTATGGCAAAGCTATTTTTTATGACGACGCTTTTAATTTTGTGCTTCCTGAGGCTTATGACGCGGCTGTTAAAGAGCATAATCTTGATGTTGTTTCAAAACCTGATATTGATGTTGAAGAAGTTTCCGATACAGACGGCGTAACTTTCTCGGCGGAAGTTTATATTAAACCGGAAGTGAAAATAGACGATTATAAAGGTCTTGCTTTTACAAAACAGGAAATTAAAGTTAATGATGATGAAGTTGACAATATGATAAATTCAGCGAGAGAAAAGAACGCCAGAATTTTAACTGTTACAGACAGACCTGTTCAAAACGGGGATATAGCTGTTATTGATTTTGAAGGATTTGTTGACGAGGTTGCTTTTGAAGGCGGAAAAGGAGATGATTATGAACTTGAAATAGGTTCTCACTCATTTATTGATAATTTTGAAGAACAGCTTATAGGTAAAAATGTCGGTGATGATGTTGATGTTAACGTTACTTTTCCTGAAGACTACCATCAGAAAGACCTTGCAGGCAAGCCGGCATTATTTAAAGTTGAAATTAAAGATATTAAATTTAAAGAACTTCCGGAACTTAATGATGATTTCGCTCAGGATGTTTCTGAATTTGATACTCTTGATGAATATAAAAAGGATATTATGGCAAAACTTTTAGTGCAAAAGCAAAAAGACGCCGATAATAAAAAACAGGAAGAACTTCTTGATATTTTGGTTAAAAAGGCTGAAATGGATGTTCCTCAGGTAATGATTGAAAATGAAATTAACAACAAAATCAGAGAATTTGAGGCGGGTATTTCAAGACAGGGATTATCTCTTGATATGTATTTGAAATATATGGGTCAGAGTCTTGAAAATATGCGTGAGGCTTACAGAATTGTGTCTGAACAACAAGTGAAAAGCAGACTTGTTCTTGAGGCTATTGCGGATAAAGAAAATTTTGAGGTTTCTGATGATGAAATTAATGAGGAACTTGGCAAAATAGCAGGCGCTTATGGTATGGAAGTTGAAAAACTTCAGAAAGCGATGAGAGATTCTGATAAAGAAAATCTTATTAAAGATATTCAGGTTCAGAAAGCTCTTAAATTGGTTACTGACAGTGCTGTTGAGTCTACTGAAAATACAGAGGCTTAAAAAGATTGGTTATTATTAAAAACTACTGAAAAAAGAGGTTTGTATATTGTTTTTTCGGACAAAAATTCAGGTTTTTGTTATTCGGGATTTTTGAGTTTGTATTCACAGATATTTATGTATTTTTAAGGGGGTTTCTTTATGAGTTTAGTACCTATGGTTGTTGATCAGACAAACAGAGGTGAACGTTCTTACGACATTTATTCAAGACTTTTAAAAGACAGAATTGTTTTCTTAGGTGAAGAGGTTAATGATGTTTCCGCTAATTTAGTTGTTGCTCAGCTTTTGTTTTTAGCTGCAGAAGATCCCGAAAAAGATATAAGTCTTTATATAAACAGTCCCGGCGGCTCTGTTTCGGCAGGATTCGCTATTTACGATACTATGCAGTATATAAAGCCTAATGTTTCCACTATTTGTATTGGTTTGGCGGCGAGTATGGGAGCGTTTATTTTATCAGGCGGAGAAAAGGGCAAAAGATTTGCTCTGCCTAATTCGGAAATTATGATTCATCAGCCTTTAGGAGGCGCCAGGGGTCAGGCTACAGATATTCAAATTCAGGCAGAACAAATTCTCAAAATTAAAAAGAAAATTAATATTATGCTTTCCGAAAATACAGGCAAGCCTTTAGAAGTTATTCAGAACGATACGGAAAGAGATAATTATATGTCTGCCGAGGAAGCAAAAGAGTATGGATTAATTGATGCGGTTATAAGTAAACCTCAATAATAAGGAGTTGGAATTGTGGCATCTAAAATGGATGGTAAAAATAGTGTAAAATGTTCTTTCTGTGGAAAATCAGAAGAACAGGTAAAAAAAATTATTGCGGGTTCAGGAGTTTATATTTGCAACGAATGTATTGATTTATGTTCTGATATTTTAGAAGAAGAATTTATTAATGATTATGATTTTGAGGATTTAGACCTTAATCTGCCAAAACCTCAAGAGCTTAAAGCCGCTTTGGATGAATATGTAATTGGTCAGGATGAGGCAAAAAAAGCTTTGGCTGTGGCTGTATACAATCATTATAAACGTATTGCTATGGAGGGAGTATCTGATGACGTTGAACTTCAAAAAAGCAATATTCTTATGATTGGACCTACGGGAGTAGGAAAAACTTTACTTGCTCAGACTCTTGCGAAAATCATTAATGTTCCTTTTGCTATTGCCGACGCTACAAGTCTTACAGAAGCTGGATATGTAGGGGAGGATGTTGAAAATATTCTGCTTAAAATTATTCAGGCGGCGGAATACAATATTGAAAAAGCCCAAAAAGGAATTATCTATATAGATGAAATTGATAAAATAGCGAGAAAGTCTGATAATCCATCTATTACACGTGATGTAAGCGGAGAAGGTGTTCAGCAGGCTCTTCTTAAGATTTTGGAAGGAACTGTGGCTTCTGTTCCGCCTCAGGGAGGAAGAAAACACCCTCATCAGGATTTTATTCAAATCGATACGACAAATATTTTGTTTATTTGTGGAGGTGCTTTCAGTGGGCTTGAGGATATTATTGAAAGGCGTATAACAAATAAAGTAATTGGATTTGGCTCGGAGGTTAAGACAAAGAAAGAACTTAAAAGCGGTAAGCTTTTTAAACAAATTGTTCCTCAGGATTTGCACAAATTTGGTCTTATACCGGAGCTTATAGGACGTATGCCGGTTGTTGTATCATTGTCTAATCTTGATGAGGAAGCTTTGATTTCTATTCTTACAGAGCCTAAAAATGCTCTTACTAAACAATATACTTATTTATTTGAACTTGACAATGTTAAGCTTGAATTTGACAGTGCGGCTTTAGAGGGTATTGCTAAAAAAGCTGTAGAGCAAGAAACAGGCGCAAGAG
The DNA here is from genome assembly GCA_949948985.1 of uncultured Clostridia bacterium. GTDB lineage: Bacteria > Bacillota > Clostridia > Lachnospirales > CAG-274 > MGBC114079. The sequence continues at coordinate 47,147 of CATLIG010000006.1, read as the reverse complement.
GATTAAGAGCGATTGTTGAAAGTTTTATGACGGATATTATGTATGATATACCATCAGATGAAACCATTGAAAAGTGTATTATTACAAAAGATGTGGTTGATAAAAAAGCAAAGCCTGAGTTTGTCTATAATAGAGACAGAAAAAATATTTCCAATGATGTTAAAAAGAAAAAAAGAGCTAAATCAAGAAGAACAGAAGCAGATGCAGGTTGATTTTTTGACATTAAATATATTTTAAAAAATAAAGGAAATATAAAAATAAAAAGGGTATTATAAAGTCAGTGTTACTGAAGTTATAATACCCTTTTTGAAAATAAAAGGTTTAGAAAACTCAAAAAGTTAAAGTTTCAAAAGAAGTCTAATGATTAAGAGAGTTTATTATTGAGCGGGATATTAAAATACCGGCTGCCCCTGCTTGCGCAAGTCCTCTTGTTATACCGGCTCCATCACCTCCGCAGTAAAGACCTTTTATCTCTGTTTCCAAGGTTTTTGAAATTATTGGTCTTGCTGAATAAAATTTTGCCTCAACCCCATAAAATAATGTATGTTCTGACGCTATACCAGGAGTTACTTTATCAAGAGCGTGAATCATTTCTATAAGGCTTTTCATTGTATTATAGGGAAGTACAAGTCCTAAATCTCCGGGAATAGCTTCTTTTAATGTTGGGGAGATAAAACCCTCTTTTATTCTTTTTTCTGTTGAACGTCTGCCTTTTACTATATCTCCAAACTTCTGAACTATTACACTTCCATTTGAAAGGTCGTTTGCACGTTTGCATATTTCTATCGCATATTCATTTGGTTTATTAAAAGGTTCCGAAAATTTATGGGATACAAGAAGCGCAAAGTTTGTATTTTGAGAGCCTAGAGCTTTATCAGAAAAAGAATGTCCGTTTGCCGCCATTACACCAGAATGGTTTTCTATTACAACGTGACCTGACGGATTGCTGCAAAATGTCCTTACTTGTGTACCTACTGATGAATTGAATAAAAATTTACCCTCATATAAATTTTCATTTATTTCACGCATTATTATATCAGAGGTTTCTACCCGTACTCCTATATCAACTTGATTATTGTGCAATTTTAAATTATTTTCCCGAAATATTTCTCCAAGCCATTTAGCACCATCACGTCCGGGCGCTATGATTATATTATCAGCATAATATATTTTACTATTTTCAAGTTGTATGCCCTCTATTTTTTTTACATTATTTTTTTCTCCGGTAATTATTTTTTCTACTTTTGTTTTAAAAAGCATTGTTATTTTGTCTTTTAAATACTCAAATATATTTTTTAAAATTTGAATATTGTTTTCTGTACCTAAATGGCGTACATTAGCTTTTAAAAGTTTAAGTCCTGCCCCGTAAACTTTTTGTTCTATAAGACGAACAGATTCGGTATTAGGATTTGTTATTGCTGTTGTTGCACCGTGACGAAGATTTATTTGGTCAACATATCTTATCAAATCCAAAAGCATATCGTCCGATATATATTCTGAAAGCCAACCGCCAAATTCGGTTGTTATATTAAATTTTCCATCGCTATATGCGCCCGCACCGCCAAATCCTGATGTTATTGAACACGCTGGACTACATGAAGCATAATCCGTTTTTTCATTTGTATGAGGGCATATTTTTAAATTGCCGTTTAATATGGGACATACACGATGATATATGTCGTTTCCTTTATCAATTAAAAGAATTTTTAATTGGGGGGCTTTTAAAGTAAATTCATAAGCGGCAAAAATACCGGCAGGCCCGGCTCCTACAATTATTACATCATATTTGTCTTTCATAATCATTCCTCCCAAAAAAATGAAAATAATAAGCTTTAAAAGTAATTCTTTTCTATGAAAATTTTGCGTATTGCTATAATAGACCTCCTCGGAAATATAGAAAATGTCATCTAAGCACATCTTTTTACGATATGCTTTATTAAATTTTCTTGAAATACCACTGCGAGTATTACGGCGAAAATTTAATTTCGCCTATCAGCAAAATCTGCACTTATCTGTAAATTTGCTAGTTTCCGAGGAGGTCTAATAAATTATTGAGGCGGTTTAACAAATTAATTTTACATAAATAAAAATTTTATAGTGATAATTTTTAAGGTGATATTTATATACAAAAATCAAATTTTTTTATATTTTTATTATATCATATTTTATTTATTTTGAATATAAAATAGTTATATTTTTACAAAAGACTTCTTTAGAAACTTTACAGCAATTTCGAAAAAAGTCTAAAGTTTTATATATACAAATATTAAAAAATTTATGAGCCAAAATAAAAAAATGATATTTGATAAAAACTTTATGACTTTATATTCAGTTTATGTATTGAATTTAGTAACTAAATTTGGTATAATTTAGTTATTAAAAGACAACGGATATTTTTATATAAAAAATTTTATAAGCGGTAGATTGAATTCTATTTTAATAATTTTTTTGACTATTATAAATATATTATTATTTAGATGTTTTTTGGAGGGAGTTCTTTTGGCATGGAAAATAAGTTTATTAGGAGTCAGGGGTTCTGTTCCGATTACGGGACAACAATTTAAAAAATATGGCGGTGATACTTTATGTGTTCTTGTGGAAACAGAAGAGGAAGTTATATTATTTGATGCAGGGACAGGAATACTGAACTTAAAAAATTTGTCAAATCATATACATATTCTTATAGGTCACTCTCATGCCGACCACATAATGGGTCTTGGGTTATGTAAATGTCTTAATAACAGTGATGTATATACTCATTTTTATATGACGCCAAGAAATAATGAGGGTTGTCAGAAAATGCTTGAGAGATTATATTCTCCGCCTCTATGGTCGGTGTTTTTGGAACAGCTTTCGTCGAAAATGAAATTTCATAATATTTCGGGTTCATTTTTTATTGGAAATATTAAAGTGGATACTCTTGAGGGAAATCATCCGGGAGGAGTAACTCATTTTAAAATTTCTGACGGAAATAAAACAATTGTTTACGCGGTGGATTGTGAGCTTGATGAAAAATCTGAACATGAACTTATAGAATTCGCTAAAGACTGTGACATATTGTTTTGCGATGGAATGTACAGGGAATGTGATTTTCCAAATAAAAAGGGATGGGGGCACAATACGTGGTTAGACGCGGCTGAGCTTGGAGAAAATTGTAATGCTAAACATACTGTAATTGTACACTTTGATATTAATGAAACAGACGAAATACTTGATAATATATCAAAACAGTTAAGTACCCATTATCCTAAGTGTGAATTGGGAAAGCAGGAAGAGGTGTGGATTATATGAAGATGCCTGATGCGGAAAAGCTTTTGAATATAGGAATCGCTTTATCTGCCGACAGTGACAGTGATCATCTATTACGTATAATACTTGATACCGCTATGGAGCTTACAGAATGTGATGGTGGAACTTTATATACTTTAAAAAATAAAACTCTTGAGTTTCATATAATGGTTACTCTTTCACAGAATATAGACAGAGGAGGAAACGGTGAAATAATTGATTTGCCATCTGTTCCGCTTTTAAAAGAAAATGTATGCGCAAAATCGGCAATTGAAAAATCGATTATAAATGTGTCAGATGTATACAACGACCCACGATTTGATTTTTCAGGACCTCGTAAATATGACAAAATGACAGGGTATCGTACAGTATCAATGCTTGTTGTTCCAATGACGGATGATAAAGACGAAATTATAGGTGTTTTGCAACTAATAAACGCAAAAGATGAAAACGGAAATATTGTTTCTTTTCCTAAAGAATGTGAGCAGGTTATACGGTCTTTGGCGTCACAGGCGGCAATCAGACTGACTAATCTTAACTACAGTCATGAAACAATGAAACTTTTGGAATCATTTATTCAAGTTACTTCAATGGCTATTGACGCACGTACGCCGTATAATTCAAATCATACACATAATATGGCAAGATATGGAAAAAAGTTTTTAAAATGGCTCAGAGATACTAAACATCTTCTGAGAATGACGGAAGAAGGTGAAAAAGAATTTATTATGACAATTTGGCTTCATGATATAGGAAAACTTTTGATTCCTATTGATATTATGAATAAAGCCACAAGACTTGGACATATGGAGCATAATGTGTTTCAGCGTCTCAGAATTATAAAAATTCTTAACCAGCTTAATTTTGCAAAAAAAGAAATAACACGTGAGAAATTTGAAAAAAACATTTTATTGATTGAGTCTGCTCATGGAATAATTAAAAAAGTTAACAGCGTAGAATTTCTTACAGAAGAACTTCTGAAAAAAATAGGTGAAATACGTAAAAGGACTTTTAAAGATGAAAATGGGAGGACTGTTTCATGGCTTACAGAAGATGAGTATGAGGCACTTACAATCAGAAAAGGAACTCTTACAAAAAATGAACGCAGAATTATGGAAGAACACGTTGTTATGACAGCAAGGATATTAAGTCAAATGACTTTTGGACGGGGATATAAAAATGTACCCGGCTGGGCAAGTGCTCATCATGAATATCTTGACGGAACAGGTTATCCTATGCATATAAAAGCTGAGGGAATACCTTATCAGGTAAGGCTTTTAACAATACTTGATATATTTGATGCGCTGACGGCCAGAGACAGACCTTATAAAAAGCCTATGTCAGTGGAAAGAGCTTTTGAGGTTCTTATGAATATGGCTGATGAAGGATGCCTTGATAAAGAACTGATTATTTTATTTAAAGAGAGTGAAGCATGGAAAGTGGGGAATAAAAATGAAATCTAAAATTCTATCTGTATTTATTATTATTGCTATGATATTTTCAAATTGTCTTTTTATATATGCGGCAGATAATACAGCCTCTACTATACGCCTTAATAATATCCAAGGTACTGTAAGTGTAAAAAGTAAAAACGGAAGTGCTGTAACAGCGTCAAACGGTATGAGATTATTCAGTGGATATACAGTGTCGACAGGCGGTAAAAGTTATGCGTATCTTTCTCTTGATTCATCAAAAGCCGCTAAACTTGACCAATCGTCTTCCGCTGAAATAAGACAATCCGGTAATCAGCTTCAAGTATGTCTTAAATCAGGAAATGTATTTTTTAATATAACATCTCCTTTAGCGTCAAATGAAAGTCTTAATATAAGAACTTCAACAATGGTTACGGGAATCAGAGGTACTTCGGGAATTATAAGAAATGTTGATGAAAATGTTTCAGAAGTATATATACTTGACGGAAAGGTTAATGTTACTGCTACAGACCCAAAAACAGGCAATGTAAAAAATATTAATGTTTCCGCAGGGGAAATGGCGGTTTCTGAGGTTTCAGCCGAAGGCGGGGAGGCTTCTGTTACCGCAAAGAAATTTTCGGAAGAGGATATTCCGGATTTTGCTATGGAAGAAATAGCAAAAAGTCCGGAGCTTCAAGAACGTATTTCTGAGGAAAGCGGTCTTTCAGTTTCTAAGATAATATCAAATGTTTCTGATAAAAATAATGATGCCAGTGAGGAAAATAAAAATAATTTGAATGATTCTTCAGTAAAAAAAGGTCCTTCACGTCATTCTTCTTCAAGACCCAAAGTTACAGAAACAGAAATTTTAACAGAAGATACTACAGATTTAACAGAAACGGAAAATATTACTGAATCAACAACCAAAAAATATTCGAGTGACGAAAAAACAACTGAAAGTACTACAGATACAGAAAAACAGACAGAAGAAACAACTGAAAGTACTACAGATACAGAAAAACAGACAGAAGAAACAACTGAAAGTACTACAGATACAGAAAAACAGACAGAAGAAACAACTGAAAGTACTACAGATACAGAAAAACAAACAGAAGAAACAACTGAAAGTACTACGGATACAGAGACTGAAGAATTAACCGAAGAAACAACTGATCAGGAGATTCCTGACGGTAGCGTTGTGAATCTTGAAAGCCCAAGTGTAAAAACACTTCAAAAGGCTTTAGAACGCTGGGATGTAAAAGAAGTAAATGTAACGGGGACTGTGGAATTAAAAATAAGCGGTCTTACAAGTGTAGTTTTGGTTATTCCGAAAAATGTTGTGTTAAATATTTCTGGTGATTTTATAATTAATAGGTTATGTTCAGTTTTAAATAACGGTACACTGAATTCAAGTGCAAATATTTTAAATAAAGGCTTTTTCACAAACAATGGTACGTTTAATAATACCGGAAGAGTTGAGGGTTCGGTTATTGCGAATAATGGAACAGGAACAATAGTAGATACCGATAATGGTATAAACTGCGAAGTGTCAAAACATGGAAACGCCTCGACATATCGTCTTATTCTTACAAATGCTTCGGAAGATGATATAGTTAATGCTGTGAATAACAATTCTATTGATGTGATAGAAGTAAATAACGATATTATGATTGAATGTGATATTAATAATAATTCGGAAATTATTTTTAACGGAAATACGACTATTTGTGATAACGGTTCAATAGTCAATAATGGCAAAATAGCATTTAATGGTCAGCTTACTATTGATGGAACTTTAAATAACAATGGAAACAGTGAAATTATAATTTGCAAAGACTCTGTGGCTACAGAGAGTTCTTCTTTTGTAAACAGCGGAACTATTAATCTTGAGGGGATTTTCGATGTATTTGGAAACTTTAACAATAATGGAATTATTTCTCTTAACGGAGGTCAGCTGAACAATAACAATGTAATTGAGCATAATGATGTTGGCGATATGCCTGAAGACATTGATGAAAATTAAATTTTAGAAAGATTGATTATTACAGCGAAACAATAAAAGAATGAACAAGTAAATTTTATATATTAAAGATGTCTTTTATTGTTTCATATTAAAAATTTTGTGAATAATTATGGTTATTAACAAAATTTTTAATTATATATACGGCGGCAGATATTACTGTGTATATAGGGGAACGCTGATTTAAAGGTATAAAATATTTTATGCTGTTAGGTCAGCGTTTCCCTGATTATGCCAATTTGTAAAATTTTTATGGTAAAATAACAGATTTGTTCGGCAATCTGATCACGGAAATCAATTTTTAAAAACCGTGGCAAAAAACTTAAAAATAGAAATATGAAAAATTTGGTAAAATTTGAGTTTACCGATAATTTAAAAATTTAGATTTGAAAAAAATACGACAATAATTAAATTTTCTGATAATTCAAATTATTAATAGCAAATCATATGATTTGTATTATAAAGTTTAGGATTAAACCATTTTTAAAGGAGTTACAGGGGTGAGCATCACCACGGGTTTTTAAAGTTGGTTTCTATGGACGACTATAGAGATTATTGAATATGTCTAATAAAATAATTTGCTGACTTCTATTAAAATATACAGCTGTTATATTTTTTTGCTATAGTGTTTCTTTGAATACATATGGGGGATAAACAAATGATAAATTATAAGCTGCGAAAATATATAGTAATATTTTTACCTGTAATAATTCTGACTTTTTTAGCGTGGAGTAATGTATTATACAATTTAGATAATTTATTATCAGATTCTATATATCACAAGTCGGAAGCTCAAAATGGCGAAATAACGGTTATTGGAATTGATCAAAAGGCTCTTGAGGAAATAGGTCCTCTTCCGTGGAGCCGTGATATTATGGCTCAGGTAATAGAAATACTTAATTCAAATCCTAACGCAAAACCTGCAGTTATCGCAATAGACGTACAGTATATAGGAAATTCGGATAATGAGTTTGCTGATGCCGCTTTAGTACAGGCAGCCGAAAACGGCGGAAATGTTGTCTTGGCGGAATCAGCAGTTTTATCAGATGAACTTGTTGTTGAAAATGACAGTCTTCATTTGGAGCGTTTTTTAGCTAAAAGTTATGACAAGGTTTATGATGAATTGAGAAACGTAACAGCTCAAGGTCATATTAATGCTACACATGATAATGATGGTGTTGTTCGGCATGGTCTTATGTGGCTGCAGTTACCTGACAGTAATGAAAAAATAAATTCATTTGCGTGGGTAATATATAATAAATATTGCGAGATAAAAGGCATTGAGCCAAATCCAATGCCGAAAACAGACAAAAATGGTTTTTATTACCTCCCATATACTTCTTTGCCCGGAGGTTTTAGTGATGGTATTTCTGTGGCAGATATTTTAAGCGGTGAAATACCAGAAGATTATTTTGCTGATAAAGTTGTGCTTATAGGTCCGTATGCTGCCGGTCTTCAAGACCAGTATATTACATCTATTGACAGGGCGGAACCTATGTATGGTGTTGAAATTCAGGCAAACGCGATAGCGTCTTTTATGGCGGGAAAAAGTGTATCTGAATTTGATGAAAACATTCAGATTGCGGCATTATTTTTAATTTCACTTTTATGCGCTATGTTTTTTTATGACAGAAAGGTTATTTTAGCCACTATCGTATGGCTTGCTGTATCGGGAGGCTGGTTTGGTTTATGTCTTTACGCTTATTCAGAGGGTGTTGTTTTACATTCTATGTGGATTCCGCTTTCCGTAACCGTATTATATATTATTTCTATGCTTGTTAATTATATTGCGGCGGCTATTGAAAAGAGAAAGATTACAGATACTTTTAAACGATATGTCGACCCTGCTGTTATAAACGAACTTATGAGAGAGGGAACGGATTCTCTTGGTCTTGGGGGGAAACTTACTGATATTGCTGTTTTATTTGTTGATATAAGAGGATTTACAACAATGAGCGAGGCTTTGACTCCTCCAGAAGTGGTTGAGATATTGAACAGGTATTTGACACTTACAACTAAATGCGTTATGAAAAATCAAGGAACCCTTGATAAATTTGTTGGTGACTGTACTATGGCTATATGGAATGCTCCGTTAAGTCAGGAAGATTATATAATGAAGGCCTGTAAAGCGGCAATTGATATGGCGGAAGGTTCTAAAGCTCTTTCAGAGGAACTTCTGAAAGCTTATGGAAAAACAGTTTCTTTTGGAATAGGTGTACACTGCGGAAGCGCTGTCGTTGGAAATATAGGTGCGGAAATGCGTATGGATTTTACCGCTATCGGAGATACAGTAAATACCGCCGCTCGTCTTGAGGCAAATGCTCCTGCCGGAAAAATTTACATAAGCCGTGCGGTAGCTGATGCTTTAGGCGAAAGAATAAAAACAACATCTCTTGGAACAGAAATAAAGCTTAAAGGAAAATCAGACGGATTTGAAATATTAACTCTTGACGGGTTAAAGGATTTTTAATATATTATTTAGAGAAACTCAGATAATGTATAGCAGACTGGTTTAATATATACATAATACAGTTTAACAAATCTTTTTATATTATGCTTTGACTGATTTTTTGTAAGTAATTAAAAAGTCAATATAAAGGTTATGCTTTGTTTGATGAAAAATTTTTTGCTAATTGTTATTACGCAGGTTATTTAACAGATTTAATGTTAATATGTATATGTAGTTTTTTAAAATTATTGAGCGGTTTTATTAGGATTGTTATAAATAAATTACCGGACGATAAATGAAAGAAGGAATTATAAATGAAACGTAAACTAATTTGTGGTATTCTTAGTTTTTGTGTTGCTTTTTGTTGTACAGGGGTAATCCTGAATGCTGAACCTCAGTTTGTGTGCGGTGGATTTGGCGCATTATCGGGAATTACTCTGGATAAAGACGGATACATTGTTGTGACAGATGTTTTTGAGAATGTTGTCAGAAAAATTAAAAATGGTGAAGATACGATTATTGCGGGTCGGATTACATCTAAAGGAGAAGATGGTATTCCTGTTGGAGGGTATAAAGATGATACTTCTCTAAAAGCACTCTTCTCATCGCCATGGGGAATTATTCCTTTTTCTGACGGATGGGTTGTCAGCGATAGTGATAATCACGTTATACGCTATATTTCAAATGGTAAGGTTTATTCTTCTGAAAATGAATTTGAAACCCCTACGGGACTTGCCGTGGATGATAAAGGAAATATTTATGTTTCAGACACAGGAAAAAATGTTATTTATTGTTTGGATAAAGATGATAATATATCTGTTTGGGCAGAGGGGTTTAATGAACCTACAGGTTTGTTTTTTAAAGATGGTATTATGTATGTTGCCGACAGTGGAAATCATAGAATATGTATGATTAAAAATGGTGAAATGTTAGTTGTTTCAGGAGGAAAAGAAGGATTTTCAAACGGAAAAGCTGAGAATGCAGAATTTTCATCACCTCAGGGAATTGCTGTTGATGATAACAATGTAATTTATGTCGCTGATACGGGAAATGGAGCGATTCGTAAAATATCAGAAGGAATTGTTACTACTCTCGTTGAAAGCAGTGACAGTAAAACATGGCCGGTTTCTCCAAGAGGAATTGCTATTGATAAAAATAAAGTTTTTGTTTCTGATGTCTTCGCCGGTATAATTTTTTCTTTGGATACAAAAACTAAAGTTTTTTCTGATGTGCCTGAAAGTAATGTTTATTTTGAGGCTATAAAAAATATGTGTGGGTTTAATGTTATGGAAGGCTATGATGATGGCAAATTTCATCCTGATGACAAGATAACCCGAGAGATGATGGCAGTTTCTATGTGTAATATGAAAAAAATGTATGATTGCAGTCTTATTATATCAGGAAGTCATGATTTTAAAGATATTGATAAAGACAGTCCATATTTTTCACATATAGGCGAGGCTTTTGAGGACGGATGGATTAAAGGAACAGGTGATGGAAATTTTTTGCCTGACGATAATATTACACGTCAGGAAGCGATTACTATGATTTACAGATTTATTAATGAAAAAACGACAGATTACAATAATTATGCTGTATACAAAGATAAAGGTGATGTTGCCGATTGGGCGGCTGATGCTATTGACTGGGCGGTTGCTAAAAAAATTATGAGTTTTGATGAAAATGGCTGTATTAATCCTAAAGAGGAAATTACGAGAGGTCAGGCTGCTGATATGCTATATAAAATCTTTTTGTATATATAGAAAAGTATTTAAAATATATTATCCTGCTTGTAAAAAAATTTGCCAATCACAAAATTTTTAATTTTGAATAATATAAATTATGAACCAAAAATAAGTTTTCTCTCCTTAACGGTTCAATATTTATCAGAACTGCTCAAAACCACCGTGATGACGATTGATAAGAATTTTTTTGTTAAACGAAGCATAGTATTTCAATGAAATCAGGTAAAGTATAATGAAAAAATATCTGTCTGGGTTATTGTGGTGGTTTTGAATAGTATCTTATAAAAATATGGTTATTAAAGTCATCTGTCTTTTGGCAGTGACTTTTTTTTATGTAAAGTATTATTTTGATATTTATAAAAAATAGATTTTATATTGACAAAAATGTTCTTTGTGTTAAACTAATAATAATCTAATAAAATATGGTTATATAACAGTCCATAAAATTTAATTTATAACGAAACAATAAAAAATGAATAAGCAAGTTTTAATAATCCTGATGTATCAAGAAAGCTTTTTATTATTTTGTTATAAGGGTATTTTGATTACTTTGTTTTGGAGGGAGACTTTATGAAAATCGTTTCATTGCATGCAGCTATGCCTGCTTTTGAACAGGGCCTTAACAATATTTCTCAAATTCTTAAAAGTACTTTTTTTGAACTTGGCGTGGAGGTTGAGGAAATTAACCTATCTCTTTTTAATATTAACTTTTTTGACGGTGTTAAAGCTCAGACTGTTGAAAATATTTTAAACAGAATAAATTCAGCCGATGGAGTTGTTATTGAGTCAACATCAGTATTATCAATGCCGTGCGGTATTTTACAGACTTTTATGGAACATCTTGGTTTTGGGGTTTATCCTAATTATTTTAAAGAGAAAAAGTGCTTTTGTGTTACTGTAGCCTCTGATGGAAGTGAAAAAAAAGCTTGTGATATAATAACAGATGTAATTGCTGAATTTGGTGGAATTGAAGTCGGAAGAATTACTATTTCTGAAAATAACGCTAAAAAGGCTATAGATAATCCGGATATAAAAGAAGCTATTGAAAAATATGCCGAGGATTTATACAGGATTCTGAAACAGGACAGAAAATTTATTATTCCAACAAAAAAAACAACTGTTATGGATTCACAAAGCAATAATACTATTTTTAATGAAAATATTGGTAAAGTTTTTGACAATGACGTACCAAAGAAGATAAAGTCGAGTGAAATTCTTAAACAAATTGATTATAATGCTTTTGACGCAAAACAGGAAGAAGATATAAAAGAAATCTCAAAATTTTTGACTAGTCAGTATAACAGCGAAAAGTCGGATAAAGTTAGTTTAAACAATGAGTTTTCGGAAACTTTTTATCGTCCAGGACAGGATATGAGTTATGGAAGTTCTGATATTGTGCCACATATAAAAAGCTGTCGTCAAAGAACTCAAAGTCTTTATCATTATTTCCAGCCTCAGCTTGCGGCAGGTATAGAAGCGGTTATACAAATAAATATAAAAGGTGACGAAAAATTTGAGGGATATATTACTATAAAAGGCAGTAATTGTGAATATAAAGAGGGGGTTCATGAAAATCCTGATGTTACGGTATTTTCGGATTGTTCTGTATGGATTGATATTTTAAACGGTAAATATACGATTCAGAAAGCTTTTATGATTGGTCAGCTTAAAGTTAGAGGTAATTTTGTTCTTATGACTAAATTTGACCAGCTTTTTAAATTGCAGAAATAAATTTATTTTAATACATTATTTTATATATTCAATTTTTTATTCTATAATGACAGGAGTGTTTTTATTTATGAAATTTACTAAAATGCATGGCTGTGGAAATGACTATGTCTATGTAAACTGTTTTGAGGAAATTATTGAAAATCCTTCGGAACTTGCGAAAGCTATAAGTGACAGACATTTTGGCGTGGGTTCGGATGGTCTTATACTTATTATGCCAAGCGATGTTGCTGACTGCCGTATGAGAATGTTTAACTGGGACGGTTCTGAATCGGAAATGTGCGGAAATGGTGTAAGATGCGTTGGAAAGTATGTTCATGACAGGGGAATTGCTGATAAAGATGTAATTACTGTTGAAACTTTGGCGGGAATTAAAATATTAAAACTCACTTTAAATGATAAAAAAGAAACTATTTTGCTTGAGGTAGATATGGGAGAACCTATTTTAAGTGCGTCTGAAATTCCTGTTGTTTCTGAAGAAAATCCTGTTAAAAATCTTGTTTTAAAATCTTGTGACAGGGAATTTGTTTTTACATGTGTATCTATGGGCAATCCTCACGCTATAACTTTTATTGACGATGTTGATAATTTTGATGTTGATAAATATGGTTCGGTTCTTGAATGTGACAAGCATTTTCCAAAGCGGGCAAACATAGAGTTTGTCGAGGTTATTGACAAAAACCACCTTAAAATGCGTGTTTGGGAAAGAGGAACAGGTGAAACTCTTGCCTGCGGAACAGGTACCTGCGCCACGGTTGTAGCGTCTGTTCTTAACGGAAAATCTGACAGAAATGACGTTGATGTAAAATTACTTGGCGGAAATTTAAGTATTACATGGAATGAAAAAGATGGTCATGTATATATGACAGGACCAGCAGAGTTTTCTTTTGACGGGGTATGGAATAAATAACCGCCGTTTATATATTTGAAAAAAAAGTATATGCTAATGAAACTATTTTTGCTTTGAATTAATTAGATTTGTCTAAAAATATCATGCTAATGATTGATTTTATTTTTTGTGTTAAAAGTTTTGTGAGTTACTATAAGTACTTACATAAGTTATGTCTACAGTTAAAGGCAACTGTTTTTGACTGTAGGCATAATTTTTTAGAGGATAGTTTATGGATAAAAAAATTTTTCTTAGGTTATATAATTTTACTTTAAATCATAAGATTATTTACAGTGTTATCAGATTTATTGTACAGATTTCCGCTTATGCATTTTTTTTTATTTTTGGAGTTATGTCTGCAATACTTGTATTTTTCAGAGATGAAAGGTTTTTTCGTTTCTTTTTTATAACTGTTTTTGTGATATTTTTTAATATGATTATCAGAAACTTAATAGGAAGAAAACGTCCTTTTGATGCCCTTAAAACAAAAAGTATTGTATATCATAAAAGCGAGGGTTCTTTTCCAAGCAATCATTCAGCGTCAGCTATGATTATTTCATTCGCGTTTTTTTATATAAATTATAGAATTGGTACAATCATTTTTATTATGGCTGTTTTTACGGGAATTTCACGTGTATTTGCAGGTCTTCATTATTTATCGGACGTTCTTGCTGGTTTTTTTGTAGGAATATTTTTTGGATACATAGGTTTTTTCATTTTTTAAAAAATTATAGCAATCCAATCTAAAAATAAATAATTTTTAAATTGGATTACTATAATATGACTAATTTTACGTAGAAAATAAAGTATGATTATGATTTCATAGGTTGTTGGTACTTTGCTTTGTGAAAGAATTAACTTTGTAGTATTTCATTTTACTGAAAATACTATCTTAAATGTATAGTGACTACGGTTTTATAAAAATTGTTTTTTGTGGATTTATGACAAAAAATCTTGACAAAATTGAATAAGATATGTTACGATAATGCTGAACATAGATATTCTGCGAAAGTTTTATATTTTTATGAGAAAATCTGAAAATTGTAAGGATTTATTCAAATATATTAATGTATGTTTTCGTGAATATTATAATAATAGTTTACAAAATTTTGTAAAATAAGTAAAAAAATTTTATTAAATGCAAATAAGAATTTACAAAACATATTATTATTCTATTTATTAAAATTATATTTAAAAGGAGTTTTTATTAATGGGGTTAATTGAAGAACTTACTGAAGCAGGTGTCGATATGGACGATGCTCTTAAAAGATTTATGGGTAATTCGGCTTTGTTTGAAAGATTAATTAAAAAGTTGCCTGAAAATGTTAAAAAGTATGATGTTGCGGAAAGCTTTGAGAAAAAGGATTATGAAAACGCTCTTTCAGGCGCCCATTCTCTTAAAGGTACAATGGGTAATTTATCTGTGAAAACACTTTTTGACGGATATACTAAAATTGTTAATTTTTTGAGAGCAAATCAAAATGAAGAGGCCGAAGAGGTTTTTAAAGAAATACTTCCGGCTCAGGAAAATATTATAAGTATAATTGAGAAATATATTTAAGCTATAAATCTGAATTTTATAAAAATTGTTTTATAATAGTCTGTAAAATTTTATAGTGAAACAATAAAATAAACTTTGAATATATTATATTTATAAAACTTTGATATTGTGTTATTTTATTATTTTTCTATAATTTATGAATTTTATTTTGGAAAGAGGGAATTTAAATTTTATGAATGAAACAAAACCAGTCAAACAAAAAATATTGATAGTTGATGATTCTGAAATTAATCGTTCAATTTTGATAAATATACTTGAGAATGAATATGAGATTATTGAGGCTGAAAACGGTATTGAGGCTGTTGATATACTTAAAAAATCATTGGAAACTATTTCTCTTGTTCTTCTTGATATAGTTATGCCGGAAATGGACGGGTTTGAAGTTTTATCTCTTATGAATAATTATGGTTGGATTAAAGAAGTGCCTGTAATTATGATTTCGGCCGAAAACACAAATGAATTTGTTGAGCGTGCCTATAATTTTGGTGTTACAGATTACATTAATCGTCCGTTTGACTCTTTTATAGTTAAGAGAAGAGTTGTTAATACAGTTGTACTTCACGCTAAACAGAAAAAACTTATTGAACTTGTGGCTGAACAAATTTATGAAAAAGAAAAAAATAATAATCTTATGATTGATATTTTGAGTCATATCGTTGAATTCAGAAACGGTGAAAGCGGAGCGCATGTTCTTCATATTCATTCAATGAGTGAAATATTGCTTAAAAAGCTTATTCAAAAAACGGATAAATATAATCTTACAGCAGATGATATTTCTCTTATAAGCGTTGCGTCTTCTTTGCATGATATAGGCAAAATCAGTATTCCTGAAAGCATTCTTAATAAACCGGGAAAGCTTACGAAAGAAGAGTTTGAAATTATGAAAACTCATTCTATGGTAGGCGCTTCAATGATTGAAGAGGTTATTTTTTACAAGGGAGAGCCTTTGGTTAAAATGGCTTACGAGATTTGCAGATGGCATCATGAAAGATGGGACGGAAGAGGATATCCTGATGGTCTTAAAGGCGAGGAAATTCCTATCTCGGCTCAGATTGTTTCTATCGCTGATGTATATGACGCTCTTACAAGTGAACGTGTGTACAAAAAAGCTTTTACTCACGAGACTGCAATGGAAATGATTTTAAATGGGGAATGTGGAAGCTTTAATCCTCTTTTGCTTGAATGTCTTAAAGAGGTGGCGGATGTTATAAAAATGGAAATCGGAGCGGTTAAAAAACCTGAAATAGAAACTCCTAAAAGCCAAATGGAAATGTTTAATATTGCTGAACACATGCTTGATAAAAAAGATTTGTTTTCAAATGAGAACAGATTGAAAATTATTGAGTATGAGAGAGATAAAAATGATTTTTTCGCATCTATTTCAGACGATATTCAATTTGAGATTGTTTCAGACCCTTCTATGCTTACTTTATCTAAACGAGGTGTTGAAAAATTTGGTTTAAATAAGTTAATTATGAATCCTGAGAAAAATGAGAAAATTATTGAAATACTTGGGGTTGAAAATATTTCTGAAATTAAAAGAATGCTTTATTCTACAACAGTGGAAGAACCTATTATAAGATTTGAGATTAATATTATGTTTTGCGGAGAACCAAAAAAAGTTCGGTTTGTATGCAAAACTTTATGGACATTTGATGAATTTCCAAAATATACAGGAGCTATAGGTAAAGTGATTATTTAATAATATATTTGTTGAATTATATATAAAATAATTCTTGCTTTAATAATAATGGATTGTAAAGAAAATGGCTTTACAGTCCATTATTTTATGTACAGAAGCTCTGAAAGAAAATTTGCAAAGGAGTTTTTTTATGAGATTTAAGAAGATAATGTTTTTTATGTTATTAGTTTCTATTTTCGCTTTAACGGGATGCGGAGGAAAAGTTGATGATACAACCAAATTAGAAAATCAAGAAAATAAAATTGAAGAATCACAATATGAAAAGGATTCTTTGGAGTATACTGTAGATGTTTTTTTGAAAAATTATCAGGCAAATAATATTGATGTGTTAAGTTCTTATATGGCTGATGGAATATGCTCAATTGACGCCGAATCTATAAATCAAAATGAATCTACAGAACTTACATGGAAATGTATTACTGAAAACTTTAAATTTGAGATTTTAAATGCAGAAGAAAAAGATGAAACTGCCAAGGTAAATGTGAAGATGAGCAACATATATATGTCAGATGTTATGATAAACACCTTTATGGAATATAATACTCTTGATATAGCTATGAATTATAATGCTTCTCAAGAGGAAGTTGTTTCCGCATTTAATCCTATTTTGAAAAAATATATTGATGAATACTCAAACAAAGACAGGCTTGAGAAAACAGTGTCCGTAGACCTTATAAAAGAAGACGGAAAATGGAAAATTGTTAATGATACAGCAGTATTTGATATTATGACAGGCGAATATATATCATTCGTATCAAGAGATCTTAAAAATTTTTCTGCAATTCAATGATAGAATATTAGAATTGTTTTTGAATATGCCGGTTAATAGACTTCTTTCTTATGGAATTGTTGTAATGGATACAGTTTGGAAAGAAGTCTTTTGTTATACACTAATAGCGAATCGATAAGAGAATGAACAAATAAGTTTAAAAAAATGCGATATATTAAGAAATTTTTTTATTTGTTTAAAAATATTGTGAATTTTCTCAGGTGGATTTTAAAGGTTATTAAATATGGATATTATTTTGAAAAATTTGTGAATTGCCATAAAAACAGATATTATCTTTTTTTTAATTTTTGCCGATAACTATAGTAGGGTACCTTATTTATCAAGTTATTATGGTTTTGTATTTGAGCAGACAATATTAATCTGTTTTATAAATATTTATTATTTTTATAAAGTTTATTTTCAAAGATTAATTATTGTTTTTTTGAGATAAAAAGGAGATTATGCTATGATTATAAATTCTTACAATGTCGCTATGAATTCTTCAAGAAAAAATAATTCTGTATTTAACAGAGAAACAGAGCAAACCCGAAAAAACTCCGGTTCAGGGGTAACTATAAAAAGTTATTCAAGAGATGTTTTGACAATTTCTGAAGAGGCGCAGGAATATCTTGCACGAAACAGAAATAAGTCGGATTCTTATGATACTGACAGGGCAAATGAAAATGTATATGATACTTTAATTGATGATACGGAAAATGCAGATGATGATAAAAATAAAAAGGGGATTTTACTACCTGAAGAAACTAAAAGTTCCGTGAATGCCACAAATTCGGCACAGGAATCTGTTTTTGCAAAAATTGACGATTATTACACTATGAGACTTAAAGCGTTACTTCAACTTTTACAGTCTATTACCAAAAATAAAAAAGGTATGAAAATTGACTTTCAAAAAAGTATTTTTGATAAGATGGAAAGTTTATCTGATACGCTTAGAGGTATAAAAAGAGAAAAGGGCATTGAACAAAATAATTTATCGGAAAATAATAGCTATTTAAAAAACTCTTTTGAGATAAACAGAAATAATGTATGGAAAATTCAAACAAAAGAATCTGTTTTTGTAAAAGAAGAGGAAGTTACAGAGTTTTCATCGGCAGGTATTGTTAAAACGGCTGATGGAAGAGAAATTTCTTTTAATGTAAATGTTGAAATGTCAAGAAGTTTTGAACAATATATGGAACATTATACATCGGAAGAAGTTGTTTTGCGAGATCCTCTTGTTATTAACCTTGATTCGGCTCCGGCTAATATAAGCGACCA
Organism: uncultured Clostridia bacterium; assembly: GCA_949948985.1. Classification (GTDB taxonomy): domain Bacteria; phylum Bacillota; class Clostridia; order Lachnospirales; family CAG-274; genus MGBC114079. The sequence goes on along the minus strand of CATLIG010000006.1, from coordinate 28,306 downwards.
GACTTTCTTCTTTGATATTGACGCTGATGGAAAAGAAGACGAAATTTCTATGCTTGGAAAAGGCAGTGGATTTTTGGCGCTTGATAAAAATAATGATGGTGTTATTAATGATGGAAGCGAACTGTTTGGGGCATTGACAGGAAATGGTTTTAAAGAGCTTGCTAAGTATGATGATGACGGAAATGGCTGGATTGACGAGGCTGACGAAATATTTAATAAACTGAAAGTATGGACTAAAGATGAAAATGGTAAAGATGTTTTGCTATCTTTAAAAGAAGCTGATTTAGGCGCTATATATCTGAACAGTGTTTCAACAGAATTTAGTGTAAACAATGTTGAGACAAATCAACAAAATGCGCAAGTAAGAAGTACAGGAGTTTATCTTAAAGAAAGTGGCGGTTCCGGAAGTATACAACAAATTGATTTTGCTGTTAAAAATAAAAAATAGATTTCTTCTGAAATTACTGTAAAGTTTCGAAAGAAGTGTAATAAAATTTTTTAAAATCGCGGTATTTCTCTATATAAATAAATTTTATACATAAAACATATCTGTCAGTCAAACAATTTGTTTGACTGACAGACATGTTTTGTATGGATATCTAAAATACATAAATGATAGTTATAAAAGGTGAAATAAGGCAAAGTTTGACTGTTTTAAAAAAAATTTTACATAATATATTGACATACAAGCTTTTTTTTGATAGACTATAACAAAGTGGTAATAATAAAGATGTCAGATATAATTATTTTAATTTAGGTAATAAGTGCCTTATTTATTATAAAAAAAATAGTATTGAGCGGTTTATGTTTATATATGGATGGGTTCCCGAGTGGTCAAAGGGGGCAGACTGTAAATCTGTTAGCTCAGCTTTCGAAGGTTCGAATCCTTCCCCATCCATTTTTTATGCCAAGGATTTTCCTTGGCTTTTATAGATTTATCAGAAAAGTTGAATTAATGGAAGATTTAAAATGGTTTTACATATATATAGCGAAGTTATAATTTCACATAAAAAACTAAATTGTTTATTTAAAGTATTATTTTGATGATTTTAGAATAATCGGTATTTCCTTAAATAATTTGTGTATAATTTGTAAATATTTTTTGAATTGTCTTTTTTTATTTTTTTGTTTATGATATTATTAAATATATATCAATTCGCAAAATTTTTAGTGCGAGCCAATAAAATAATTATCTGATATTTCGGACTTATTAAAATCTCATTGTTTATTCTTTTATTGGCTCGCTATAGCTGCGGTTTATATGTGGATAAGTGTTATATACGTTTTTGTTAAACGCATATATTATAATGGGGATTATTATAATTGGAAATAAAATGATTTATTTAGGTTATGATGAAACTTATAAATGACATTTTAGTGTGATTACGAGATAATGTTAGAAATTAATGAAGTTTGAATTTACCGGTGTAATATTTATTGTAAGGAGTTGATTTTTAATGCTTGATGTGGCGTTGCTTGGAACGGGCGGTATGATGCCTTTACCAAATAGATTTCTTACATCTCTTTTATGCAGGTATAAGGGCAATCTTTTTCTTATTGACTGCGGTGAAGGTACGCAGGTTACATTAAAAATGCTTGGTTGGGGATTTAAAAATATTGGTGTGATTTGTATTACACATTATCATGCCGACCATATTTCGGGGCTTCCTGGTATGCTACTTACAATAGGCAATTCAGGAAGAACGCAAGAGCTTACAATTATAGGTCCCAAAGGACTTGAAACAGTTTTTCGAGGACTTATGACTATAGCTCCTGAACTGCCGTTTGAGGTCAGACTTATTGAACTTGGGGAAAGCACTGAAAATATTTTTATATCTGATGATTTATATATCTCAGCTGTTAAAGCGGAGCATACCATAAATTGTTTCTCTTATTGCATAAATATAAGAAGAAAAGGAAAATTTGATGTGGAAAAAGCTTGTAGGCTGAATATTCCTAAAGAATTATGGTCTGTGCTTCAAAATGAAAAAGAAGTTATATTTGAAAATAATGTATATACACCTCAAATGGTTCTTGGAAATGAGAGAAAAGGTATTAAAGTATGTTATTGTACGGATTCACGACCTTTTTCCGGAATTGTGGATTTTGTGAGAAACGCTGATTTATTTATTTGCGAGGGTATGTATGGAGAAGATGAAAAACTTGATAAAGCTATTGAACATAAACATATGCTTTTTTCAGAGGCGGGAAAAATAGCTGCAGAGTCTGATGTAAGCGAATTATGGCTTACTCACTTCAGCCCGGCACTTAAAGAACCTGAAGAATTTTCAGAGTTTATTAAAAAAATTTTTCCTAATACGGTTATTGGTTATGACCGTATTAATAAATCAATTTTATTTGATAATTAGGCGGTGAAGTTATGAAAAAACAAATTGATATTAACAGTATGACAGATTATGAGATTATAAAAAAATGTATTAACGGTGAGGAAGATTTTTTTGAGGCACTTATTTCCAGATATAAAAATCTTGTTTACTCAATTATTTTAAAAATGATAAATGACAAAGAAGAAGCTAACGACCTTGCCCAAGAGGTATTTATAAAAATATACAGAAATCTTGATAAATATTCTTGTGAGTTTAAAGTGTCAACGTGGATTACAAAAATAACAACAAATCATATAATTGATTACAGAAGAAAGAAAAAATGTGATACGGTTTCTATTGAAAATGTTGTTTATGATGTTTCTACGAATGATTCGCCTGAAAACGAGTATCTAAAAAAAGAATGTAAGCTTAATTTGGAAAGGCTTATGGAAGAACTTCCTGAAATGTATAAAATTCCTATTGTTTTATATCATCAAAAGGGTTTGACTTATCAGGAAATCGCCGATGCTACAAATCAGTCTTTATCTAAAGTTAAAAACAGGATATTCAGAGGAAGAAAACTGCTTAAAACAGGATTCTTGAAAGAATATACAGATTAAGGGGTTTTTTATTTTGGATTGTGAGAAAAACAGAGAGTTTATGCTTAAATATGTAGAGGGAAATATTGATGAAACAGAGATGCTTTTACTTAGTGTGCATATTGAAAACTGTTGTAAGTGCAGAGATGAGTTTGCCGCTTATTGTGAAATCTCAAATGAAATAAATCAATTTGAGCTTTCTGAAAATGATGAGAAGATTATTTCAGATGATTTTGAGTATAATGTTATGAAAAAAATTTCAGGAATTGAATTTAAAACTGAAAAAATTTTGATTTGTATTATTGGGATGATTTCTCTTGTTTTAGCATTGTTAATGTTTATTGATGTTTTTCAAAATCATATGTTTGGAGAAAAAGAAGTTATAATAGAGCTTATAGAAAATTCAAAAAGTATTATTGATAAAACAATAGTTTTTATTTGTGCCAGTATTGGAAGTTTTCTTAAATTTATTTATGAGTTTTTATTGATTATGAAGCCTTTTAGTTTGTCTGTAGTAATATTTTCAATTATATTAAAAGCTATTTTTAGCATAAAAAGAGGTAAAAAAATGTTTGACGCTAAAAAAAATGTCCGTATACTTGCTATTGAAAGTTCTTGTGATGAAACATCTGCCGCTGTGGTTGAAAACGGAAGGAATGTTCTTTCTAATATAATATCGTCTCAAATAGCTATACATAAAAAATATGGCGGTGTTGTTCCTGAAATCGCGTCAAGAAAACATATTGAAGTGATTGATGCTGTTGTTTATGAGGCTTTGAAAAAAGCGGGGATTAATATTTCTGACATTGATGCGGTTGCTGTGACTTATGGGCCAGGGCTTGTAGGAGCGCTTCTTGTGGGTCTTTCTTTCGCAAAAGCACTCGCGTTTGCCGAAAATATGCCTTTAATAGGTGTGCATCATATAGAAGGTCATATTTGTGCTAATTATATTGAAAATAAAGAATGGAAACCTCCGTTTGTCTGTCTTGTAGTTTCGGGAGGACATACCCATTTAGTGTATGTTAAGGATTATTGCGAATATGAAATTTTGGGAAAGACAAGAGATGACGCCGCCGGAGAGGCTTTTGATAAAGTCGCCAGAGCCATTAAGCTTCCTTATCCGGGAGGACCTGAAATTGATAAGCTCGCTAAGAATGGCAATCCTGAGGCTATTGATTTTCCAAGAGTTATTCTTGAAAATGACAGTCTTGATTTTAGTTTCAGCGGACTTAAATCAGCTGTATTAAATTACTTAAATAAGGCTGAAATGAAAGGGGATGAAGTTATTGCGGAAGATGTAGCGGCATCATTTCAACAGGCAGTTGTAGATGTCCTTGTTATGAAAACTATTGTCGCCTGTAAAAAAATGAAAGTAAATAAGGTTGCTATGGCAGGGGGAGTATCGGCTAATTCTTTTCTAAGAAACGCTATGGCGGAAAGATGTAATAAAGAGGGGATTGTTCTCAATGTTGCGAAGCCTGTTCTTTGCACGGATAATGCGGCTATGATTGGGTCTGCCGCTTATTTTCAATATCTTTCGGGAAGATTTGACGGTTGGGATTTAAACGCGTATCCATCACTTAAATTGGGAGAAAGACCTGAATAGATGATAAAGTTTTTACGTTTAAAAAGTAAATAACGGAAGTGATAAGGCATATTTCAGATTATGGAATAAATTAACAGCATTATGAAGTTTTATAAATAAACTTTACAGTCGAATAGCTTTAAATAATTACGGCAATTAAAAAAAATTTATGACTCTGATATCATTATTAAAAAAAATTTTTAGCCGGTAAAATTGTTTATTTTTAATTTATTTAATTATACTTACAGCGGAGGGAAAGAATTGTTTTATAATATTTATAAAAAAGCTGTTGTGATAGGAGCATCGAATGATTCTATTTACGCTATAAAGGCGGCAAAAGAAAAAGATATTTTTGTTTACGCTATTGATGGAAATCCTGACGCGGGAGGATTTAAAGAGGCTGATAAAGCTATTGTTTGCGATATTTCAGATGTTTATAAAACAGAAAAATTTATAAAAAATATAAATCCGGATTTTCTTTTGACTGTTCCTATTGGCAGGTATCTTTATACAACGGCTTGTATAAATGAGGATTTTAATTTAAAGGGAATTAAGAAAGATTTTACGGAAATAAGTATTGATAAATTTAAATTTCATAAATTTTTAAATAAAAGAAATTTGAGGAATATTAAATCGTATTTATTAAAAGCTTATGGTGAAGATATAAAAAAGCACTATGATATAAATTTTCCTGTTATAATTAAACCTCGCTATGGTTCAGGAAGCAGAGATATATTTTATGCTGAAAATCAAACAGTGCTTGACGAGGTATTAAAAAAGGTTAAAGATTTAAATGAAGATTTTATTTTAGAGGAATTTGTAAATGGTCAGGAATACGGAGTTGACGCCGCTGTAATTAATGGAAAATATCATAGTATCCTTATAAGAAAAAAGGTAGTTACTGATTTGCCTCAAAGACAGGATACAGCTAATATATCATTATGTGAAAATGAAAACGGTATAAAAGAAAGAATATACGCTAAAATGACAGAAATCTGCAACGCTATGAAATATGATGACTGTTTAATAAACTGTGATATAATTGTGAACGATGATGATGTCTTTATTGTAGAAATCGGACCAAGACCTTCAGGCTATTATGTGTATGATGAATTTGTGCCTTTTGCCACAGGTGTTGATATGTCAAAGGAATATATTAATTATATGCTTTTGGGTGAGGATGGGTGTTGTTTTGAACCGTTGTATACAAAGAAAGCGATTATTAAATATTTTGATTTTGAAAATATAAAAATTTCTTATATTCCTGATGAGAAAAAAGTTCAAAATAGTATTGTTGGAAAGCTGATAAAATGGAATTGTAATATTAAAGAAAATGACTATATGTGTAAAGTAACTAATGGTCACTCAATAATGAGCAGAGGATATTTTATTCTTGAGGGTGAAAATGAGAAAAGTCTCATAAATGATGTGGATAAGGTTATGAGTTTGTTTAAAAGTTTTTGAAAGGGGTGATTTTGTGGTAGTGTTACCAGCAATAAATGTTTTTGCTTCATACAAGGTCTGATTCGGATAGAATGTATGAAGCTTAATAAATAATATCCGAATGTGACTTTGACTTGAATTTTAAAAATAAATCTGTTCGGTAACCTGAGCGGCGATAATTGACAAGAGATTTTTTTATCATAGACAGTCTGATTTTTGGCAGGAGTATTTGTAAAATATTTCAAAAAACAGGCAAAATATGGAGGTAAAAAGTCTGTTGGGTGGTGCTGCGGTGGTTTAAGAATAAATCTAATAAATTTTAAGGAGCAAAGTTATGAAATATTATTTAGAAAATACTTATTCTCTTCTTCAAGGCACAACAGATTGTGCTGATAATTATATATGTCCTCAAAAATTATATCTTGATATTACAGAGGACTGTAATTTATTTTGTAAAATATGCCGTAATGAAATATCAATTTGCGGAAAAACAATGCCAATGAAATTATTTAGAAAAGTTGTTGAGGAAACTTCACCATATGTAAGAAGCTATTCTTTATTTAATTGGGGAGAGCCTCTTATAGCAAAGGATTTTTGTGATATGGTAGCTTTTGTAAGCGAAAAAAAACGTAGGGATTGTATTTTGGATATATCTACTAACGGTATGTTGCTTTCAGATAAAATGATTGAGTTTCTTTTTGATAAAAAAGTCTTTATTGTTATTTCTGTAGATAGTGCGGACAAAAATACTTTTGAAAGTATGCGTAGAGGCTCTGATTTTGAACGCATAATGAAAAATTCTGAAAAAGCGGCTAGTAAATATAAAGATTACCCGATTCAATATTCACCAAGTTTTTATATTTCAATACAAAAAGAAAATCAAGATTCTATTTTAAAAATTGTAAAACTGGCAAATTCTTTGGGAATACGTAATATAGGATGCGGAATTGTTACAGCACCATCTAAATATAAACCTGAACAAAATGAGAAATTATGCTTTGAGCTGGAACAATCGTATAATTACATTAGAGAAAATAAAATGTTTTTAAGCGTTTTTCCTACTAAAGTGGGTGATTATGTTTTTTCGGGAGAAAAATATCGCAAAGTTTCTGATTTTATAGTAAATACTGTTTGTAACGCTCCGCTTGTAAGCGCTACTGTAGCGTATTCAGGTGATGTATATCTTTGCTGTAATGTTGGTGAGCGTGTGGGAAATGTGTCGGACGGCAGTTTTTTAGATTTATGGCAAAGCCAAAGATATAATATACTTCGGCAGGCGGTAAATGAAAAAGACAATATGCCTGCAAAATGTAAAGAATGTGCATGGTTTAACAGAAATTGAATATTTGTAAAATATTAACAGAGTAGTTCTTAAAATTATACTAAGCCGATTAACAGAGCTTTTTGTTAATCGGCTTTTATAATTGTCTTAAATTTATAGACAGGCTTTTATGGTTGATTTTAAACAGGTACGATAAGTTTTGTTTATATAAACGGGTTTTTATAAAGCAATAATGAATAATGCGGCAGTTCTGTTAAAATTAAAAAATTTTTGAAATGACCGTGAAATTTTAAAAAATTTTCTTGCATTCGTGTTTTTTTTATGATATAATACAAAAATGTGAATACGGATATTCCGCTGTCATCAAAGGGATGTTAAGAATATCTAAGATTGAAAGGGAGGTTTTTACCTTATGAATGGCAATATTATTAAAGAACTTGAAAAAGAACAGCTTAAAAGCGATATCACAGAATTTAACGTTGGTGATACTGTAAGAGTATACGCTAAGGTTGTTGAGGGTACAAGAGAAAGACTTCAGATGTTTGAGGGTACTGTTTTGAAAAGACAAAACGGTGGTGTACGCGAGACTTTTACAGTAAGAAGAATTTCTTATGGTGTTGGCGTTGAAAGAACATGGCCTTTACATTCTCCAAGAATTGACAGAATTGAGGTTGTGAGGTATGGTATTGTAAGACGTGCCAAGCTTAATTATCTTCGTGACAGGGTTGGTAAGGCTGCTAAGGTTAAAGAAGATATTAATAAAAGAATAAAATAATTTTTAAAAATTTTATTTTTTAGGGATAATGGGCTGTGTCATTTTTGATGCAGCCTGTTGTTTTGAAAGGAAGATTTTTATGAATATACAATGGTACCCAGGTCATATGACAAAAACAAGACGTATGATGACAGAAAATATATCGTTAGTAGATATTGTTATTGAACTGCTTGATGCAAGAATTCCTTACAGCAGTAAAAATCCTGATATTGATAAACTGGCACAAAATAAATTTAGAATTATTATTTTAAATAAGGTCGACCTTGCTGATGATAAAAAAACGGAGCTTTGGAAAGAATATTTTAATAAAAAAGGGTATAAGGTTGTTTTGGTTAATTCTGTTTCAGGAAAAGGTCTTAAAGATATTACCGAGTTTTCAAAAGAACTTATGAAAGATAAAATTGAAAGACTTAAACAAAGAGGCCGCATTTTTGTTCCTACAAGAGCAATGATTGCAGGTATTCCTAATGTTGGTAAATCTACTCTTATTAATAAGTTTGTTGGAAAGGCTATGGCAAAAACAGGCGATAAGCCGGGGATTACAAGGGGAAAACAATGGGTAAAAATAAAAAAGGATTTTGAACTGCTTGATACTCCAGGAATTTTATGGCCTAAATTTGATGATAAGGCAGTTGGTCTTAAACTTGCTTTTACAGGAGCTGTTAATGATGATATTATTGATTCTTACACTCTTTCTATAAATCTTATTGATTATCTTAGAAAATTATATCCTATGTCAATTAATGAAAGATATAATATTGATATTGATGAAGAAAATTCCTCCGAGCATATTTTGAAAAAAATAGGAGAGGCAAGGGGTTTTAAAATTAAAGGAGGAGAAATTGATTTAGACAGAAGCGCCAATATTTTAATTGATGAATTCAGAGATTGCAGGCTTGGAAAAATTACCCTTGAGGTACCTGATGAATTTGAAAATTTATAAAAAATAATTTGAATAAAAGTTTTTATCCGGGATATAATATTTATTGCAAAAGGAAGTACATTATTGTATATGAATTTTGCAATAAATTTTTTTATTTTTAGGAGGATATTTTTATGGACAAAAGAAGCGAAAAGCAATCTCAGAAAAATACTGAAAAAAGAACTGAAAAAAACAGTAACAACAGAACTGAGTTCGCAAACGAAATTGATATGGATATGAATAAAAAGACTAACAGACAGGAAACTAACAAACAGGAAACTAACAAAAAAAGTGAAAGAAATTATTAATTTTGATTTTGTCAAATAGCATAAGAAAACATTAATGTAATGAAAACAAGTAGTTCAAGTTTTAATTACCGGTAAACTGTTTTTTTAAACATTGTTTTCTAAGCGCTAAATAAACCGCGGATATGGCAAAATAAACACGTAATAAATCAAAAATATTAACCATTTTTATAAAAAATTTGTTTTTAAGGATGTATCTCTGAAAAAATATTTTTTAATCTAAAAATATGAATTTATAAAGTTGCCAGCTAATTTATAAATTAGATATAAAATTTTAGAAATTTCCTTATTTTTTATAAATAAATTGTGTTGATATTTTCATATGTTAATACTGTTCTTAAAAATTAAAATAAGGTCTGTTCCTTTGGGGGCAGGCTTTATTTTTATAAAAAAATAGGTTTAACGTATATTTTTATAGTTATTGTGAAAATCAAGCTTCTCTGACGAAAAAATACTTTGTCTGTTGTTATCACGGTGATTTTAAACAGGTCTGATATAATTTTTATAAAAGGCTTTAGATTTTACAGATTTTGTGTTATAATGTATGTATAGTCAATCAACTTAAAAATTAAACAAGTTCAGCGGATAAAAATCCTTTTCGCTTTGTTAGTGTCAGTCGGCGTAGGTTACGGCTACGCTCTCTTTCCACTGCCTTGCGAAAATAATTTTTATCTCGTTTCCTTTTGCTCATTTTCAAGTTGATTGACTATAAAAGTGAATAAAGATAAAAATACCTATTAATCTAAATTAAAAAATGGGTTACGGCGATTAGTAAAATTTTTAGTGTTTTGCTATAGTTAATTTTAAAAAGATTAAAGTTTTTATAAATATTCTGATATATAAGTTTTGTGAATAAAAAAAAGGTGTATGAAACACCTTTTTAAAAAAATGAAAGTCAACGCTGATTATGCCTGATTAGGAGCACCTACAGGACAAGCGCCGGCACAAGTACCGCAGTCAACACAAGCGCTTTCATCAATTACGTATTTTGAATCTCCTTCAGAAATACAGCCTACAGGACAAGCGCCAGCACAAGCGCCGCAACTGATACAATCATCATTAATTTGATATGCCATAATAAAGCACCTCCAAAGTATAAATTAGAATATGGGATATATCTCTGTAAATCCCTTAGTTATATTCTATACTATAATCGGAGATTTAGCAAGTATAAAATTTATGAAATTTCAATTAATTTTTTATTTATTATTAGTATTATTGCAAAAAAATTGAATAGGCTATTTTGGCAATAATTTTATTATTATAAAAATACAGTATGTTAAAATTAAGAAAATAGGATTGATAAAAATAATATTGCTTACAGCAATCCGTAAATCTTTTGATTAATGAAATAATAGAACTGTTCAGTAATTTCTGTAATATTGTTTGACAGATTTTTTTCTGTCATACTTTTCATAATTTTTTGAAATACCACTACAAGTATTCCTGCAAAAATTATGATTCGACTGATAAAAAAATCTCTTGCTAATTACTATTATTCAGTTTATTGAACATATCTAATAAAATAATTTGTCTGAATCCGTAAGTTTTGTTAGTGTGAGTTGCTGTGTTATTTTATTCTTTAATATAATTTATAAAACAGGGAGTGATTTTATGTTTGAAAAGCAAAAAGCTTATGATATATTGTCAGAGGCCCTTTCTTTTGGCGGTGATTTTTCTGAGATTTTTATTGAACATAATCAAAAAAATAATATTTCTATGGTAAACGGTAAAATTGATAAGGCTAATTCAGGGCTTGACTATGGACTTGGACTCAGAATTTTCAGCGGTGATAAAGTGATTTATTCTTATACAAATAATTTATTATTTGATAATCTTATAAAAATGGCTAGAGAAGCGTCTTTAGCGGCTGAAAAAAATGAAAGTACGGTGATTAATGATTTTGAGGAAAATGATTACAGAGAAGACGCAAATAAGCACAAAGCGTTAATTAATCCGTCAAAGGTTGAAAAACAAATTATTGTGGATATTTTAGCGGAGGCAAGTGATTCAGCTTTTAAATACAATAACTTGATAAGTCAGACTATTATAGGGCATTTTGATTCTGTGCAAGATGTATTGATTGCTAACTCAAATGGTCTTTGGGTAAGAGATCGACGCATAAGAACAAGAGCGTCTGTTACCGCTGTGGCGTCTTCAAAAACAGAAAAACAAAGAGGATATTTTGGACCGGGAGCTTTAAAGGGTCTTGAGTTTTATGATGAAACAGACCTTAATGAAATTGCAAGAGAGGCGGCGCGTTCTGCTGTTGTTATGCTTAAAGCGGATTTTTGCCCGGGAGGAAAAATGCCTGTTATTATAGATAACGGTTTTGGAGGAGTTATTTTTCACGAGGCTTGCGGACATAGTCTTGAAGCGGCGGCGATAGCGAAAAATGCTTCGGTTTTTTCAAATAAAATTGGTGAGAAAATTGCTAATGAAAAAGTTTCTGCAATTGATGACGGCACAATTTCGAATGAATGGGGTTCTATTAATGTTGATGACGAGGGTCAAAGAGGAAGAAAAAATATTTTAATTGAAAATGGTATACTGAAATCATATATGGTTGATGAATTTAATGGAAGGAAAATCGGAAGGTCATCTACAGGGTCCTCAAGAAGAGAATCTTATAAGTATCCACCTGTTTCAAGAATGACAAATACTTATATAGCTCCGGGAAAAGATAAAGCAGATGATATTATTTCTTCCACAGACTATGGAATATATGCTAAATATATGGGAGGTGGCTCTGTTAACCCTACAACAGGAGAGTTTAATTTTGCCGTAAATGAGGCTTATATGGTCAGAAATGGTAAAATAGCCGAACCTGTCAGAGGAGCAACTATAATAGGAAAAGGTTTTGAGACACTTATGAATATTGATATGGTTTCAGATAATTTGAAACTTGCTCAGGGTATGTGCGGGGCTTCGAGCGGAAGTGTACCAGTAAATGTTGGTCAGCCGATGATAAGGGTTCAAAATATTGTTGTTGGAGGAAGGGAGTAATTTTATGGATATAAAGGAATTTAAGAATATTATTTTTGAAAACGCTCCGAAATATGAAATAACAGATTTTGAGTTGTTTTACCAGAAAAATAAAAACTTTAAAGTAAACATCTATGAGGGTGAAGTTGAAAAATATCAGAACAATTTATCAGAGGGAGTTTCTTTTAGAGGAAATATTAAAGGAAAAACCGGCTATGCATATTCGGAAAAAATAGACGAGGAAAGTGCTAAGTTTATTTTGGAATCAGTTAAAAAAAATTTGCAGATTATTGACAGTTCTGAAAAAGAATATATTTATGCTGGTGATGAAAAATATCCTGATGTTGATGTGTTTTGTGATAAGCTTGAAAATTATAATACAGATTTTAAAATAAATCTTGCAAAAAATGTTGAAAAAGTCGCTTTTCAATATGATAAAAGGATTATTTCCGTTGAAAGCTGTTTTGTGGGAAACGGAGAAAATGAGGTTTATATAGCAAACAGCAAAGGTGTTGAACTTTTTGAGAAGTCGAATTATGCTATTGTATATATTTCAGTTACCGCAGAAGAAAATGGAGTGAAAAAAACAGGAAGCGAGTTTTGGAGAGGAAAAGATTTTGGCCCCGTTGATTATGTGAAAATCGCTGAAAATGCTTGTCGCAAAGCGTTAAATCTTTTAGGAAGCCGTTCTGTTGAAAATGGAAATAAGAGTGTAATATTTAAAAATGAGGCTTTCGCAGATATACTTACAACTTTTATAGGCTGCTTTTTTGCCGAAAATTCTCAAAAAGGGTTTTCTTTGTTAAAAGGAAAAAAGGGTGAAAAAATAGCGTCAGAGCTTGTTAATATAAAGGATTTGCCACTTCTTGACGATGGATTTTTTACTTGCGGATTTGACAGCGAGGCAGTGGCGTCTTATGATAAGACGATTGTTGAAAACGGAGAACTTAAAACATTATTATATAATTTGAAAGCGGCTATGAAAGATAATGTCAAATCTACAGGAAATGGATTTAAGTTAAATTATAAATCGGCTGTTACGACATCGGCTACAAATTTTATGTTTGAGGCGGGAAATGCAACATTTGACGAATTGGTTTTAAAGCTTGGCGACGGTATTGTTGTAACAAGGCTATCAGGACTTCATTCAGGCGCGGATACTGTGTCAGGCAATTTTTCTCTTGCCGCTGACGGGTTCTCCGTTAAAGAGGGTCGTGTGACGGAACCGTTTGAACAGGTTACTGTATCAGGAAATTTTTATAATGTATTAAAAGAAATAGAAGATATTTCCAATGATTTATATTCTGACGCCGGAGGAGCTTTCGGAGCCGTTATTTGTCCATCTGTTTTGGTAAATAATATAAGTATAGCAAGTTGACGAAAAATAATTTTGTGCAATTTTTACTATTAAACTGTACTTGTACGGTTATCTTATATGAAAAATTTTAAATATATTATTGCTTTTTTTTATTTTTGAGTTTATAATAAAAGTGTATTAAAACAATATATTTTATAGGCCGTAAAATTATTAAAATATTGATTGTATGTACATTAATTTGGATTAATCAATATTTGTTATACATTGGCCTTCGTTTTATTTTATGGTCATAAAAATATTTGTCAATACAAATAATTCTAAAAAAGGAGGAAAACAAAATGAAACGAAGATTAATGGCTTTTACTTTGGCTTTCACAATGGCTTTTAGTACATTGTGCACAGTTAATGCCGAAGAGTCTGCGATTATTGAAGATGATTCTGCTGTTATTTCTGATGAGATTTCCATTGAAGATGAGCAGAATCCTTTGGAAGAAAATGCTGATGAAGTTTTAGATGAAGACGCAAAAGATTCAGAAGACGTTGAAAATTCAGATAATGCGCAAGATTCGGATACTGAAGATTCAGACAATACAGACTCTGAAGATTTTTCTGAAGATATATCAGAAGGTTTTTCTGAAGTAAGCGAAGATACAAGCTCTGACGGAAGTTCTTCAGAAACTTTGGAAGGCAGTACTTCTGAAAATGCCGACGTTGACCTTGCTGATATAGTGTCCGATTGGAAATTCGGTTCAATAAACGTAAAAAAGGAAAAATATACGACAAAAGTTAATTCTGCCGATTCTGTTACTTTTGGAGCAGACAGCAAAGACGGCGGTAAATTTTCAAGAACAGAAGATTCTATCGTATATTATGCCCCAACAGCGGGAGTTGACCTTACAAAGGACTTTGTTTTTTCAGGAACAATGCATATTGACGGCTTAGTAGCAAAAGGTACGACTAATCAGACGCAATGTTCAGGCGGTATGCTTATTGTGCCAAGTTTAGATGATACTACAGATGGAAAAAACCAGCCGAGTATCGCCGCTGCTATTGCTATGGAATCAAATGATGGAGGTTGTATTGCTTCAGCTGTGAAGTCCGGTCTTAATGCGGATGGTGAGTATGAGGTTCAGCAACGTCAGGGTATAGATAAAGATCCCGGAATATGGACCAGATTATCCGATTCATTCGGAATAGGTGTTAATCCTGTTGGAGATACTACTTTTGATCTTAAAATAGAAAAGGTAGGTTACTCATATATTATTACCTGCGGTGATAAAACTGTAAAATATGATTACGCTAAAGAAAATTTTATGGGTAAAAACGGAGATAACAATACAATTTATCCTATTTTCTTTACAGCGAGAGATTGTAAGATTACTGTTACAAACATTAAGCTTGATGTTGATAACCGTGTTCAGACAGGAGTTAAGGTTATACAAGACGCTACAGACAGAACAGCTTTTGTAGGAAATGAACCTAAACTTCCTAATTTGATTGTAGGTATTGAATATAACGATGGTTCTGTAAAAGAAATTACAGAAGGTTATGCTGTTACAGGATATGATATGAATTCTGTAGGAAAACAAATGGCCAAAATTACAGTTGGTGATTTTTCTACAGAATATGAAATTGAAATGCTTAAAAAAGACTGTACGTCAATTAAAGTTATTTCACCTCCTATGAAGATTGATTATTATGAAGGCCAGTATTTCAGAGATGATAACTTTATTGTTGAGGCGGGTTATGAGGACGGTTCTACTGTAGAACTTAAAAGAGATGAATACGATGTGCTTGTAAAAGGCAAAGTTGTTAAATATGAGGAAGTAAAAGACGAAAAAGGAAATGTGATTGAAATTAAACAAGACTTCTTTACTTCTGACCTTGCGGGGGATAATATTGACTTTGTGATAAGAAGAAAAGACACTCCTGAAATTGGTACAGGAAGGGTATCAACTTCTTTCAAAGGTTCAGTTTCACCTCTTAAACTTACAAATATCAAATTAGCTTTAAAACCTGCAAAGGTTGCGTACTATATCGGTGAAGAGCAAAATCTTAACGGTATGGTAATAAAAGGTTATTACAGTGACGGCAACATTACAAGGTCAAGTATTCTTCAGCCATCAGAGTATATTGCTTCTGATAATCTTGATACGTCAACACCGGGTACACGTACAATAACAGTTAAAAGCAAATTTAATGAATCATTTGTTGTTTCATTTGACGTAACTGTATTTGTTAAAAAGTTCTCTAAAGCTTACATTACTTCTTATCCAAGAACAACTTATCCTGTTTTAAAAAGCGAGAGTTGGAACAAGGATACAGATAATGAAACAAAGAGAAAATGGTATGACCATTATAATGGAAAGAGAGACGGTTCAATCGGTACTGAGGCTGATGAGACAAAACAGTATAATCAAGGAAACCTTCAGATTACTTATCTTTACTCAAGCGGTGAGGAAATAATCGCTCCTGAAAGCGAATATGAGATTATTCTTGATGATTTTGACATAACAAAAGCTACTGAGTATGAGTATCAGGACACAGTAGATGAAAACGGAAATCCCATAAAAATCAGAGTAAGGAAAATAAAAGATGGAGAAAATGATAACACCATTAAAATAAGATTTCCGGAAGGTAGCGAAGCTTATGGTACAGAAGAAATAGTTCTTCCTGTTACTGTAAGAGATTATGGAGAAAACTATTGGAAACCAACTGTTTTCGGAGCTTCAACAACTCCTTCTAAATCAACTAGTTGGGATAAAGATAAATGTGGTATGATTCTTACCGATTCAAATGGAAAAGATGACCATATGGATACTACAGGCTCTGATGGTACAAAAATAGGAAAAAGCTATGCCGGAGATAAGAGAATTGAGGAAGACGGAGCTTCATTAAGAATCTGGGGTCTTCAAGGCGCGGGTAAGCAAGCCGATTCCAACGATGGTATATCTTTCTACTATACAAGACTTAATTTCGATGATGACTTTAAGTTAAGCGCTGATATTTATGTAAACTCTTACTGTAATGGTAACGCGGATAATGCCAGAGACGGTCAGGAAAGTTTTGGTATTATGGCGAGAGACGTTGTAAGTCTTACACCAAGCGAGGAATACCGTAAAGAGCATGCTGATGACATAATGATTACAACAGATCCTGAAAAAGGAACAAAGAAAGTAAGATTTGTTTACACCCCTGAAGATGCTCTTAAAGATGAGTATGGTGAACCTGAGCCTTATAATACGGCTATTTACAATTATGCTAATATGGTTTTGTTAGGCGGATACAGTGCAAGCGGATGGCCTAATGACCCTAATGCTGATACTTATTTATTTAACACAACCAAAAACCGTATTAATCTTGCGTACAGAACGTTTATTGAGGGAGACCCATATGCCGCAAGCTCTAATGTATACAGAAGCGCGGTTAAGAAAACACTTTCACAAGATTTTCCGGAACCAGGCAGCAAATATCATGTGTCTCTTGAAAAAGTTCCGGGCGGATATAAAGCTACATGCTATGATTATCAGACAAAGGAAACCAGAACAGACTTTATAAAGTATGATAAAGAGGCAGGGGAAGAAGACCTTGGTGTTTTAGACCCTGAAAACTTATATGTTGGTTTTTATGCTACACGTTATGCTGATATTACCGTAAGCAACGTTGACCTTGTTAAATCAGATTCTGAAACTGATATGGAGGCTTTGCTTGACGATACTCAGAAACTTACAGTTCCTAAATTATATCTTAAATCAAATGTTTATTCTCAAAAAACAGATTATAAACTTGTTTTGAGAACAAGCAACAATTCAGGCGGAAAAGTAACAATTCAGCAGGATGGAAAAACTATTTATCAGGACGCTGTAGTTAAAAAAGCAGAGACTGTATTTAATGTTACACTTGCTGAAAATTCCGCAAGTAAATTCTCTGTAATGTATACTCCTTCTTATATTTCAGAAGAGCATAACAGATATCAGGAACTTTCTTCTTACGACCCTGTATTCTATGAATATACTATTACCCATAAAGGAAATTTTGATACGTCAAAAGAATTTATATTTGTATCTCCTGACGGAAATCCTCAGGGAACAGGAGATATTAAAGACCCTATGCCATTTGATGTAGCTTATGGTCTTATGAAGAGAGGACAGTCAATTATTCTCCTTCCGGGTAATTATGTACGTACTGAAAAACTTGAAATAGCTGAAACTAACTCAGGTCTCAGCAAGAGTCCTAAGGCTATTATAGGTTATAAGCAGGCTCAGGCTGAGGCTGACGGATACGCTGTAGACGGGGTTGTTATTCCTGACGGTGAAGCGGTATTCGATATGAATAAAGGCAACAACGGTATTATATGTCACGCTGATTACTGGATATTCAAAAATATTACTATAGCGAACGGCGGTACTAACTCTAAACCGTTCCATATAGGAGGAGACGGTAATCTTATTGAAAATGTTAAGGTTCACGACTGTAAAGACTCAGGTATTAACTTAAGCCGTACGAGTTCTTCTCAGCAGACCATAAAAGACTGGCCTTCAAACAATATTTTCAAAAACTGTGAAGTATGGAACTGTGCCGATTCTTCATACAACAACGCAGACGGTTTCGCCACAAAACTTACTGTAGGATATGGAAACAAACTTATTGGCTGTGTATCTCATCACAACTCTGACGATGGATGGGATTTATTCTGTAAACAGTCAGGCGGATATATGGCTCCAATAACTCTTGAAAAATGTATTACTTACAGAGGAGGATATCATCTTCTTGATAACGGAACAGATTCAATCTGGTCAGCAGAGAGAGGCGGTAAAAACGGATTTAAAATGGGCGGAGACTATATGCCTATCAATAACGTTTTAATTGACTGTATAGCTTTCCAGAATGGTAATACAGGCGTTACATCAAACAGTAATCCTCTTATGACTGTAAGAGGCTGTGTAGGATATATGAACGAGGGAAGCAACTTCTCTATGGGAAGTAACAGTTCATTATCTCCTTGTGTATATGATGTAAAAGGTCTTGTTTCTTACAAGCCTAATTCAGGTAAAAACAATGGTGGTGACAGTATACAAGGATATGTTCATGACAAAGATTACAACTATATTAAGAGAACAACAAACAATGATTCAATGAACGCTTCTGAAGTTCCAGTTACAGATGATTTCTTTGTAAGCCTTGAAAGTCCTCTTGTTAACGGACGTATACCTCAGGATCCTGTTACAGGCGATTTCCAGCTTAACGGTTTCCTCCAGCTTACAGATAAGGTTAAGTCTGATATCCAAAACAGCCCAGGATATGAGGACCCTGTAGAAGAATCAACCAGTGAAACTACTGAAGAAGTTACAGAAAATGATGATGTTGTTGGCGTAAGAGGAGGCGGTTCCGCTAAAAAGGATAACTCCTCAAATACAAGCTCAAAACCGGAAAACAACAAACCAAGTTCAGACGGAAACAGTGAAAAAACTGAAAACGAAAAAACCGAAAACGGTGAAAAGACTGAAAATGGAAAAACCGAAAACAGTGGAAAAACTGAAAATGGAAAGACTGAACCAAGTGTTGTTGTTAGCGCTGAAAATGGCGGAGAAGTAAATGTTTCTGCAAGCCTTGAGGGTAAGGTTTCTGTTGAGGCATCAAAAGATTTTGACGGAAACGCTATTTCTGTAAAAGTAGATAGTGATAAAGTTTCAGATATTGAGAAAATAACAGAAGTTAGAATTCCTTTTGACGGAGATACTTCTAATAGTGATATGATTGTTGCTGTATATACAGATAAAGATGGCAATCAAGTTGTTATTAAACAGAGTATCTATGATGCTTCTATAGGAAAAGTTGTCGCTCCGTTTATGGGCGAGGGTACTTACGGCGCTATGTTAAGTACTGTTTCATTTGCCGATATGGCAGGAAACTGGGCTAAACCTTATGTTGAGGCTTTGGCTGCCAGAGGTATTGTAAATGGTATTAATGATGATACATTTGCTCCTAACGCTAAGATTAAGAGAGGCGACTTTGTATTGATGCTTGCTAATGTTGTTAATATTAATTCAAACAAAGATGCAGGTTTCAGTGATGTTTCATCTTCAGACTATTACAGTGGAGCTATTTCGGCCGCAAAAGAAAAAGGTATTGTTAAAGGCATAAGCGAAACTGAGTTTGGCGCACAGGACAATATCTTAAGACAAGATGTAATGACTATCGTTGCGAGAAGCTTTGAAAAAGCGGGTATTACATTAAACGCTTCTGATTTGGAACAGTTTAGTGATTACGCTGATGTTTCAGATTATGCTAAGGAAAGTATTGCTAAACTTGTTGGCGCTAAAATTATCGCAGGCAATAACGGCGCTATTAATCCTAAAGAAAATTTAACTCGTGCAGAGGCTGCTAAAATTCTTTATGAAGTTTGGAAAAGCTTTTAATTGAAATTTTACAGTATAAAAATTAATAGTTAATTTTATGGCTGTATCAACAGATTTTGTTTTGTTGGTACAGCCTTTTTTAGTTATTAAAAACCGCTGATTTAATATTATTAAATCAGCGGTTTTATTAATATTTAAAAGTCTGTTATAATTCGTAAGGTGTTATTTGATATACATAGTAGTTTAACCAGTTACTGAAAAGCAGATTTGAATGGGATTTCCATTTTATTATTGGATTTTTTGTTGGGTCATCATCTTTAAAATAATTTTTTGGAATTTCTATTTCAAGTCCTTTATTTTTATCTCTTAAATATTCGTTTTTTAATATATTTGAATCATATTCCGGATGACCTGTTACAAAAATTTGTTTTCCATCTTTTGCTGAAATAATATATACTCCGGAATCAGTTGATTCAGCAAGTATTTCAAGCTCTTTGACTTTATCTATGTCTTTACGGCGGATTTCCGCATGCCGTGAATGAGGTACATAAAAAATATCGTCAAAACCTCTTAGTAAATCACAGTGATTATATATTCTTGTATGTTCAAAAACACCAAACATTTTTTTTGGAAGATTATACTTAGGTATTTTATAATGATAGTAAAGTCCCGCTAACGCTCCCCAACATATATGAAGTGTGCTTGTTACATTTAATTTTGACCACATCATAATATCTGAAAGCTCTTTCCAATATGTTATTTGCTCAAAGTCTAAATGCTCTACAGGTGCTCCTGTTATAATCATTCCATCAAATTTTTTGTCTTTTATTTCGCTAAATATTTTATAAAACGCGTCAAGATAATCTATTGAAGTGTTTTTTGAGGTATAACTCTCCATTCTCAAAAAAGTAATATCTACTTGAAGTGGACTATTGCTTAACATACGAAGAAGCTGTACTTCGGCTTCTTGTTTTTTAGGCATAAGATTTAAAATGACTATTTTAAGTGGTCGTATATCTTGATGAAAAGCTCGTTTTTCTCCCATTACAAATATATTTTCTTTATTTAATATTTCTTTTGCTGGTAGATTGTCCGGTACTTTTATTGGCATTTTTACATCATTCCTTTTTTATTAAATTTCAGTTAAAGAGGATATTGTGTTTAATTATTCCTTTTGACAAATTAAATTGTGACATAATTTATAAAATTAACAAAGCGAAATTTTTTTATGATTAAAATTATTTTATCATATTTTTTGTTTTTTTACTATATATTTTTTTTAAATTTTGGTATAATTAGGATGTTAATAAATAGTATGAGGCAATATGGGTAATATTTTTAAGGAGGATTTTTAATGGATTGTTTTGATTTCAAAGTTGAGATACCGAAATTTAGAGAGAAAGAATTTAATGTTATTGATTTTGGAGCTATAGGTGACGGTAAATTTTTAAACACAGACGCTTTTAACAGTGCTATTTTAAAATGTTTTGAAGAAGGTGGCGGAAAAGTTATTGTTCCTCGTGGAATTTGGTTTTGCGGACCTATTATTTTAAAAAGCAATATTGAGCTTCACCTTGACGATGGAGCGGTTGTTTTGTTTAGTCCATATTATGACGATTATAAACTTATTTACACAAGCTGGGAAGGATTTTTTACATATAGATGTATTTCACCTATTTACGCAAAAGAATGTGAAAATATCGCTATTACAGGAAATGGGGTATTTGATGGAAACGGAGGAGCGTGGCGACCTGTTAAAAAATTTAAAATGACTCAGAAAAACTGGGATAGTATTGTAAATTCAGGAGGCATTGTGGTTCAAGGAAAGGAAGATATATGGTGGCCTACTAAATCAGCTATGGAAGCTAATAAAGCTGTACTTCAAAATCCATTAATACTTAAAGACGAGGAACTGTGTAAAAAGTACAGAGATTATTTAAGGCCTGTACTTGTTAATTTTACAAAGTGTAAAAATGTTTTGCTTGATGGACCGACTTTTCAAAATTCTCCCGCATGGGGGCTTCATCCATGGCTTTGTGAAAATGTGTTAATTCAAAATATAAATGTGAAAAATCCATGGTTTTCTCAAAATGGGGACGGTATTGATGTGGATTCATGTAAATATGTTATTGTAAGAAACTCTACTTTTGATGTTGGTGACGATGCTTTATGTGTAAAATCGGGGAAAAATGAAGATGGAAGAAAGCTTGGCGTACCATGTGAATGTGTGAGATTTGAAAATTGTACAGTTTATCATGGTCATGGCGGATTTGTTGTTGGAAGCGAGATGTCCGGGGGAGTTAAAAATATTTGCGTGAGAGATTGTACATTTATAGGAACGGACACAGGACTTAGATTTAAAAGCTGTATTGGAAGAGGAGGAATTGTTGAGAATATTTTTGTTGATGGTATAAATATGACTGAAATATCTAAAGAAGCCATAATTTTTACAATGGGTTATGATATGGATACAAAAGAAGGTCAGACTGTTAAAGAGGAGGAAATTCCTGAATTTAAAAATATTGAAATCAAAAATATTATTTGTGTGAAAGCGGAAACAGCTATATCAATTTCAGGGCTTTTGGAAAAGCCTGTTCATGATATTACTTTGAAAAATATTGACATCATTTCTAAAAACAATGTGATATTTAACAATGTAGAAAATATTATTCAGGAAAATGTAAATATTGTGGTAAAATAAAAATTTATTCAATAGACCTGTTTTAAATCATCGTAGTATCGCTTGACATACCTTTTATGTTATCTTTTCCTGATTTTTTGAAAAACTTAGAAAGTTACTGCGAAAATCAGATTTCGTCTGACAAAAAATCTTTTGTCAATCGTTATCGCTTAGTTTATTAAACAGGTCTATTAGTGAATTTAAGGCTTACCTAATTTTTTATATTTATATTTTAAAGTTTTGCCTTACGTTTGATAAAGAGAGTGGGGTTTAAGCAAAAATCAAAATTCTATCTTTAAATTGTGTGTGTGGGTTGCACCACACCACACAAGATACAGAGTTGCATCGATTTTAAGATAGTATATATGAAGAATCTATGTTTTTAAAAAATTTCAATTTCATCATTTATAATTTGTAACCCTGAACGCCAAAAGTTTATATCATAAATGTCTATTCCGCACATTTTTACACAGTCAGCTATATTATTTTTTCCAGTAAGAGAAAGCATTTTATCATAGAGGGGAACAAAGTCTTTGCCATCTTTTAAATATTTTGAGTATAGCCCTTTGGAAAGCAGAAGTCCAAATGCGTATGGAAAGTTGTAATAATTAAAATCAGCGTCGTAATAATGAGGTTTGCATACCCACATATATGGGTGAAGATAATTTTCATCAAGTCCTTTTCCATAGGCTTTTTTTTGTGAATTAAGCATTATTTCTTTTAATTCGTTTACGGAAACAAAGCCTTTCTCACATCTTTTAAATACTTCGTCTTCAAAAAGAAAACGACTGTATATATCTATTGTTGTCTGAGCTATTCCTGATAAATCATTTTCAAGAATTATCTTTTTTTCACGGTCAGATGCTGTCTTTAAAGCGGAATTTAAAACTATTGTTTCACAAAATGTTGAAGCTGTTTCCGCTATTGGCATTGGATAATCACTGTTTAACTCATTTTCATCATAAAGGCAGGAATCATGGTACGCATGTCCAAGTTCATGTGCTAAAGTTATGACATCATTTAATGTACCGCTGAAATTTGTTAAAATACGGCTCTCTTTAATTGAATGTATCCCCTCGCAAAATGCCCCGCCGACTTTACCTTTTTTTGGAAATACGTCTATCCAGTTTTTATCAAATGCGTTTTTTGCAAAATTTCCAAGCTTTTCACTGAAATTTGTAAAATTTTTGATTATAAAATTTTTAGCTTCCTCATAAGTAAACTTTATGTCGTTTTTATCTATTGGAGCAAAAATGTCATAAAATGGCAATCCATTTTTATGACCAAGTATTTTGGCTTTTTTTAAAAAATATTTTTGTATCAAAGGAATATTTTCTTTTATTGCTGTAAACATTACATCCAATATTTTCTCGTCTATTCTTGAATCTTTTAAAGTCATTTCAAGAGGTGATGAATAACCTCTCATTTTTGAAACTGTTATTACTTCTCCTTTTATGCCGTTTAAAGAAAAAGCGGCGGCGGTATCAATTTTTTTATATGCATTAAGCTCGCTTTCATATGCTTTTTTTCTTAAATTAAAATCGGATTCGTATGCGAAATTTCTTGCCAGTGAAAGGGGGATTTGCTCTATCTTTCCATCTCTCTCAATATCAACAAGAAGATTTGATGAAAGCTGCTCCCATTGTTTTTTTAAAAGAACAGAACTGTTTTTCTTCATTGAGGATATTATATTTTCCTCTTCAGGCGAAAGGGTATGACAACTATATTCTTTTATTTCTTTTATATAAAATTCATATTGTTTTAATATTTCAGAGGAATCTATTATTTCTTTTATATTATTTATATTTTTAATAAAATGAATAAATCTCACTTCATGAGATGTCATTTTTATCTCAATTTCCTCAATATCATTAATTTCTTTTAAAAATAATTCATTTGATGTATCAGTACTTGACAAAAGATTCAAATATAAGGATAATTTACTGTATTTGGTGATTTCGTTTTTTTCTGTTATATAAAATTCAAGTTTTTCTTTGACATTTTCTTTCCCTGAAAGATTTTCTTTTGCCCATAAATTTAAATATTCAATTTTTTTTAAATAATTTTTTTTATCATTTTTGTACACTTCGCTTTCTATGCTTTCATAGACAGGTGTTAAATCCCATATTTTATTCATTTTTTACCTCCGTATTTATCAGATTTGTTCAATAACCTATTATTTTGCTTAAATTATTTTAATATACAGTTTATTGAATAGGTCTATTATAATACTTTTTGACATATTTGTAAAAGAAATATTTTAAAAATTCTTAATTGTGAAATTATCACAAGTATAGACAAATAACGAGTATGTTTATATGATTATGTATAAATATACTAATGTTGAAAACAAATATATTTTAAATATTGAAACAAAATAAAGTTATAAAATTATGTTTTTTAGTGAATTATGATGGTATATAATTGTTTTTATACAGTATTTTAACAGTATATTTATATAAATTTCACAAATGACTTGTTTGTATTTAATATATGTTTTGTTAGTTGAAAATAAATTATAATTGGTGTATAATAGAAGAAAAAACAATATTCTGGAAGGAAGTGGGTTTATTGATAAGTACAGCAGAATTACTTGAACTTAATCAAATTATTGAGGCGCAGCATGGTGACCCTCACCATATTTTAGGTATGCACGAAATAAAAATTGATGGAAAAAACTGCCTTGTTGTAAGAGCGTTTATTCCACAGGCAAAGTCAATTTCAGTTATTGACCCTAAGGATAGTTCGGAATATCCTATGGATAAAATTCATCAGGATGGATTTTTTGAATGTGTAATTAAAGACAAAGATAAATGGTTTAGGTACAAGTTTCATATTGATGGATATGAGAATAATACATGGGATACTTATGACGCTTATTCATTTGTTCCCACAATATCTGATATGGATATATATTTGTTTAACCAAGGAACTCATTATGAAATCTATGATAAACTCGGCGCTCATATAAGAAATATTGACGGAGTCGATGGCGTTTCTTTTGCTGTATGGGCTCCTAACGCTAAAAGAGTAAGCGTTATCGGTGATTTTAACTCATGGGACGGCAGAAGAAACCCTATGCGTATTATTGCTGGTTCAGGTATATGGGAAATTTTTATTCCCGGTCTTAAAAGTTTAGATAAATATAAGTTTGAAATAAAATCGGTTACGGGCGCTTTATTTCAAAAATCAGATCCTTACGGTAATTTTGCTGAGTTAAGACCAAGTACCACTTCTCTTGTTTTTGATATTAACAATTATAAATGGAATGATGAACAATGGGTTAAAAGACGAGATGAATATTGCAATCTTAATGTTCCTATGAATATTTATGAAGTTCATCTTGGTTCTTGGAAAAGAGTTGAGGAAGAGGAAAACAGATTTTTAAGTTATATGGAATTGGCAGAAACTCTTGTGCCTTATGTTAAAGAAATGGGGTATACTCATATTGAGCTGCTTCCTGTAGAGGAACATCCTTTTGACGGCTCATGGGGATATCAGGTAACGGGATATTACGCTCCTACAAGCAGATATGGAAATCCCGAAGAGTTTATGTATTTTATTGATAAATGTCATGAAAACGGTATAGGTGTTATTCTTGACTGGGTTCCGGCGCATTTTCCGAAAGATGCCCACGGTTTGGCAAGATTTGACGGTACGGCTTTATATGAACATCAAGACCCAAAACAAGGAGAACATCCGGAATGGGGAACTTTAATTTTTAATTTTGGAAGAAACGAGGTTAAAAATTTCCTTATCGCAAACGCTTTATTCTGGCTTGAAAAATACCATATTGACGGACTTAGAGTTGATGCCGTAGCGTCTATGCTTTATCTTAATTACGCTAAAAATGATGGGGAATGGATTCCTAATAAATATGGCGGAAATCACAATCTTGAGGCTGTTGAGTTTATTAAGCATATGAATTCAGTAATTGACCATAAACATCCCGGAGCTCTTATGATTGCGGAAGAGTCGACGTCTTGGGCTAATATTACAAGAAGAGCGGAAGACGGCGGTCTTGGATTTAAGCTAAAATGGAATATGGGTTGGATGAATGATTTTCTTGAGTATGTGGAAAAGGATTCTATATACAAAAAGTATCACCATAATAATCTTACTTTTGGTATGGTATACGCTTACAGTGAGAATTTTATACTTGTCTTGTCTCATGATGAGGTTGTTCATGGCAAAAAATCTATGCTTGATAAAATGCCCGGCGATTTATGGCAAAAATTCGCTAATTTAAGAGTTGCTTACGGATTTATGTTTGGTCACCCCGGTAAAAAGCTATTATTTATGGGCGGAGAGTTCGGTCAGTTTATAGAATGGAATGAGAAACGTCCCCTTGATTGGTTTTTGCTTGATTATGATACTCATAAAGGTATTCACGAATATATTAAAGACTTTAATCATCTTTATCTTGATGAAAAGGCTTTATGGACTCACGATTTTGACGGAGGCGGTTTTGAGTGGATTGATTGTAATGATAATTTAAGAAGTATTTACTCCTTTATAAGAAAAAGCGATAATAAAGAAGATACTTTGATTTTTATATGCAATTTCACTCCGGAGCCAAGAATGGGATTTAGAATAGGCGTTCCTTTTGAGGGAAAATATATTGAGATTTTTAATTCCGACAGTCCAAAGTACGGCGGAAGCGGTATTGTAAATCCTGAGCCTATGTACTCTGAAAAAATTGAGTATAATGGAAGATGCGACAGTATTTGGCTTGATTTGCCGCCTCTTGCTGTTACTATTATAAAAATTTCTTAAAAAATTTTTATAAAAATTGCCTTTTTGCAGTTGACGAACGTGAAAAATTTGTGTATAATTTTGTAGTGCCTGTTAATTATAGCAGTACAAAAAATTATTATGGCGGGACATTAAAATGATTTTTTGAATATTTATAAAGTGTGTCTATTATTGTTTTGCCGTTTATAATTTTAACAGTTAAACAGTAACCGGAGGGAGGGGAAATTCATGTCAGAAGTTAAGGTAAAAGAAAACGAATCCTTGGACAGCGCTCTTCGCCGCTTTAAAAGAAGCTGCGCAAAAGCCGGCATCATGGGCGAGGTTCGCAAAAGAGAACATTACGATAAACCAAGTGTTAAACGTAAAAAGAAATCTGAGGCTGCCAGAAAACGTAAATTTAATTAATTAAAAAAAGGGATTGATGTTTATGTCATTAAAAGAACAGCTTTTGGCTGATTTGAAGGAGGCTATGAAACAAAAGGATAATATCCTCAAGGATACCGTTCAGATGGTTCGGGCAGGAATTCTTCAAATTGAAAAAGATAAAAAGATTGAGCTTGATGATGACGGTGTTATTGAAGTTGTTGCCAAAGAACTTAAAAAATGCAACGATGTGCTTCCTGATTATGAGAAAAGTGGCAGACAGGATTTAATTGATGAACTTAACAAAAAAGTTGAAATTTTGAAATCTTACCTTCCCGCACAATTAACGGTTGATGAAATTAAAACTATTGTGGCAGATGCAGTTTCTGAGGTCGGTGCTTTATCTATGAAAGATATGGGTAAAGTTATGGCTTTGGTTC
Source organism: uncultured Clostridia bacterium (assembly GCA_949948985.1). Lineage (GTDB taxonomy): Bacteria > Bacillota > Clostridia > Lachnospirales > CAG-274 > MGBC114079. The sequence continues at coordinate 168 of CATLIG010000006.1, read as the reverse complement.
AGCCTAAAGTCAAGGGACGCGCTGACGGAAAGACTGTAAGTGATGTCGTAAAACAAATGCTCTCAGGCAAATAAAATTTTATTTAATTGTTTTAACAGGATTTTATATAAGAGATACTGTAATGTTATGATTATGGTATCTCTTTTAGTATGCGTATAAAAAATAATT
>CATLIG010000005.1 GCA_949948985.1 uncultured Clostridia bacterium | reverse complement strand
CAATACTCCATAAAATAAATTAAAAATATAATTTAATTATATCACAAATAAAAAATGAAGTATATAAATTTTTTATAAACTTATATACTTCATTTCAGTTTTAAAACGAATAAAATAAAAAACGATTAATTATTGGCATTCTAATAGGATATCTAAAAAATATTTTAATTACATCGGCTCTTCATCAATTTCAACACCTCCGCCTGAGTCATCGTCAGGCGGAACAATAATTACATCATTAACGCTATCTTGCTGTACAGGCTCTTGATTTTCGTCCGAATTATTTGTCGAATTTGAATTGTTATTTTCCAAATTATTTTCAGTAGGCTCTGTCGCCGGAGTCATAACATTGCCGGTACTTGGAGTATCTGTAGAAGTATTGTCATTTTGAGCGGTTTTGTTTTCTTTATTTGATACCGGCGCCGCTGTTGTAGCTTCCGTGGTTGTTTCAGCTGTAGTACGTTCTGTGGTCGTTTCTGAAACAATTACTCTTCCATCAACGTCTATATTTTTATACACGCTTCTTGAAAGATAAACTTCCTCAACAAATTTTCCGTTCTGATAAACTTTTTTATAAGTCTTATACACCCCTTTTGAGAATTCATTTCTAAACTCAAGCGTTCTTCCCGCAGGATGCTCTTCTTTTCCGTAAATATTAACAACAACTTGATTATTTGTAACATAGCTTTCTATGTAAACAGGGCAAGATGAATTATTCTTAAACTTAAAGTCAATATAATCGCCGGCTAAAGTAGCATCAAATCCTCTTGGTACATATCCAACTGTAAGGGAATGATTGGCCCTTTCAACAACCTCAAGCTCAGCCCTCAATACAGCGTTGTATAAAGTCGTTGAAACCTGACATACTCCTCCTCCATAATCCTGGTCAAGCTTACCGTTTATATAAGCCCCCGCAAGTTTATATCCGTTTTCCGGCGTACTTTCTCCAAAGCATTTATTAGTGGAAAACACATCTCCCGGAGCAACGACCGTACCATTCATATGGGAGGCTGCAACTTTCATATTAATAACCCTTCCCGATGATTGACTTCCGCTGTATTTCGTGGAATAAACTCCTATTGTGTCTTTAACCTGTAAAAGTTGTTCATAAGTAATTTTAGCCGGAACATCTTTTATAGGTGTTTCAAATTCTTTTACAGAATTATTGTCTGAAGTTTCTACATTCTGACTGGAAATAATATATTCCACAACCATATTAACGGCTTTTTCAGAATCAAGTTCCCGTCCGTTTTCTTCATGAGTAATCTCAAATCCGGCAGTACCTTTTTTTATTGTAGCGTCTTTAGGAGCCACATAAACTTTATCTTTAAGTCCTTTTTCAATTTCGTTTTTTATATTTTGCTTAATCTCATCAGATAAAGAACCCGTTTCATTAAATATGTTAATACTGAAAGATTTTTTTTCTCCGTCTTTAAGTTTATTATATAAACTTTTCCTTTCGTCCTTAGTACCTTCTCTAGCATAATTATATGCATCGTTCACCGCACTTTCAACATTCATTGTAATTCCGAATTGAGAGTAATTAAACGGAACTTTCTCACCATTCGCATTAAATACAATTTCACTTTTTTCAAAAGGAATTTTTACTTCTCGCTCAATTTTCTGTATTGCCTCTTCTTTTGACATATTCCCTACATCAATATTATTTATAGATATGTTCTGATAAATTTTCCCATTATCAAAACTATCTTTTCCGCTGTCGCTGACAACGGCATTCCCGTTTTCTTTTGAATCATCGGAATTATATGCCGTAGTAAACGCTATAGCCGCAGCCGCTATAACAACCGCCGCAATACCAACAACAGCGGCAGGTTTAATCCATTTCTTTCTGCCATTTCTTGGTCTTAAATTGCGTTCAGCCATTTTTTATACCTCCATAAAAATAGATACATTCAATTACGGTAAAACAATAAAAGGACTTACAGCAAAACAATAAAAGAATTAACAATAAAACCCTAATAAAACTTCTATATCAAGAAATTCTTTTATTGCTTCTCGCTAAAAATTTTGTAGATTTCTATAATAACAAATTTTAATAAAACTAAATATGTTCAATAAATTATTTATTGTTCTACTCTGAAAATTTGCGGCTTAACGAAACCGCAAATTTTATTGCTTATTGATAAAATAACTTTAATTTTTGCTTTACAACAATTCCAAAACAGAACCGGAATTGCTGTAAAGTCAGATTTCTTTTGTAGGCACATGAATAGCCATATTCTCACCTTGATTTATTGTAATATACTCAATTACCGTATCCGCTAGCAAGTCAATATCAAGTTCCCTGCCTTTATCTCCGTTTTTAGGCGCAACATAAACTTTTGAACTAAACTCGTCACTAAGAACTTTTCTTATATTATCAACTGTTTCTTTTGGAAGTTCTCCGTTTTCGTCTGTACAATCGACGTCAAAAGAATAAGGGTCTCCTAGTTTAAGCCTGTCATACTTTTCATATCTTTCATCAATATTACCTTCTCTTGCATAATTATATGCCCTTTCAACAGCCTCCTCAATATTGAGTTTTACTCCAAACTGGGCAAAAGTAATAGAAACTTCCTCATCACCGTCTATAATAAAAGTCATTTTGCTGTTCTCATACGGCTCCTGAACATCTTTCTGAAGTACTTTAAGAGCGTCCTCTTTTTTCATACCTCCAATATTTACAGAATTAACAAGTACATTAGGATATATTGTGTCAGTATCAAGAATATCTCTTATAGGCTTTGTATTATAATAATCAACCATATACAATATAGCTGTTATTGCCGCGATAATAAATAAAGCGATGCCTGAAATAATTATAATTTTAGTTCTGATTTTATTCATATTTATAGAATTTTCTTTCTTCTTCAAAGATTCCGCCATTTTTACACCTCCAAAAAAACGTATAATAATATAATTTAAAAATTTTACATAAAAATACTATAGAAATTTGCAGAACTTTTAATGCAAAACAACAAAAGGTTTTTTATATATATCAGTTTTTATTAAAATTTGTCTATTCATTCTTTTATTGTTTTACTGTAATTAAATCAATTTACATTTTTCGCCAGCAAATCACTGTTTTTCCGATATAAAGTGAACGCCCTATATATCGAATTATACACTAATATTAAAAAAAAATCTATGACTTATTTAAAAAATATATTTTCAAATTTTTGTAATACTTTCGCATATATTTTGTAATTATTTCCTGCCTTCCTTAACGCCTTTTGCCATAAAAACAGCTTTGATAGTAAGCAAAAAAATTTTCAAATCAAGTAAAAAACTTATATTATTGGCATACTTGCCATCAAAAATAGCTTTTTCCTCAATTTCAATCTCATCTCTCCCATTTATTTGAGCAAGACCTGTAAGTCCCGGAAAACAACTGTTCGCCCCCACTTTGTCACGTTGCTCAATAAGGTCATATTGATTCCATAATGCAGGCCTTGGTCCTATAATACTCATATCTCCTTTAATAATATTGAAAAGCTGCGGAAGTTCATCAATACTTGTTTTTCTGAAAAAAGCTCCGGACTTTGTAATATAGCTTTTGGGGTCGCTTAAAAGATGAGTAGGAACATTCTGAGGTGTATCATTTCTCATTGTTCTGAATTTATAAATAAAAAATTCTTTTCTATCTTTTCCTATTCTCTTTTGTTTAAAAATAATCGGACCTTTGGATTCAATTTTAATAATAACCGCTACAATGACCATAGGAACCATAAAAACTAAAATTGCAACAAATGATAAAATAATATCCAAAAATCTTTTTATATACTTATACATAAATACCCCTCATCATCACATAAATCAACTTTTATTAAACTTCGGCAAGATGTCCATATCTAACACCATACACAAAACAAAAAAATTAAAATTATAATCAAATTTAATTTTTGCCGTGTTTTTTATATTTCAATATTAGTTTTTTTATCTCAATTTTCCTAAAAAATCAGTGTCACACCACACAGTAGCCCAATGTTCTTTCAAATTAATTTACGTGCCTTTTTATATATCAATTCTATTTTATAAATAATATTCATCAGCCGTTTAAGTATGTTTAAAATTCGGAAGAATTTCATGTAAAATTTCCAAAACATCCGAAGGCTTTTCATAAACAACATAATAGAGTTTTTCAAGTTGTTTCTTAAATAAATCAAAATCATACTCAATAGGCTTTGTTATAAATATTTTATCATGATAAGTAACGCTCAAACCATCTTTTTCGTCACTCATAATTAATTCCTCATAAAGTTTTTCTCCTGGCCTTAATCCTATATATATTATATCTATGTCTTTTCCCGGAACATATCCCGAAAGCCGTATAAGATTTTTCGCCAAGTCATTTATTTTTACAGGCTCGCCCATATCAAGAACAAATATTTTTCCGCTTTGCCCTATTCCTCCCGCCTGTAAAACAAGTCTGGCAGCCTCAGGAATAGTCATAAAAAATCTTACGACATTAGGGTCGGTTACCGTAACAGGCCCTCCGTTTTCAATTTGTTTCTGAAATATTGGAATTACACTGCCGTTACTTCCAAGAACATTTCCAAATCTTACCGCCATAAATTTTGTTTTACTTTTTACAGACATACTTTGAATAATAAGTTCTGTAATTCTTTTTGTAGCTCCCATAACGTTTGTGGGATTAACAGCCTTGTCAGTAGACAGAAGAACAAATCTTTCAACCTCGTATTTATCGGCAAGTCTTGCCATATTAATAGTACCAAAAACATTATTTTTAACAGCCTCTTCAGGGCAATTTTCCATAAGCGAAACGTGTTTATGAGCAGCGGCATGAAAAACAGATGCCGGTCTGAATTCATCAAAAAGCTTTTCAAGACAGCTTTCATCCCTTATTGAACCTATTTTTATAATAAATTCGGTTTCTTCGTATTTATTTTTAAGCTCATTAAAAATCTCAAAAGCCGAATTTTCATAAACATCAAAAATTATAAGTTTAGATGGTGAGAATTTCGCAATTTGCCGGCATAACTCTGAACCGATAGAACCTCCGCCTCCGGTCACAAGAACAATTTTATGTTTAAGATATCCTGATATATTTTTAACGTCAATATTTATTTCGTCACGTGAAAGCAAATCAGCGATATTTATATCCATAATAGAATTTTTCCCTCCGGAAATATCGTTAGAAATATCACTTATAGGCTGAATTTTTTTCAAAGCGCATTCGGTTTTCGTACAATAATCAATAATTTTTCTAAGTTGTATATTTGTTGCTGTAGGAACAGCAATAATAATTTCATCAATATTATAAATTTTTGAAAGTTTAGGAATACTCTTTGTTCCATAGACAACTCTGACTCCGTTTATAGTTGTATTGTTTTTTTCCTTATCATCATCAACAACAATAACTGGAATCCTATCCTCATATAATTTTTCGCCTTTGCTTATTTTTTTGATAACATCATTTCCCGCATTTCCGGCGCCTATTATCATAACTCTTTTATATCCCGCCTTGTGACTTATAATATGACCGATATACGTAACGCACCTTTTAACAATCCTTCCTCCGAATCTTGTCAAAACACATAGTATTATATTTAAAGCCCCGGCGGTAAATATCATTCTTTTAGGCAAAATCAAAAGCTGTTTTTTAGAAAGGAGTACAGAATCAATAAAAAACAAGCAAAGAAATATTATTGTATTAGCAATAATAACTTTAAATACGTCCTCTATAGCGGCATACTCCCACAAATTATTATAAAATTTAAAAAATCCATAAACAATACAGCAGATAACCGGAGCAATAATAACTATAAGCAAATACCATACCCATACTGTTTCAGGAATATTTACTTTATCTCCTCCTGGTATACTTCCGTCAAACCACATTCCTATTCCCACAAGAATTGAGAAATCTATATATATGGCGTCAAGAACAATATATAGTAAAGTTCTACCAATATTTCCGCCAAAAAATCCTTTAATCTTACTCATAAAATCCTCCATTCCTAAAGAACTTAAAATCACTGATTTTTCCTATCAAAATTTGTCCGATAGTCTATAACAAATCTGCACTATAGCCTCAATTAAAAAAGCTTGCCTGTTCATTCTTTTATTGTTTTATCAGACTTCTTTCGAAACCTTACAGCAATTTCGGAAAGGTTGAAAAAAAATATTTTTTCCTTTTTTATAGAATTGCTATAATGACGCGTTTCAAAAGAAGTCTATTATAAAATTAATCAGCGCTTTCCGAAGTAAAAATTTAATTTTCTGACAAATTATAAAGAATTGTTTTCTTTTGACTTCCTTTCGCCGTTATATTCTGTAACAGCAAATCCAATACCTAACATAATCCAAAAAGTTGGCGCTACAGAAACAACACTGTCTGTAGCAAGAGCGGAAATTAAATATCCCGTAATTCCCATAAGAAAAGCAAATCTTAAAGAAATAATAAATCTGTCTTTAACATTATATTTAAATATATTTCGTATTGTTCTGTATATATACATCACAAACAAAACAATTAATGATACAAGTGATAAAAACCCTGTGTTAATACCTGTCTGCAAATAGAAGTTATGAGGCTTATCAACAATTATATAAGGGCTGTCCAGATATGCGAGTTTCTCTCTGATTTCATACTGAGGGAAAGCAAGAGTAAAAGCATCCGGTCCATTTCCAACAAAAATAGCTGTTATAATATTTGACCTTAATAAATTAAATAACCCTGACTCTGCTTCACCTTCGGTATTGTTTTCCTGCTCTCCTCCAAAAATAAGAGGAATACTTCTTGACCATATATATCCACGTCCGCTGGCAAATCTTTCTTTTCCGTCAAATCCCGCCTTAACAGCTTTTTTATCAGGATCATAAATTTCATATTTATTATTTGTAAGAGAAATCACTCCCTCTTTAGAAAGCGTGAAATGCATAGACATATTTCCTTGATTTATGTCAAAAAACGGAATCGTATTATTTTTTCTTAAATAAACAATAAATTTAAAACCCGTTCCAACGGTTGTTTTTAAATCAATAGTATATGCGCTGTTTCCATTAGCCTTTTCCAATATACCGTCAACAGTAAAAAGACACTTCTCAAAAGGATATATTATACCTCCATCGTCTGAAACCTGTAGCCTTTTACTGTTTTCATCATACTCAATAAAAAGTTTGTGGAATTCATTATTCTCAAATATTGAAAATTCTATTTTGTTTTTATCCTTATCAATATAAAAATCCTGGAAATAAACAGTTGATATACTTTGTTCCTTACCTGTAAGCATATTGACAGTCTGACTTATTTTTTGTTTAATCTGTTCGTTGCTTAATACAGCGGCTACCGCTCCGATTATAAAAACAACAGCAATAATAGCAATAATAAGTACGCTTGAATTTTCTCTATATTTTTTATTTTTAATAACATAAACAACAGCAACAATGATTCCCATAAAAAACGCGCCTATTGTCGCAATCATACCGCCTTCCGAACTGCTTCCGATTAAATTATACACAAGTATAACGCTTAATACGGCGGCAGCAGCTTTAATTATAATGTTAGTCAAAAATCCGTCTTTTTCTTTAAATGGAAGAGAAATAGCCAACGCAGATGTAAAAGGCAGAGTCATAGCGCAAAACATACCTGCACAGTTAGGATTGTAAAGAAAAGAATATACCTCGTCAAAATTAGCCTTTATGGGCTCTCCTCCCTCTTTATACAAATCGCCTAAAAGATATTTTGTTCCGGCAACAGTCTCAAAAAAATCCATTCCAAAGTATTGAAATAATCCCACAATACCTATAATAAATATCCCCGCGAACAAACCAAAAACAAAAAATCTCATTCCAAATTTTGTATTACAATATTTAAATGATACAATCATAAAAACCATATAAGAAATAAGTACCCATACGCTTTCAAATCTTTCACTTATACCCTTTAAGGCAATATCCTTATACGGAGTCATAATAAGCGATATAACAGTAAATAATACAAAAGCGATTCCGCAGAAAAATACAGGATGTTTAAATTCATATTTTTTTATACCTTTCTCAGGAACATATAATAAAAATAATATAGCCATACAAAAAGCGCAGAAACATATCATCTGTGATTTATAATAAGAAAACACATCGGCAACTACATCACCGTTTCTTACAACACTTTCCGAAACAGAAATGTCAACTCTCGTATAATGCACAAAAAGAGGAATTACCGCTGCTATAATAACAAGAAATATCCCTATTGTATAATCATACCAATCTCTTTTTTCTTTCATTTTTTATTCTCCATTCATAATTTTTTTGTTTAGTCAATAAACATGAGAAAATATAAAAATTTTCATTTGCCGGACTCAATTATCAGACAGTCCAGAAACTGTCAGAATATCATCATCAAATCTGTATTTGCCTGAAAATTTTTCTGTTTTAAATTTATCGACCATATATGGCAAAACAATAGTAATAAAAATTACATTTACATACCCTCGTAACTCAATAAATTATTTTGTTAAAATAAATAAGTTTTTTATTATTTTCCCATATTGAATTTGTCTATTGCTGTAATAGTTATTTTTTTAATCCTGTAAATTCAAGTAATGTCAAAATGCAATAAAATTCAACATTAATTATAGCACATAAAATAACCGCAAACAACTTAAATATTATTAAATATTATTTACTGTATGGCAAAATTTTAATTATTAAATAAAAATTTTTTAAGTAATATTACACAAATTAAAATAGCTATGAAAAAGTAATAACTTTCCCACAACTATTCATAATACTATAAAAGTATTTTTGGAAGAACCGCCAAGTAAAACACTTATAGTCAATCAACCTGAAAATGAGCAAAAGGAAGCGAGATAAAAATTATTTTCGCAAGGCAGTGGAAGGAGAGCGTAGCCGTAGCCTACACCGACTGACTGGGACGTATAGGCGAGCAGCAAAGCGTAGCTTTGCGACCAGCCACTAACAAAACGAAAAGAATTTTTATCCGCTGAACTTGTTCAATTTTTAAGGTGATTGACTATAAACACTGAAAATGTTAAGAAATATTGAATAAAATATTTTTTCTCTTCTCCATCTACTCTGGAATTTCTGTAATATTAAAACAGAAGTTTTCAAACAAAATTTTAATCTTCATCAATAATATAGTCTTTGTTATTAAGCTTGTAAGAAAGCGTCATCATACTGTCTGTGAGATGGATATTCTCAACAACAACATTAGGTGGTGTTTTAAGGTCTACATGAGAAAAATTCCAAATTCCCCTGATACCACAGTCAATAATTATTTTAGAAACCTTAACAGCATTGTTTTTGGGAAGAGTAAGGACAACAATATCAATATTGTGAGTTTTGAGAAAATCCTCAAGAGTATCAATATCATAAATTTCAATACCTCTTATTGTCATTCCAATAAGCTTTGGGTTTATATCAAACATAGCGATAAAATTAAACCCTCTTTTCTGAAAATTAACATAATTAACCAATGACTGTCCAATATTTCCCGCTCCAATAATGACCAAATTATATTGTTTATCAATTCCGAGAATTTTTTTTATTTCCTCATAAAGCAATTTTACGTTATATCCGTATCCCTGCTGCCCAAAGCACCCGAAATTATTAAGGTCCTGCCTTATCTGAGAAGCTGTTACATTCATTCTTCTACTAAGGTCTTTAGATGATATTCTTGTTATCCCGTTGTCAACCAAATCTCCTAAATATCTGTAATATCTTGGCAATCTTCTGATAACGGCAAGTGAGATTTTTTTATCCATAATATATACCCATTCCTTTTGCTGATTACCCTGCCTGTTCTTAGACTCTGTATATCATACTTGTTCGAAAACCTCCACAATGCCGTCTGACGAAAAAAATTTCTTATCAGTCGTCATCACTGGTTTCTATACAAGTCTATTTTTATTAACAAGTATTTTTAAAATTACGCAAAGCTTATTTTCTGATAAATTCAAAAAGTTATCAAAATATACTGGCAAAAATACAGTTAAAGCAACAATCAGTAATTTAAGAACAGACCTACCATAGTAACACAATAAAATATTAAAAATTTTTTGATTCGCTAATAGACCTGTTATAAACCATCGCAACTACCGCTTGACAAAAGATTTTTAGTCAAGCATTATCACGGTAGTTTTAAACAAATCTATTTTTATATATCCCATATAAATCAATTTCTGAAAACAATGTAATAAAAGTATAACATTATTATTTAATTTTTGTCAATCTTTCCTCTTTTAAAGTTATATTTTTTTTGGTAAAATATATCATATACTTTTTACGGAGGTTTAAAATGATATTATCATGTAATAATTTGAAAAAATCTTATGGTACCGATGTTGTACTTGAAGATGTTTCTTTTATAATAAATGAAAAAGACAGAGCTGCGATAGTTGGAGTAAACGGTGCCGGAAAATCAACTCTTTTTAAAATAATAACTTCTGAGATTTCCTGCGACGGAGGAACCCTAACAATTCCTAAAGACATAAAAATCGGCTATTTTTCACAGGAACTGCAAATAGACAGCAATAAAACCATTTACAACGAACTTTTGACAGTATTTGAAAATATAATTTCAATAGAAACCGAAATGTCTGATATTGAGGCTAAAATGAGCGTTTCTGACGAAGCAGAACTTGATATATTAATGAAAAAATATTCTTCTTTATCATCGGAACTTGAAAAAAACAACGGTTATGAATATAAAAGCCGTATAAGAGGAATTATAAAAGGTCTTGGCTTTACGCCTGCTGAAGCCGATTTTCCAATAAATCATCTTTCCGGCGGTCAGAAAACAAGAGTGGCTCTTGGAAAACTACTTCTTTCCTCTCCTGATATTCTTTTACTTGACGAACCTACAAATCACCTTGACATAGAATCCATATGTTGGCTTGAGGATTTTTTAAGAAATTATAAGAAAAGCGTTCTTATAATTTCCCACGACCGTTATTTTATAGACAGAACAACATCAAAAATAATTGAAATAGAAAATAAAAAGTCAACTGTATATAACGGAAGCTACAGTTTTTATGCGCAACAAAAAGCTATAAACAGGCAAATTGAGCTAAATCATTATATAGCTCAACAAAAAGAAATAAAACGTCAGGAAGATGTAATAAAAAAACTTCGTTCTTTCAATCGTGAAAAATCAATAAGACGTGCCGAAAGCCGTGAAAAAGCGTTAAACAAAATGGAGGTTTTAGATAAGCCACAAAACCTTCCGGATAAAATAAAAATAGCTTTAAAGCCAAAAATAGAAAGTGGATATGACGTACTTTCCATTGAAAATTTAAAAAAAGACTTTGACGATAAAAATCTTTTTGAAAATATTTCATTTGAAATAAAAAGAGGTGAAAAAGTAGCTTTAATCGGACCCAACGGTATTGGCAAAACGACGCTGATAAAAATAATACTTGATAAAATTGAGGCGACTGACGGAAAAATAAAAACCGGAGCCAATATAAATATAGGGTATTATGATCAGGAACATCAGGGAATAACAAATGATAAAACAATTTTTAATGAAATATCCGATTCTTTTCCAAAACTAACAAATTATGAAATAAGAAATACTCTTGCAGCGTTTGTATTTACGGGAGATGATGTATTTAAAACCATATCATCATTAAGCGGAGGAGAAAAAGGACGCGTCGCTCTAGCTAAAATAATGCTGTCAAACGCAAACTTTCTTATATTAGACGAGCCTACAAATCATCTTGATATAAATTCAAAGGAAATCCTTGAGGAAGCATTAAGAAATTATGAAGGTACTTGTCTTTATATTTCCCACGACCGTTATTTTATAAATAACACAGCTTGTAAAATAATTGAGTTAAGCTCAGATAAAGCAACTGTTTACAATGGAAATTATGATTACTATATAGAAAAAAAATCAGAAATAAAAAACAATACCGATATAAAAACACCTGATTTTGAAACAGCTCAATCTCATTCGGCAAAAATTGACTGGCAAAAACAAAAAGAAGAAATATCTTTAAAACGCAAAAAGGAAAATCAAATTAAAAAGCTTGAGAAAGAAATTGAGAAAACTGAAGAAAAAATATCACAGCTTGACAGCCTTTCAGCTAAAGAAGAAATTTACACTAACGCACAAAAATCAAAAGAAATTTATGAAGAAAAAAGTTATTTGGAAGAAAAACTACTTGAAATATATTCAGAATGGGAAAAATTAACCTCTGAATAATAAATTAAATCATTTATAGCGAAATAATAAAATAATTATAGACAATCAACTTAAAAATAAGTAAGTTCAGCGGCTAAAAATCCTTTTTGCCGTGTTGCCGTCGGTCGGCATAGGAAGTCGGCTATGCTCTCCCTCCGCCTCCTTGCAAAAATAATTTTTAGCTCGCCTCCTTTTTCTTATTTTCAAGTTGATTGACTATAACAGATAATAGACTTCTTTCGAAACTACTTCATTACAACAATCCCGTAGTAAATAATAGACCTGTTTAATAACCTCCGTAACATCGATTGACAAATCTTTTTCTACCATACTTTGCCTGGTCTTTTTGAAAGACTTTCTAAATATTACTGCAAAAATCAGGCTTCCACTGTCAAAAAAATCTTTTGTCAATCGTCATCACTTAGGTTATTAAGCAGGTCTAGGTCTATTGTTTTGCACTAAAAATTTCGCGAATTACTATAAAAGACCTATTCTTAAATCTAAGAATAGGTCTTTTTTTTATTTCATAACTATATCTTCAGTAATAGTCCAGAAATATTCTCCTTTTTGAGCGACAATCTTGTGAGTTCTGTCAAATTGAAATTCCTTAATTCCTTTTATTCCTTTCCATACTTCCTGTACAGTAGCGTAAAATTTATCTCCTTTCAAAGCCGAGCTTATTATCTGAGCTGAATACTGAGCTTTTTCAGTAAGATTTTCAGGTGAGTACTCAGACAAAATACTTCCCTCTTTTATAAGAACATCGCTGAATCCAATAATTGACTCAATACTTTTTTCTCCGGATTTATAAGCAAGCCTTCCTTTAAATGCGTCAATAACATCGCCGCACGCTTTAGATCTGTCTTTGTCATCTTCTGTTTTCGCTTTTTTAAGATTAAATTCAGCTTTAGCGTCATCAGTTTTTATAAGAACAGAATTAATTCTTACCTTTAAATTTCCCGCGCCAAGGCTATAAATCAGACTTCTGTTGCTTTCATTAATCATAAAACTTACATCTGTTCCATATTCGGCTGATTTAATTACTCCGTCAAGTATAACCTCCACGCCTGATGCCGATGTCGATATTGCTTCCACATCAAGTCTTACCTCAACCCTGTTAGCGTTTGGATTATTGGCGTCATATTTAATATTTTTGTCCTCGCCATGTAAAACAAATACAATTCTATCATTAAATGGCACAACCCTCTCAAGTACAATCTTATAATTACCTACATCAAAAGAAATCGGATCTTTTTCACCTGCTTTATTAATTGTATCAGCGGAAAAATCCCTGTTTACTGTATAACTTTTATAAAGATTCTTAAAAGTCAAATAAATTTTGCTTTCAAGAGACTCCGTACTTCTAAAATCCATTCTTCCAAGAATTGTGTTTCCGTTATCAAAAGAGAATATAGTAGGATATTTTTTAATTTTTTTAACATTCGTGGCATTTTCCTCAAGAGATATACTGTCCTTATTATTATCATCATCTTGAATAATAGAAAAATCTTTTCCGGAAGACTGAATAGTATAGTTTATTACAGAACCGGCGCTTGAAAATATGGCATTATCAATATTCACCTTAACATCCTGATTATTTGATTTAGCCTCTTCGTCAAAAACATATTTAACGGGCGTTTCCTCAATAGGTCCATCAAAATTAAAAGGAAAGTCAAGACGGCTTCCCGTACTTGAATTGTATAAGGATAAATTTATACTTTTCACATTACGGTCCAAAGGTTCAAAATGTAAAATCGTTTCATTTTTTTCCTCCTCGCTGTCCTGCTGTCTGTTTTGAATAAATGACAAATCCATACTGTATGTATTTTGATTATTATCGCTTAAAATAATATTATATTTCTGAATATCAAACTTGCCGTTAAAATAAAACAAAGTTGCTTTTGAGTCAACAAGAATTTTTGATAATTCAATTTCTTTTTTATCAATTATTCCTTTTTGTGACAAATATATATAATTGGCATTATTTGATTTATATGATGAAACATCAATTACCTTAGGATCTTTTTTCTCTTCTTTTTTATTTCCTCCTGATGGTATTATAATTATAAACATAATTACAGCGATAAGCATAACGCCAAGGATACCTATAAGCGCCACATATAGCAAATTAAGGCTTGTATCCTTTTCCTCGTCTTGTTCCACTCCGTTAATCTCATCATTAATTTCTTTAAGAGTTTCTTCTTTTTCCTTTCTTAAAGTATCATAGACAGAAATATCGTTTATATAATCATAATCAACATCTCCTATTTCAGTAGCAGCATCCTGTGCCATAAGCCTTTCGATTTCTTGGTCATAATCCGCTGAAACTTCTTCAATTTCTTTTTCAGATTTAGGAACATCGGAGTCAATATCGTCTTTTGCGTTAAGAAGATTAAACTCTTCATCTTGAAGCTCTCTTTCAGATAAATCAAGATTTGGTACAAAAGCAGCATCAGGGTCAATATTTTCCGTTCCAGTGTTTTCATCCGTTTCGAAAGTTTCAGTACTTTCTGTCCCTACATCTTCGGGATAAACAATATTTTCATTCATTCCCTCCTTGTTTTCCTTAATCATATCCTCAGCAATGTTTTTATTCTCATCATCATTTCTTCCTTTAAAAATCTGTTTTAGCTTATTTAAAATCAATAGATACACCTCCAAAGTATAAAAATACTTTTTACATTTTTTAATTGACAGACTTACTTTTTCAATTTTCCGTCCATAATGTCCGCATATGTTAGATAAAAAATCTATTTCTAACTTTAACGCAAACATTTTTCATAAATAAAATACCCTATGAAAGACAACAAAAATAATTGCCTCTATAAAATAATAATATCATAAACTTAACCATACTGTCAAAATAATTGCAAAATATTTATCAATTCAATTCTTAAATTTATTATATAGAAACAATAAAATACTAAACAAACTTTAATAACCCTATATATCAAGTAATTCTTTTGTTATTTCACAATAAAAATTTTATGAATTGCTGCAAATTCAGGATGCAGCTTTATAAATAGATTTTCACTACTTTTTCATTAAAATGTTTCAGTCTGTCAAAAAAACGGATAAAGCGCTCCAACTATCATAATAAATGCCAAAAAAGCGGCAACAACCGACGCTATAATTCTTTTTGTATTATTATTGAGTTTTTTCATAAAATATCATTCTCCTGTTTTTATAATTTTTTTCAAAAACCTTGTAGGTTTAACATTCTGGTCATATCTTGATTTAATAACAGAAATAAATAAAAGCTTTTTAGCTCTTGTTATCGCTACATAAAAAAGCCGTCTTTCTTCCTCAATTTCTTCAAAACTGCTGCTTCTTTCATGAGGAATAACTCCCTCGACAGCACTTGTAACAAAAACCACATCAAACTCAAGTCCCTTAGCACTGTGCATAGTAGATAATACAACTCCCTCAGAAACAAGATTTTTTTTACTGCTTTTTTCTTTCATTTCAGAAACAACATCAGAAACATGAGTAAGATAATCTTCTATTTTATCATATCCTTTAGATGATTCCTGAATTTCGTCAAGAACCTCAAAAAGACTTTTTGGACTTACTTTTCTAAATAAAGCGTATTCTTTTATATATTCATCATATCCAATAATTTGTCTGATATATTTAAAAGCCTCATATGTAGTCTTTTTCTTAGCGTATTTAAGATGATATATAAATTCGTCAAGCCGTTCGCTCTGCCATATTTTAATATTCTTTACATCATAAAAAGCATTAATCAGAGAATCTTTTTTAATTTTTTTAGCTTCTGAAATCAGCTCTTTGCTTATATACCTTTTAGGTTTATTGATAATTCTTTCAATTGCTCTGTCGTTATCAATGTCTAAAATAAGACTAAGATAGGCGAAAATATCCTTTGAAACGCGATGCTCATAAATGCTTGGCACTTCATCTTTAATTTGATATGGTATATTAAAATCCATAAAAGCATCGACAATAGCTCTTGCCTGTATATTTGTTCTGTAAATAACAGCGATTTTGTTGAGCCTGACCTTATTTTTGAACATTATTATTTTTTTAGATATTTCAGCCGCTTCCGCTCCTATATCATTGCTTTTCATAAGAACGGGCATATTTCCATTTTTCTTTGTGCCTTTAATAATCTTTTCATATCTGTTTTTATTTCCCTTTATCACAGCGTTGCATAAATTTATAATCTGAGTAGTAGACCTATAATTTACATCAAGAATTATCTTTCCAACATTGTCAAAATCCTCAGGAAACTTTAAAAGGAATTCCGGTCTTGCTCCCCTGAATTTGTAAATGCTCTGGTCATCATCGCCGACAATAAAAATATTACTGTTTCTGTCTGTAAGAAGACGTATACATTCATACTGAGCATTATTAATATCCTGAAATTCATCAATCAGAATATATTTATACCGCCCTTTCCATTTTTCTAACGCTCCCTTATCAGAATTTAAATATTCATAGCATTTGCATATCATATCATCAAAATCAATCTTATTGTTTTCTTTTTTGATACGTTCATATTCATTGAATAGGGACTCAAATTCCATTTTTCCAAAGTTTGATGTTTTATAATTATCACAGTCCATAAGTTCATTTTTTACAAGAGAAATTTCATTTAAAGCATTTGAGATATATTCTTCCTCATTATCAATAATAAGTTCCTTTTCCGTAATAATTTTTTTAATAACAGCTTTTTTTTCTTCTTCTTTTAACACGTTATCAAGATTATATCCGAAAGCATTCCTTAAAATTCTGAAAAAATAAGAATGGAAAGTACCAAAAGAAACCTCATGATTTTCATTAATTTCTTTAAAACGGCTTTTCATTTCATTAGCGGCGGATTTTGTAAAAGTAATAACAAGAATATCCTTTGGTAAAACATTATATTTTTCAATAAGAGCTTTTATTCTGTATATAATAACAGTTGTTTTACCGCTTCCGGGTCCAGCCAGAACCATCATAGGACCTGTGTTGTGATAAACGGCCTCTTTTTGTTTTTCATTAAGCTTTATATCAGACATATTTTGCCTCCAAAACAAAGTTCATATACAGCGAAATAATAAAATAATATTAATAAAATTACTTTTAATCCCAACAAAAAATTTTATCATTTCGATTGTTTTAAAAACTTATAGCTTTTCAAAATAAATTTGCCATAAAATATTTTTATTAAACATTGACTTGTTTCTTATAATAAGTGTATAATTAAAATCATCATTAAGATTTAATAAAATAAATACGACAAAATAATAAAATATAATTATTTCTTTATTTTCATTATACCACATTTTTTATATAAGTAAAATACAAATAAAATTTTAAGGAGAAAATATAAATGCCCATATTTTTTATATTATTTGTAGGAACAACTCTTGCGATACAAATTATGCTTAGAAAAAATAAAGTCGATTTTAAAAAAACTATTGAAAATATAGTAGAAAGAGAACACAAGGCAAATTTAACGAAAAAAAAGGAAATAGATCAAAAATTTTATATAATACCCGATAAAAGTGTACTGCCAATAAAAAATTATGAAGAAACTCCTGAAAACAAAAAAATAATAGATATTCAAAAATTTGTATTAAAAAAATCAGAACTTATAATGCTTAAATTTGACGAACCTATTTCAAATACGGATTTAAAATTAAAATACGGATTTTCAAATCTTGATAAAATAACCATTTATGAGGAACATTATAACTCATATATGCAGGCTCTCGTAAAATGGGCAAAAATACTTTTTGATATGGGCAATTTAAAAGATGCCGAAACTGTACTTACAGAAGCCATACGGTTAAAATGTGATTTAAGCGGAGCTTATATTCTTTTAATTGATATTTATAAACAGACAAACAATTCAGAAAAACTCAGCCGTTTGTTAAAAACAGTTGAAACTTCGTCAATAAATTTAAAAGAAAAAATTATTGAACATTCAAAAAAATAACAAGGAGCATTTTTATATGAATAATAATTGTGAATATTGTTTAAATTACGAATATGATGAATTTGCCGGAATAAGTTATTGTCAAATATCCCTTGATGAGGACGAAACCGCAAAATACCTTACAAATTCATATTATAACTGCCCTTATTTTCACTTAAATAATGAATACGAAATTGTAAAAAAACAAAATTAGCTGATTGCTGTATTTATTAATCTTGATAATTGTTATAGTCAATCAACTTGAAAAATGAATAAGTTCGGCGGCTAAAAATCATTTTTATTTCGCTTCCTTCTATCCATTTTCAACTTGATTGACTATACTCGAAACCCTGTTAATAGATGCTTATAAGTTTCTTTTTATCTTCCCGGACGCATAAAAAATGCTGAAATTTTAAACATTTCAGCATTTTTTATTTTATTTCAGACATTCTCTAAATTAGCGAGCTTTGAGGCTTGGTCAGATGTAATTAAAGCGTCCAAAACCTCGTCAATATCACCGTCGAGAATTGACTCAAGTTTATAAAGCGTAAGTCCGATACGATGATCGGTTACACGACCTTGAGGAAAATTATAAGTTCTCATTTTTTCACTTCTGTCACCGCTTCCAACCTGACTTTTTCTTTCAGCGGAAACCTCTGAATGCTGTCTTTCAAGTTCAAGCTCATAAAGCTTTGCCCGAAGTACTTTAAGAGCTTTGTCTTTATTTTTAAGCTGTGATTTTTCATCCTGACAAGAAATAACTATACCTGTAGGGATGTGAGTAACACGAACAGCAGAATCCGTAGTATTTACACACTGACCTCCGTTTCCCGAAGCACGAAACACATCAATTCTCACATCATTCATATCAAGCTCAACATCGACTTCCTCAACTTCCGGAAGTACCGCCACAGTAACCGCCGATGTATGAATTCTGCCTTTCGATTCCGTTGCGGGGACACGCTGTACACGGTGACCTCCGCTTTCATATTTAAAACGTGAATACGCACCCTTTCCATTTATCATAAATACAATTTCCTTAAATCCACCCGCATCGCTTTCCGTAGCGCTTATTATTTCTATTTTCCATTTTTGACGCTCAGAATATCTTGAATACATTCTAAAAAGGTCTCCGGCAAAAAGAGCCGCTTCATCTCCGCCGGTTCCTCCTCTTATCTCAACAATAACATTCTTTTCATCATTAGGGTCTTTGGGAAGAAGTAATATTTTTAAATCCTCTTTCAGTTTTTCCGTTTTTTTGGTATTTTCACTAAGTTCTTCTTTGGCAAGCTGGCGAAAATCCTCGTCAAGACTACTGTCATTAAGCATTTCCTTAGCGTCCTCAATATCGTTTAAAGTTTGTTTATATTCTTTATACTTTTCAATTATAGGCGTAATATCACTATGCTCTTTCATAAGTCTGCGCCATAACTCATTATCGCTTATAATATCTGGGTCGTTTATTTTATCCGATAATTCTATATATTTTTTTTCAAGTTCTTCTAATCTGTCAAGCATAAGTAAATGTTCCTCCTTATGATTTATAACAATCAACAAAACTACAGACATCCTAAAAATAACGAAAATCAATTTTTTGTAAAGTCACAAAACAAAAATTTCTTGAATATTATCATAAAATTATCAATAGACTTGATTTTCACTGTATTTTTCATATTTTAAACGTTATAATTTTCAGCCTATTTCTGTATGGAAAGAGAGCATATATAAACAGTATCAATAATTTTTATAAACTTGATTTACGTATATTTATACTCACACGAAACAACTCTGTCAAATCCCGCAAGGTCTTTTTCTGTTTTTATACAACTGAAATTTTCATTTTTCAAAAGATTTGAAACTTCTTCAGCCTGGTCGTATCCTATCTCAAAAAACAACGCCCCATCTTTATTTAAATGTTCTTTACAACCATTTATTATTTTTCTATAAAAATATAATCCGTCCCTCCCTCCGTCAAGAGCGGATAACGGCTCATAATTTTTCACATTTGGCATAAGAGTTTTTATGACATCTGTTTTGATGTACGGCGGATTTGAAACAATCACATCAAATTTTGAATTTATATTTTCATAAACATCACTTAAAATAAAGGCTGTTCTGTCAGAAACACTGTTATTTGCCGCATTTTCACCCGCAATTTTTAAAGCGTCCACCGAAATATCAGAAGCGGTAACTTTTATACCTTCGCAATACTTAGCTATTGAAACAGCTATAGCGCCTGAACCTGTTCCTATATCAAGAACTGTTTTATAACATTTTTTATTTATCTCATTTATTACCGCCTCAACAAGAATTTCCGTATCGCCTCTTGGTATCAGCGTAGACTGATTAACATTAAAATCAATTCCCATAAACTCACATTTTCCAGTTATATACTGAACAGGCATAAAATCCTTTCTTTTGTTTAAAAGCGTTGTATATTCAATAACTTCGTCTTTTGTAAGAACATAATCGTCTTTTGTAAAAAGCTGAACTTTTGTAAAATTCAATACTTTCATTAAAAGAATCTCTGCGTCTATTGAATAACTGTCAATTCCAATATCTTTTAAAATATTTTTCCCGTAAAAAAGCCATTTATTTACAGTATCTGGAGTCATTTTCATTCCTCCGGTTTTATAAACTCTTCAGGTTCTTCTTCAAGTACGCCTTTTAAAGCCGCTATAGCTACTTCCATCATTGAGTCATCAGGCTCTTTTGTTGTCACAAGCTGTAGAGCAAGACCTGGCGCACTTACTATTTTCACAAGAAAATTATCGTTTCTCCCCGCCCATTTAATTATTTCATAGGAAATTCCGGCAATAAGAGGAACAAGAAGTATTCTTGATAAAATTCTTATCCATACAGTATCTATATTTAAAAATAAAAAAACAATCATACTTACTATCATTACAAGAAAAAGAAAACTTGTACCGCATCTTTTGTGCAGACGAGTATGTTTTTTTACATTTTCAACGGTAAGCTCGTCATTACTCTCAAAGCAATTTATTGTTTTATGCTCGGCACCATGATACATAAATACCCTCTTTACATCTTTAAGCTGGGCGGTTAGTATAATATACCCAAGGAAAATCACTATTCGTATAAATCCCTCTATCACTCCAAGAAAATATGCCTCTAAATGAAGAAATTTATTGAATAAATTTCCAATCCATACAGGCAAAACCATAAATATAGCGATTGAAAGCAATATAGAAAGAAATACGCTGAAATAAATTATATAATTTCCAAGTTTTTCACCAAATTTACGGTCAAGAAACTTTTCAAACCGAGATGGCTCTTCCTCTTCTTCCGCCGATATATCGCTAAGTCCCGACATTTCCGCCGAGCGTGAAATTATTTTCATACCAAGAACAAGTGAGTCCACAAATGAAACAACACCTCTTATTATAGGAAATCCCCATATTTTACATCTTTCGGAATATACCTTTACAGGCTTTTTTTCTATATTTATTTTTTTATCGGAAGTATTTCTCACAGCGAGAGCGTATATTTTCTTACCGCGCATCATCACGCCTTCAATAACCGCTTGACCGCCTATGCCTTTTCCTCCCTTAGGACAGCATTTTTTGTCCTTATCCATATAATCGCTCCTTTTTAAACATCTATTGTATCAATCACGGATAAAACTAAACTTTATTATAACATTTTTAATTACACCCGTCAAATTAAAATTAAAGTCTTAAAAACTATAAGTTGCCTTATACACGCTAAATTAAAACCTTGGTACATATGTACTAATTTACAGCAATTCCAGAATAGATGGAGAAAAGAAAAACTATTTTATTCAATATTATTAAACAGGCGTTTAAATAACAACATACCTTTCGCTAAAAGATATAATAAAATATTTTTTCTATATTATATTATATTATATTATACAAGAATTGCTGTAAGGACAAAAACTTTGGATACTTTCCAAAATCCGCCCAATTTTTTTTTAAGCACGATAAAAACTTAAAAATTTTTGCCTAGCTTTTTCTTTTTAAATTGATTATTTCCACTCTTCCACTGTTATCTTCTTTAAGAATAATATCACCAATACATTTTTCCTGAGTCTGAGGAAGTGTAATGTCTACATTCACTATTTTCCGGTCTTTCAGCAAAACCTTAGCGTCTTTTTCGGTAATAGTTTTACCATAACTCTCAATACTGTTTTTCCACAAAGAAAACTTGCACCCCTGTTTCCAGTTTGTACAATAAAAACTTTTGCTGTTTTCCAAAATCTCACCACTGTCACAATTAGGACATTTTCCAAGCATAGGAATTTTTTTGCCGCCTTTTTTATTTTCTCTGTTCTCAGCCGGAAAAATAACATTTTTAACAGAAGTTTTTGACTGTTCCACAAGATAATTCACATATCGTATTATACTTCCCATAAAACGTTTATCCTCCATTTTCCCTTTTGAAATAGAGGATAGCCCTTTTTCCCATTTTCCTGTAGTTTCAGGTGATTTAAGTTCCGGCGGAACTACATCTATAAGTTTCATTCCTTTGTCGGTAGGCACAAGATTTTTTCCGTTTCTTCTGACATAACCTACCTGCAAAAGTCTTTCAATAATTGCCGCTCTTGTTGCCGGGGTACCAAGACCACCCTCCTTGAGCTGTTCTTTTAAAGCCTCGTCATCAACAAACCTTCCGGCATTTTCCATAGCCGACAAAAGCATTGCTTCATTATACATTTTAGGAGGAAGCGTTTGTTTTTCTACAGCCTCCACTTCTTCATTCGTAACAATATCGCCTTTTTTTACATCAGGCAGAATATCGTCTTCTTTTTTATCATTTTTTCCACTGATATTTAATGCCGTCCACCCTTTTTGTATAATAGTAGTTCCTTTAGTAACAAAATTATGTATATCAACAGTTGTAATAATTTTCGTTGTGTTATAAATATATTGAGGATAAAACACTGCTAAAAATCTTCTTACAATTAAATCATACACTTTAAATTCATCATCGCTTAAAGGTATAATATTAATTTTCACATCTGTAGGAATAATAGCGTGATGGTCTGTAATTTTCGAATTATCAATAATTCTTTTCCCCAAAGGAAGATTTGAAAGTCCAACGACATATTCGGAAAACTCTTTATATTTTTCAACATCATTGATTTTTAAAACAGTCGATTTTATTTTCGGAATCATATCATCTGACAAATACCTGCTGTCCGTTCTTGGGTAAGTTATAAGCTTTCTTTTTTCATATAAATCCTGAGCTATACCTAAAGTACGCTTTGCCGAAAATGAAAATTTCTTGTTACAGTCTCTCTGTAACTCAGTAAGGTCATATAAAAGAGGAGGAGATTGCTTATTTTCTTTACTTTCTATAGCGGTTACAGTTCCCTGTTTTCCTTTAACCTCTTCAACAATAAAAAAAGCCTTTTCTTTGTCAAAAATTTTAATGTCATTTTCTTTAATATCTGTCCATATACCTTTATAACCATTAAAAACAGCATTTACCTCCCAGTATGTTTTTGGCACAAACTCATTAATTTCTTTTTGCCTTTTAACAAGAATTGCCAAGGTAGGAGTCTGAACTCTGCCTATGCTCAAAAGAGCGTTATATTTAAGAGTAAATGCTCTTGAGGCATTAATACCCACAAGCCAGTCTGCCTCTGAACGGCACTTTGCCGAAACATATAAATTATCATACTCTCTTCCATCTTTAAGATTAGCGAAACCATCTTTTATAGCGGAATCAGTCATACTTGAAATCCATAATCTTTTAAAATTCTTTTTACATTTTACAAGATTATAAATATACCTGAATATAAGCTCGCCCTCTCTTCCGCTGTCGGTAGCACATACAATCTCTGAAACATCTTTATCGTTCATAAGTTTTTTTAAAATATTAAATTGTTTTTTCGTATTCGGAATAGCCTTTGTTTTAATATCAGACGGAATAATAGGCAGGGTTTCAATTTTCCATTTTTTAAGCTCGCTGTCATAATCCTCAGGGTCGCATAAAGTAACAAGATGCCCAACAGCCCATGAAATAATGTAATCGTCTGAAAATAAAAAACCATCTCCTTTTCCGCCGCATTTAAGAACTCTGGCGATATCACGTCCTACAGATGGTTTTTCCGCAATAACTAAAGTTTTCATAAATATGACCTCATATCTTTAAGGAACTATTTCAAGTTTTTTTCTTTCAATAAGAATTTTCTCAACTTTCTTTTTTACTCTTTGAAGAGCGTTGTCAATAGACTTTTCGTCTTTATTTATAATTGCAGCTATTTCATAATAGCTTTTTCCTCTTAAATATAATTTAAGAACCTTATATTCAAGACTGCTTAAATTATGAGCGATTTTTTCTTCTATATAATTTTTGTCCTCACGGTCGATAAAAAGTTCTTCAGGATTTGAAAGCTTGTCTGCGAAAAGTTCTATATAAGTTTTATCATCATCTTCATCATTAACAACTTTATTTAAGGAAAGTGAAGAGTTAAGAGGAATATGTTTTTGTCTTGCGGCTGATTTTATAGCCGATATAATCTGACGCTTTATACAAAGTTCCGCAAATGAGTAAAATATGTAATTTCCGTCAAAATCTCTTATCGCTTTATAAAGACCAATCATACCCTCTTGAATAATATCTTCTTTATCAGCTCCAATAATAAAATATGGTCTTGCTTTCATTTTTACAAGACGCTTATATTTTTCTATAATATATTCCTGAGCAAACTCGTCGCCATCACGGACAAGCTTTACAATCTCCTCGTCTTTCAGATTTTCATATTTGATATCCCTGCGTAGCATTTTATTTTCCATAAAAACACCCCCTGTATTTCATACTTAGCCATGACGCATTTTTTCAAGCCAAGCGGCGGTTTCACTGTCAAGATTGTCTATAAGCATATTATTTTTTATAGGTTTAATTTCTTCAATTTTTTCCCTTATATGTTTTTTGGCCAGCCTGACATCTTCCTCAAGCTCCCTTGCTGATATTCTGATTGCCCCCCTGCTCATAATAATAATTTGCTCAAGTCTGTCAGATGTAGCGACAGTAACCTTATGTTTTCCCTTAAGACTTGTTGCTGTACGTTCTATATAATTATCGGCGGTTTCAGCTTCTTTTGTAAATACAACATATATATCATTGTATTTATAAATTCTTTCCGTTCCTCCTTTAACAAGATAAGCGTCAAAAACAATAATCAAATTTGTCTTTTTGTATCCCTGATAATCTCCCAAAATATCAATCAGCTTGTCCCTTGCGTCCTCAAGGGAAATATCGGCAATTTTTTTCAAAGAATTCCAGGCAAATATAATATTATAACCGTCAACAAGCAAATATTCGTCATTCATTAAAATCACCTGTTTTTTCTGTAATTTCTCTGGCGAACAACCTCGTACATAATAAGTCCTGCGGCAACAGAAGCGTTAAGTGATGAAATTTTTCCAAGCATAGGTATTTTTATAGAAAAATCACATTTTTGTCTTATGAGCCTGCTTACACCGCTCCCCTCACTTCCAATAACGACAGCTACAGCGCCGTCAAGGGGAGAATCAAAATATTCTTCTCCGTCCATATCAGCGCAAGCTACCCAAATACCCTGTTTTTTTAAATCATCAATAGTATTTGAGATATTTGTGACCTTTGCTACAGGAACATACTCAATAGCTCCGGCGGAGGTTTTACTCACAACAGCTGTAAGACCCACAGACCTTCTTTTGGGTATAATAACCCCGTGAACCCCACTGGCGTCAGCTGTTCTCAATATAGCGCCAAGATTATGAGGGTCTGTAATCTCATCAAGAATTATAATAAAAGGCCTTTCTCCTTTATCTTCTGCAATTTTAATAATATCATCCACAGAAACATACTCCTTGGCAGGACAAAGAGCGATAACTCCCTGACAGTTGTTGGATTTGCTTATTTCAGCCATTTTATTTTTATCGACTTCCTGAACAATTATCCCCCTTTGTACCGCTTTAGCCACAATTACCTTTAAAGAGCCCTCAATTTCCCCCTTTTTAACAATTATCTTATCAATATTCCTTCCGCTGTTTATAGCCTCAAGTACAGGATTTCTTCCCTCAAGCTGAAAATTATTGTCAAAATTATCATCATTTTTTCTTTCCCCATATTTGTTAAAAACCTTATGTTTTTCATTTCCCTGTTTTTTCACAAAGGTTTCGGTACAATCACGTTTTTTGCCAAAACCGCCTTTTCTTTCGTTTTTTTTCAAAATCAACTCTCCTTTTTTATACACATATTAAAAATCTCATTAAGTCTTTTTATTTCTCCCTTTATATATAAATATCCAAACAATGCCTCAAGACCTGTAGCATGACGATAATCGGTAATAGAAGCGTTTTTTGCTGATGTAAAGCTTTTGGCGTTTCTTCCTCTTTTCATAACCGCCATTTCTTCTTCCGTAAGATTGTCTTTTATTTTATTAAACATTCTGGCCTGAGATTTAGCGTTTACAAAATCTTTAGAAATTTTATGGAGTTTATTGACAGGCATATTTCCATTTTTAATAACCCTTGTTCTGACAAATATTTCAAATACAGAGTCTCCGATATAGGCAAGATTTAAAGGCGAACATTCATTAGCGTTTATTTTTAAATCACAAGACATAAAATCAAGAAACTTTTCAATCATGTTATTTTCTGCTCCATCTCACACCAGCACGGGTATCCTCAATAATAATACCCATATTTGTAAGTTCATCTCTTATTTTGTCCGCTTCCGCCCAATTTTTTTCTTTTTTCGCCTCTTGTCTTTTAGCTATAAGAGTTTCAATTTTCTCAGTATCAGAATCTTTATCTTCTTTTAAAGGCTCAATGCCAAGAATTATGCATAATTCAATAACTTTTGATAATATAGCTTCAGCGAATTTTTTAGTTGAATTATCATTTACATTTATATTAGCAAACTTAACAAACTCAAAAATCGCTGAAACAGCATCGGCGGTATTAAAATCATCGTCCATACTTTCCTCAAACTGATTTTTAAATTTAACACACTCACCAAGCAGTTGCTTTTCGGAATCACTCATTTTGCCATCTTTTCCGTTCAACGTAATAAAATTAATATCCTTAACACAATTTTTAATTCTGTCAAGACCGTTTCCCGCCGCTTCCATTAAGTCCCTGCTAAAATTAATAGGACTCCTGTAGTGACCGTTTAAAATGAAAAATCGTATAACATCATAAGGGATTTCTTTGGCAATTTCTCTTAAAGTAAAGAAATTTCCTTTAGACTTAGACATTTTTTCATTATCAACATTTATAAACCCGTTGTGAAGCCAGTATTTTGAAAACTGTTTTCCGTTTGCGGCCTCACTTTGAGCTATTTCATTTTCGTGATGAGGAAATATAAGGTCTTCTCCTCCGGCATGAATATCAATAGTATCTCCTAAATACGTTTTCGCCATAACAGAACACTCGATATGCCAGCCGGGTCTGCCGCCGCCCCACGGCGATTCCCACTTAGGCTCACCCGGCTTATATGGTTTCCATAAAACAAAGTCCATTGGACTTTTCTTTTTTTGGTCAACCTCAATTCTTGCTCCTGCCTCAAGGTCATCAATGTTTTTTCCTGATAGCTTGCCATATCCGTCAAAAGATTTTGTATCAAAATAAACTGTTCCGTCCACTTCATAAGCAAAACCTTTTTTAATGAGAGTTTCAATCATCTCAATAATATGCTCCATTTCCTCGGTTACTCTTGGATTTTTCGTTGCTGGTTCAACATTAAGTCCCTGAGCGTCTTTAAGAGCTTCTAAAACATATCTGTCCGCTATTTCTTTTGCCGAAACATTTTCCTCATTAGCTTTTTTAATGATTTTGTCATCAACATCTGTAAAATTTTGGATATATTTAACCTCATATCCTTTATACTCTAAATATCTTCTTATAGTATCAAATATAACATACGGCCTTGCGTTTCCTATGTGTATATAATCATATACAGTAGGCCCGCATACATACATTTTAACTTTATTTTCTTCCAACGGAACAAATTCTTCTTTTTTTCTTGTTAATGTATTGTAAAGTTTCATAATTACAACATTCTCCTTATTACTTGCAATCCGCAAAATTATTTTTTAACTTTGATTAATCAATGTTTTTCTAAACTTTTTTCCATTTTTTCTACTCTAACCCTTAAAGCGCATATTTCCATTTCAATAGGGTCAGGAAACTTAATCTGGTCAAGGCAGTCTGACGGACTGTCTCCGTTGATAGCTGTCGTATTCCTTTTTATAACTCTTGCCGGCACTCCCACAACTGTACAATTAGCCGGCACTTCTTTCAAAACAACCGAACCGGCTCCTATTTTAGAGTTATCTCCAACCTTAAAAGGACCTAATATTTTTGTACCTGCGCCAATCATAACATTGTTTCCTATAGTAGGATGTCTTTTACCGTTTTCTTTGCCTGTACCACCTAATGTAACCCCTTGATAAATAAGAACATTATCTCCTATTTCACAAGTTTCACCAATTACAACACCCATACCATGGTCAATAAACAGACCTTTTCCTATTTTAGCGCCGGGATGAATTTCAATACCTGTAACAAGCCTTGAAAACTGAGAAATAAGTCTGGCTATAAAATATAATTTCATTTTATAAAACTTATGAGCTGCCCTATGAAAAATACAAGCCCAAAAGCAGGGATACAAAAAAGCTTCCGCTTTATTTTTAACAGCCGGGTCTTTCTTTCTTATTGTTTCAATCTGTCTGTCAACCTCGTTTTTTATCCAAAAAGCAATGCTGGCAATAATTACTGTTTTTAAAACTATAGAAAATAATTTTTTAAAATTCATTCATTACACCCCAATTATACATTCATTTTGTTCAACTATAATTAAGAATTAAACCATTTATTTATTTTACAAAGTCAAAGAGATTTTTCAACAAGACAAACGGCTTTAGCCGAAATTCCTTCCTCTCTTCCCGTAAATCCAAGTTCTTCTTCAGTCGTTGCTTTTACGCTTACATCTTCATTAGATATATTAAGACATTCAGAAATATTTTTTTCCATACTTTCAATATATGATGCCATCTTAGGTTTTTGTGCGACAATAACACTGTCTATATTTATAATTCTGTAGCCGTCTTTTGAAATAAGCCTATAGACTCTTTTTAAAAGCTCCATACTTGATATATTTTTGAATTCAGGGTCATTATCAGGAAAAAGCTTTCCTATATCACCTTTTTTACAAGCGCCGATAATACTGTCCATAATAGCGTGAACAAGCACATCTGCATCCGAATGTCCAAGAAGTCCTTTGTCATAAGGAATATGAACTCCTCCTATAATAAGCCTTCTGTTTTCGGATAATTTATGTACGTCATAACCAATACCGACTCTTATACTCAATTACAAAACCTCCAAATCATATATACACGAATTGTATTATAATAAACCCTTATATTTAATTATACAGATATTATAAATAAATTCAACTTCTTTTCAAAATTATTTAAAAAAATATTTTTTCCAACAATTCGGAGAAACGCCGCCCTCGAGCAATTCCTGATAGATAGAAAAAAATATTTTATTCAAAATTTTAGCAAAAGGTGTTTTGATTTTTAAACACCGGAAGCGTTAATAAATATTGAATAAAATATTTTTTCTTTTCTCCATCTATTCTTGAATTACTGTAAAGAATTAACCCTGTCAGCGTTTCTCAAAATCTATCTATATAGTCAGTCACTTCTTCTGTTAAAAATAAGAAGAAGTCTTAAAATCTGAGCAATAGAAACAGCAGCTGCTGCGACATAAGTTAAAGCTGCCGCTGAAAGAACTTTTTTTGCCGGTTTAATTTCATCGGGAGAAAGATAATTATACTCTCCCAAAAGTTTCAACGCCCTGCTTGACGCGTTAAACTCTACAGGTAAAGTAATAACCTGAAAAAACACAACCAAAGCGAACATAATTATACCAATTAAAAGAATAATATTGCTTGAGCTGAAATATCCGAATAAAAGACCGATTAAAATAAGAGGCATTGACAATTTAGAGCCAATATTTACAACGGGAAAAATAGCCGTTCTGAAAGCGAGCGGGAAATAGCTTTCCCTATGTTGTATGGCGTGACCTGTTTCATGTGCCGCCACACCTAATGCCGCTACGCTTTTTGAGCCAAATACTGAATCTGAAAGTCTTAAAACTTTATTTTTTGGATCATAATGGTCTGTAAGGTTTCCGGCGATTCTTTCTACAGTCACATCAGTAATTCCTGCTGAGAGCAGAAGCTGTCTTGCCACATCAGCGCCTGTATATCCTTGTCTGGCAATAAGAGATGAATATTTGTTAAACGTTGATGACACTTTTGCCTGAGCAAAAATAGCGAGAATCATAGCCGGTATAATAAGTAGCATAGTAGGGTCAAAAAAACCATACGCGCCTAAACCGCCCATACCGCCGTAAAACCCGTTTGAACTGCTTACGTGATTTACATGTCTGGCAAGCATAATAATATTTTCAAACATAATAATTCCTCCTTTTTACTCTTTTAAAAATATACGGATTATATATTAACAAGTTTTTATATTATCCTTATATTAATAAAATATTTACAATTTTAAAACAATCAAGCTTTATAAATCCGTTTCTTTAAAAATCGTTCCGGTTTCAATATTATGCCCTCTCATATAATCGGGACAACTCATTTTTTTACCGCCTTTCGCCTGTACTTCCGTAATAAGCAAAGCTGTATCTCCGGTTTTTACAGCAAATCCTTTTTTCGGAAAAACATTTATTACTGTTCCGGATATTTTGTCCTCATTCACTCCATCCGTAATTTTTTCAGCATTCCATATTTTAAAAACTTCTCCGTCCAAAAAAGAATATGCGCACGGAGATGGATTTAATCCTCTTATCAAGTTTAAAATTTCATCAGAATTTTTATTCCAGTCTATTTTTCCAAACTCTTTGCTTATTTTTTTTGCATAACTTGATAAATCATCATTCTGCTTTTGGGGATTTGCTTTTCCATTTTCTATAAGCTCTAAAGCCTCAATAAGAGCTGCTGCACCTATAGGCGCCATTTTGTCGTGCAGTGAACCGTATGTTTCATTATCATCAATAGGAATTTCTTTTTTAATAATCATATCCCCTGTATCAATACCCTTTTCCATATACTGAATAGTAACACCTGTAACTTTTTCGCCATTAATAACCGCCCACTGAATAGGCGCCGCTCCTCTGTATTTCGGCAAAAGGGAAGCATGAACGTTAATACATCTGTATTTTGGCATATTCAGAATTTTTTCAGACAAAAACTGACCATATGCCACAACAACAAAAATATCCGCGTTAAGCTCCTCAAGTTTTGAGATAAACTTCTCATCTCTTATTTTCTCCGGCTGAAAAACAGGAATACCCTCTTCAAGAGCAACCTCTTTGACAGGAGTCGGAGTCATTTTTTTCCCTCTACCCTTTGGTTTATCAGGCTGAGTAACAACTCCTATAACATTGTGCTTTTCAATAAGCATTTTCAAAGTATATACAGCAAAATCGGGAGTGCCCATAAAAACAACTTTCAAAAAATCACCTCATATATCAAAAAAATAAAATATACCAAGCATAATACGCACTGAAATTAAATTTTAAAATCTTAGAGAAGAAAAATTCTGTTATCCTTTAATTCTCATCATCGGGAATAACCTTATCAATATATAAAATTCCGTCTAAATGCTCTGTTTCATGACATAAAGCCACCGCAAGAACATTCTCTCCCTCAACAAAAATCTTTTCACCTTTTCTGTTTAATGCCTCAACTTTGGCATATTCCGGACGTAATACATTGCCTGACTCTCCCGGCACGCTAAGACAAGCCTCGTTAAAAATTTTTTCTCCTCTTGTTTCAACAACAACAGGATTTATAAGCTCAATTAATCCATCTCCTACATCAATAACAACAAGCTTTTTAAGTACGCCAACCTGCGGTGCGGCAAGACCTACTCCCTCGGCGTCATACATAGTTTCTGCCATATCGTCTAAAAGTGTTGTAATTTTCTCATTAATTTCTTTAACATCTTTTGATTTTTTTCGTAAAATCTCATCATCTTTAACTCGTATTTTTCTTATAGCCATTAAAAACCGTTCCTTTCCAAAAAATCACATAATATACACAGGATTTAAAGTTATATTCATATTTATTCCGCTTAAATCCCGACTTTCTCTTAGTCTGTCAAGGCAATACAAAACATAGTTCTTTAAATTTTTCTCAATCTCTCCTTTGACAATAATTTTCCATCTGTATTGATTTTTTATTTTTGAAATAACCGCAGGCGATGGCCCTATATGCTCAAATTGATTATTCTTATTAAATTTTATCATTATATCAATAAGACCATAAAGAGATTTAATAATTTTCTTTTCATCGCTTCCTGTAAACATAATAAAAAATATATTTGTAAAAGGTGGATACATCATCTGTTTTCTAACGGCTATCTCATGCTCATAAAAAGATAAGTAATCATTATTTTTAGCGAACTCAATACTGTAATGAGAGGGATTGTAAGTCTGAATAAACACTTTTCCTTTGACCTCCGAGCGTCCGGCTCGTCCTGAAACTTGAGTAAGCATTTGAAAAGTATTCTCAGCACATTTAAAATCTCCGGAATTAAGGGACATATCCGCCGCGATAACTCCCACAACAGAAACATTCGGAAAATCCAAACCTTTAGCTATCATTTGCGTTCCTATTAAAATATCCGCTTCTCCCCCCGAAAACTTTTTAAGGATATTTTCGTGTCCGTTTTTTCCTGATGTAGTATCTGTATCCATACGTAAAACCTTTGCTTCCGGAAAAAGTTTTTTTGTTTCTTCCTCAATTTTTTGAGTACCGGCGCCAAAATACTTTATATATTTAGAACCGCATTGAGGGCAGTTTTTAGGATTTGCCAAAGATTTTCCGCAATAATGACAAACAAGTCTGTCGTTGCTTATATGATAAGTATAATTAACATTACAGTCTTCGCACTCCATTACATAACCGCATTTACGGCACGATACAAATGTCGAATGACCTCTTCTGTTAAGGAAAAGAATTGTCTGCCTACCATTTAAAAGATTATCGTCAATAGCGTTAAGCAAGTCCCTGCTGAAAACAGACTTATTTCCATTTTCAAGCTCTTTTCTCATATCAATAATATTTACATCAGGAAAACTTTTATTCACTCTGTTTTTTATTGTTACAAGGTCAAATATTCCGGTCTTTGCCTTATAATATGTTGATATATCAGGTGTAGCGCTTCCAAACACGACTAAAGCCCCGAATATTCTTCCTGTTTCGCAGGCGACTTCTCTTGTATCATATTTCGGAGTCGTTTCCGATTTATATGTATGCTCATGTTCTTCGTCAATTATAATTATACCAAGATTTGAAAACGGGGTAAAAACCGCAGACCTAGGACCAATCATTATTGATATTTCTCCCTCTCTCGCCTTTTTCCACTGGTCAAACCTTTCACCGATTGAAAGACGCGAGTGTGTGACAGATACTCTTTTTCCAAATCTTCCCGTAAACCTGCCAACCGTCTGGGGAGTCAAAGAAATTTCAGGGACAAGAACAATAGCCTGTTTTCCGTTTTTTAAAACCTCATCAATAATTTGAAGATAAATTTCGGTTTTTCCGCTTCCTGTAACTCCATGAATTAATATAGGTTTTTTTTCTTCATCATAAAATTTTTTTTTCACAAACTCAATAGCTGTTTTTTGTTCGTCTGTAGGCTCAAATGGTTTTGTCTGCCTTACTGATGAAAAATCAAGAACATCTCTTTTTATTTCCCTGTCAAAAATTTGTACAAGTCCTTTTTTTTCAAGAGCTTTGATAGGCTGTAGACTTACCTCAGTAAGAAGTTTTATTTCATTTACAGATGCCCCGTCAAATTCTTTTAAAAAACTTAATACCTTGCTTTGTGTATTATTTTTTAAAACACATTTCTCAAAA
Source organism: uncultured Clostridia bacterium (assembly GCA_949948985.1). GTDB lineage: Bacteria > Bacillota > Clostridia > Lachnospirales > CAG-274 > MGBC114079. The sequence goes on along the minus strand of CATLIG010000005.1, from coordinate 74,380 downwards.
AGCTCGTCAAAATTCTCATTTTTTTTGTTGAGGTATACATATCTCTGTATTTTGTCCCTTGCGACTGCAGGCATAATACATTGCAGGCACTCTGATAGAGTTGTATAATACTTTTCCTTCATAAACTTAGCAAGCCTGATTGTGTTTTCGGAAAACAGAGGATATTTATCCATAACTGAGATAATACCTTTAAGTTTTTCATCAGGAATTTCTGTACTTTCCGAAAATCCGATAACATATCCCTCATAACTTTTGTTTCCCTTTCCGAAAGGAATAATAACTCTCATACCTATACACAAATCCGGTTCAAGGTTTTCAGGAACTTTATAATTAAATATTCTGTCAAGGCTTTTATGCCTTATAGAAATAATTACTTCCGCATACTTCATTTATATACCGTCTTTCAAAAAATATAACTGCCAAACACTGCTGTGACACTTATTTCACCATTGTTAATTTTTTTGAAATACCTTTTCAGATATTTCCTTTAGAAATCAGATTTTTCTCACAAAAAACTTTTGTCAATACAATTTTTCAAACTATGAAACAATTATAGCAATTCACAAAATCTTTAGTACGAACCAACAAAAAATTTCCTGATATATCAAATTTCCTGAAATTTATTTGTTCATTCTTTTATTTGTTATATATAAGTTATTCTTCATCATCAAAAATCTCATCATCAAATTCGTCATCAACAGAATCATTATCATCAGCGTCATCCAAATCATCCAAATCATCCAAATCGTCTAAATCATCTAAATCATCTGTATTTTCAGAATCATCCTCATCAGCATCTGAAAAATCATCTGTTTCAGAATTTTTTTCAGCATCAAAATCAGCTTTTTTAGACTCTGAAAACACTTCATTCATAGTGAAATATTCTTCCTCGTTAAAAGGTTTTTTAATTTTAATAACAGTTCCTTCACCTTCTGGCACAACCTTAATTTTAGCCTGATTAATTTCCTCAACAGCGGTAGACAAAGGTTTTCCCTGTTTTTCCTCAACCATTGGCTCATCTCCGGCTATAATCTGCCGTGCTCTTTTTGCGGCCGCAATAACAATAGTATATCTGCTTGTTATTTCAGAAGCTTCCTTTGTATCCTTATTAAGTACCTCCATTAATTCTGCATAAGATGGTTTAAGCATTTAATTTATCTCCTTTCATTATTTATATATATCATCATACAGCGTTTTTAATAAAAAATTCTTTTAGACCTGTTCGATAACCTAAGTGATGACGTCTGACAAGAAATTTTTTTCGTCAGACAAAACTTAATTTTTGCAATAACCTTCCAAGTATTTCAAAAAAATTAAGTAAAGTATGGCTGAAAAATAATTATCAGACATTATTGCATAGGTTATAGAACAGTTCTTTTAAATTTATGTTTCTTTCCGCTTTCATTTTTTCTGATTTTACTATACAATTAATATCATCAACCGCCCGCTTTACAGAATCATTAATAACAATATAATCATATTTATCAATAATGTCAAACTCTTCTTTCGCTCTGCCAAGACGAAGTTTAATTTTGTCCGGAGTTTCTGTTGCCCGTGAAACAAGCCTTCTTTCAAGTTCTTCCATACTTGGCGGCGTAAGAAATACAAGTATCGCCTCAGGATATGACTCTTTTACCTGCAAAGCGCCTTGCACCTCTATTTCAAGTATAACCGTTTTGTTTTTCTCAATTTGCTCATATACATAGCTTGCCGGCGTTCCATAATAATTTCCGCAAAAGCAAGCATATTCAAGAAGTTCTTTGTTTTCAATCATTTTCTCAAAACATTCTTTTGTTTTGAAAAAATAATGTATTCCGTCCTGCTCATTTATTCTTGGCTGTCTTGTCGTTGCTGAAATTGAAAGAGCGTAATCACCATGTTTTTTAAGTTCCGAAACAACCGTTCCTTTTCCTGCCCCTGATGGACCTGAAATTATCAGAAGAATTCCTTTTTCACTAATCATTTAAAATATCCCCTAATCTGTAAAATTTTATTCTTAAATAAATCAAAACAATAAAATAATCTTTTAACAGACCTGTTCTAACCCACCTTAACACCTCTTGACAAATCTTTTTCCGCATATCTTTGTTTGACTTTTTAAGATGCTTGAAAAATTTCCGCGAAAATCAGATTTCTATTGACAAAAAAATCTCTTGTCAATCATTATCACTGTGGTTTTAAACAAGTCTGATATATTATATTCCATAAAAATTTACTGTGGTATTGTTTTATTATTTTGATGTAATCATACATTATTCCATCATTGGTATATCTATTTTATCACAATTATCATTTTTTTCAATATCCTCAATTTCAATACCATTTTCAGAATTATCCGTATCCTTTGCTATAATTCTGTTAGCAACTGTCTCAGGCTGAATTGACGATAAGATAATATGTCCGCTGTCTATAACAATTACTGCCCTTGTTCTTCTTCCATATGTAGCGTCAATAAGCTTTCCCTCATCTCTTCCATCCTGAATAAACCTTTTTATAGGCGCTGATTCAGGACTTACTATGGCTATAATTCTTCCTGCCGGAACAATATTGCCAAAACCGATGTTAATAAGTTTTGTGTTATTCATAAGTAAAACCCCCCTAAAATAATCCATAAAATTTTATATCTGCTATTCAATATTCTGAATTTGCTCTCTTATTTTCTCAATTTCACTTTTTATTTCAACAACTATATTAGTAATGTCAATATCTGTTGTTTTAGAACCGATTGTATTAACTTCCCTATTCATCTCCTGTACAATAAAATCAAGTTTTCTTCCAACAGGTTCCGTTTCCTCAAGAAACAGTCTTATCTGAGAAATATGACTTAAAAGTCTGGTTATCTCCTCATCAATATCAGCTTTTTCAGAAAATATGGCAACCTCGGTTAAAATCCTGTTTTCATCAAACCCCATAACTTTAAGCTCGCCAAGTTTTTCTCTAAGTCTTTCTTCATATGCTTTTTCAGCCATAGGAGTCCGCTCTTTAATCTTTTTTACTTTATCAAAAATAATATCAATTTTATTGTAAATATTTTCCTTTAAACTTTCGCCTTCCGTTTCTCTCATCTTCAGAAAATTTGAGAGCGCTGATTTAATAGCGTTAAAAAGCGGTTCTGAAATTTCATCATTATTTTCAAAAGATGTTTTCTCAATACTTAAAACCTCAGGAAATTTAGAGATAAGCCCCACTGATATATCATCCTTTACACCATACCTTATTTTTATGTTCTCAAGAGCGTTTACATAGCTGTCAGCAATCACTTCATTAAGACTTATCTTTATATCATTTTTTGAATATGTTTCAAAAGAAACGTAAACGTCTGTTTTTCCTCTGAAAATTTGTCTGCTTACAATTTTTCTCACATAGTCCTCAAATAAAATCATAGATTTAGGAATTTTAACATTAATATCATTATATCTATGGTTTACCGATTTAATTTCAACAATAAATTTACGGTTATAGAGGGTGCTTTCACCTCTGCCATAACCTGTCATACTTCTCATACCCACACCTCCGTCAACAAAATTTTAAAACATTTGACTATACACCGTATCTTCTATTATAATATGTAATGAAAACTATTGCAATAATTGAATTAAAAAACTTTGGAGGTTTTATTATTATGGCACTTGATGGAATAGCAGCCGCAAATATAAAAGACGAATTAAAATCCAAATTATTAAACGGCAGAATTGATAAAGTATACCAGCCTGAAAATGATGAGATAATTCTTTCAATAAGAAGTCTAAAGAAAGCGTATAAGCTTTTAATAACAGCAAACGCTTCAAACCCTCGCATTCATCTCACTGAAAAAAACAAATTAAATCCAATGCAGCCGCCCTTATTCTGTATGGTTCTCCGAAAACATTTAGCAAGCGGAAAAATAATTGATATAACTCAGCCTAACTTTGAGAGAATACTTAATATTCATATAGAATCAATAAATGAACTTGGAGATTATTCAATAAAAAGACTTATAATTGAAATAATGGGTAAACACAGCAATATAATCCTTGTTGATGAAAACGGAATAATTCTTGACGCCGTAAAACATATAAGCCACGAGAAAAGTTCTGTAAGAGAAGTTCTTCCAGGTAAAGAATATCGGTTTCCTCCATCGGAAAAATATGATACCCTTCTTCTAGACGAAGAAAATTTCAATTTTACAGTCAATAAAAGCAGTTCAAAAAAACTTCAGAATCTGATTTATGAATCCTATAACGGAATAAGTCCTTCTTTTGCATCAGAAATATGTTTCCGTGCGGGGCTTGACTCCTCTGATAATGTTGATGTAATATCTGATAACCGGCTAAAAATGTTATATAACGAATTTAAAAATATTGTTGAAAAAATTAAAACAGGAAATTTTTCACCTGAAATTATTTATTCTGAAAAAAATAAAATAATTGATTTTTCCTCAATGGAAATGAGTCAGTATTCCGGATTAAAAAAACAGAAATTCAGTTCAATATCGGAATTACTTGAGTTTTTTTATACTGAAAGAGATTTGCAATACAGAATGAATCAAAAATCTCAGGACCTAAAAAAAATCATAGCAAATAACATTGAAAGATGTATAAAGAAAAAAAACATTCAGATAAAAACAATGAAAGAAATCTCCGGCCGTGATAGACTAAAACTCTATGGAGAGCTTATAACAGCGAATATATATTCCGTTCCCAAGGGTACTGACTCATATACCACACAAAATTTTTATGATAAAGATTTAAAAGATATAACAATACCCTTAGACCCTGAACTGACCCCATCTGAAAATGCTCAGAAATTTTTTAAACAGTACAATAAAGAAAAAAGAACTTTCTCGGCCCTTCAAACTCAAATAAAGCAAAATGACGAAGAGCTTGAATATCTTGAGGGACTGCTTACATCTGTACAGGTTTCAACAGATGAGCAAAATATAAAAGAAATACGTCAGGAACTTTACGAGCAAGGTTTTATAAAAAAATTAAACCATCCAAAAGGGAAAATAAAACCTGTAAAATCAAAACCTCTTCATTATATATCCTCTGATGGATTTAATATTTATGTTGGAAAAAATAACAGGCAAAACGATGAACTTACATTAAAATTTGCCAAAAACACGGATATATGGCTTCACACAAAGAAAATTCCCGGTTCTCATGTAATAATATCAGCCGAGGGAAAAGAAATTCCTGATAACACATTAAATGAAGCGGCTCTTCTTGCGGCTTTTTATAGTAAAGGTAAAAACTCCGCTCTTGTTCCTGTAGATTATACTCCTAAAAAATTTGTAAAAAAACCTTCCGGAGCTAAACCTGGAATGGTAATTTATGAAACAAATAAAACAGCGTATATTACACCTACTGAAGAAGCCGTTCAAAAAATAAAAAAGGTCGATTAAACTTATTAACAGACCAGTTCAATAACTGCCATAACACCGATTGCCAAATCCCTTTATGCCAATCTTATTCCTTATGGCAATTAGCAGAATTTTCAGTGCTAAACAATAAAAGAATTTCCTTAATATATCAGTTTTCATTAAATATTATCTATTCATTCTTTTATTGTTTAGATGTAGATTATTGAACAAGCTTAATGTTATAAGTCAAGCAATTTACAGCAATTCCAGAATAGAAATGGAAAAAATATTTTATTTAATGATTTCTTAACATTTTCGGCATTTAAAAATCAAAACGCCTTATACTAAAATATAGAATAAAATATTTTTTCTATATTATAGCGGAATTGCTGTAAAAATAAACAAGTTCGACGACTAAAAATCATTTTTGCCGCGTTGCCGTCGGTCGGCATAGGCAGTCGGCTATGCTCTCCCTCCGCCGCCTTGCAAAAATAGTTTTTAGCTCATCTCCTTTTTCTCATTTTCAAGTTGATTGACTATATTAATTTAGCTTGTAAATTGAATTATCCCGTTTGCTATTCCGACAGCACAATTTTGTCTGAATGATTCAGAAGCAAGCAAAGCCGCCTCTCTGGGATTTGATAAAAATGCCAGCTCAACCAATATAGCAGGCATTGCGGTAAGCCTTAGTACAGCGAGATTTCTAGCCTTTACCCCAAGGTCAACTAATCCTGTCTGTCTTACAAGGGCTGTATTTACTGTCTGAGCAAATCTTTGGGCGACAGTTCCGTTTCTGTAATAAAAAGATTCTGTACCGTTATATGTTGGATTTGTAGCTGAATTACAGTGAATACTCACAAAATAATCAGCCCCCCATAAATTAGCAAGCCTTGCCCTTTCAGAAAGACTTACATTTATATTTGTCGTTCTTGAGTAATTAACTTGATATCCTCTTTCTGTAAGAATATTTCCAAGACGCAGAGAAACATCAAGATTAACTGTTGCTTCTTCAAGTCCTGTAGGCGCTATCGCTCCGGGATTATCTCCTCCGTGTCCCGGGTCTATAAATATTTTCATAGTTACAACCTCCTGTTCTTTTTGGGTTTTACCGAACATACACAATAGACCTGTTCTAAACTGCCGTAACTTTACCGGAATTACTGTAAATTGCAAACAAAAAAGCCATAAAAGCAGCATCTGTCAATTATTTTGTTATAATAGCAAAATAATAAAAGACTGAACATAAAAGTTCTATAGTCAATCAACTTGAAAATGGATAAAAGAAAACGAGATAAAAATTATCTTTACAAGTCAGAGGAATGAAATCATATCCGCCGAACTTATTCATTTTTCAGGTTGATTTCCTATGATAAAATCTGATATATCTGGACATTCTTTTATTATTTCACACTAAAAATTCTGTGTATTGATATAGGTATATTAATAAAATTATGCCGCCTTTTACTATTTTATTAATATAATTTTAATTTTATAATCTAAAGTTAATGATTGTTTACATTATGGACACATTTTATTCAAATAACAGTTGTATACTAATACTTGTAAAAACAAATAACATTTTTATTACAGCGAAACAATAAAGCCATATAAATCTATTTTTAATAATATTTTATTGTTTTGTTACCGCCTGACTTTACAGTCGGTATAAATGCCATTTTAAAGAATATATAAAAATTATCAATAAAAAAATAATTTAGGAGGTTTTAAAATGAATGAATTTGAAAATAATAATGAAAATTTTAATGACATCACAAACTCAAATATCGGCAACAATGTCAATGTAAATAAAAACATTCCCGCCGACCAAAATGAACATATTAGTAAGGAAATTTCATCTTCGGCAATGGAATATTCCAATATGGATAATTATCCATCTGTAAACGAACCCGTTACTAACATAAATGCTGATAAAACTAATGATTTCAATAAATCTCACCAAACAGAGAATACTTCTTTGGGAGATTACGGCTACAGGGTATACAATTCAAACGGCGCTTCAATTAAACAACAGCAAAATATTTCAGATAATATAGACAGCGTCCATTGCTCATATGAATATACCGACTCACAAAACACACAAAAAAATAGTCAGCCGTCAATTCAGTTCGTCACTATAAACAATAAAAAGAAAAATCATAAATTTGCTAAACGTTTCGCTCTTACTTTCGCAACTCTTGGAATATTCGGCTGCTCTATAGGATTTGGAGTTATGCTTGGCGTAAACACAACGGAGAATCTTCCTGTAAACTCAGAAGATTATGTAAACTTTAAATTTCAAAACAGTCCCGAAGCGGAACAAGTTTCAATAAGCGATAATAATGAAATTATAAATATTGTAAAAAACACAAGCAGTTCTGTAGTCAATATTTCAATAAAAGCCCAGCAAGTTGATTTCTTTAATCAAGTATATGAAAATACTGGTTCAGGTTCAGGTATAATATATAAAGAAGATAATGATAAGTATTATATAGTAACAAACTGTCATGTTATTGACGGAGCAACAAGTGTAAATATATCCGTAACCGGTGAAGAACAAATACCTGCGAAACTTGTCGGAAAAGATGCTCAGGCTGACGTTGCTGTCATATCAGTTTCAAAAGAAGACATTCAGAAAGCGAATATTCAGGATATAAAAACAGCCGAATTTGCTGATTCTGATAAAGTAGAAGTAGGATCTTTCGTTCTTGCAATAGGAAACGCTCTGGGACAAGGAAAAACCGTTACGCAAGGTATAATAAGCGCTCAAAATAAGGAAATAAACATTGATGGACAAAACCGAACAGTACTTCAGACAGACGCGGCTATAAATCCCGGAAACAGCGGCGGTGCTTTAGTTAATCACGAAGGAAAAATCATAGGTATGAATACGGCAAAACGTATGTATAATGCGAACGGCTCAACTGTAGAGGGAACTGGTTATGCTTTGCCATCAACAACGGTAAAATCTATTGCCGATGAACTTATAGCTAACGGAACCGTTTCAAGACCTTATCTTGGGATTTCAGGATTTACAATAGATGAATCATTTAAGTCAACATATAACTTAAATATAAATGGTGTATTTATAAAAAATGTTGAGGAAGGAAGCGCGGCAAAATCAGCCGGACTTAAATACAGCGATATTATAACCGGAATAGGTGATACCAATATTTCAACAATAGAAGAACTTTCTGCTGAAATAAAAAAATTCAAAGCCGGAGACACTATTCGTATTAATATTATCAGAAACGGAAATCAGCCTATGACTGTTGACGCTACTCTTATGGATATGAATTCCAAATTTTAATTAAAATTTAATATTATGTTCATAATTCGTTCAAATATATAGTATATAATGTAAATATGATAAAAAGTTAAACTTGTTATTCATACTTATGTCTTTACATCTATATACTATATATTTGTTTTTTTGGAGGCATTTGATATGAATGATTTTAATAATAATTTTTCCGATAACGTAAATCCGGAGTTTTCTCAGGATAATAATTTTGACTTACAGGGTATAAATAATCTTACAAATGACAATAATAGTTTCAAAGGAAAAAGAAATAATAAATTTCTGAAATTAAAAAAGAAAGCTGTTATTAAAATCGCATTTTTAATAACAGGAGCTGTAATTTTCGGAAATGCCGTAGGTTTTGGCATTGGATTTTATTCTCCTCAGATAGAAAGTTATTTTAACAGCTTTGATGAGGATGGCTATAATGTTACCGATTCTTCCAGCGCAGATGAACCCGTAAGTAATAATCCCATTGTAAACGCAAGTAAATCTGTTGTTTCAGTTATGTCGGTATCCGATAATATTCCGACAAATCCTTTTGAGGAATATGACGATGAAAATTACAATAAGACAATGGGTTCAGGAATAATTTTTTATCAGACAAATAAAAATATTTATATTGTAACAAATTATCACGTTATCTCAAACGCCAAAAGTGTCAATATATCTTTTAACAACGAGGACTTTATTTCATCAAGGCTTGTAGGAAAACACCAGCTTTCAGACCTTGCGGTTATATCTGTCAGCCGTGAAAGTTTGAAAAAATTAGGCGTGACTTCTGTTAAAACAGCCTATTTCGGAGATTCCGATAAATTAAGTGTAGGTGACAGTGTAATTGCGATTGGTAACGCTTCAGGAGCGGGAAACATCGCTACAAAAGGAATTATCAGCGTTGCTCAGAAAGATATTCCATTATCAGGTGATGCTAGTTTAAGCGTTATTCAGACAGACGCCGCTATAAATATGGGAAATGACGGCGGAGCTTTGATTAATACAGCTGGAGAGGTCATAGGAATAAATACAGCAAAATATTCTTCCTCCCGTGTGGAAGGTGTAAGCTATAGTATTTCATCAAATGACGCTAAACCTGTAATTGAGGAAATAATGAATAAAAAAGAACTTCCTTATTTAGGTGTTTCCGTAAAAGCTATAACCGAAGATATCGCTCAGGATAACAACTTGCCTCAGATGGGAGTTATTGTTGAAAGCGTAGTTCCCGGAAGTGCCGCTGACGAAGCCGGAATAAAACCATTTGACATTATAACAGGGTTTAATTCAGAACCTGTATTTACTCCTGTTTATTTAACAGAATCTGTAAGAAAATGCCATGTTGGTGACAATGTTGAAATAAAAATAATCAGAAATGGTAAACAAAATATTACTTTAACAGCTACTCTAAAAAAAGATACACAAGATAATTTTTAATATATAATATTTTTACTTTAATTATTTATGGATACTAGTTTTTATTTGATATAGATACTCCTCTCCTTAGCCCAATAGAAATATTGGGCTAAATCCCTTTTTATGAAGTATAATTTTTTCAGACTGCCATAATTGCGTGGTTTCAAAAAAACTCTGATATCTGCCCCCAAAATTCTTTTAATCGTTTATGTACAATAAAAAAGGGCTGTCCAAAAATTTAATGGGCAGTCCTTTTTTTTATTTTAAATGAACCTGTTTAAAACCAACTGTGATTACAGACAGGTCTAATATTTAATATCAATTATTGAGGCTGTTTTCCAATATAAGCAAGGATACCACCGTCAACATATAAAACATGACCGTTTACAAAATTTGAGGCGTCTGACGCTAAGAACACAGCAGGACCAACAAGGTCTTCGGGAGTTCCCCAACGAGCGGCGGGAGTTTTAGCTATAATAAACTGGTCAAATGGATGTCTTGAACCGTCAGGCTGTTTTTCACGTAAAGGAGCAGTCTGCGGAGTAGCAATGTAACCTGGTCCAATACCATTACACTGAATATTGTGCTCACCATATTCAGAGCAGATATTCCTTGTAAGCATTTTAAGACCGCCTTTTGCGGCAGCATAAGCGGAAACTGTTTCACGGCCTAACTCACTCATCATTGAGCAAATGTTAATAATTTTACCGTGACCTTTTTTAATCATACTTGGAATAACTGCTTTAGATACAATAAAAGGAGCGTTAAGGTCAACATCTATAACTTGTCTGAATTCAGCGGCAGTCATATCGCACATAGGGATACGTTTAATAATTCCGGCATTATTTACAAGAATATCAATTACGCCGACTTCTTTTTCAATTTTAGCCACAAGTTCATTAACTTGTTCTTCATTTGTAACATCACAAACATAGCCATAGGCTTCAATACCGGCCTCTTTATAAGCGTCAAGACCCTTATCCACCAATTCTTGTTTAATATCGTTAAAAACGATAGTCGCGCCGCTTTTAGCAAGTCCGCTTGCAATAGCGAAACCAATACCATAAGAAGCGCCTGTTACCAATGCGATTTTTCCTTTAAGAGAAAAGTTTTCTACATAGCTCATAAATAATTACCCTCCGTTTTAATATATTTTTTTCCACTTACATAAAGTAAAAGAAGATATTAACAATACAACTTTTAACTTCTTATATTAATAATACTACAATTATGAAAATTTGTCAAAATTATTTAATATAAATTTAAATATTTTTTTCAAATAATATATTTTATAGTCAGTCAACTTTATAATGAACAAAAGGAGGCGAGATATAGTCAAAAGTCTTAGGGATTGCCTCCCCCAATAGCTTTTCGGAAATAAAATTAATTTCCTTCCACATTTTTATAAAAATTAGTTTCTGTTATATTTTAAAATTTGATGTGTAAAATTTTTATTAATTATGTTATAATTATGAATAATAAATTTTTTAATTATGGCGAACAAATAAAAGAATGAACAGACAAACTTCAACAAGTCTGATATATTAAGGATTTCTTTTGTTATTTCGCACTAAAAATTTTGTGAATTTTTATAGGAGAATATATATGAAAATCGGAACTGTTGATATCGGCTCAAATACTGTAAGAATAGTTGTTTATAACGTTGATGACAATGAAAAAACGGCAGAAGAAGTTGTTAATGAACGGCATTTTATAGGACTTATCGAATATGTTGAAAAAGGTGTATTGATTTATGATGGCATTTCAAAACTTACAGAAACCCTCAGAATAATCAAAGATTTTGCCTCCGTAATAAAATGTGATAATTTACATTGGTTTGCCACAGCATCTTTAAGAAGCCTTAGAAATGAAAAAGATGTACTTTTAAAAGTCAAAAGTGAGCTTGACATAAATATAGATATTATTTCTGCGGAAGAAGAGGTATTTTTTGACTATATCGGAATGAAAAAATATATAAAGGAAAAAGATGGTGTCGGTGTTGACCTTGGCGGCGGCAGCGGTCAGCTGTTCTCTTTTTCCTATGGAAAAATAACAAATTCAGATTCATTTAAAATAGGTAGCCTTATTACTTATAAAAATTTTGTGAGTGGTCTTTTGCCAAAGAAAAAAGAAATAAAGAAAATAAAAAAATATGTAAAAGAAGAACTTATGACAAATAAAGAATTTAAGGATTCAGGATATGAAAAGCTGTATGCTATAGGCGGAACAGCAAGAGCAGGAGCCAGGCTCCACCGTGCGCTTGTAGGCGGAGATGGTATTATATCGGATTATGAGCTTTCTTTGGAACAAATTGATGATATTATAAACACTATTTATAAAATGGATGTAAAAGGAATAAGTTTTATATGCCACGTTATACCTGAACGTGTTTATACAATAATTCCGGGTCTTATCGTTTTAAAAACAATTTGCAAATATATAGGCGCAAAAAAAATTCACACAATCAAAGGCAGTGTAAGGGAGGGATATCTGTGGGAGAAAATAATGAAAAAAAGCTCTTTATAAACAGAGAATTAAGTTGGCTTGAATTTAACAGAAGAGTATTTTTTGAAACCTTTGATACATCCAATCCTTTATTTGAGCGGCTTAAATTTATGTCAATTTATTTTTCAAATCTTGACGAGTTTTTTATGGTACGGGTAGGGTCTTTAAGAGAAGATATGGAAAATTTTCCGGATAAAGTTGATGATAAGACAGGCTGGTCAATGAAAAAACAAATAAAAGAAATTTATACAAAAGTTCAGCTTATGGAGCCTTTAATAAAAAAGGGATTTAAAAACATTGTAAAAGATTTAAAAAAATATAATATAGATATTATTGATTTCAGTAATATATCAAAATCTGAAAGCACTGTTGCCGAAAAATATTTTTTGGAAGAAATATTTCCTGTTTTATCTCCGCAAATAGTAGACCGTACTCATCCTTTTCCTTTTTTAAAAAATAAAGAAATTTATATAATCGCGCTGCTTGAGTCAAAACAAGATGGAAATAAAATAGGTATTATTCCCACAACAATAAAAGATGAATACTTTACATTCAGCATAAACAATAGAAAGAAAGTCGCTTTTGTTTCAGATGTTATTAAATTCCATTCAAAAAAACTTTTCGCTAAGTACGAAATCAAAGAAATTCATAAAATAAGAGTAACAAGAAACGCTGATATTACTATAAATGAAGCTATTCTTGACTCCGATAACGACGCGGATTTCAGGGGGATTATGCAGACTATGCTAAAAAAAAGGAGAAATTTGGCTCCTGTAAGAATTCAAGTATGCAGTGAATTATCTGATAAAATGAAATCATTTATATGTGATAAAATTGACTGCGATGAAAATATTATTTTTACAGAAAAAATACCATTAAGTTTTTCCTTTGGGTTTAGTTTATATAAAACTTTGAAGCTTGACAACAAAAAGCTGTTATTTAGTGAGAATAAACCTTTAAAATGTATAAACATCGAAAAAGGCCAGCTTATTAAATATATTGAACAAAATGATTTATTTTTTAACGTACCTTTTCAAAGTTTTGGTACATTTGTTGATTTACTTTATGAGGCGGCTGATGACGCCAACGTTATATCAATTAAAATTTCTTTATACCGTTTAGCCAGTCACAGTAAAATCATTTCCGCTCTCGCTTATGCCGCTGAAAGAGGAAAAGATGTTTTATGCCTTCTCGAACTAAGAGCAAGGTTTGATGAGCAAAATAATATTGATTACTCAAAAATTCTTGAAGATGCCGGCTGTACCGTCATTTATGGATTAAATGACTATAAAGTACACGCTAAAATATGCCTTATAACGAAAAAAAATCATAATAAAATAAGTTATATAACTCAAGTCGGAACAGGTAATTATAATGAAAAAACCTCCGAGCAATATACAGACATATCATACATAACAGCAGACAACGATATTGGCGCGGACGCTAATGATTTATTCAGAGCGTTATGTCTTGGCGATGTTGTTGAGCATACAAGAAGTCTTTGGATAGCTCCAAATTGTTTTAAATCAAACGTTATAAAACTTATTGATGAGGAAATATCTTCACATAAGATTAATAAAAACGGCTGTATAGTTATAAAAATAAATTCTATGAATGACATTGATATTATGAAAAAACTTGTGGAAGCATCGCAGGCCGGTGTAAAAATAGAATTATATATCAGGGGCATATGTTGTATACGAGCCGGCATAGAAGGGTATACGGAAAACATAATTGTAAAAAGCGTTGTCGGAAAATACCTTGAACACTCAAGAATCCTTTGTTTCGGAAAAGGAGGACAGGAAAAAATATTTATTGGTTCAGGCGACTTTTTAAACAGAAATACAAGACGACGTGTCGAAGTATTTATCCCAGTTAAAAATCCTGAGGCAAAAAAAGTTATTCTTAAAATTCTGGATTTTTTCCGAAATGACAATAAAAAAGGCTGGTATATGCTGCCTGACGGATTGTATATAAAAAAAGAACTTTCATCAGAAGAAATATCTGTTGACTCTCAATATGAACTGGAAAAATATTTTAAAAATAAATCAATTAACAATAACGCAAATCCTGACAACAGATTTATGAAAATTATTAATATTATCAAATCAAAAATAGACCTGTTCGGAAAAATAAGTGATGACAGCTAACAAGAAATTTTTGCGTCAGACGAAGCTTAATTTTTACAGTAATACTTAGGAAAGTATTTCAAGAAAATTAAGCAAAATATGACGGGAAAACAGCTGTCAAACGTCATTGCTGAAGTTTTCGAACAGGTCTGTTAAAAGGGTAGAATTTTTTTAAGCAATTTTTTGATAAACGCTGAATTACTTTAATCAGACCTGTTTAAACCCACGAAATACATATAATAAAGATTTTTTTGAAAAACCTTTACCGATAATATTTTCGTGGGTTCAGACAAGCCTTGTTGTCAGTTCCATAATAAATTAATTGTATAATCCGATACATAATTATCCTTAGTATTATGAAACTTTACACAAGATTTATACTCACCTTGACTATCATATATATTAAGAATAAAACTTTTGTCTGTATTAAATTCCGACAATATATTTTCACAAATAATATTTTTGGCAAAATCGTCTTTAAAGCATATTTCCTGTGCTGTAAGGCTTTCCTCATTCCATAAAAAAGCATATGCCTCCAGTTGTGAATTTTTTTCATTGTACAAACAAAAACAGCCGCCTCCAAGGTCATTGAACATCCTCATTTGATTTTTCCAAAAAGTATTGTCACGAAAAATAAAATCTGATTGAGAAAGAGTTTTATTATATAACTCATTCATATTTTCAATATCTGCGTAAACAGCTTTTCGAAATATATATTTTTTACGGAATTCTTTATTTAATAATGTGCTTTTAAAAAATTCTTTTTTAATTAAAGTTGCTTTAGTATATCCAAACTTCTCATAAAAATTAAAGAGCTCTTCATTCTCAGGAATAAGTATTGATAAGCCTGTTCCTTTTTTTATATCATTTTCAAAAGATTGTCTTAAAAGCTTTGCCATAATTCCTTTTTTGCGGTAAAGAGGATGGGTACATGCTCCATATATATATGTGGCTTTTTTTAATGAATTAAAAATAAGAGGTATTTCCTGTGTCATTGATATTATTTTATTATCTTCTTTGTAAATAAGAGTGTTTTTAAAAGAAAAAATATTTTCAAAATACCATTTTGTAAACTCTGGAAACTCAGGAAAACATATATTCCAAAGTGATAAAATTTCATCTGAATTTTCCTTTGACGCGTAAGATATATTTTTTTCATACTCCATAAAAATTCTCCTTTAAATAATTTTATAACAATTCCGGAAAAATTTTGAAATTGCTGTAAATAAAGCAGATATATAACAATATCACCTGTTTTTAAGCGAAGCTGTATAATTTACCCCCATTAATACCGGTCTATATGACTGCTTTGCCTTTTTAAGTCCTTCTATACCCAAGTCTTCTTCTCTGTCTACATATTCAACGTCCTGAAAATATCTTTTAGCAAACTCATTATTTATCATTTGATAAGCGCCATTTATTAAATGTTCCGCTTTTTCTATGTGTATTGTGTACATATTATCATAGCTTTTGCTTGCGAGTGTAAATGATATAATTTTTCCGTCAAGACGAAGAAGTCCGCCTTTTAAACCAAGCTTTTTAAAATTTTTCAATGCCAAAGCTATAGCGCTTGTTTCTGAAAAGAGAGAATCATCTGTATTACTTCTGTTTTCCTCATACCATTTAAGCTGGTATCTAAATACTTCCTCAGCGTTTTCCTCCGTAATATCCTCAAATTCCCAACGGTTTTCATACGTTTCTTTAAATCTGTTTATAAAATTTCTTTTTGAGTGAAATTTTTTGCCCTTTAAGTTTATCAAATCTTCCGCTAAATATATATAATCGGCATTATCAGGATTTTCTTCAAAATTAAAAGTATCCGGCATAATTGTGTCAAGTTTGTCTTTAATTTTTTCAGGCACAGACAGCATTATAAAAGGATTTCCTTTTTTTCTTGAATACTCTATTACTGATAAAACGGCTTTTTTTAAATCACCGGTACCAATGGGAGTAAGGTACATTTCATTTTTGCTTTCGTGAGATTTTACCCTTAGAAACAAAAAACCGTCTTTTATACAATATTTTGTCGAATATCTGTATCTCCACATAAATATATCGGTAAAACAATAATCACATAAAAAGTAATTATTTTGTTTTGTGTACTTTTCTATAATTTCTTTATCATCTATGGTTATATTTTTAAATAGCAATGTAAACTATCCTTTCTTTTTTAAATTAACAATAAGAATACCTGTACTTACCAACAGCAAGGCTCCAAAAGTTTGAAAATTAAATATGTCCTCACTTAAAAGTATACCTGAAAGTATAACCCCAAAAACAGGATTTAAAAATCCGTAAATAGATATTTTTCCGACAAAATTATATTTAAGAAGCTCTGCCCAAAAAGAAAAAGCTATTGAGGATAGCAGCGACAAATATAATAAAATAAATAAAGGATAAAACGTATTTATATCATATATATTAAAATTAGGTACAGATAGTTCCCCTCCCGAGAATATTCCAACTATTATAAGTATTATTCCGCCTAATCCTAATTGGTATCCTGTAATCATAGCGGGGTCAGAACTTTTTTCTTTTGTTATAAACTTTGTTATTACTGACCCTGACGCGAAAGAAAGAGCGGCAAGTATCATAAATCCCTCACCCTGAAATGAAAAAGACATATCAATTCCTCCGCTGTTTACATTACATAAAACAACTCCTGAAAATCCAAGAAGACATCCAAATATTTTTTTTATATTAAGTTTGTCGTTTTTTATAAACATATGCGCAAGAATTACAGCGAAAAAATTTCCTGATGCGTTTATTATAGAACCTTTTACCCCTGTAAGATAGTTCAGACTTGTGTAAAACAGAATGTACTGTACCGCCGTCTGAACAATTCCGAGAGACGCTATTCCAAAAATCTCCCTTTTTGACGGATAAACAACTTTTTTTGTAATAAAAGACCTGAATAATATTGTCATTAATCCCGCGATAGAAAAACGGTATCCCGCAAAAAGCATTTGCGATGCCGTATCAGAAATATTAAAGGCTTCATAGCCTATTTTTATAACCGGTATAGCACTACCCCATAACGCAGTACACAAGACAGCTATCAAAAATATATTAATCGGACGTGTAAAAAAAACAGAACTTTTTTTTATTGTACTTTTCATACTTTAACTTCCTTCAATAAAAAAGATTTTTAAATAATTTTGTAAAAATACTATATATATAATACCATTTTTTTTAAAAATAATCAATAATTTTTATAAACTGCCAAATAATCCATCTATTCAATAGACTTCTTTTGAAGCTACGCAAACGTCAATTCTATAAGAAATACTGGATAAAATGTTTTTTCAACCCTTCCGGAATTTCTATGAAATCCTGAAAGAAATCTATTTTCCATTGATATAGTCAATCAACTTGCTAGTTTCCGAGGAAGTCTAATCTGTAATCTTCTAATTTAAAAAATGGTTTTTATGTCAAATTCAAAATAAGTATTGAAATATTTTGTTATATATAGTATCATATATATTATAGTAGTTTCTGATTTTTCTACAGCAAAACAATAAAACAATTTATTAAATATATACTAACCGGACCTATTTGATACTATTTATAACGAAACAACAAAAGAATAAACTATTAAATTTTAATAAACTGATATATCAAAACTTTTCTTGTTGTTTCTCACTAAAAATCTTGCGGATTGCTATAAGACATATCTTTTAC
This sequence comes from uncultured Clostridia bacterium, assembly GCA_949948985.1. Classification (GTDB taxonomy): domain Bacteria; phylum Bacillota; class Clostridia; order Lachnospirales; family CAG-274; genus MGBC114079. The sequence goes on along the minus strand of CATLIG010000005.1, from coordinate 56,019 downwards.
TGTTATTGGCTGTTTAACTTTCTTTAAATTAAATTTTTATTTCGGAAAAAGAAGTTAAGCTTAATGATAAAATCTACACTCATACACTAATTCTCAGATTATTGAAAAGGTCTATTATTTTACTGTTTTTCTGTATATCAAACTTTTGTTAAAATTATATATAAAGTATTTTTTAAAAATGTATAAATCTATATCATATACTTTATACTTTGTAAATATATAAATTTACAAAAAATAACATAACATGAATTTTGTAACACTATAATATTGTCATCATTTTGTTTTTTTATGTATTTTTAAAATTAGGTATTTATACAGATTTCATTTTTATAAAATACATTCATAATTCACCATAATTTTGAAAAGGATGTGTTTTAATGAATCTTATAGGCATTGATTTATCAAAATGCGTTTCATGCAATTCGTGTGTACGTGTTTGTCCTGCCCCGGGAGCTAATGTTGCTAAATACGATGAAAATGAAAACCTTGTAATTGATATTGACGGAGATAAATGTATAAGTTGCGGAGCATGTGTAAAAGCCTGCGGTCACAACGCCAGATTTTACAGAGATGATATTGATAAATTTATGGAAGATATAAAAAATGGTAAAGAAATCATTATTATTACCGCTCCGGCTATAAAAATCGCTTTTGACGGATACTGGCGTCACGTTTTGCAATGGTTTAGAAATAACGGTACAAAAGAAATTTATGACGTTTCCCTTGGAGCGGATATCTGTACATGGGCTCACATAAAATACCTTGAAAAAAACAAAGGCAAAAAAATTATTTCTCAGCCATGTGCGGCAATAGTCAATTATATTGTACAGCATAAGCCAAAAGCGTTGAATTATCTGTCTCCTGTTCATAGTCCTATGCTTTGTCTTGCTATATATGTAAAAAAATATCTTGGAAAAAGATGTAAAATTGCAGCCTTATCTCCTTGTATAGCAAAGAAAAATGAATTTGATGAAACAGGGTATATTGATTATAATGTCACTTTTAAACATCTTAAAGATTATTTTGAAAAAAATAATGTTGATTTACCCAATATTAAAGTCTACAGTGAATTTGAGTTTAATTTGGCTCAGGGATTTTTAGGCGCAATTTATCCAAAACCCGGCGGACTTAAAGAAAATTTGCTTCTTCACGTTCCAAAACTTCACGTTATAAATTCAGAAGGCGTTGAAAAAGTATATAAAGAATTTGATGATTACCTAGCTGAAGATAAAATCAATCTTCCCGATGTATTTGATGTTTTAAACTGTGAATTTGGGTGTAATGATGGTCCGGCAATAGGTCAGGAATACAGACCGTTTAAACTTGACGCTATTATGAAAGATGTTAAAAACTATGTTGTAAAAGAGAGGAACAGTACTGTTGAGATTGATGAAGACGGAAATAAAACTGAGGACAGCCAATTCAGAGAATTTGATGAAAAACTTAGGCTTGATGATTTTATAAGAGAATATAAACCAAAATACAGCAGTTGTAAAGCTGTTACAGAAAAAGAAATTGACGATGCTTTCAAAATGCTTGAAAAGAGGTCAGAAGTCGATAAAAACTTTGACTGTCACGCCTGCGGATATAAATCATGCAGGGAAATGGCAGTCGCTATCGCCCAGAATATAAACGACCCTCATAACTGTCATCAGTATATAATGGCTAAAATAAAAAACGAAACTTTGCGTACAGAAGAAATAAACAACAGTATTATTGAAATTACAGAAGAATTAAAGAAAGTATTTTTGTCATTAAACGAAAGTGTAACCGAAACAACAAAAGAATCTGAAAAAATCAAAGAACTCGGCGAAAAAGGCGTAGAGGAAATGATAAGTATAAATGATTATATGAAAGAACTTGTAAATCTTGGACAAAATATTTACTCAAATATTGATGGAATAAAAAAAGATGTAAAAAATTATAAGAGAGTTACAAATGATGTTGAGCAAATAGCTCAGAATATAAATCTTCTTTCATTTAACGCGTCTATCGAGGCTGCCAGAGCGGGAGAACTTGGCAAAGGATTTTCAGTTATAGCTAATAATATACGTGATTTATCTGAAAACTCACGTAAATCAGTGCAAAATGCTACAATCAATAATAAAAACATAAATGAGGCAATTATATACATAAGTAAAATTATAGAGGATTTCAATAAGCAAATACAGACTCTTATGGAAACAGTTGACAGCACAATAGAAGATGTACGAAACACTTCTGAAAACAGTTTAATTATAAATAAATCAATGATAACCGTTAAAGGCCTTTCAGATAAAATAAATTCTCTTATCGAAAGAAGCCATAGTATACTTCAAAACAAATAATATTGTGTAAAATAAGCGGAGGTCGTCTTTTTAACCTCCGCTTATTGTTTAAATTCCTCAATAAAACATATCTAACAAATAAAACTCATTACCTTTACTTATTGTCTTAAATTCCAAACACTCACCGTTTTTTATCTGCCATTCATAAAAAGATGTTTTTTTGTAATAAAATTTTTCAATTATCGACATAATCGTTCCCCCATGTACAACAAATGCAATTCTATCTATTTTATTATTCAAAATAATTTTTTCAAAACATTTACAGCATCTTACCTGAAAACCCAAACGGCTTTCACCATTGGGAAATGATGTTTCACAATTATTTTCAAGCCATTTTATATATGCCTCATTATTCTTAAGCTCTTCAAAATTTTTGTTCTCAAAATCTCCAAAATTGCATTCCTTAAGCTCGTCATATACTTCATAAATATTTCCGTATATAATTTCCGCAGTTTCTCTGCACCTTATCATAGGGCTTGAAATAATTCTGTCAGCCTTTGGATATTCGTGCTTTTTTCTTTTAATTTCATTTCTTCCCTCCTTTGATAATTTCTCATCAGTAAAACCAATATATCTGTTTTCATTGTTTCCCTTCGTTTTTCCATGCCGTATAAAAATAACCCTCAATCTGTTTTCTCCTTATCAGCTATTCAATACTTTAGATATCATCAAACAAGTATTTTATTCCAATATTTTATAGGTTTCATTGCCATTCCAGTTTTTAAAAGTGTGCATCCTTGAATATACTCCATAGGCCATATCCAGAAGAGGGCATAGACAAACAGCTCCTGTACCTTCTCCAAGGCACATATCAGCAGTAATTATAGGTGAAAGACCCAACTTTTCAAGTATAAACTTTCCGGCAGGCTCTTTTGAAACATGAGACGCAATAATATAGTCAATTACCTTTGGGCATATCATAATTGCTAAAACAGCGCTCACCGCTGAAATAAACCCATCAATAATAACAGGAATGCCACATACAGCTCCTCCTATAAAAACTCCCGTAAGACCCGCAATATCCAAACCTCCTACCTTTGATAGAACATCTATAGGGTCATCTTTATCAGGTCTGTTAATTTCAATAGCCTTCTTTATCGTACTTATTTTTTTTATTAATCCCTCTTTTGTAAGACCCGCTCCTTTTCCCGTAACATTTTCAACCGGCACATTAAAAATAACCGACGTTACCGCACTGCTTGATGTAGTATTTCCTATTCCCATTTCTCCTGTAGCTATAATCTGATATCCTTTTTCTTTAAGAGATATAATTTTGTTTATGCCGACCTCAACTGCTTTTATTGCCTGTTTCCTTGTCATAGCCGGTTCTTTCGCCATATTTTTTGTTCCGTAAGCTATTTTTATTTTTTTATCCGTAACATTTTTAATATCAACAGAAACACCTATATCAACAGGAAATACATCAACACCTGCCATTTCCGACATAATACAAGCGCTTGTAAGACCCCTTGTAAAATTTTCCGTTACAACAGCCGTAACCTCCTGCCCTGTCTGAGTAACACCTTCTTCGACAACACCATTATCAGCGCACATAACAACAAGAGCTTTTTTATCAATACTATATTTCAAAGACCTCTTTATCCCTGCTATTTTTGTAATAACAGTTTCAAGTTTTCCAAGACTGAATAAAGGCTTAGCTATAGAAATCCAATATTCTTCCGACTTTTTCATTATATCTTTATCAGAACATTTTATATTTTTTACAGCTTCTTCAAGTTTCAAAAAAATCACCGCCAATACTAATACTTTCCCTATGTACATATAGCAATTCTCAAAATTTTTAGTGCAATCCAACAAAAAAATATTTCATTCAATGTTTTAGCTAAAGGCGTTTTTCTTTTTAAACGCCTTTAGCATTAATAAGAGAATTGAATTAAATATTTTTTCGCAATATCTATGCAAGTGTGAAATTTCAAAAGAAGTCTAATATAGAACAATTACCCTCTATTTTTACAAACCTATTTTTCAATCATTTTTCTTGAACCAATTCCCTTGTCAAAAGGATGCTTTATTTTTAATACATCCGATACATAATCGGCAATATCAAAAAGTCTGCTGTCGGGTTTTCTTCCTGTAAGAGCAACCTCAAGACCAATAGGTCTGTTTTCAAGAAATCTCAATACTTCATCTAAATCCAAAAAACCAATATTTAAAGCATCAATAATTTCGTCAAGCACAAGTAAATCAAATTCCTCTTTATTAACTATATTGACTATATCATTAAATTGATTTTTATAAAATATTTCAGCAGCTTTTTTTTCTTCTTCCGTCATATATTTGATGAACTTTATTTTTTCATATCCGTCAATAATTTTAATTCCATCAACTTTTTTCAGTGCGTTAATTTCACCGCTTAAACCGTCTTTTAAAAACTGACAGAATAAAACTTTTCCGCCTCCTCCGGCGCATCGTACCGAAAGACCAATAGCAGCAGTTGTTTTTCCTTTTCCGTTTCCAAAATAAATATGAATAAGACCTTTGCAATTCAAAATCAGCGCCTCCTTTTATTATATGCAATGTTGCTTGACAAACCTTTTTCTGTCAGTCTTCAACGCTTGCAAACAAGTCTATCCTATTTTACCCTCGTCTATAAGTCCGGCTATTTCCATAGCATAATATGTAATGAGAATATCCGCGCCTGCCCTATACATACAAACAGCACTTTCTCCGACAACCGACATTTCATCAATATACCCAAGCTTAGCTCCCGCCTTAATCATTGAATACTCTCCGCTCACACTGTACAAAGCGACAGGCTTATTAAACTTCTCCTTAATTTTAGTCAATACATCAAGATAAGCCATACCTGGCTTTACCATTAAAATATCTGCGCCTTCGCTTATATCAAGCCCAGACTCAATTATAGCTTCCCTTACATTATGAAAATCCATCTGATAACTTTTTCTGTCACCGAAAGACGGAGCGGAATCAGCGGCATCTCTGAAAGGCCCGTAAAATGCCGATGAATATTTTACCGAATAAGCCATTATCGGTATATTGTAAAATTCGTTCTTATCAAGTTCTTTTCGTATAGCGCCTATTCTTCCGTCCATCATATCGGACGGCGCTACCATATCCGCACCCGCTTCAGCATGAGATAAGGCAGTCTTTGCCAGTACCTCCAATGTTTTGTCATTATCCACATAATCCCCGTCAAGTATACCGCAATGTCCGTGAGATGTATACTCACACATACAAACGTCCGTCACACAGAATATATCAGGAAAATTTTTTTTAATATATCTAAGCGCTTTTTGTATAATACCATCTTTACTCCACGCTCCGCTTCCGCACTCATCTTTTTTATCCGGTATTCCAAATATAAGCACAGATTTTACCCCATGTTCAGAAAGTTCTTTAAAAAGCTCAGAAAGCCTGTCTACACTCCACCTGTACTGTCCCGGCATAGTTTTAATTTCTTCTTTTATATTATTTCCCTCTGTAACAAAAAAAGGATATACAAGACTATCCTTTGAAATTCTCGTTTCTCTAACCATACTTCTTAATATATCTGACTTTCTTAACCTTCTTGGTCTTTGTAAAATTTTCTGTTTCACTGTTTTATTCCCTCTTTCAATATTTTATAAATCATATCCATATCAACATTTTTCCTGACTGTTTCAGCGAGCAAATCATACTGATTTCTTTTGTACTCTTCCATATTAAAATTCTTAACAGCCTTATTATTAATGCCTTTCTTTCTCATAACCGCCAAAATAATTTTTCGGACAACACATTCTTTGTCAAAAATACCGTGTATATAAGTTCCATATATATTTTTAACACTCACACCGTCAACCTTTTCCCCTTTAAAATTATCAGAATATAAAATACTCATATTTTCCGCATTTCCAATAATTTCAGAAACACCGTTATGAATTTCATAGCCCTCAAACTCAACACCTGAGAGTTCTTCCAGTACTCCTCCGATATTTATAAATTTTCCTTTTACCCTTGTTTTTATCTTTTCCGGCTCAAAATTTGTATTTATTGGCAAAAGACCTATTCCGTCATATATTCTTCTATTTCCACTTCCGTCATAATCATAAATTTTTTCACCAAGTATCTGAAAACCACCGCAAATACCAAAAATAATTTTTTCTTTCAAAGCTAGATATTTAATTTTTTCATCAAAATTTTTTTCACGGAGCCATTTCAAATCACCTGACGTATTTTTTGTTCCGGGAATAATAAGAATATCAGGGTCTTTAATTTCATCGGCATTTTCCGCATAATATAAATTTATTTCATCAAAACGCTCTAAAGCGTTAAAATCCGTAAAATTTGATATTCTTGGGAGTTTTATAACAACTATGTCAATAATTCCTCCCTCTCTTTTTCTTTTAAATCTCTCGGATAAACTGTCCTCGTCATCAATATCGCAGTTCATATAAGGAACAATACCTATAACAGGCTTTTTCGCCAGTTTTTCAAGCATATCAATACCTGTTTTTAATATTTCCTTATCACCTCTGAATTTATTTACAATCATTCCCTTGATATAACATTTTTCGTTATCTTCCAAAAGGTCTACAGTTCCTATAAGCTGGGCAAATACCCCTCCCCTGTCAATATCGCCAACAAGCAAAACAGGAGCCTCGGCAAGCCTTGCCATACCCATATTCACAATATCGTCGTCTTTAAGATTAATTTCAGCGGGACTTCCCGCCCCCTCAATAACAATAATATCATATTCCTTATCTAAAAAATTATAAGCTTTCATAATATCAGGAATAAACTTTTTTTTATTTTTATAGTATTCTTTAGCTGTCATATTCCCAATAGCTTTACCATTTACAATAACTTGAGATTCCATATCTCCCGTTGGTTTTAAAAGTATAGGGTTCATAAGTACAGACGGCTCAATTCCCGCCGCTTCCGCTTGAATAACCTGCGCTCTTCCCATTTCAAGAGCGTCTTTTGTAACAAAAGAATTAAGAGCCATATTCTGAGCCTTAAAAGGAGTCGTCCTGTATCCATCATTTTTAAAAATACGGCATAAAGCCGCTGTAAGAATACTTTTTCCTACATTAGACATTGTTCCTTGTATCATAATCGACATTGCCACTGCCGTATACCTCCTCTATAGCTTTAATAAGCAATTTATTTTCATTATGGCGTTTTACCGCTATTCTATAATATCCCTTGCCAAGGCCTATATAATTATCACAATTTCTAATCAGTATACCATATTTTAAGAGCTTTTCGTCTAAATTTATTTCGCTTTTAAATAAAATATAATTAGCTTTGGAATTAATATATTTTATTTTAAGCCTTTCAAACTGCTTTATTATATATTCTCTTTCATTGGAAATAAAATCAACTGTTTTTTTTACAAAATCTCTGTTTTCAAAAGCAGCGATACCGGCTTTTTGCGCAAATGAGGAAACACTCCATGGCTGTCTTGACAAATACATTTTTTCAATAATATCACAGTCAGAGCAAAGAGCGTATCCAAGCCTTAACCCTGGTATAGCGTATACTTTCGTAAAGGATTTTAATATCATAAAATTCCTGTATTCATCTAAATATTCCAAAGCCGAATATTTTTCCCTGTTATCCACAAAATCCATAAAACACTCATCAATAACAGCGAATATACTGTTTTTCTCACATTTTTCAATAACTTTTAAAATAATTTCTTTTTTTACACATCTTCCTGTAGGATTATTAGGATTACATATAAAAACCATATCAATGCTGTTATCAATATAATCAAGTATGTTCTCAAAAATATCAAAATCATTTTCATATTTCAAAAAATAATATTTCTTTTCTCCTTGTATAATATTTACAGCCCGTTCATACTCAAAAAAAGACGGCGCTGTAAAAAGCGCTTTTTTTGGCATTATCGCTAAAACAATATTATAAATCAGCTCTGCCGCACCGTTTCCGCATATAATATATTTTTTATCAATACTTTCTTTTTGCGAAATAACATTTCTCAGTTCGCCACACTCAACATCCGGATAAAATTTAATATTATAAATACCTTTTTTTAAAGCCGAAATAATTTCATCATTAATTCCCAAAGGATTTATATTTGATGAAAAATCAATAACTTTTTTTCCCAAAGAATAAATATCTCCTCCGTGAATTTTTGTCAAAGCAAACCGCCTCCAATAAAAATATGAATAAAAATTAAAATTCCTCCAAATATAAATAAAAAAATAAAAACGGATAAATACATAAGCCTATTTACGTCTATAATATTTTTAGGTTCTATAGGATTTACATCATCCCCTATAAAAGGCTTTTTGTAAAGCTTTCCAAAATAATAAGCGTTTCCCGAAAGCTGTACGCCAAGAGCGCCGGCACATACCGCCTCCGTCTGTGCCGAATTTGGACTTGCGTGATTAAATCTATCTCTTTTAAAAACATAAAAAGCATTTTTATAATCCATACACAAAATAAAGCTTGCTAAAATCATCATAAAAGCAGAAATTCTCGAAGCTATAAAATTCATAATATCATCAAGTTTAGCCGCGGATTTTCCAAAAAAAATATACTTTTCATTTTTATACCCCACCATAGAATCCATAGTATTAATCCCTTTGTACAAAGCTCCTAAAGCTCCTCCTCCAAGCAGAATATATAAAAGAGGTGCTATAACACCATCGGATAAATTTTCAGCAACTGTTTCAACTGTCGCCTTAATAATTCCTTTTTCATCAAGATTTTCTGTATCTCTGCCAACAATCATAGAAACAGCTTTTCTTCCTCCCTCAATATCTCCTTTTGATATTTTTTCATACACTTTCATACTTTCAGTTTTCAAAGATTTTGCCGCTAACATAAAATAACAAATTATACTCTCAAAAACAATTCCAAAATAGACGTTTATCTTGTAAAACATTAATATAGCAAAAAATACAACTCCGAAAACAATACTGCATACTAAAACTGTCAAACAAAAACCCGCTGTTAAAAGACCTTTTTTAGATTCAGAAAAAATATTTCTGAAAAATATCTCACATATTTCAATAAGTTTTCCTATAAGTCTTATAGGATGATAGGAAAAATTCGGGTCACCAAAAACCATATCAAGCAAAAAACCTATAAAACAAGCGTATATCGAATACTCAAACATAAAATCATTCCTGTCTTATTGCATAGTCAAACAACTTAAAAATTATAAAATCGCCGTATCTATTTTATTTTAATTCCTATACCGCAGCATACTCTCCATACTTCATCACATCTTTCAGCAATATCGCATAACATTCTGCCTGTTTCTTCTCTCCATAGTCTTTCATATTTATCCACGGGAACAATTCCACAGCCTATTTCATCGCTTATAATAATGTCAAACTCACCGTTAAATATTTTATTTATAAGTTCATTCCCATTCTTGCCATTAATAATATATTCTTTTATTTTTATGTGAAAATCATCAAAAATCCTTTCGAAACAAACTCCAAACTTTTTTTTCGCAAACTCATTTTTTCCCTGAAAAGCCCCTCCTATTATAAGAATCATTATAATCCTCCCTTTCAGTAAATTAAACTATAAAATAACATTTACGGCTAAAAAAGCCAGCTCGCATATCTGTAAAAAATACCCTGCCAAATCTCCTGTAATCCCACCAAAATTTCTCATACAATTATAATAGTGATATAAAAAGCATATCACTGCCGTAAACAGCATAAAGCTGCCCATGGCATCATCAATATATATCATAACCGCCAAATCAATAGTAACAAACACCGCCATAACAGCGCATACTTTTATTTTATCAGCGTTGTTTTTAAAAAGAGATACAAGTCCTGTCTTTTTGGCAGGAGGAAATAAAACCACGCTAAAACCGCTTAAAGCCCTTGATAAAACATATCCAAAAGGAATAATATCAAGCGCCTTTTCATTAACCTCACTCCAAAATCCCACAGACAAAACAAAATACATAATTCCGCCCATTATCGCAAAAGCGCCCGAATTTGGGTCTTTTAAAATTTCAAGTTTTTTTTCTTTATCAGCATAAGAATTAATTCCATCAAGAGTATCAAGAAAACCGTCAAAATGAATGCCTCCTGTAATAAATATAGGTACTGCCGACATTATAGAAGCAAAAAACAAAGAGCCATAATTTAAATACATAAGAAAATTTCCCAACGCCCAAACAACAACTCCAATAACAACTCCTACAAGCGGAAAAAAACAAAAAACATATCTCATATTTTTTTCATTCCATTCGGTTTTTGGAACAGGTATTCGGCTGTACATTGAGAAAGCTATTAAAAAAGCCTTTAAAAACATAAATCACACCTCTGAAAAGTATTCTATAGCAATCAGCAAAATTTTCATTACTTTATATATATAGGAACACCGCATACAACCTCAATCACTTTGTCCGCTATTTCTGCCATATAACAATTTATTTTTCCAAGACACTTCATATACTCCAGTGTTTCAAAAGAATATTTTGCTCCGTCTGAAAAAACTTCATTTGTAACAATAATAATTTCCATACATTTTGACTTAATATTTTTTATGGTATTTGCTATATCACAACAAGCATTTTTATTTTTAAATGAAAAAATCTCATTTGCCGTAAGATTTGATATACACTCAATAAGGATTATACTCTCTTTAAAATAACCCATCTCACTCTTTTTTTTAATATCTTCGACACAATAACATTCTTCTGTCAAAAACCCTTTTCCATATCTCATTTTTCTGTGCCTTTCTATTTTTTTCAATGTTTCATTATCCAAAGGCATCATTGTAGCAATATAAATCATTTTTTCAGTTAAAAGACTCTTTTTTAGCTGTACAGCAATTTTTTCAGCATATTCACTTTTACCGCTTCCGCTTCCTCCTGTTATTAAAATCATAAATTTTTCCACTCTCCGCACCTTTTTATAAAATTTTCAGCAAAATTCATATTTGAGTAATAAAAAATATGCGGGTATCCTCCAATAAAGTTCTTGTACTCATACATACAGTTAAAGCAAACATTTTTTTTTGGTTTTTCAGCAAAAAATAAATTTCCGTTTTCCGTGCTGTCCCAATAATGAAATTCGTGTGCTTTTATATTCTCACCCTTTTTAAGTAAAAAACAATCTTTGTTTGGCGTCAGAGTAACATACCCAAATCTTACAAGCTTTCCGCTGAAAAAAGCATCCCCGTCAACAATTCCCGCCATTTTAAAACTTCTGCCTTCTTTATCTTTAATTGATTTATGTAAATACATAAATCCTCCGCATTCAGCCAGACAAGGCATACCTTGTTTAATCTTGCTGTTTATATCCATAAGCATATCTTTGTTTTCGCTTAGTTTTTTAAGATATAACTCAGGATAACCTCCTCCAAGTATAATTCCAGAAATACCCTCAGGAAGTTTTTTATCACAAAGAGGACTGAAAAAAACTATATCACAGCCAAAATATTTTAAAATCTCAATATTGTCTTCATAATAAAAGCAAAATGCCTTATCATACGCAACTCCTATTTTAACGTTATTTACAGTATATTTTTTTATAGTTTTTTTATGTACATCAATATAATCAGAATTCTCCGCTATTTTTATGATTTTATCAATATCAATACATTCTTCAGCAGCTTCACCAAGCTTTTCAATTTTTTTTTGTATATTGTCAATCTCATAAGGAGTTATAAGCCCAAGATGCCTGCTTTCAAATGAATATTCTTTATTATATGGCAAATATCCTACAACGTCAACATCTGTATTTTCTTTAATCACATTTTTTAATAAGTCATATACTTTTTTTGATACATTATTTAAAATAATGCCTTTTATATTACTATCCTTTTTAAACTCTAAAATCCCTTTTATAATAGAAACACAAGTAAAAGCCATTCCTTTAGCGTCCATAACAATAATAACAGGAATTTTTAAAACCGCGGCAATATCATAAGAGCTTGCCTTAAAATCATTGAAAGAAATTCCGTCATAATACCCCATAACACCTTCAACAACAGAAATATCACTTTTTTTTGTATGTTCATAAAACAAATTTTTAAGTAACTCCTCATCACAAAAAAAGCTGTCAATATTTTTCGACTTAACTCCCAAAACATTTTTGTGAAACATAGGATCAATATAATCAGGTCCGCACTTGCAAGAGGACACACTCAATCCTCTGTTTTTAAGAGCCTTCAGTATACCGCATACTGCTATTGTTTTTCCGCTTCCGCTTTTTGGCGCGCTTATCATAATTCCCGAAATTTTAACATTCATAAAAATCCCCGTCTTCCCTCAAATCCGTTATAAAACCTTTGTTTTCTGCGATTTTATAGTCAATCAACTTAAAAATGAGCAAAAGGAAGCGAGATAAAAATTATTTTCGCAAGGCAGTGGAAGGAGATCGTAGCCGTAGCCTACGCCGACTGACACTAACAAAGCGAAAAGGATTTTTAGCCGCTGAACTTGTTCAATTTTTAAGTTGATTGACTATAAAAATATATACTGGATTGTATCCTGTCATAAGCTCATATTCTCCTACGCTCTTATTTTTAGCTATGTTTACGCACACAATCTCCGTTTTATAATTCTCCTTTTTTATAACATCCATAATTTTTCCCACTGTATTCAGCGTAATAGCGTTTATAACAATTTTAACGTCAGAATTTTTTTCAAAACAGCATTTAATTATTTTTTCTATACCGCCTTTACTTCCACCTATAAAAATATGTGTCGGTACAGGCAGATTTTTTAATATATCAGGAGCTTTTCCGTCTACAACAATAATATTATCAGCGGCGAATTTGCGTTTATTTCTTTCTATAAGTTCTATAGCATCTTTATTTTGCTCAATAGCGTACACTTCTCCATCAATAGACTTAATTGAGGCTTCAACAGACACCGACCCTGTTCCCGCACCAATATCATACAAAATAGAACTTTCAGAAAGTCCAAGTTTAGCTATACTTAAAGACCTTATCTCGCTTTTTGTCATAGGAATATTTCCTCTTATAAAATCACAGTCGTCAATACATTTATATGACATATCGTAAGCGTCTGGATTTTCAGCTAAAATCACTAAAAGAGATTTAAAATCAAATTTTTTAATATCCTTTGCCTTAATTCTTGTTATTTTTTCATCTTCATAAGAGAGTCTCTCTCCTATATTAAGAATAACATCTCCAAGACCATAATAACAAAGCTTTTCACATAACATCTCAATATCTTTTTTTCCGCTTAACAACGTAAAAACCTTTTTGTATTTTTTTATATAACCAATAATATTTTTTCTTTTTCCGTGTATACTCAAAAGCTTAACATCATCCCAAGGCATTTTGAGAGCAGAACAAAAATAAACAACAGATGATATTCCCGGAATAAGCTTTACTTCATATTCTTTTAAAGTATCTATAAGCCTTTTAGCTCCGCTGTAAAATCCAACATCTCCCGATAACAGTATAACAACAGTATTAAAATCCTTTCCTTTTATGTATTCTAAAATCTCATCAGGCTTATATGAGTTATAAATATTTTTATTAATATCAATATATTCTGTCATTCTTTCAGCGCCTATTATTACATCAGCGTTTTCAATAATTTCTATTGACTCTGAAGTAAGAGAGGATGTATTTCCCATACCGGCACCTACAATATATACTTTCAAAAAATCACCCTTTCATTTACAAAACAGCGTAAACCTTTTCCCATATTACACTATAGTCAATCAACTTGAAAATGAGAAAAAGGAGGCGAGCTAAAAATTATTTTTGCAAGGCAACGCCTAGAGTTTTATTCTTAACTTAATACAGATAAACGTCTAATCATTTCATAGACATTATAGCTTTTTCCCAAAACCCCATAAATATTTGAGAACATAATTATGCCAATTTCAATATTGCTTTTGAGTCTGTTTTTTACATAAAATAGTGCTTTGTCCACAATCTTATCCATAACCTTATCACATATTCCCGCTTCTTTTAAAACCTCTACAGCATCATCTGTAGTGAAACATTCTATAATTTTTCGGACAATAGAAATATCATTACATATTAAAGCGGTATTTGATGCAAAAATTTCCATTCTTCCATCAGCGTTTTTACTGTGAGTATTCATTATTCCCCCTGCCAGCTTAACAAACTTTCCTATATGCCCAATAAGTAAAATACCGTCAAAACCAGCAGCTTTAGAAAAGTCAAGAGCTTCTCCTATAAAGTTTCCGCATTTTACAGCTTTGTCCAAATCAATATCAAAGTTCTTTTTAATAAAATCAAAACCATAATTGCCAGGAGAAATCATAATATAATCGCTCCCGTTTGCCTTTTTCACATTAATTTCCGTTTTTATTGTTTCAACAATAGCCGACTCACTCATAGGCTCTACAATGCCGCTTGTTCCGAGAATTGATATTCCTCCTGTAATACCAAGCCTTGGGTTAAATGTTTTATCTGCTATTTTTTCTCCATCAGGAACGCTTATGATAATATCAGCGCCGCCCTCATAACAATACTCGTCAAATACATTTTTTACAGCTTCTGTAATCATTTGTTTCGGAACTTTGTTTATGGCCGCTTCTCCAATATTTTGCCAAAGACCTTTTTTGGTTACTCTTCCGACTCCCTTTCCTCCATCAATGGTAATTTCTTTTTTATCCGTAAGCCTTACATATACATACAGTATTATACCATTTGTAACATCAGGGTCGTCTCCTGAATATTTTTTCACTGCACATCTTGCGCTTATATGGTCGAATTCGGGAAACAAAATTTTAGTTTCAACAACAATTCCTTTAGGAGTAAGAACAAATTCTTTATCGGATTTAGCCTGCCTAAAAATCATTCTTGCCGCTGCCTTTGCCGCTATAGCGGAGCAAGTACCTGTTGTAAATCCTTTTTTAAGTTTATCCGCTCCTTTCATAAATTACCTCCCATTTTTCAGCAATTACAGAGTATTTTTCTAATACCGGTTTTTCAAAAAGATTTCAAAGCCTTTATAATATCATTGTTGCTCACATAACTGTCAGGCTCAAATTTAAAATTTTTAAGTTCTAAAATATTATTCTCCACAAGTATATAAATAATATTTGGATATTTGCTTTTATAGGCATCTTCTATATAGAGGTCTGTATTTTTTGAAGAAAATTCTCCCATAACAAACAAAGCCTGAGCAAGCTCATCACGAGTTATGTTATTATCGGGATAAAAATATTCCTTCCCGTTTTCTTTTATGCTTTCTATATATCCTCGCTCAACAATTGACTCTATACTATCAAAATCCTCATCATACCATTTTATATCCTCAAAAAGTCCAAAAGTATGACCTTTATGTTCTGTTTCATAATATGATGAAGATTTTGGAACAAACACAGGAATATTTTTATATTTAAAAAGTATATTAGCGAAACTTCTTCTTGTTGCCAAATTGTCATTTTCATATTCAGAAATATCATTCATTTCTTTTGGATAAAGAAATCTCGCTATCTCCTTTACACCTTTTGTATATCGAAATGTAGGCGAAGAAATTAACTTTTCATTAATAGTAAAAAACCTGCCGTTTTTAATAGCTTTTATAGTATCAAATCCCGCTCTTTCAGAAATCCCCTGTTTACTTGCCCCGCTGTTCATAGACCCTCTTTGGGAAACATATACGTCTATTTTATCCGCATTCATAAGAACCTTTTCTTCACCAAACTCTCCTATAGAACTGCCTTTTTCCATAGGAACGGCTTCTTTGGCTATATTTATTCCTCCGGCATACTCAATAGCTAAACCGGCCATTGAATCCGCTGTAACAGTCCTTATATTTGTTTCCGTTGCCTCAAAAAATATAGTTTCTTTTTCAGAAATCTTTGATGTAACAGCTTTAATATTTTCAATCTCACTGTGAAATTTCGAAAGCAACTTTTTCGCTCTTTCTTCCGTTCCTGTAAGATAAGCCAGCTTATTTATATAATCATCAAATTTGTCAAATTTATCAGGATAAAGAGAAACAACTTTTATTCCGGCATTTTCAATAGTCTTTACATATTCAGGAGCTTTTTTTCTGATAAAAGGACGTATAATGACCAAATCAGGATTTGCCGCTATAATGTTTTCAGGGTCGCCGTTGTAATCAAATTTTTCAACAAAAGCAGCCTCAGGAGGATATGTACAAGTTTTATATCTTCCTATAACTTTGTTTCCGACGCCAAGATAATATAAATTTTCCGTATGCGCGGAATATAACGATATTATTCTTTCCGCCGGCTTATCGAGATTTATTTCAATTCCATCGTCATCAATAAAATTAACAGCCGATTTTGATAAACTTCCATTATGCGCGCTGTCTTCTGAACATCCGCAAAAAACTGCCGTAATGTATATTATAATAAAAACCGCTGTAAAACTAACCTTAAACTTTTTTATAGTTGTCATTCTTCCGCCGCCTCATTTAAAGCGTCATTGCAATGTTTTACAAACATATTTTGGATACCCTCATATTCCCCAAGACCTTTAAGAATACATTCCACCTCGTATCCTTCTTTTTTAAGCTGAGTTTTCCAGCTATCCTCATCATCTCCCGCCATATCGTTGTTAGCGTGGTCTCCGGCAACAATCATAAGAGGAACAAGAATAACCTTTTTTGGCTTAAATTCAGCAAGGTCTTTTTTAATTTTATCAATATCAGGATATCCCTCTACTGTTCCCACAAAAGCATTTTCAAATCCCATGGCCTTAAATCTGTAATCAAGAGCTGAATAAGAAGCGTTAGCAAAGTGAGCCGTACCATGCCCCATAAATACAACAGCACAGCTTTTATCCGTAAGATTCGGAATATCTTTTGCTATAGCGTTTATAGCATCAGCATAATCATCGCTTGAGGTAAGCAAAGGCTTTCCGTATTTAATTGATACAAAATTCTTTTCAAAAGGCTCTGTAAGTTCTTTCATCTCGTCATATTCCTCGCCATTCATAACGTGAGTAGGCTGAACAATTAATGTTCCAAATCCTTCGTTCACAAGCTTTTGCATAGCCTCTGTAACATTATCGATTTTTTCATTGTCTCTTTTCGCTATTTTGTCAATTATAATCTGACTGGTAAAAGCTCGTCTTTGCTCATAATCCGGCAAAGCGACGGCAATTTTTTTTTCAACAGAACCGATTGTTTTTTCTCTTGACTCGTTATAGCTTGTTCCAAAACTAACAACCAAAACCGCCTTTTTTGATGGGTCTCCTTTTTTCATATTCTCATCTTCCTTATCTGATGTTTTAACATTTTCAACATTTTCAGTCTCAGCATCGGTTTCAACTATTCCCGCTGTATCTTTGATGTCAGCGCACCCGCATAAAAGAGCGGAACAACATATTAAAACCATACTCATAAAAATAAACACCTTTTTTATCATATTTATGTACTCCTTTTTTATTGTTTTGCTATATCTTATAAAATTATACGGAAATGTTTTTTATAAAAATCAATTTCCACCTCCACATTAAACACTTCCCGGAAAAATTCTTTATTAAGCAGTTCCTTCGGAGTTCCAAAAGAATGTAGCTCACCGTTTTTTAAAGCGATAATTTTGTCGCTTTTCTCAAAAGCAAAATTAATATCGTGTAATATATTCACAATAGAAACACCGCTTTTCACACATTTATTCAAAACAGTATCAAACATTTTTATTTTAGCGGATATATCCAAACCGCTCATTGCCTCGTCAAGAAATAATAAATTCGGCTTTTGCGCCAAAGCTTTAGCTATAAGAACTCTTTGCCTCTGTCCTCCGCTTATACACTCTATGCTTTTATTTGAAATTTCCAAAGTATCTGTTATTTTCATAATATGTTCAATAAAATTAATATCTTCTTTATTATTAATATTTAAACTTCCCTTATGAGGATAAAATCCCATAGATACAATATCAAAACACGTAAAAGGAAAATTGCACTCACAGTTTTGATATAATACGGCAATTTCCTTTGCTCTCTCTCTATACTTTATATTTTTAATATTTTTACCTTTATAAAAAATATCTCCTTTATAATCTTTAAAATTTCCGTTTATTGCTTTAACCAGCGTTGACTTTCCACTTCCATTTTCTCCGATAACGGAAATCATTTCTCCCTCTTTTACATCAAAACATATATTTTTCAAAAAAGGTTCTTTTCCATATCCAAAAAACAAATTCCTGACCTCAAGAACAGCGCTCATTTTATCACCTCGTTAAAACCGCAGGACTCTGTCCCACAATCCTGCAAGGGATGTTGTCCCTTGACCCTAAACTCAAAACATTCTCTTTGCTATTGAGGATTTGAATTATCGGCAAATTTGACTTTTACGTTTTTTTAGTTTTTTAAAATTAAAAATACGATTAAATTTATATGTAGATTGCCCATTAATTTTTTTTTCGTATAAAGATAAATATAAAGAATGGACCTCCTGTAAGAGTTGTCAAAACTCCCACAGGAATTTCCCCCGATGCCGTAATTCTGGCAAAAGTATCGGCAGTCATAAGCAAAACAGCTCCCGCAAGAGCCGATAAAGGAATAATAACACTGTTTCTCGCTGTAATCCAGAATCTTAACAAATGAGGCACAATAAGACCGATAAATCCAATAACACCGCATATTGACACACATACCGCCGTAATGGCTGAACCCAATATCATATATAAAAGTCTTGTTTTATTAGGATTAACTCCAAGGTTTTTTGCGTTGTCATCGCCTAATGCCATAATATCGAGCTTTTCAGCAAAAATAACAGAAACCGCTGTACAAATAACAGAAACCGGCATAACAAATAAAACATCGTTCCATCCTTTAGCGGACAAGCTGCCCATAATCCAAAACACAATAGCGCCCACATTTTCTCCCGCCAGCATTTTCATAAAACTTACCCCTGATGACAGAACAGAACTCATTATAATTCCCGCTATAATAAGATTTGAACTTTCAAAACCATTTCCTTTTCTCGCAATTAGAATAACAATAAAAAGGGTTACAAAAGCTCCTGTAAGCGCCGCCAAAACCGTAGGGAAATAAATTTCAAACATAATATTTAAAATAATAGCGAACGATGCTCCAAAACTTGCGCCCGTAGATATTCCAAGAGTATATGGGTCAGCGAGAGAATTTCTTAAAATGCCCTGAAAAATAACTCCCGCTACGGCAAGTCCCATACCTACAAAACACGAGCATATTATTCTGGGAATACGTATATTCCATATAACAGCGCAGACATTTTCTTTAACATCTGTTTCAAACCCAAAAATTTTACTTGTTATAACATTTAAAATATCATAAATTTTTATGTTCATTGTTCCCATACTTACACTTATAAAAAAAACACATACAAGCGTAATCAAAAGTATTATAAAAACAACTTTGTATTTAATTCTTTCATTTTTTAAACTTTCATTAATACTGGAATTTTCCATATACCTTACCTATAGCAAAACAATAAAATAATTATAACAATTCATAAAAACTTTATATTTTATTATCAGCATTTTTTTAATTTATATATAAGAGCATTTACTATAGCAGCAGCAATAGTGCTTCCCCCTTTGTTTCCTTTAGAAACAATATGAGGTATACCGCTTTTTAAAATAAGTTCTTTTGCCTCAATAACATTTACAAATCCCACAGGCACACCAATAACTAAACTTGGCTTTAATCTGCCCTCTTTAACAAGTTTGTCAATCCATATAAGAGCGGTAGGAGCGTTTCCCACAGCTATAATAAGCTCTTTCTCTATACCGCAGGCCTTTTCCATACTTACCATTGCCCTTGTAATTCCTCTTTTTTTAGCGTTATCCGAAACATCTTTATCACTCATAAAGCATTTAACACAGCCTCCGAAAGATAAGATAATTTTCTTGTTAATTCCCGAAAAAGCCATATTAGTATCAGTTAATATACAAGCTCCGTTTTTAATCGCCGAGAGAGCTTTTTCAATAACTCCCTCTGAAAAAACAAGATTATCGGCATAATCAAAATCAGCGGACGTATGAATAACTCTTTTTATAATGTCATCTTTTCCATTACCAAAAACTTTTCCGCCAAGTTTTTCTGAAATAATCTCAAAACTTTTTCTTTCTATATCTATAGGTTTTACAATATCTATCGGCATTTTTTCACCTCCGATACAATAAGCGAAACCATATCGTCAATAACGGCTCGTTTGCTTACAATAGTATTTATTCCGTGTTTTATCGCTTCACTGTTTGTTTTCTCTCCTATACACACGCCTGTAAATTTGTCATAACCTTTATTTACAGATATAGCAAACGCTTTTACCGTTGACGATGATGTAAAAGTTATATAATCAATATCCCCTTTTAAAATCTTTTCTTTAACCATATTATCCTGATTATTTATATAATTAGTATAATATACCGCCGTATCGTCAAACTGTACTTCGGTTTTTTCAAGCTCATAAGTTAGTTCTGAAGACCCGTCTTTCGCTCTTAAAAGCAGAACTTTTTTCCCTTTTGTAATCTTTCCCAGAAGAATTCCAAGATTTTTTCCATCATATATTTCAGGCATAGCATCATAAAACATTCCGTATTTTTTAAGTTCATCTCCTGTAGCGTTACCTATAACGGCTATTTTTTTTCCATAGAAAATCCTGCCGTCAATTTTTTTATTAAAAAAACTGTCAAAAACAAATTTAACCCCTGACGGACTTGTAAACACAATCCAATCGTATAACTCTATCTTTTTTAAAATCTCATAAAAAAGCTTATCGTCAATAAGACTTATTGTTTCTATACAAGGATATTCCATAACATAAGCGCCTAATTTTTTAAGTTTTTCAGAAATTCCTTCCGCTCTGTCTTTAGGTCTTGTTACAACAATATTTTTCCCTTTAAGCGGCAGCTTTTCAAACCAGTCAAAATCATAACCAAGTTCACAGACTTTTCCTATAATTATAACAGCAGGACTTTCAATTTTTTCATTTTCGCAAATTTCCGCAATATCTGAAACTGTTGAAATAATCTTTCTTTGATTTGGCAGAGTACCTCTTTCAATAACTCCGCAAGGCATATCTTTTTTCATACCATTTGAAATAAGCCCCTCTGTTATATATTTAATGTTGGAAACACCCATAAGAAAAACAAGAGTACCTCCGCATTTTACACAGTTTTCAAAATTTATATCAAGGGGTTCGTTATCCTTTTTGTGTCCTGTTATAATATAAACAGAAGACGCAAAATCTCTATGGGTTATTGGAATACCTGCGTATGCCGGAACAGCAAGAGCTGATGTTATTCCCGGCACAACTTCAAAATCTATGTCATTGTTTTTCAGAAATTCAACTTCTTCTCCGCCCCTTCCAAATAAAAAACAATCTCCGCCTTTAAGTCTTACAACATTTTTACCTGAAAGAGCCTTTTCAGTTAAAATTCTGTTTATTTCATATTGAGGGATTTTATGTTCCGACGCTTTTTTACCAACATCAATTTTTTCAGCATTTTCAGGAATAAACCTTAAAATATCCTCGCCAACAAGTCTGTCATATACAACAACATCAGCGTTTTTAAGCTTTTCAAATCCTTTTATTGTCATAAGTCCAAAATCTCCCGGTCCCGCTCCAATAAGAATAACTTTTCCTTTCACTGTCCAATCACCCTCTTAATTTTATAAGCAAGTTCAACCGCCGTTTTTTCAGCCTTATTAATATTACATCGTATCTTTTGTATTTCATAAGAATTTTCATCAGAATAAAACCCTGTAATCTCAATCATATCACCTGATATCCTTGAGAAGCACCCAACAGGAGAAGAACATCCTCCGTCAAGTTCTCTTATAAATGCCCTTTCCGCCTTTGAACGTATTTCAGACTCCTCATTGTTCACATATTTCAGAAAATCTAAATCATCGTCCTTTCTTTTTTGTACCGCAATAACTCCTTGTCCTGCCGCCGGTACAATCTCATTTTCAGAAAAAACTCTGCTTATCCTTTCCGCAAGACCAAGTCTTTCAAGTCCGGCTTCAGCTAATATCAAAGCTGAATATTCACCATTATCAAGCTTATCAAGCCTCGTAATTACATTTCCCCGTATAGGCTTAATGAGCGATGTTGGAAACAATTTTTTAAACTGTACACTTCGTCTTAAACTTGATGAACCAACAGGCTTTGAAAAATCAATTTCAGATACTCCTTTCGGCAAAACAAGAACGTCATAAGGAGATTTACATTTTGTATAAGCCGCTATAGGAAACATCTCATTTTCAAATACCGGAATATCTTTCAGGGAATGAACGGTTATATCAACCCTTTTTTCAGACAAAGCTTTATCAAGCTCTTTAACAAAAAGACCTTTTCCTCCTATTTTATCTAAAGTTTTATCAAGTATTTTATCTCCTGTTGTTTTTATTGTGACAAGTTCAATATCATACCACGGACAATTTTTTTTAATAATATCAATAACCATATTGCTTTGTAAAACAGCCAGTTTGCTTTCTCTGCTTCCTACTCTTATTTTATCAGGCATTTTCTGTAAGCCTCCTTATTTTTTCCGCCGTTTTTCTCACAAGCCTGTGATTATTTCCATCAGAAACAATACCAATACTCAGTTCATTGTTTAAACATACCGCGGGAAAATAAAAATTACATTCTTCCTTGCAGTCAGCTATACTGCATAAAATATTTTTATCTTGGCATATAGTATATATAAAATGATTCACATATCTGTCATTTGTCGCTCCGATAACCATAAAAGCGTCTTCCAAATCCTCCTGATGAAACTTTCTTTTTATAAATGTTACATCTCCTATTATACTTTCTTTGTCAAATTCCGGAGCTATAACATTTATATCAGCTCCAAATCTAAGTAAGGTATTGATTCTTCTTACAGCAACTTTTCCTCCTCCGATGACAACAATTTTTTTATCTGAAATGTCAATAAACAGCGGAAACCTTTTAAAGTTTGTATTGTTCATTAATAATCTTTTTGACCTCCTCCATATAAAATCCGCCTTTTTCATAAGGTCTTTCAATAATAATTATATTAATTCCTAATGCTTTGGCCGAATTTATTTTTTCATAAAATCCGCCTTTTTCTCCCGAATTTTTTGTAACGAGCCATTTTATATCATATTTTTTAAAATCACAGATATTTTCCGAATATGAAAAAGGGCCTTTTTTATAAATAACATTTTCAAGTCCGATTTTTTCACATTTTTCTTTTGACTGTAAAACAGGCAGTACCCTTGCTGTAATTCTTTTTTTATAATCATTAATTCCAATGTATTTATGAAGTTCCTTGCTTCCTGTAGAAACAAAAATGTTTCCGTGTGTATTTTTCAGAACATCAACCGCCTCATCAACACTTTTTACAGAAATAACTCCATTTTTGTACACAAAACTTTCATCTCTTAAAAGCCTTATATATTTAACACCCATATCATTACAAGCAAAAACAATATTTTCAGTTACCGTTTTCGCGAAAGGATGAGTAGCGTCAATAACAAAATCCGAATCAAAAATAACCCTTTTCATTTCTTTTTTATCAAGTCTGCCCACATTAACAGACACATATTCCATATCTTCCATAACATCTTTGCCATAATCCGTAGCTACAAAAACCTTTGTAATAATTTTTTTACTATTAAGATATTCGCTTATTTCCCTGCCCTCGCTTGTTCCCGAAAAAACCGCAGCTTTCATATATTTCTGTATCCCCTTGGAGTTACAAGCTTTCCGTTGATAATTTTTGTCTGGCTGTTTCCAACAATGACCGTTGTAAACATATCCGTCCGTTCATCTTTTAGCTCATCAAGAGTAAGTATTTTATATTCCTCACCCAATCTTCCGATATTTCTTACATATCCGCAGGGGGTACTTCTATCTTTGTATTTAAGCATAATATCACAAGCCTTTTTTAAATAATCTATTCTTTTTTCACTTGATGGATTATAAATGCATATAACAAAATCAGCATCTGATGCAAGCAGAAGCCTTTTTTCTATTTTTTCCCACGGGGTAAGCAAATCACTTAAACTTATAACAGCAAAATCATGCATAACAGGAGCTCCCAAAACTGAGGCGCATCCACAGCAGGCAGTTATTCCTGAAATAACCTCAATTTTAATCTCCGGATATTTTTCGCATACCTCGTACACAACTCCTGCCATACCATATATACCCGCGTCACCTCCCGAAATAACCGCCGTTGTCCTACCCGATAAAGCATATTCAAGTGCTTTTTTGCATCTTTCCGTTTCTCTTTTCATTGGAGAGGAAAAAACTTCTTTGTTTTTTATTATATTCTTTATAAGCTCTATGTAAACAGTATATCCCACAATAACATCGCTTTTCTCAATAGCGGTAATAGCTTCTTTCGTCATATTGTCAAGATTTCCCAGACCGATTCCCACAACATATATTTTTTTCATAGTCTTGCTCTCTCCTCAATTTTCTTTTTAGCTTTATTAATCATTTCCGGACAAACATATTCTTTCATAGAACCTAAAATAGTATCAACTGTTTTTCCAACAACATTTTCAATTATTTTTTCAACATTTTTTTCATTTTCATATTTAATTTCGCCTTTTATAATTCTCTTTGAGATAATATCTTTTAAACTTTCTATGCCATTTAAAGACATCATATAATTTTCCCATTGAAAAAAATCACCGGAAAATTTTTCAGCTATATTATAAACTTTCAGAAACCTGCCTGAATTTGAGGATTCTTTAAAACCAAGTTCATCTATATTAATGCATTGGCAAATACTGGATATCTCAGGTTCAACATCTCTGGGTACAGCTAAATCTATAATAATTTCAGGTATATTTTTAATACATTTCAATCTATCATAAGTCAGAGTATAGTGAGGACTTTTTGTAGCGCTCACAATAAAATCAGCGCCGTTTATATAATCATATCTCTCATTGTATTTTATTGCCTTACAACCTTTTACAATTTCATTGTTTCCATTTTTATAGCTTCTTAATGTAACAAAAACATAACATCCTTTTTTAATTAAAAGCCTTTGAGCTATTTGCCCCATTTTGCCATTTCCAATAATAACACATTTTTTTCCTTTAATATTCCCATACCTTTTAATTAAAAGCTCAACCGCTTTATAAGATGCCGAAAGATGATTATTTCCAGCTTTAGCGTTTGTAATGGTATATTTTCCGGCTGAAAC
This sequence comes from uncultured Clostridia bacterium, assembly GCA_949948985.1. Lineage (GTDB taxonomy): Bacteria > Bacillota > Clostridia > Lachnospirales > CAG-274 > MGBC114079. Next base: position 30,617 of record CATLIG010000005.1, on the reverse strand, counting down.
AGCAATTCTGAATAAAGTATTTAAAACAGAATTTCCTGCTCCGTTTTTTCTGCTTATTTCAATCGCCGAATTAATTTGGCTTACAATTTGTTCCTCACCAACAATTTGTGATTTAAGACCGCAGGCAAGCTGCATAATATAACGTACAGCCTCATTATTCTCTTTTTTTTCAAAAAAACCGTCAAAATCGTCTACTCCTGAATATTTAAGTAAAATTTTATCAGCATTGTTTTCGTTCAGGCTTTCAGAGGTTATATAAATTTCCGTTCTATTGCAGGTAGAAATAATCACACACCCGCATATATCGTTTAAAGCACAGATGTTTCCACATATATCCTCTATTTTTTCAGATGTAAAAGAAAGCTTTTCTCTTTGCGAAAGACTGTTATTTTTATAATTTACACTCGCCATAAAAAGCTTCATTTACATTCCTCCCCTTCTCAAAGCCACGGCTAAAGTCACTCCATCACCTATACTTTTTTTTATTTTCAAATTGCCGCAGCCGGAAATCAAAACGGCACACCTCTCGCAAACATTATCAGTCCCTGTAACTGTTTCAACAAAATCAGACGATGAAAAATCACCTTCAACACTGTTTAATTCTTGAACACTAAAACATTTAGGTTCTGTTTTCAGATATTCGCATAACTTTAAAACAGATTTTTCGTTTTTCTTAATATCTATTGTTCCAACACCGCATACAGCGTATTCGTCAATATTATTTTCCGTTAAAATATTTTTTAATAGTCTGATAAGCGCGTTTTCATCAGCATTTTTTCTGCTTCCCACGCCTATTCCCATACACTTAGGAATTAAATTAAGAGTATGCTTATAAACTTTTTTTATGTACGGTGACACAACTATTCCACACTCTGTATCAGTATTTCCGAAAACAACATTTTCAGGAAGTTTTTCATCAATAAATATATCACTTACAATTCCTACATTTTCACCTTTAAGAAGATGTGATGAAATATATTTTATATTTTCATTATTGTATATTTTAAAATTATTATCAACTGCCCAGCAATCAACTGCCCATACTCCATTAATATCTGTAGCTGTTGTTATAATCGGAATTGAACCTATAGACTTAGATATTTTTTCAGTAATACGATTTGCCCCTCCCATGTGACCTGATAATATAGGTATAGTATATTTTCCAAGTTCATCACACACAACAACCGCAGGATCTGTCGCCTTACTCTTTATATATCCGGAAATAGCTCTTACCGCAATTCCCGCCGCTCCAATAAATATTATAACGTTACCGTCAAAAAACGCTTTTTGTGTAAATTCCGAAAGAGTTTCGGTTCTTTTCTTTTTTGTATATGATAAAACCTCATAATTAAAAAATAAATCCGATATTTTTTTATTAAGCAAATCACCTTTATCAGTAAATGATATAATATAAACCCTCAATTATCAGCACCCTTTCTAAATTCGTGGGTAAATAAAGGATTGTAAAGTTCCGACCTTTTATATGTGCCTTTTAAAAAATCACCTACAATAATAAGAGCTGTTTTTTTTATTTTATTTTCATTTCCGCTTTTTGCCAGATTGACAACCGTTGTCATTATAATCTTTTCGTCATTCCACGTTGCCTTATAAACAATAGCGGCAGGAGTATCTTCCCTATAGCCTCCCTTAATAAGTCTTTTTGAAAGTTCCTCAAGCATACTGGAAGAAAGGAATACAGCCATTGTAGCGTTATGCTCTGCAAGTAAAGATATATCTTCTTTCACCGGAACAGGTGTTCTGCCTTCCATTCTTGTAATAATAACACTTTGGCTTACGTCAGGCAATGTATATTCTGCTTTTAAAGCCGCCGCTGCTCCAAAAAGAGAACTCACTCCAGGACATACGTCATATTTAATGTTATATTCATCAAGCATATCCATTTGTTCTTTTACGGCTCCATAAAGAGATGGGTCACCGGTATGCAGTCTGACAACATTTTTATTTTCTTTTTCAGAGGAAATTATAATTTCAATAATTTCTTCAAGTGTCATTTCAGCACTATTATAAATTTCAGCTTGCTCTTTAGCAAAGTAAAGCAATTCAGGATTAACAAGAGAACCGGCATATATTATAACATCCGCATTTTCAATCAGTCTTTTTCCTCTCACTGTAATCAAATCAACCGCTCCCGGTCCTGCTCCGACAAAATTAACCACGTACTTCACTCCTTAACAATAACAATAGAGAAATAACTTGTTTTTTCATTAATTTTATTAATATCTTTATATACCCTTTCATTTTGCATACCACAGCATTCAATCAGAACACTTTTATCAGCCAGTTTTTTTTTCTGTAAAACATCACATATATCAAAAATTGATTTATTCGCTTTCATAAGGACTTTTGTTCCTTTGATTTCTAAATAATCTTTCATTTTGTTATACGACATAGGTAATATAATAAGAGGCTCGTCTCTTTCACATAAAGACATATTTAGTTTAGCGGCGGCGGCACAAAAAGAAGTCACCGCAGGGATAATTTCAGTTTCATACCCCTTTTTTGTAATTATCGAATTTATCCTCATATATGAAGAATATACAGTGGGGTCTCCAAGAGTGATAAAAGCGATGTTTTTACCCTCATCAAGTATTTTAGCAAGCTCTTCAGATATTTTTTTATAGTTTTTTTCAAGCTCATCAAAGATTCTTGTCATAGGCATAACACACTCTATAACAGGCTTGCTTTCAGCATATTCCTTTACTATGTCAAAAGCCGTGTGTTCTCCGTTTTTCATAAGTGGTACAGCGATAATATCAGCTTCTTTAATAACCCTTAACGCTTTAATAGTAATAAGCTCTTTATCGCCTGGTCCCACTCCTACGCCAAATAACTTGCCTTTATTCATAAAAACACTCCTCTTTCGATTTCCAAAAATTTCCTTTCAGCATCTATTCAAATAAAAAAGCGCCGTTTGCATTAAAAGCAAAAAGCGACGCACCATAAAAAAACTCATTCATACAATAAAACCATAGCATAAATTTTATTATGCAAATGAAATAAAAAAATGGTTGCCGCCTTTCATCACCCAAAGGCATTTACCAATAATATGATGAGCGACCCGACTTATAGCGTATCATAACACTAAATACGGTAATGGCTGTTGCGACGGATTCCCACCGTACTTCTCTCAATGAATTACAAAATATCCTGTAAAACCATATTATCAAATATATAAATTCATTATCTCACTTTAAAATAAATAAGTCAAGGAAATTTTTTAAAATTTACAATAGACCTGTTCGATAACCTCCGCAATACCGTCTGACAGCTATTTCCCACCATACTTTACTTAATTTTTTTGAAATACTTAGAAAGTTTCTAAAAAATCTGACTTTGTCTGACGAAAAAATTTCTTGTCAATAGCTATCACTTAGGTTATTGAACAGTTCTATTGTTTCGCACTGAAAATTTCTCAAATTGTTATAAAACAGACCATTATATATTTCTTGCTTTTATCACAAAGGGTCATCAATAATTAAATCTGTTCTGCTTGGGGGAGGCGGCTGGGCTTGCGTCTGACGTTCAGGAGGAGGCGGTGTGTCAGCAACGGGCTTTCCATTAGATGTAACAACTCCTCCACCATCAATAACGCCTCCATTATTATCATCTGATGAATTACCAGACCCGCTTTCTCCGGCAGCTCCTGTCGGTGGAACTACAGTATTTTGAGAGCCATTCGCCGGACTTTGCTGATTTCCCTGACTATTTTCACCATTTTCAGGTTCTTCCGGAGTTTCTCCGGAATTTTCAGCAGGCATACCGTTTTCATCTGTAACGGTTTCTCCTTCTGTCTCAGCTTCTCCGCTGTCATGAGAATGAATTGTACAGTTTCCTCCATATTTTATCTCATATTTTTTATCCTTAATATATTCTGAACCCTCGTATGGTTCCGGACGTACAATTCCTACTTGTGTATATACATTCGGACAAAAAGCTGTAGCCGACATATCTGACTCACTGCAAAATGAAGCGGACTTGTGAACATCACAGTTTTCCGTAGGCTCTGTTCCCTCCACAAAATTTTCACTTCTTATTCTGCTGCCTCTTGGATCGTTATCACAAAGTCCCGGCACAGCAATTTTTCCTGATTCACTGCATATTGATTTTACAACAATACCTCCGGGTTTTTCAAAATTCCTGACCTCAAGACCTTCGTGAATTTTTTCCATAACATACTGCCATACTTTCAAATGAACAGACTGGTCTTTTAAAGCTTCCATATTTTTGATTTTATCATCGTATCTGTCGTATCCAAGCCATATACTTCCAACATAATAAGGCGTATATCCCGTGAATGTCAAATCCTTTGAATTTTGAGTTGTACCTGTCTTTCCGGCGATAGGCATATTTATGTTTTTAAATTTTGCCTTTGTACCTGTACCTGATGTAATAACGTCTTTCATCATATCAGTGACACAGTATGCCGTAGACTCTTTTATAACCTGAGTAGGCTGACTTTGTTTTTCAAGGAGAAGTCTTCCGTTGTGGTCGTATACCTTTGTATAGAAAGAAGGCTTATAATATTTTCCGCCGTTGGCAATCATTCCATATGCCGCCGCTGTTTCAAGCTGTGTAACACCTTTTGTAAGACCTCCTAAAGCAGTTGAAGCGTGATTATCGTTTTCAAGAGTTGTAAATCCCATTTTCAAAAGGTATTGATAACTAGCGTCAATTCCCGCCTGATTCATAGCTTTGACAGCCACAATATTCATAGAATCCCTTATACCGTCACGTATTGTAGAAAGTCCTTCATACCCCTTATACCAGTTCTTAGGCTTATATCCGTTTAAATCAAGAGGCACATCGTCAATAACAGTAGCGGGAGTTAATACTCCCATATCAATTCCCGGTGTAAAAGCCGCGAGAACTTTAAATACTGAACCTGGCTGTCTTGCTGAATCAACAGCTCTGTTAAGACCTCTGTTTACAAGTTTTTCACCTCTTCCTCCGCCAATTGCCTTTATCTCGCCTTTTTTATAATCCAGTATAACCATCGCTGATTGAGGCTGAACCGCGTAATTTGTTTTTTCAGCGGCAATTTCCTCATTTGAAGAAAGGCTTTTTGTAACTTCTTCTTTTTTTGCCGCAACAAACCTATCCGCTTCTTCTTTATTTCTCACAAGCTGATTAAATTCCTTGTGTTCTTGTTTCCCCGTACCTTTATTTCCTATGGATATGGTATAGCTTACATCAATTTTATATTCCATCTTGGGAAATAAATCATCATTTAAATAGGCCTCGTCCACAACATTCTGAATTTTCTGGTCTAAAGTTGAGTGAATTACAAGTCCGCCGTTATAAAGTAAATTATTGGCCTGCGCTACACTCATATTATGCTGTTCTTGAAGGTCATTTGAAACCTGCTCAAAAAGTCCGTCAATAAAATAACTGTGTACACTGGCTCCCGTGTCCTCAACATTTTTATCATACTCGCTTATTCTTGAGTAGACGTCATCGTTATAAGCCTCCTCATATTCTCTGTCACTTATATATCCCTGCTCAAGCATATTTTTAAGAATAATTCTTTGTCTTTTTCTGTTATTTTCAGGATTTATTCTTGGAGAATAATAAGACGGGTAATTTGTAATTCCCGCTAAAACAGCACACTCTGAAAGAGAAAGCTCTGAGATATCTCTTCCAAAATAACCTCTTGCCGCCGCCTGAACACCATTATATCCGTGGTTCAAATAAATTGTGTTTAAATAAAGCTCAAGAATATAATTTTTAGCGGCTTTTTCACTTCCAAGCTGTTTTTCAAGCTCGTCCTCATATTTTACAGCGAGATACATTTCTTGTATTTTTGTTTCAATATTATTTCTTGTGACTTTAGTAATATTATTTTTAATAAGCTGCTGAGTAATTGTACTGGCGCCCTCTCGTCTATCACCAAAAACCGTTGAATAAGCGGCTCTCATTATGCTTCTAAAATCAATACCGCCGTGACTGTAAAACCTTTCGTCCTCAATAGAGATAATAGCGTTTTGCATATTTTTAGGAATTTTATCAAGAGTCACATATTCCCTGTTTTCTTCTCCGTGAAATCTGTCAATTTCCTTTCCTTCTGAATCATATATTACAGAAGTATATATATTAGGCTCAATAGCGATAAGCTCAAGATTAGGTGCTTTGTCAATAATACCCATAATCGCGCCGATTACGGCTCCTGAAATAGCAAACACAGTAACAAAGAATAAAAGAAAAAATACTTTAACAAATGTTCTGAATTTACTTTTCTTTTTCTTTTTTTTCTTCTTTTTATTTGTATTATTTTTATTTTCGTCAAAATCATCATCGTCATAATTATATCTTGGAATTTTATATTCATCATCAAGACGGCTTTTTGTATTTTTTTGAGAATAAGAACCGGTTTTGTTTCTTACAGGTCTTTCATTTTCTCTTTTTATAGATTGATAATTGTTCGAGTTTTTTAATCCCTGACTTTTGACATTATTCATAATTCTGTCATAGGCGTTTTTACTGTTTCTGCCTGTATTTCCATAAGACCGCCTATCTGTATCATTTCTTCCGTATCGTTCTCTTGAAGTACCCGTTCTATGTAATGAAGATAAATCTGAATCGGGATTTCTTCTCTGACGAGGATAATTTCGATTACTATCATTATTTGATGAATTCATCATTCAACCTCCCTACCTTCTTCATTATAACAGAATACAAGTTACTTTCAAAGAAAAATTTTAAATAAAATTAAAAAAAAATTAATAAATTATAAATATATTAAAAATTAAGAACTATTGAATAAAATAGTTTTTCTTTTCTTCGTCTATACCGAAAACTGATGTAAAAATTTTACAAATTGCCATAAAATAAATCTTTTCACAATAATTATTTCATATGTTGCGATAATATCCAATTTCAAAACATAAACTAATATTACAAAAATTAAACCGGTGAACATATGAAAGCCAAAAAAAGAAAAAATCCATTAAAAAAGTTTGCTATTCTTTTTCTGTTAATAATTATTATAAGTTTTATATTAATTTTTATTCGGTATAAAAATACCGTTTTGCCCGCTGTACTTGAAATAGGGGAGAAATACGCCGTTGACACAATAAATGAAAAAATAAATAAATCTATAGAAAAAGTAATATCAGAACTAAATTTAACGTCAAAAGATTTTTTTGAAAAAAATTTTGACAACGATGAAAAAATAAATTATTTTTCAGCAGATACAATACTTATAAATAAAGTTTGCTCAAAAACGGCGGCAGAAATAACAAAAGAAATAAAATCCTCTGAAAATGAGAAAATAGCTCTTCCCATAGGGCTATTTTCAGGAATAGAGCTTCTTTCAAATACCGGACCGAAATTTACTGTTTCCATACTTCAAGCAGGAAATACCCTTGTTGATTATGAAACAGCCTTCGAAAGCAGCGGTATAAATCAAGTAAACTTTAAAATATGGCTTATAACAAAAACAGAAATAAGTATCATAAGTCCTTTATTATCAAAAGAAATTTCTGTTTCAAGAAAAGTTATGCTGGTAAACACTGTATTCAACGGTTCTGTGCCTCAAACCTATCTTAATATGGCAAAATAAATATACTTAAAAATCTATTTATGATTTGTTGTATATAAAATTATTTTGTGGTATAATAAATATCAAGCGAATATTTATTTGTACTCCATTTTGTTTTTGTCAGCAACAGTATTCAGCTTGACAGTCAAACTTATTTATAAAGTAGTATCTATAATATTTATTAAACTCGTTCGATTGCCTATAACAAAACAATAATGTAATAAATTTTTATAAATATATCGAACAGGTTTTATGTATCCACAAAGGAGGTTTTATAATGAAAATCGCAGTAACTTATGAAGACGGGAAAATTTTTCAGCATTTTGGTCACACAGAACAAATGAAAATATATGATGTGGAAAATAAAGAAATTTTATCATCAGAAATTGTTTCCACAAATGGCAGCGGTCACGGGGCTTTAGCGGAATTTCTTAAAAACTTAGGAGTTGAAACGCTTATATGTGGAGGCATAGGAAAAGGAGCCAAAGATGCTCTTTCATCGCTTGGAATTACACTTTACGGAGGTGTTGACGGAAATGCCGATGATGCTGTTTTCGCTTTATTAAACGATAATCTTGATTATAATGAAAATATCGAATGTTCTCATAATCATGAGCATGAACACAACTGCGTTTCACATAACTGTAATTCTCATAGCTGTGATTCTCATAATCATAAAAAATACGCTGGTATTACTGTTGTTACATCAGAAAATTTTGAAACTGAGGTATCTTCTTGTAAAGACCTTGTTGTAATTGACTTCTGGGCAGTATGGTGTGGTCCTTGTCAAATGCTTTCTCCGATTATTGACGAACTTAGTGAAGAAATAGGCGATGTAAAATTCTGCAAAATCAATGTTGATGAGCAGCAGGAAATATCCGCTATGTTTAATGTAAAAAGTATTCCCACCGTTGTTTTTGTCAAAAACGGTAAAACTGTTGATGAATCTATAGGATTTGTTCCAAAAGAAGAACTTACCAGGAGGATTGATTTGAATAAATGAGTAAAGTAAGATATAATGATAACGCTTCTATTGTAGAAAAAATTAAAGAAGGTCTTAAAAAAACCGGTGGTTACTGCCCATGCAGAGTTGATAAAATTGATGAAAACAAATGTATCTGTAAAGAATTCAGAGAACAGATCGCTGATGAGAATTTTGAGGGATATTGCCACTGTATGCTTTACTATAAAGAAAAATAACTTTAAATTAATTTTAGGCAGGAGTATAACTCCTGCCTAAAATTATATTAATCTCTTCTTAAACCTCTATAGCAGTCTGAGAAAATACTAAAATTTTTAATATAGTCAATCAACTTGAAAATGAGAAAAAGGCGGCGAGCAAAAAATTATTTTTGCAAGGCGGCGGAGGGAGAGCATAGCCGAATGCCTATGCCGACCGACGGCAACACAGCAAAAAGGATTTTTTGCCGCCAAACTTACTTATTTTTAAGTTGATTGACTATAAATCTATTATTTTATAAATTCACAAATATTGTAAATAATGACAGCCGCCTGAGCTCTTGTCGTATTGTCTTTAGGCTCAATATTATTTCCAGTACCATTAACAATTTTCTTAGAAACCATAGCGTTTAACGCTTTTTTAGCATATTCTGAAACGACCGCCTTATCTTCAAATTTGTCTAAAGCCTGATTATCTTCTGTTTCAATTTTATAATCAGCGGCTTCAAGAGCTCTATAAGCAAGTACCATCATATCCTGTCTTGAAATAAATTCTTCAGGTCTGAAATTACCCTTGTCATCGCCCGCGGCAATACCAAGAGTCTTTGCGGCACTTACAGCTTTGGCATAATATTTTGAATTATCAACATCAGAAAATCCGCTTTCTCCGTTATCCTGATTTATATTAAGTGCGTTCATAAGCATAATAAGAAAATCCGCTCTTTTTACATTAGCCTCCGGCGCAAACTTTCCGTTTCCAATACCGTTTACAATCTTATCTCCGGCAAGCTGATTAATTGCTTTCTGCGCCCACGGATAATTTGCTATATCTGAAAAAGCTATAGCCTGTGCAGTTTCAGAATTACCGTTATCTGTATTTTTATCGGTGCTGTTCTCATCATTTTCTCCATTTCCATTATCATCATCGTCACTTCTGTTATTGTTATTATTTCTTCTGTCGCTGTTTGATGAATTGTCTTTTGAATTATTTGATGAGTTTCCCTCAGAATCGTTTGTTGTGCTTTCAGTGGATTTTTCTGATGTTGTAGTTGTTTCTGTTGAGCTTTCATTTTTTCCGCTCGATTGTGACGAAGTTGTTGTCTCTGTTGAATCCTCGTCTTTCGAGCCTAATTGTACCGAATTTGTCTGTTCTTCTTCCACAACCCCGTCTACTTTTACGTGAGCCGGCACAAGGTCAACACTCTTTTCCTGACTTCCTGTAGCGTAAATAATTATGGAGCTTCCTGCGTCTGCAATTTCTATATCAGTTTCGCCATGACCTACAACCTCAAAAGTAAGTCTTATAAATATACCATTCTCCTCAATGTCATAAGTTCTTCCCAAAAGATTTGATACAATCTGCCCGAATTTAACAATACCTATTTCAGCGGCTGTTTTCTTTCCATCGGCAAGTCCCTCGTAGTCACCGTATTCATCTCTTTTGGAGGGAATCTGACTAAACTGAGCTGCAATTTCATCATTGGCAAAAAGCCTTCTGGTAACTCCTTTACGAAGTTCATAAACAATAAAACCATCGTTTTCAATATCTGACGTTTCATTTCTTACCATTCTGACAACCTTAGGATTGTATTTTACTCTGAATGTACTGTTATTATACCCATCGTTTCCGTCAAGCATAAAATCAACAATAAACTTTTCTCCAATCTGGTTTTCTTCAAATTCATAATTGCTTTGTTCCGGATAAATACTCATTCCCGCGGCAAATATATTTAAAGAGCATGAACCGAAAGCGAGCGCAAATGTAAGTATAAAAGCTAAAATTTTGTTTTTCATAACATACCTCTTTTCTTAAAATATTATTTGTGTAAAGTCATAACGGCAAAATAACACCACATTAACAGATTTTGCTGTTATTAATTTCAAGAATTGCGCAAGCAATTCTTTATTCATACTTATATTCTAATTGATAAAATAAAATTTTACAAGAGTAAAAATAATTTTTTTACTATGAAGCTCCTGTAAAAACTCTTGCTTTACCCAAGGGCATAATAGTATCCATAAAATCAAAAGCAAATATTTTAATCTTTTCGCCTTCTTGCGGAGAATATCTTATATTTTTCCAAAACACATCATCTTCCGCAATTAATTCCTCCATATCTATGTATTTCATCTTTCCGCTGTCATCATAAACAGCAAAAACAAGACTTCCATAAAGACCATATCCGAATACCTTTACTTTAAACCCCAAATCATCGGCATAAACAGGAGATATAAAAAAATCAGAATTTTCCTCAAGAAACTTAACGCTTTCCATAGCGTCAAAAGCGCCGAAACCAGAATATATATCATATCCTGTATCACTGATGTCAAGACTTCCCGCTTTAAGAGCTGAAAAAAACATCTCATAATTCATATCAGGATATTTTTCTTTAAGCAAAGCGGCAAATCCGGAAACAACGGGAGAGGCAAAAGAAGTTCCTCCTTTTCCTGAAATATATATTCCATCAGAGCCTACCAAAGTCATATTGTTTCCCGCAGCCGCTATATCTACATAATCATTTGTCTGTGAAAAATCAGACTTGCTGAAATCTGAATCTATAGACCCCACGCTTATAACATTTTCACAGGACGCCGGATATAAATATTCTTTTCCTTTTACAGGGTCTTTGCCGTCATTTCCTGCCGCGGCTATAACAATTAAATTATTTTCATTGGCGTAATCTATAACTTTTTGAAGATTATAAGGATTTGCGGAACAAGTAATAGACATATTTATAACATCGCAGTTATATATTCTCACCGCTTCATCTATAGCTTTTATAACGTTGCTTACAGGCGCTTTTTCGTCTTGATGAATAATAAGAGGAACAATTATAGAATCCTCGGCGATACCAGCTATTCCAAAATTGTTATTGCTTTGAGAACATATAATACTTGCTACCCAAGTTCCATGATTCTTTGCTGTATAACCATCGCTTTCCATTATTTCGTTTCCTGTTTTTTCAGGATAAATGTAATTGTAGCCTTTTTCAATATTTTCAGGATTAAAATCCTTTTGTATAGTCACGCCGGAATCAATTACTGCAATTCTCACACCTTTTCCTGTTCCAAGAATTTTTTTAGCTTCTCTTATTCTGTGCTTGTCAAAATACCATTGTGTACTAAAGTATGTATCATTATATATATCCATATAATCAGAAGAAGCATCCGCAAGCTGAACCTGCACATCCTCTTCTACTCTATCAATCAGCCCGTCTTTTTTAAGCCTCATCACTGTATCATAATCCGCTCTGTAAACATTCAGATGTTCAGAAATAGTATCAATATCTCCATATTCATCAAAAGCTGGCATAATGCCATTTTCTTTAAATTCAAACATAAATTGCGTTTCATCGTCATCAGCAAAAACAAAAGAGGTTGAAAATATAGTAAAAAAAACAAACGCTGTAATAAAACAAATCTTCATAATTCCACCTCCTAAATAATTGTCAATTATGGAAATATGCGAAACCGTTAAAGACAAAACAACAAAATAATTAGTAGCATACAAATCATATAACCCATAACAAAACGGTAAAAATCCGACAAATAGCTATAAAAACATCTGCATTCAATGGAATTTTTTTATGTTTTGTACTAAAACTCATAAACTGTCCTATAATTTATAATCATTTTGTTGTTTTGCCGTAAATATTTTATCCAAGTCTTTTTATCTGTTCCATAACCTGATTTAACATATTGCTGTATTTTTCCATTTTCGCTTTTTCCTCATTAATGACTTTTTCAGGAGCCTTAGCGATAAATCCTTGATTATTAAGCTTTTTCTCAACTCTTTCCACTTCTTTTAAAAGCTTGTCTTTTTCTTTTAAAAGACGTTCTTTTTCTTTTTCCGTATCAACAAGTTCCTCAAAAGGCATATATATAACGCCGTCATGAATAACCGCTGAAACAGCGTCATCGGATATACCATCTTTGTTCTTTTGTATAACAACCTCACTTGCATGTCCTAAAGAAGAGAAAAACACTTTTCCATTTTCAAAAATATTAATTACGCTGTCTTTATCGGAAACAACATATACCTTAGCCTTTCTTGACGGAACAACATTCATTTCTGTTCTTATATTTCTTATACTTTTAACGGCTGATTTAATAAGTTCAATATCCTTTTCTTCCTTTGCGAAATCAAACTCATCAGAAAAAACGGGCCAGCTTGAAAGCATAATAGTTTTTTCATCAGTTTGAACAGATGTAAATATTTCTTCTGTGATAAAAGGCATAAATGGATGAAGGAGTTTAAGAGCATCAATAAGAACTTTTTTAAGAGTCCATAAAGCTGCGTTTCTTGTTTCATCCTCTTTATTGTAAAGACGTGGCTTGACCATTTCAATATACCAATCACAGTACTCGTCCCAAATAAAATCGTAAATTTTAGAAACGGCAATACCAAGCTCATAACCGTCAAGATTTTCAGTTACCTCTTTAGCCAAAGTATTTACTTTTGACAAAATCCATTTATCAGCGTCCGTAAGTTCTTTTAGGGAAACAGACACATCATCTTTATCCTCAAAATTCATCATAATAAATCTTGTGGCATTCCAGATTTTATTAAGGAAGTTTCTGTTAGCTTCAAGCTTTTCCTGATAAAATCTAAAATCATTTCCGGGGGAATTTCCCGTAATCAACGTAAGACGTAAAGCGTCCGCTCCAAACTTATCAATAACCTCAAGAGGGTCAATTCCGTTTCCTAAAGATTTACTCATTTTTCTTCCCTGAGAATCTCTTATAAGACCATGTATAAGTACATCATTAAAAGGGATTTCACCCATTTGCTCAATTCCTGAAAATACCATTCTCACTACCCAGAAGAAAATAATGTCATACCCTGTTACAAGAACATTTGTCGGATAAAAATAATCAAGTTCAGGAGTTTTTTCAGGCCATCCAAGAGTTGAGAAAGGCCATAGAGCTGAACTAAACCATGTATCAAGAGTATCCTCGTCCTGTTTTAAATCTCTCAAACCACATTTAGGACATTTTTCAGGCTGTTCAGCGGATACAACAACTTCTCCGCAGGAACAATAATAAGCGGGAATTCTGTGTCCCCACCAAAGCTGACGGGAAATACACCAGTCACGAATATTTTCAAGCCAATGTAGATAAACTTTTCCAAATCTCTCCGGAACAAACCTAAGCTTTCCGCTTTTATATGCCTCAATAGCGGGTTTTGCCATATCAGACATTTTCACGAACCATTGTTTTTTAATCAAAGGCTCAATTACCTCATTACATCTTTCGTGAACTCCTACAGAATGATTAATATTCTCAATTTTAACAAGAAGACCCATTTCATCAAGCTCTTTCACAATAGCTTTTCTTGCATCGTATCTGTCAAGGCCTTCAAATTTTCCGCCGTTTTCATTAATTGTACCGTCATCGTTCATAATATTAATTCTCGGAAGAGAATGTCTTTCTCCAACCTCAAAATCATTAGGGTCATGAGCAGGAGTAATTTTAACCACACCTGTACCAAATTCCATATCAACATAAGAATCGGCAATAATCGGAATTTCTCTGTCAACAAAGGGAATAATACAGGTCATACCCACAATATCTTTATACCTGTCGTCCTTAGGATTAACGGCAATAGCCGTATCACCTAGCATAGTTTCAGGTCTTGTCGTAGCGAACTGTAAAAACCTGTCTGTACCTTTAATTGGATATTTGATATGCCAAAAACTTCCCGCCATATCAATATGGTCAACCTCAGCGTCTGAAATAGTAGTCTGACATTTAGGACACCAGTTAATAAGCTTTTCTCCTTTGTATATCCATCCTTTTTCATAAAGCTTAGTAAATACAGTCAAAACAGCATTAGAAAGTCCCTCGTCCATAGTAAAACGTTCTCTGTCCCAATCGCAGGAACTTCCAAGTTTTTTAAGCTGATTTAAAATAGTTCCCCCATATTCTTTTTTCCATTCCCACGCGCGTTTAAGAAATTCATCTCTGCCAACATCCTCCTTTTTCAGTCCCTCTTGTGCCATTTTCTCAACAATTTTAACCTCTGTTGAAATACTGGCATGGTCTGTCCCCGGAACCCATAAGGCGTTAAATCCCTGCATTCTTTTCCATCTGATAAGAATATCCTGCATAGTTTCATCAAGAGCATGCCCCATGTGCAGATGTCCTGTAATATTCGGAGGCGGAATAACAATAGTAAAAGGTTTTTTAGATTTATCGACTTCAGCGTGAAAATATTTATTTTCAATCCAATTTTTATATATTCGGTCCTCAACAACCGAAGGGTCATAATTTTTTTCAAACTGCTTTTTCATAAAGTAAAGTCCTCCTGTATATAAAAAGTAAAACGTATTAGTAGTTTCGCAAAGAAATATCATAATAATTATAGTAAACGGCAAATTTATTTATCATTTACTATAATTGCAAAATAATAAAAGAATAAATAAAATGTTTTTAATAAAACCTGATATAGTCAATCAACTTGAAAATGAGAAAAAGGAGGCAAGCTAAAAATTATTTTTGCAAGGCGGCGAAGGGAAAGCATAGCCGAATGCCTATGCCGACCGACGGCAACACGGCAAAAAGGATTTTTAGCCGCCGAACTTACTTATTTTTAAGTTGATTGACTATATATAAAGAGATTTTTTTATCACACGATTTCAGATAAATTATTAAACAATTTTAGAAAATATTACCGTTAATAAAAAAAGAAACAACACCTATAACAATTAACGCAATCCCCACAAGACGAACAAATGCCTTTGACTGTTTCATAAGCTCTCCGAAGTCCTCATCATCACTTTCATAATTCTCATCATATACCATATCCTGAAAATCTTCTTCAGACTGTGTTTTTTCAAAATCCTCTTCAAATGTATCATATAAATTTTCTTTTATATTATCTGACTTTTCTGTCTGATTGTCAATATTTTCATTAAATTTCTCAAGAGCTTTTTGTTTTTCAAAATTTCTGACAGCCTCTGAAAAATCCCTGTCAAAATCCTTTTTTCCAAATTTAATAACAAAAGAAAAGGCAAAAATCAATATTCCTGATAAAATCAAAGCAAATGAAATACCGACCATAACGCATCAATCTCCCGCACCGGCGAGTTCCGCCTCCATTTGACTGTCATAATTTTCATCAATATCAATCTCAACGTTGATTTTTTCCGCCTCTCGCAAATAGGCATTCATAAGATTTTCTATTATTTCTTTTCCTGACCAGTCTTTTTTCCCTATATCCACAACCTGTTTCCATAAGTTTTCATGTTTTTCATCAACTTCTTTAAGCTTTTGTTCCGCTTCCGCTTTCGATATGTTAATTTCTTTGCAATACTCTATTTTATCGTCAATAGAGATTGTATTTGCAAATTTTTCAATAGAAACCTCGTCCATATTAATCTTTTTATTTCTAAGAAATTTTTCAAGAAGCTCCTGCGTTTGATACATAATATTTCTTATAGAATCATATCTAGATGTAAGATGTTTATAATTGTCATATTCTTTAATATGCGATGCGAGCATATCAGAATTTCTCACCTGAAATTTGTTATATTCATATTTAAGAAAATTTGTATAATAAGAGTAAAGCACATTTTTTTTGCTTAAAATCTCAACAAGCTTTTCCTGTTTTTTTATATTAATTTTAAGCTCATAAGTAAGTTTCTTTCTGAAAAAATAAACAAGGGAAATAACGCATATTACCAATATAGCAATAATACTCAGAGAAAAAAATATCGTCATCTTTATAAAAATATTAGACAAAGAAAGCACGATAATTCCCACACCGAATAAAAGGAGCATAGCGATACTAAATTTATAAATAAAATTAAGACCAAAAACGAGCTTGGACTGTTCTTCTTTCAGGTCTTCCTTTTCCATCTGAAGATAACCTATATCCTGTTTAAATATTCTTTGATTATATTCAGCGTCACGCATTTTCTCAACAGCATCTTCAGCATCGTTTTCAATATTTTCAAGTTTTGTTACTCCTCTGTCAAAATCAACAATCTGATACCTTAAAATATTTCTTTCCTTAGTGAGCGATACGAATTGCTCAATAAGTGATTTAAGCTCCCTTGCTTCTTCCTCAGATAGTTGATTATAACACTCTACTTCTTTAAGACGGGCGTCATATTCCTTAATTTTTCTCATAAGATAAATCCGTTGTCTGCACGCCAGCAAAGCCTTATTACATAAAATGATAACGTGTTTTACTATTTTATGCTCGGTTTCCGTTGACGCGTCATATAAAAACTCGTTAAATTTCGTATATTCATAAACTTCTTTTTCCTCATTGTTCTGACTTTTAAATTTATTTATAAAGTTCAGCACATTGCTAAAAAAACTCAATTTTTCCACCTGCCATTCAATAAAACATATAGAGCTTTACTACAATTATACTATTATCGGTTTACTATGTCAAATTACAGTTTTTTCACGAAAAAATAATCAACAAAACAAATTTATAACAAACCTATCCAAAGATTGACTATAAAAGACCCGTTTAAAATAAAGATGTAGCAATTTCGATAAATTAAGAAAAAAAATATTTTATTCAAAATCCTGATAAAAAACGTTTCGTCTTTTAAACGCAAAATCAGGAAGAAACATTAGACCTGTTTAATAACCTAAGTAATAACGGCTGACAAAAGATTTTTTTGACAGCCGAATCCTGATTTTTGCAGGAACTTTACAAGTATTTCAAAAAAATCAGGAAATGTTTTGCAAGAACATAACAAAACAGAAAAATTTGTTATTAATTACAAAGCTTGTCTGTTTTATTGTTTAATACGCTCCTATTTATAAATATATAATAAGTTTTTTTGAGTCTCCATTTTCATCGCCAATAAGCTTTACTTTCATATTAATATTAATTTTTGTATTCACTGCGACCGTATTAAAATTTTTCGCATCTTTATTTTTAAAAGCATAATCAACAAAAGCCCTGACCTTTTGTTTTTCCGTAAATATATCCCATACCATAATACCATATGCTTCTTTTCTGTTAATGCCTATAAGATATTCGGCATTTTTGCTTACTCCTTCAATTTCATATTCCTCATTAATAATAATTAAAGAATCATCGCTTTCCTCCAACATAAACTCAATAAGTTTTTTATCGGTATCCAGAACGTTAAAATCATTATTGTGAGATATATCTTTCATAACAAATGTAACTCCTGTTATTTCATTGTATTCGTTTTTAACAGGAAATACCTCCGTTTCTATGCTCATACCGACTTTATCATTATTGCTTTCAGATGTATAAGTAATTTTTGTCTTGCCCTTTTTTAAAACATCATTAATACAGTCTAAAGGAGTGTCTTTTATATACGCTTCAATATTTGGCAAAGATAGCATATTTTTTCCTATAAATTCTTCCCTTATAATATCAAACTCTGAAACCGCTCCATCGTTAATCATATTAATATTACCATCTATATCAACTGATATAATAAAATATTCCTCCATACTGTTGAAAATATTGTTTAAAACGCCGGTTCTTTCTTTAATTTTAAATTCAAGATTTTCATTAAGATTTTGAATAAGCTGATTTTGAAATTTAAGCTCATTTGTAACCCTGAGGCTTTTATTGTAAAACGTGCCGTTTATAATAGCGTAAGACATATATTTTCTGATATCCTCAACAATAGCAATATGTTTTTCGGAATACTCGTATACCGACCCCATAGCGAAAACACATAAAACATCATTCTCATCGTCGATATCGTTTATTGGAGCCGCTATAATATTTTTTGGTTTAATATCTCCCAAAAATGTTTTTGTCACATATATTGAGTCATCATTAACTTCTTTTATAAGCACAACTTTATTGTCAATAGCCGCCTTTCCCAAAAAACCTTCGCCCATATTCATATCAAACTGGCTATATATACTTTTTCCAAAACCTATACTTGACTTTATCTCAAGCTTATTTGTAATTTTATTCACCATATAAAAAACAATAAACTGACTTTGTGTTATATTTATAATTTTAGGCATAATATCTGCAAGAAATTTTTCAGTATCACGATTGATAATCGTTGAGAAAAGAATCTCGTCAAGAAGCTTATCCTTATTTTTCAATTCAAAAAACAATTTTTTATTTTCTTTTATAAGATTATAATATAATTCTCTGTCTTTATCTTTTTCAATTTCTTTCTCAAAATCATCAGGCAAATCCTCAAAAAAATCACAGTCGCCTTTTATCATATTTTTTATAGAGTCAAAATATCTATATAAATCCGTATCAATCTGCTGTTTTTGCTTTTCAAAAATATAAGCGGTATAATAAATAGGTATAATAAAAACAAATATTGAGATTAAACATAAAAACAATATATAAGTATTGTTTCTCATTACCGCCTCAAAAATCACAATCATATCAAACATTATAGCACACATAAGACTAAGTCTGATAAAAAATTTAAGCTTGTTATAAAATTTCATAATATCAACTCCTTATACACTGAAAATGTATAACCTGTAACCGCAAAAGACAAAGATGTAAATAAATTTTTATGTTGTTTATTATAACTTTACATATATCAATTATCGTCTGTTTTTAAAACAGCGTTTTTTTCCAATATTATAGCGTTAATCTGACTTCCCGAAAGTACGAGTACAGACAACATATTAATCCATATAAGCAATACAAATATACTCCCCAAACTTCCATAAACAACGGATATCTTAGAAAAATTATTTATATAAATATTAAAAATCTTACTCATAAAAAGCCATCCGCATACAACAATAACTGTTCCCGGAACAAGCTGTTTAAACCTTATCTTTCCATATAATGATATTTTAAACGTAACTATGAGAATAATAAAAAGTGCTATAACATTTATGATATAGCCCGTCATACCGAATATATCTTTTATTATATCATCGGATGATATAAAATCAATAAAAAAATCCTCAATAGCGTCACAAAAAATAAATAAAATAAGCGAAGCGATTATGAGGAAAGAAAAAACAAATACAAGCAAAATACTTATAAGCCTTTTTTTAATAACTCCTCTGCCATCGTCAATATCGAAAACTTTATTAATACCTTTTATAAAATAATTAAATCCGGATGAAGCACTGAATATACTTATCAGAAGACTTATCGATAGAAGACTTACATTTTTTGTATACACAACCTCCTGAATAAAAACAAGAAATATTTCCTTAACGTCTTTGGGCATAGAACTTATAATATTTATCAAATAATCATTTATTTCAATATCAAAAAAGCCAAGAAGCGTCATAAGAAATATTACAAAAGGAAACATAGCAAGCAAAAGTTTGTATGTCAAAGCGTTAGCAAAATATATAATTTCATTTTCCTCAAATTTTTTTATAAATTCCATACTATAATACTTAATTTTTTTTATAACATTTCCCATAATAAACCGCCTTCATTACTATTTTATAAAAATAACCATAATTTAAAAATAATTAATATCGACTTTATTATCTGATATGTACAAAATTAAAAACAATAAAAAGCAAGGAATTATACAAGAATAATAAAATTATAACAATTCACAAAATTTTTATTTCAAAATAATAAAAGAATTTCTTAATATAGCATATTTTATGAAAAATCCCCTATTCATTCTTTTATTGTTTTGTTATAAAACAAAATGTAAATATTAAATTTTATTATGTTCCGGCAAAAGCGAAAAACTTTTGCCGGAAATTTTAAAATCAAATAAATATAAGCATTAGCAAAAATAAACCATCATTCAGCCTGCATTTTTATTTAAGTACAATATGTTTAGGAAGTCCGTTTACCATAATTTGAGTCATTTCTCCCTGTATAAGAGGTCTTATATACTCTGTAATCTTGTCATTAACATTCATACCATCAGATGTTATCCATTCCATAGGAACTTTCTTTTCAACATTAGCAATTTTATCAACATCAGCCACATGAGTAATCATCTGATAAGGAGCTGTTGAAATTCTCTCAAAAATAACAACCTTTCCTGTTTCACCGTCAAAAGCAGCCTCAACAGCTTTGCTTCCGGCAATAAAAGCTTCCTCTACATCTGTTCTTGAAGCCATATGAGAAGCGCATCTCTGAAGAGTACTAAACTCAACAGACCTTGTCTTGCAGCCTGTCTTTTCACCGATAAGCTGGCAGAGATACTGGCTTGTACCGCTTAAAGCTTTATGTCCGAAAGAATCTGTTCCAACATCGCCTCTTGACATTTCACATACATATTTACCTTCTTTTGTCTTAATACCCTCTGAAACAGCGATAACCTGAGATCTTGTTTTATTTTCCTCAACTTTAGCCAAAAACTTATCAATATCAAAATCCACTTCCGGAAGACATATCATATCCACACCCTCGCAGTCATCGCCTTTAGCGATAGCGGCTGCGGCTGTAAGCCATCCGGCGTTTCTGCCCATAATCTCAACAACGGTTATACTTGGATAGTTATATACAAGTCCGTCTCGGATAATTTCTTTAATACTGCTGCCAATGTATTTAGCGGCACTTCCATATCCGGGAGTATGGTCTGTTACAGCAAGGTCGTTGTCAATAGTTTTCGGAACGCCCATAAATCTTATATCGCTGTTAATTGCTTTAGCGTATTCGGAAAGTTTTTTAGTTGTGTCCATAGAATCATTTCCGCCGATATAAAAGAAATATTTTACCTCAAGTTTTTCTAAAATAGCAAATATATCTTTAAACATTTGCTCATTTTCAGAAATCTCAGGAAGTTTAAATCTGCATGAGCCAAGATAAGAAGAAGGCGTACGTTTAAGAAGCTCAATATCAAGTCCGTCCTTAAGATACTCTTTAAGATCAACATATTTGTTTTCAAGAAGTCCCTGAATACCATTTCTCATTCCATAAATTTTATCAACTCCTCCGTCCTTAGCAGCTTTAAAAACTCCGGCAAGACTTGAATTAATAACAGAGGTAGGTCCTCCTGACTGTCCAACAATAACATTTCCCTTTTTCATTTTAAAAAATCCTCCTTTATAAAAATTATAAATACTTTTCACTAATTATACCAAATAATAAAGAAACATTCAATTAAAGTTTTAAATTTAATAACATTTTCTAACAAATGGATAATTTTAGAATATAAATTTCGTCAGTTTTACCAAATAACACAATTCCCATAAAATTTTATTATTCTTAAAAACTTGACTAATTATAAAATAAAAGTTATGATTATAAAGAATTCACAAAATTTTTAAAACGTAACAATAAAATAATCTACTATAACGAAACAATAAACAGCTAATATTTAATAAAATCTGATATATCAAGGAATCCTTTTATCAGTTTGCGCTAAAAGTTTTACAAACCGCTTGTGTATATATAGGTTTGCAAAAACCGCTGTTGTTTCGCTGTAATCATAAAATATTGGTTAATTGCCGTAATTAATGTAAACAAAATAACAATTAAAAATCATATCCTATTTTTTATTGCACTTTTTACAACATTTATCCGATATTTTTAAAAATTTCAACTGTAAATAATAAGGAGTGTTTTTATGAGTTTCACAAATGTAAGAAAAATACCTTCTGCGGAAGAAATTGTCGCTGAAAATCCTCTTCCCTCACACTTAAAAAAGATTAAAGATAAAAGAGATAAAGAAATCAAAGAGATTCTTGAGGGCAAAAGTAATAAATTTATCGTAATAATAGGACCTTGTTCCGCCGATAATGAAGATTCAGTATGCGATTATATTTCAAGACTCGCAAAAATTAATGAAAAGGTTAAAGATACACTTTTCATAGTTCCTCGTATTTATACAGGAAAACCAAGGACTACAGGCGAGGGGTATAAAGGAATAATGCATCAGCCCGACCCTCAAAAAGACTCAAATATGGTAGAAGGCATACACGCTATAAGAAAACTTAATATACGGGCAATATCTGAATCTCACCTTACAGCCGCGGACGAAATGCTGTATCCCTCAAATCTTCCTTTTGTAGCTGACCTTTTGACATATATAGCGGTGGGAGCCAGAAGTGTTGAAAACCAACAGCACAGGCTTACAGCAAGCGGTATAGATGTACCTGTTGGAATGAAGAATCCTACAAGCGGTGATTTAAATGTAATGTTTAACTCAATTCGGGCAGCGCAGTCATCTCATGATTTTGTATACGGAGGCTATGAGGTAAAAACAAGCGGAAATCCGTTTGCCCATGCGATAATGAGAGGTTCTGTGAACAAGCATGGGGATAATATACCAAACTATCATTATGAGGATATTACAAGAGCTATTGAGATGTACTATGATAAAGGCTATGAAAATCCATCAATAATAATTGACACAAATCATTCAAACTCAAAAAAGAGATTTTATGAACAGCCAAGAATAGTAAAAGAGGTGCTTCATAACAGGAAATATAATAATACATTAAGAAAAATAATAAAAGGCTTTATGATAGAAAGCTATATTGAAGAGGGCAATCAAAAAATTGAAGATGGCATATATGGAAAATCAATTACAGACCCTTGTCTTGGGTGGGAGGCAACAGAAGAACTTCTTTATTATATGTCTGAACGTGTTTAAACATCCGCAAAAAACAGAGAACGTAAAAACGTTCTCTGTTTTTATATACAGAAGTGTCAAAATGAAATTTGTAAACAAAGCTTATAATCGCCTCTTACTCATTTCACAGCAATTTTAAAAGCGTCTTTTTACTTACTTTCTTTTTCTTCTGTTCCCAAATGAGACATAGTAAGGTTAGGCTCCTTGTTTCCTATAATCTCAGATTTTCTTACAGGAATTCTTACGCCTTTGTTTGTTCCAAACTCAACGACAAAAACCTGATCGGCAACATCCACAACCTTTCCGTAAAATCCGCTTGACGTCATAACCCAGTCGCCAACCTGAATTGAGTTTTGAATGTTTGAAAGTTCTTTTTCTCTTTTTTTCTGAGGCCTTATAGCAAAAAAATAAAACAACGCAATTAAACCAATAATATAAATCACAATACCGCCTATTCCAAATCCTGCCCCGGCAGAATCCGCGCCTGCCTGTGAATTTTCCTGTACAGAGCCAGCCTGCTGTTGATTATCAGCGTTTTCCTGAGTGGCAACAGGATTTTCTAAAGATTGGCCCCCTTCTTTTACCAAAATAACAACATTAGATAAGTCCATAAATCACATCTCCTATATAAATTTTTCCGAGGGTATCAGCCAAAACGTAAAATAATCTACAGCGAAACAATAAAATAACAAACAGATACTATTTAATAAAATCTGATATATCAATAAATTCTTTTATTGTTTCGCGCTAAAAATTTTGCGAATTGCTATAAATTTAAAACTTGAATAAATTGACATTCCAGCGTATTTATATATTATATATAAATTAACGCCTCTCGTCAATATAAATATTTTAATTTGAATAGCATAAACGTGAATAAAAAAAATAGCATTCTCATACATATAAGTATTATAAAAAGGAAAGACAGGAGGATAACTATGGAAAATTACGACATTTGCAAAAATATATCGGAAAGAACAAACGGCGACATATACATAGGCGTTGTAGGACCTGTAAGAAGTGGAAAGTCAACATTTATAAAAAGATTTATGGATTTGATGGTAATTCCCAATATAGTCGACAGCCATGATAAAGAGCGGGCAAAAGATGAACTCCCTCAAAGTGCCGCGGGAAAAACTATAATGACAACAGAGCCAAAATTCATACCAAACGAGGCTATAGAACTTACAATAAATAACAACGTAAATTTTAAAATGCGTATGATTGACTGCGTAGGTTATCTTGTAGCGGGAGCTACAGGTCACTTAGACGGTGACACGCCAAGAATGGTAAATACTCCTTGGTCGGATAAAAAAATCCCTTTTGCCGAGGCGGCTGAAATAGGCACAAAAAAAGTAATAACAAATCATTCTACAATAGGAATCGTGGTAACTACAGACGGCTCAATAACCGATATTGAGAGAAGCGCCTATATAATGCCCGAACAACGTGTAATAAACGAGCTAAAGGCATTGAACAAACCCTTTGTTGTTCTTTTAAACACATCAAAACCATATGCCAACGAAACTGAGGAACTAAAAAATAAAATGACAGAAAAATATAAAGTTCCTGTAATCGCTGTAAACTGCGCCCAGTTAAAAGCGGAAGACATAACGGATATTCTTGAAAAAGTATTATATGAGTTTCCGATTTCTGAAATACATATAAACCTGCCGAAATGGATAGAAACATTAAATATAAATCATTGGCTAAAACAGCTTTTGATAAAAACAGTAAAAGACTTTTTAAAAGAAATAACAAAATTAAGAGAGCTTGACGGTTTTCTTTCCATATTCACCGAAAACGAGCATATTAAAAAGAGCTATATAGAAACCATAAATCCCGGTGAGGGAACGGCTAATATTGAAATTTCCGTAAATGACAATTTATTTTATAATATACTAAGCGAAACGACAGGACTTGATATAGATGGAGATTATAAACTCATATCCACAATAAAAATTCTTGCCGATGCTAAAAAAGAATATGATAAAATAAAATACGCGCTTGAGGAAGTAAAAACAAAAGGCTATGGAGTAGTTACTCCTCTTCTGGAAGAAATGCAGCTTGAAAAACCTGAAATAATAAAGCACGGCTCAAAATACGGAGTAAAAATGAAAGCCTCCGCTCCCAGCATACACCTTATAAGAGCGGATATAGAAACAGAAGTCGCGCCTATTGTCGGAAGCGAGGAACAGAGCAAAGAACTTGCCGACTATTTAAAAGAGCAGTATGATGACGATAAATCAAAGATATGGGAATATAATATATTCGGAAAATCACTTCACGACCTTGTAAATGAGGGATTAAGCACAAAACTTTATCAAATGCCCGAGGACGCAAGAATAAAACTTCAGGAAACTCTTCAGAAAATAATAAATGAGGGAAACGGCGGACTTATATGTATAATTTTATAAAAATCCGTTTCAATATTCCTGCCACCTTTGCATATTATATATAATAAAAAAAGGAATTGATAAAATGCTCTGTCCGAAAAAAATAATCGGAATAATATGCCTTTGTTTAGGAATAGGAATGTTTTTGGCATTTATCTTTCCGTGGTTTAATTTTTTTACAGCAGTAATTTTAGTATCATTTGGAATATGGGAAATAATACAAAATAATTTTTAAACAGGTCTATTGTTCAGCGCTAAAAATTCCAAAAACGGCTATAATAGACCTGTTCTATAACCGCAGCAGTATCGCTTGACAGACCTTTTTATACCATACTTTACCTGACTTTATTGAAAGGATTGGAAATTTACCGCAAAAATCAGGTTTCGTCTGACAAAAAAATCTCTTATCAATCGCTGCTGCGGTGGTTTATAGCAGTTCTAATTTTTATTTTCTTTCTTTGCTGTCAATTTCTTCTTTTATTTTTCTAATAAACTCATCAATTTTTTCAGTTCCTAAGTCTTCTCCTCTGCTTTTAACAGAAACCTCGTCATTCTGGGCCTCTTTTTCACCTACAACAAGTAAATAAGGAATTCTTTGAAGTCTGGCCTCTCTGATTTTATATCCAATTTTTTCAGCTCTGTAATCCGCCTGGACCCTTATACCGTTTTCCTGTAAATTTTTCACAACCTTTTCGGCATAATCGTGGAATTTTTCGGAAATAGGCAAAACAGCCGCCTGTACCGGAGTAAGCCATGTAGGGAAATTTCCCGCAAAATGTTCTGTCAAAATACCTATAAATCTTTCAATAGAACCAAATACCACTCTATGAATCATAATAGGTCTATGTTTTTCATTGTCCGCCCCGACATATTCTGTATTAAAACGAAGAGGAAGTTGGAAATCAAGCTGAATAGTACCGCACTGCCATGTTCTTCCAAGACAGTCCTCAAGGTGAAAATCAATTTTAGGACCGTAAAAAGCGCCGTCACCCTCGTTTACCACATAATCCATTTTAAGGTCGTCCAAAGCGTTTCTAAGACCATTTGTAGCGACTTCCCAATCCTCATCGCTTCCCATACTGTCCTCAGGTCTTGTTGAAAGCTCCACGTGATACTTAAATCCAAACAGGCTGTACACCTCGTCAATTATACGAACAACGCCTTTAATTTCATCTTTAATTTGTTCGGAAGTCATAAAAATATGGGCATCATCCTGAGTGAAACATCTTACACGCATAAGACCGTGAAGCTGTCCCGATTTTTCATAACGGTGAACAATTCCAAGCTCACCCATTCTTATAGGCAAATCTCTGTAAGAATGCTGAGAGGACTTGTAAACCAAAAGACCTCCTGGACAGTTCATAGGCTTTATTGCAAAATCCTCATCATCAATAACCGTAGTATACATATTGTTTTTGTAGTGACCCCAGTGACCCGATGTTTCCCAAAGCTGTCTGTTAAGCATAATAGGGGTTGAAATTTCTACATAACCTTCTCTTTCATGAATTTCTCTCCAAAAATTAATAAGAGTATTTTTAAGCACCATACCCTTAGGCAAAAAGAAAGGAAATCCTGGACCTTCCTCCATAAACGTAAATAACCCCAGTTCTTTTCCTATTTTTCTGTGGTCACGTTTTTTAGCCTCCTCAATTCTTTCAAGATATAATTTAAGGTCTTCGCTTTTTGTAAAAGCGGTGCCATAAATTCTTGTAAGCATTTTATTTTTTTCACTGCCTCTCCAATAAGCTCCGGCAACAGAAGTCAGCTTAAATGCCTTAACGGCTTTTGTTGACACAAGATGAGGTCCTGCGCAAAGGTCTGTAAAATCACCCTGTTTGTAAAAAGAAATAACAGCGTCTTCCGGCAAATCATTAATAAGTTCAACTTTATAAGGTTCTCCGGCTTCTTCCATAAATTTAATTGCTTCATCTCTTGGAAGCTCAAATCTTTCGATTTTAATATTTTCTTTAACAACCTTTTTCATTTCTTTCTCAATTTCCTCAAGCTCGTCAGGAGTAAAAGGTTCTCTGTCAAAATCATAGTAAAATCCATCATCAGTAGACGGTCCTATGGCGAGCTTAGCCTGTGGATAAAGTCTTTTTACAGCTTGCGCTAAAATATGCGACGCGGTATGACGGAAAGCTCTTTTCCCCTCTGGCGTGTCAAATGTCAAAAGATTAAGCTCGCAGTCCTCGTTAAGGGTTGTTCTTATATCAACAACTTCGCCGTTTAAAAGTCCGGCAAAAGTATTTCTGGCAAGACCCTCGCTTATATCTTTCGCTACATCTAAAACAGTTATACCCTGTTCAAATTGTTTTGAATCTCCGTCTTTAAGCTTTACATTAATCATAAAATTACCTCCAGAATAAAAATAAAATCAACAGCATATCATATATGTTTTTATATTATACCTGTTTGATAAGCTTTTATGGCGAAACAATAAAAATTCTATAATACAAATAAAAAAGCCCCTTATCCAAAAAGGAAAAGGGACGAAAAAATCGTGGTTCCACCCAAATTCAGCCGAAAACGGCTCTCAAAAGTCCTTAACGCGGATAAACGTACTCTATTAAAGTCGCTCAAAGGTGGTTTCAGCTATAAACTGTGCATAAAACGCTTTCAGAAAAGGGAATCCCCTGCGTTTCTCTCTGAAAGACAGCAAATAACCTACTTATCCTTATCTTAGCTTTATAATAATTATAACACCAATTATTTTTATGTCAAGAAAAATTTTTACTTTCCACCCATGTTAATAGTAAATTTGCCGTTACTATAAGAGAAAATAGGATTTTTTCTTTTAACCGTATCGTTTGAAACAGACTCTTTATAAATGTATCCTGTACGGAATACCGAGAGCAAAAAACCTGTTAAAGCTGCGTTAATCACAATTAAAGTATTTCCGCAGGATATAAAAGGCAAGCCTATTGACGAGCCTACTGCATGTCCGAAAGTTCCTAAAAAGGAAAACAGAATCTGAAACAGAAACGTTCCTGTCACAGAAACAGCTATTAAACTTCCAAGAACATTTTTTTGCCTGTAAGTTTTGTAAAATACCGTAAATAAAAATAATGACAGCATAACTACAGCTATAACTAAAACTATAAATCCGAACTCATGAATAATATAAATAAGACTGTAATCGGAATTTATACAGGGAAGATATCTTGATATTTCTCCCATTCCCTGAGGAATATTTCCTTTACCGAAAAAGGACGACTCTGAAAGATACTCGCTTATTACATGATAAATATACCCTCTTCCGTGTATATCATCGCTTGGAATAAAAGCGTAAATAAGCCTGTCTAGAACGTATTCCGGCATTTTAAATAATATAAGCGTAATTACAGCAAAAACAGACACTGTTATAACTATAAAGCCTTGCTTTTTATCTACACCAAACCACCCTTTTGCCGTAAAAAAGTAAAGAATTATAAGCGCTACAGCCATAAACAAAACAATACCTATAACACTTGGCACCATCATAAGAATTATAATCATAGGAATACAGGAAAATCCGCTTAAAATAATCCCTTTAAGACCTTTGTTTCTCATAGCGTAAACAAACAATGAAAAAACAAAAGGAAAAATCAAAGCCAGATAGGATAAAGGAAAAGAATATCCAAAAGATAAATATGCTCTGCCGTTAACCTCTATTCCCAACAATAATCCTATAAAAGACAACACTACGGTTATTATGTAAATTTGTATAGGGTACCTTCCCAAAAAAGTAAAATCAATAAAATAACAGCCAATCAATATACCAAAAGCCATAATGTAAGGAACTATCTTAAATCCTTCGGCAAAATCCAAAGACGTATTCACATAATAGCTTATAAACATCCCTATTGTCATTAATATTCCCGTAATAATCAATATAGTCCATTGTGGCTTAGGTTTAAGCACATTGTCAAACTCCCGCCCTACACTTACAGGGTCGCCCATTTGAGCAACAGCCTTTTTCGTGGCATTTTCCTCGTTTTCCCCGTCAGCCATATAAGCGTCTCTCTGGTCATAAATGTGATTTTCAATTTCAAGAGCTATGGAAGGCTTTGCCTTTTTCCACCTTATCTGCTCACAAACATCATTACTGTATTTTTTAATCAACTCATTCGGTGACATAGTAATTACCTCCATTCAGTATTTTATTTACAGCAGACGAATATATATTCCATTCCTCGTGCTTTTCGTTAAGAACAGTTCTGCCCTTATCGGTAATGTGATAATACTTTCTTATTCTATCATTGCCTGCTCTTTCCTCATAAGATTCGACATAATCATTTTTTTCAAGAGAATGCAAAATAGGATAAAGCGTACCGGACTTTAAATCAAACGTATGATTTGACCTTTCAGCAAGAGTTTCTATCATCTCATAGCCGTACATATCTTTTTCCTCCAATAACTTTAATATAAGCGTAGTAGTACTTCCTGTTAATAAACTTTTGTCTATTGCCATATGTAAACCTCCTTTATATATAGATTATCTATATATAATTATATATCGTTCATCTACATATGTCAATAAAAATTTTTCCACCGCTATGTATAAATCAACTTAAAAATTGAACAAGTTCAGCGGATAAAAATCCTTTTCGCTTTGTTAGTGGCTAGTCGCAAAGCTACGCTTTGCTGCTCGCCTATGCGCCCCAGTCAGTCGGCATAGGTTATGGCTGAGCTCTCCTTCCACTGCCTTGCGAAAATAATTTTTATATTGCTTCCTTTTACTCATTTTCAAGTTGATTGACTATAAATTACGAAAAAAACAAACCTGTTCAGTAATCTAATAGATAGCGGCTGACAAAAGATTTTTTTGTCAGCCGTTATCTATTAGATTATTAAACAAGTCTATTTTATCTATTAGAGCCTGTCTAAAATCTTTATAAATTTATAAAAATGAGTTATAATATAAAAAAAATTATAGGCAGGCGAGATAAATGCATAAGTATCCAAGTGACATTAGTAAAGAAGAATTTGAAATAATTCGTA